>NZ_BMGT01000003.1:0-600000 GCF_014640335.1 Edaphobacter dinghuensis | reverse complement strand
TTCTGGAGAAGGAAGAGAAGATTGGCGGGGCGTTCCGCCAGCCGCCGCATGAAGTAGGGGTACCACTCCGGGCCGAAGGGAATATAGACACGGACGCCGAATCCGTCTTCGGCCAACTGACGTTGCAGGTCACGCCGTATCCCGTAAAGCATTTGAAACTCAAAGGCGCTCTGCGGCACTTTGCTGGTGCGAACGAAGGCAAGCAGTTCCTCGATGATGGCCTCGTCGTGGGTTGCGATTCCGCAGAAGACGCCCTTGCCCTCTCGCGAGTAGGTGACCATGCGCTTCATCAATCGAACATAATTGGCATCTACCTCAGCCTTCGTCGGAAAGGCGACGGCTGGCCCTTCTTTGTAGGCACCCTTGCAAAGTCGAATACGAATTCCCTGCCCCAGCAGACGCTCCACGTCTTCGGCAGTACGGTAGAGGTACGCCTGCAACACCGTGCCCACGCTCCCGGGATAACGGGCCGCCAACCGCTCGGTGATAGCGATGGTGGCCTCGGTATAAGCAGACGATTCCATGTCGATGCGGACGAAGGAGCCAGCAGTGTCGGCACGCTCGACGATCTCGCCGACGACGCGCTCGGCCAGGGCCGGATCGAAGTCCATGCCCATCTGCGAGAGCTTGACGCTGACGTTGGCGTTCAATCCGCCCTCATGGATAGCGTCGAGTAGCTGGTGGTAGATGGCGGCAGAGGCGCGGGCTTCGGACTCGGTGGTTACACTTTCTCCCAGCGAGTCGAGACTGACGGCGATGCCCTCACGATTAACATGTTGGCAAGCGGCCAGCGCGTCGCTGATTGCCATCCCGGCGATAAATCTTCCGGAGAGCCTGCGTCCCAGCGCGGAACGCTCAGAGAAAGCTCGCAAGCTCTTATTTTGAGATAGAGCAATCAGCGCAGATCGCAGCAAAGAGAGAGCACCCCCGGCCAATAAGGTATTGTGCCATGATGCTCTCTCGCGGAGAAGCCGCCTAAGGCCGTCTGCCGATTGTCTTGTTTTTGACCGCGAACTGCAACGGCGTCACCGTCGGCGCGCCCGCGCCAATGTACTCGAAGATGCTGCCGTTTCCGGCTCCAAGAGTGTCGTCCGTGGTCCAGACATTCCCCGAAGCATCGAGCGCAATGCCCACCTCGGCGGTCGCTGCGGGTGAGACATAGCCCGTCTTGAGCGGCGAGATACTGCCTCCCGATGCCGACAGGCGACTGATGGAGCCGTCCGTGTTGGCAGTCCAGACCGTATTGTCGCCATCGATAGCCACCGAACTGGCAGGAGCAGAGGTCGCATAGCCGCTACTGCCCGAGAGCAGCACTCCCGTGCTGCTAAGTTCGGAGACAGAGGCTCTGTTGAAGTTCGCCACCCAGGCATTGCCGTTCCTGTCGATGGCAATCCCCGAAGGCTGCGACATCCCTCCGGTATAACCGGAGGCGCTGAAAGGAGCGCCTGCGTTGTTGAACTTCGAGATGCTGTTTGCTCCGTAGTTGGCCACCCATACGTTCTGCGCTGTATCGATGGCGACAGCGTAAGGGTTGTTGAGTCCACCAGTAATCTGCGCTACCGGCGTTCCACTGGGGTTCAGCTTGGTAACGGTGTTGTTGGAGTTCGCAGTAAAGACATCTCCCACCGTGTCGATGGCCAGGGCTACCGGATTGACCAAACCAGAATAGGTGAAACCCAAGGTCCCTGAGAGTGGAACACCCGCCGAGGTATGCTCGCTTACACCACCTGCATAGTTGGCGCTCCAGATATTGCCGGACGTATCCACAGCGACAGCGAAAGGCTCATTGAGGCCGCCGCCCGTAAAACCATTGGCTCCGGAGAGCGGCGCTCCCACGGGACTGAATTCGCTGAGAACTCCGGGAAACCCTGCCGAGTTCGGGACCCAGATATTGCCCGAGCCGTCGACGGCCAGAAGCTGCGGGAGATTAAGTCCGCCGCCGGTGTACTCGATGCTGAGCGTCCAATCGGAAGGCGCACCAGCAAGCGCAGGCTGAAAGACTTTCGTGGCAGACTGCACCGCAGAGAGTTGTGCAACGTTATTTCCGGGGTTGAGCGCAATATCGAGCATCGCCGACAGCGTATCCGTTGGCGTCGTTCCGCCCGGCGGCGTGGCCAGCGAGAAAAGCTGCGAACAAGCTCCGTCGCCCTTGGTAACGACGCAAGCCGCCATGATGTTGGCGAGCGCGTTGATCCTCGTCTGCGGCACAACGCCGTTTCCGGCAGGAGTAGTCGTGCGGGCCGTTCCCTGCGCGGGATCAACTAGGTTGTTGACCGTGGAAAATGCGTTCACAAGTCCGTTGATGTTCGTGCTGCTGGTCCCAACCGCCGCGGTTCCCGGCGTCATAAATGGAGACAACGCATAAACCGCAGCCATTGACGAGATCTCACTCACATCGGCCACGACATCGCTACCGAGGTCGCTGCAATTGCCCAGTGCCGCCATCAAAACCGTACTGTTGTTATCGCCTGCGCCTGCATCGCCGCCTGTCGCCACAACATAGACCTGTGAATTAGCAGACGGACAGCTTAAGCTGCCCGACATGGTGAATCTTCCGTCGCTGCCTGTAGTCACCGATCCGCTGAGAAGAGATACCGAGCCGGTACCGTAGCCTGATGTGCCTGCCACATAGAGATCAACCGAAGATCCGGAGATGGGCTGTTGGCCGCTATGCACCAGACCTGTGAGCACGATGCTCGAGCTACCACCGCTCGAACCGGAGCCTGAGTTAGAACCTGAGCCTGACGTAGATCCTGTCCCTGTGCCGGAGGTCGATCCAGATCCTGAACTGGAGTTTGAACCAGAACTTGAACCAGTCGTCGAACCGGAGCCTGTAGCTCCTGTACCTCCCGGTGCCACTCCCCCTGCTCCGCAACCTGCTAGAACAAGACTTACTCCAAATCCAAGTGCCACGGCGATCCCACGACGGGAGATCTGAAGACGCATACAGCTCCTTATATTTTGTTAAAGATGGAAGGGATCAAGGCGTTCAACATGCAAAAGGAGCGATACAAGCGGATCAGTATCCAATTATCACGGTAGCAAGAGAGGAACCAACCGTCTGTCCCACAATCCGGACAGCCCATACAACCTTCGCGTCACCGGGCATACAGAAACGCGCAGAACCGCCAAAATGGCAGCCGAAGACAGAAGATTGTAGAAATAGAGAGAGTGCAGCAGGAATCCGAAAAGCCTTCCTAACGGACCTCGGCGCTCACCTTGGTGACATGCTCTACCGGAGCGGTGACCATCGTGCTGGTGTCCTTCATCGCAGCGATCGCCTCGTCGTATCGTCCAGCCAGCGAATTGGCACGAATCTTCGCCATATCCTCAAGCATCTTGAGGCCATCTTTCAGATAGCTCATACGGCTACGCTCGTCGTGTCCCCAGGTGACGGGCACCTCGCGAACGACATACTTCAACTTGCGGGCGATGAAAAGAATCTCAGGATCGAAGCCCCAGCGCTCAATGGTCTGCAGGCGGAAGATCGTCTGCGCGGCAGAACGCCGGAAGGCTTTAAAGCCGCACTGCGTGTCCTTAAAAGGAAGGCCCATCACAGCGCGCGTGACCCAGTTGAAACATCGTCCGAAGAACTGGCGATAAAGCGGCTGATGAATTGTTTGTCGCGTCCTGTCCATCCAGCGCGAACCAATCGCCACATCGGCCCCGGCGGCCAGAGCAGCGATCAGGCGTTCCGCCTCCTCCATGGGAGCGGACAGATCGGCATCGGTAAACATCACAATTTCGCCGGCGGCCTGCAGCAAACCGTTGCGTACAGAGTAGCCCTTGCCCTTGTTTCCGGGATTCTGAATCAGATGAAGGCGTGGATTATCTTGCATCCAGAGCTGCACAATCGCCGCTGTATTGTCTTTCGAACCGTCATCGACGACCAGAATCTCAGCGTCCCACCCTCGCGCCGCGATACACGAAGTCACTCGTTCGAGAGCCGCCTCGATGCGCGCTCCCTCGTTAAACGCCGGAATAACAATACTTAGCTGGGGATGCGACATCAGACTACCGAACTTTCGACCAAACCGGGAATTTAGAACATGCAAAGAATCAGCGGTAACAATCAAAACTACCGTCGTTCATCATACTGCAATATTTAGACGCACAAACATATTTTTAGACGCAGCTAACCCTAATTATGGGAGCAAAATTTGCCCCATACGCTACGGTTGGGTTGTCTTTGCTACACTCCTCACCATGCCGGAAGATTTCGTACCACCGCCACCGCCTCCTCCACCTTCCTATACTGCTGCTCCTCCGCAGCCCTACTCCCCTCCCTATCAGGGCTATCCCATGCCATATGTTGCTCCGCGGAGGCGCTCGCCGTGGTTCTACATTGGCATCATTGCGGGTTCGGTGGCTGCCGCCGTTCTGCTGTTTACCTTTATGGTGTGGATGACGGTACGTTCGGCGACGGGAACAGCCGGACTCGACCTGGGAGGCGGAAGCCACATCGCCGTCATCGACATTAATGGCGTCATCCTGTCGCCGGACGATATCAACACCCAGCTCCGCAAGTTCGGTGAAGACTCCTCAGTTAAGGCAATCATCCTGCATATCAACTCTCCCGGCGGGGGCGCGGCCGCCTCGCAGGAGATCTATCACGAGGTACTTCGCGTTCGGCAGGAGAACCACAAGAAGATCATCGCCTCGGTCGAGTCGGTGGGCGCGTCAGGCGCCTATTACATCGCCAGCGGCTGCGACAAGATCTATGCCAATGATGCCTCGGTCGTCGGCTCCATCGGCGTCATTATGGAGTGGACCAACTACGGCGACCTGATGCACTGGGCCAAGTTGAAGAGCGTCGTCATCCACGCCGGAGAACTCAAGGACGCAGGCGACCCTAGCCGCGACGCCACACCGAAGGAGCAGGCCTACTTTCAGTCGCTGGTCGACAATATGTATGGACAGTTCATCCACGACGTCGCCACCGGACGGCACACCACGGACGATAAGATCAAGCCGCTTGCTACGGGCCAAGTCTGGACCGGTGAACAAGCGCTTCCGCTCGGCCTGATCGATAAGGTAGGAGGCTTCCGCACTGCCCTGATCGACACCGCGCGCAGCGTGGGAATCTCCGGGGAGCCGAGCATCGTGCGCCCGCCAAAGAACAAAGGCGGCCTGCTGGCACTGCTCAGTGGAGATGCCGACGACCTGTTCACCAATCCCGGGCAGCTACTGAACCACTCCCCCGGCTTCTACTTTATGTGGAAGTAACAGACCGTCCTGCCACCTTTGCAGACGTCTTGACGCCGGATTACAAAAGACCCCAAAGAAAATTGGGGTCTTTTTCTACTTTCGTGTGACCAACGGGGCGGTTTTGGCATCTCATGTCTTTTCATATTGCTTCAAGATTTTTCAGTACATTTTAGGCGGCGAACCGCCTCCATCCCGTCTACAATCAACGAGAACGAAGTATTTTGCATCAAATATCGCATCATAACTTCAGGCCCTCCCAGTACGAAAGGAACCCGCTCATGACCAAAGCAGACCTCGTAGACAAAGTGACCGCCCTTGGCGACCTCACCCGCCGCGATGGAGAGGTCATCGTCGATACCCTCTTCGAGGCCGTCATCGGCGCACTCAAATCCGGCGATAAGATCGAGATTCGTGGCTTCGGTAGCTTTCGCACCCGCCAACGCAACGCCCGTACCGGACGCAATCCGAAGACCGGCGAGAAGGTCGAGGTTCCGGCAAAGCGCGTCCCTTTCTTCAAGCCGTCGAAAGAGTTGCGTGACTCGGTCAACCCTTCCGGAAACAAGGGCCAGAAGTCTGCCCATGACGGGGATACCAGCCACATCGATCCTCACCACCCGCCGGCCATGTAATCCGGTAAGCCTCTTGTTCGCGCACTCAAAGCCGTGAATGCCAAGTCAAAGATACAAGGGCAGCGCTGAAGTCCGGCCTGCCTTTGTACTTCTATAAGCTCTGCCCAAGATGAGAATATCTGCTGCCAACCTTAATCCTTGGCAGTTCGACATTTACCTGTCCGCAATCATCCGCCGACTTCTTCATCGGCTGGTAGCATAATTTCTATGCAGCGCCTATCGATCTCTGGAATTGTTTTTGTTCTGTGTGCAGCTGTCGCACTTCCTCTTAAAGCCCAGACTGGCCCCGATGCTGCGACTCCAGGCTTCGATCCATTGTCCAAGCCATCGGCCACTATCATCAGCCCGCTCGTGCAGCCCACACTCTCCCCCGGTGTCTTACTCTTGTTGGAGCTTGACGGCAAGTTTCAGAAGGCGGTCGCAGAGGGCGGCGGTAAGGCGTTCGCCAGTTGGTTCGCCGATGATGCAGTCACGCTCAACAATGGCCGACCCGCTGTGATGGGTCGCGCCGCCATTGCAGCACAAGCGCAATGGGACCCCAAGACCTATCAACTCACCTGGCAACCGCAGGGCGCACAGATGGGTCCGTCGAACGACATGGGCTTCACCTGGGGACACTACGAGGGCCACTCCAAGGACAAAAATGGCCAGCCCGTTGTCATCTCCGGACGATACATCACCATGTGGAAAAAGGTGGCGGATGGAAGCTGGAAGGTGGCCCTGGACGCGAGTGCCGATGAGCCTCCCGCAGCAGGCGAGTGCTGCACATTACCGAAACCGTAGCTTGCATTGCTACCCCAAAAGTAGCAGTGTCAGCACTTATGGCATCCCCTACCATCGAGAGGCTAGATGAATGCTCTCCATGTCAAAGACGAAGTCCTGCGCATCGAGGCTCTCAATCAATATGAGGCCCTTAACTCTGCGCCGGATCCCATCCTCGATGACATCACCGGGCTGGCGGCCCAGGTGTGCGACGCACCGGTGGCGGCAATCTCACTCATCGGCAGCGAACGCATCTGGCTGAAGTCTCGTTTCGGGATAAACGCACTGGATGTCGCCCTGGGCAGTCTGCCCTGCGAGACGACCATTTTAGGTGACACTCTCTACGAGATCCGAGACGCGCGACTCGACCCCAACTATACCCCTGAAGGCATCCTGCTCGAAGGCCGACACTATTGCTTCTATGCAGGGGTTCCCCTGATTACGCCCGGCGGCGTCAATATCGGAGCGCTGTTTATTCTCGACTCCCCTGTCCGCGCACTCTCGCCGGAGCAGGCCTCGGCCCTGAGCATCCTCGGGCGGCAGGTCATCACCCGACTCGAGCTTAGCAGCAGGATTCGCCAGATTGATCGTGCCGCACGCTACCGCCAACGCGTCGAATCGGCGCTGACGGTTGAGCGTAACTTCGTCTCGGCAGTACTCGATACGGTAGGTGCGCTGGTCGCGGTCTTCGATCCCGCGGGCCGCATCGTCCGCTTCAACCGCGCCTGCGAGACCGCCTCCGGCTATGACTTCACCACGCTGGTCGGGCGCTATCCCTGGGACAAGCTCATTCCGCGGCAGGAGATTCCCGAGGCGATTGAAAACTTCGAGCGGCTACGCTCGGGCGAGCTTCCCGCCGCCTACGAAAACCAGTGGCTGCATCGCGACGGCAGTCTGCGCCGCATTGCCTGGACGGCCACCGCGCTGCGCGATGCCCAGGGACAGATCACCTTCATCATTGCCACCGGTATTGATGTCACCACACAGCGAGTCGCCGAGGCCACGCTGCGCGAGAGCGAATCCCGCTATCGCCTGCTCGTCGAAGGCTCGCTTGGTATGGTCTGTACTCACGACCTGCGCGGCGTTCTTCTCTCAGTCAACTCCCACGGCGCCGATACCATTGGGCGAACGGTGGCTGCCATGATCGGCCATTCGCTCGAAGAGTTCATCGTTCCCGAGGGTAAGCCTCTGCTCAAGGACTATCTCGACCTGATTGCACAGACAGGTGAGGCACAGGGGCTTCTTCATCTCGCCCACACTGACGGCGAGACCCGGGTCGTCGCCTACCGCAACAAACTCATTCTTTCGCCGGGGCGCGCACCCTACGTTCTCGGCTTCGGGGTCGACATCACCGAACAGATAAGGGTCGAAGGCCGACTCCGCAATCTCACCAACCAGTCGGACTCCATTCTGGAGTCGGTGGGAGACGGCATCTACGGCCTCGATCTCGAAGGCAGAGTGACCATCGTCAATCCTGCTGCCGCCCAGATGCTGGGCTACCGGCAAAACGAGATCTTGGGCCGCAGGATGCACGAGCTGATCCATCACACTCGCGCCGACGGCACGCCCTATCCCAAAGAAGAGTCGCCCATCCGCAAAAGTCTCTCCCTCTTCGATACGGTGCGCGTCTCCGACGAGGTCTTCTGGCGCAAGGACGGCACCAGCTTCCCTGTCGACTACGTCGCTCGCCCCCAACTCGATTCGCAGATGCTCGACCACGGCAAGGTCAAGGCCATCGGCGTCGTCGTCGCCTTCACCGACACCACCGAGCGACAGGCGCTGAACCGCATGAAAGACGAGTTCGTGTCCACGGTCTCGCACGAGCTGCGAACACCACTCACCTCCATTCGTGGAGCACTCGGACTGCTGCATAGCGAAGTGCTCTCCGAACGGCCCGGGAAGGCGCGGCAGATGCTCGACATCGCCATCAACAACTCCGACCGCCTTATCCGTCTGGTCAACGACATCCTCGATCTCGAGCGCATCGGCAGCGGCAAAGATGCATTACAGCGAGTGATGTGTGATGTCGAGGACCTGATGCGGCGCGCTGCCGGTATCCAACAGGCGGAGATTTCAAAGCCCGAGATCCTGATCACGTTCGATGCAAGCGGTGTGAATGTCTGGGCGGATCCGGACCGCATCCTTCAGACCTTCAATAACCTTATCTCGAACGCCATTAAATTTTCATTTCCGGGCGGCGCAATTCACCTGAGCGCTCGCAATCTCGACGAGAACGAAGCCATCATCGAAGTCAGCGATCAGGGGCGCGGCGTTCCTGCCGACAAACTGGAGACGATCTTTGAGCGCTTCCACCAGGTGGATGCGTCCGACTCGCGTGCGCTCGGCGGCACCGGCCTCGGACTGGCGATCTGTCGCAGCATCGTAACCCAGCATGGAGGCCGTATCTGGGCCACCAGCAATCCGATCCGAGGCACTACCTTTCACTTCACGCTGCCTACACGCCCGGCGAATAATCTTCTCTAAGACTTTTCTTAGGCAACACGGAGAGAGCTCTCTCACTCCTCCCCTTCGCGCAGCTTCGCAATCACAGCAAAGTCTTCGAGCGTCGTCGTATCGCCCTTTACCTCACCAGTTGCAGCCAACTCTCGCAGCAGTCGCCGCATGATCTTGCCGCTGCGCGTCTTCGGCAGAGCGTCGGTGAACCGCAGATCGTCAGGCCGCGCCAGCGCACCAATCTCCTTGGCAACCCACTGCCGCAGCTCCTGTCGCAGCTCCTCGCTGGCTACGTAGCCGGACTCAAGCGTGACGAACGCAGCGATTGCCTGTCCCTTCATCTCATCGGGACGGCCTACGACAGCAGCTTCAGCCACCTTTGCATGGGCTACGAGCGCCGACTCGACCTCCATCGTTCCCAGCCTGTGGCCGCTGACGTTGATCACGTCATCGACGCGCCCCATCAACCAGAAGTAGCCATCCGTATCGCGCCGTGCGCCGTCGCCGGTGAAGTAACTGCCCGGAATCTCGCTCCAGTAGGCCTCTTCATACCGCTTCGGATCGCCATAGATCGTGCGTGCCATCGAAGGCCAGGGCTTGCGGATTACCAACAGGCCGCCCTGTCCGTCGGGAACTGGCTCGCCTGATCTTGTAACTACTTCAGGAACAATTCCGAAGAATGGCCGAGTCGCCGAACCCGGTTTCGCTGGCACGGCTCCCGGAATCGGCGCGATCATGATGGCGCCGGTCTCGGTCTGCCACCATGTATCCACAATGGGGCAGCGCTCCTTGCCGATCTCGCGGTGATACCACATCCACGACTCAGGATTGATCGGCTCGCCCACCGTTCCCAGCAGTCGCAGCGAAGCGAGCGAGTGCTTATGAACCCACTCGTTACCCCACTTTGTAAATGCGCGGATCGCCGTCGGTGCCGTGTAAAAGACGGTCACCTTATGATCGTCGATAATCTTCCAGAAACGGTCGCACTCCGGCCAGTTCGGGGCGCCCTCGTACATCATCACCGTCGCGCCGCACTGCAGCGGCCCATAGACGACATAGCTGTGCCCGGTCACCCAGCCAATGTCCGCCGTGCACCAGTAGACATCTTCCTCACGCAGGTCGAAGACATACTTGCTGGTCAGGTATGTCTGCACGGAGTAGCCGCCGGTCGTATGCACCAGCCCCTTGGGCTTGCCCGTCGTGCCCGACGTGTACAGCAGATAGAGGGGGTCTTCCGCGTCCATCCACTCCGGCGCGCATTCTTTCTCTGCCTGCAACATTGCCTCATCCCACCAGATGTCGCGGCCTTCCTTCATCCTGATCTCGGAGCCCGAGCGTCGATACACCACGACGTTCTTAACGGAAGGACACTTCTCCAGCGCCTCATCGACAATCGCCTTCAACTTCACTTCGCCGCCACGCCGATAGCTCGTGTCCTGGGTTATAACGGCAACGCACTCAGAGTCATTGACACGATCCACAATTGCGTGGGCAGCGAAGCCACCGAAGATCACCGAATGAATTGCGCCGATGCGCGCGCAACCGAGCAGCGCAATCGCAAGCTCGGGACACATGCCCATGTAGATGGCGACGCGATCGCCGCGCTTGACGCCCAGCCCCTTCAATACATTCGCAAACCGCTGCACCTGCTCGTGCAGATCGCCGTAAGTCAGCCGCCGCACTTCGCCGGGCTCGCTCTCCCACAGGAGAGCAATCTTGTCCTTGCGCGCGCCCTTTGCGTGACGGTCGACGCAGTTGTGCGAAAGATTCAGCTTGCCGCCGACAAACCACTTCGTATCTTTGCCTTCGCCGTCGAGAACCTTGTTCCACGGAGCAAACCACTCCAGCTCCGACGCGGCCTCTGCCCAAAACTTCTCCGGCTGCTCGACACTGCGACGATACATCGCTTCATACTGCTCCAGACTCTTTACATGGGCCTTGGCCGCAAACTCCGCAGGCGGCGCAAATACCCGGTTTTCTCTTAAGCTCGAATCCAGATTCGTATGTTCAGCAGACGATGCCACGCAAAAACCTCCATATTCCCTATCGAAAAAAGGTATAGCATCCATCGCACCATGGGCAAACCGATACGCGATAGACTTCAAATCATGCCCTTTTCCTGGACAGCCTCAATCGGTTTTTTTCTGGGCTTCGCCTTCGGAGTCGGCTGCGCGCTGGCCGTCATGTACTCCATCTACATGGGCGGTTATCGTGCCGCGCTGCGCGACTCGCAGCTCCCTGCCCCGCCGGAGCGCTACCGCAAAGTCATGGAGAAGCTGTCAGCCCAGCAGAATAAAAAAGGCTGACAGTTTTCGCATCTCTCCAGCGTTATTTGCCCGAAGGCTCCAGCCCTCGATCTTTCAACATCGGCTCGACATTCGGCTGCTTGCCCAGCCACGTTGCATACATCTTTGCAAGATCCTCAGTATTACCGCGCGAAAGAATCATGCGGCGGAAGCGGTCGCCGTTGGCACGGGTCAGGCCGCCGTTATCCTCGAACCACTGGTACGCATCATCGTCCAGCATCTCGGTCCAAAGATACGCATAGTAGCCAGCCGCATAACCGTTGCCCCAGATATGCATGAAGTAGCTGGAGCGATAACGCGGAGGCACATAGCTGATGTCGAGATGAGTTTTCTTGAGCGCCTCTTTTTCAAATACATCGGGATCCTGTAAAGGAGCATCGGCAGGCAGCGTGTGCCATTGCATGTCGAGTTCGGCCGCGGCCAGCAGTTCCGTCAACTGATATCCCTGATTGAACGTCGCTGCCTTCTTGATCTTTGCAGCCAGTTCGTCCGGCATGGGCTCGCCCGTCTTGTAGTTTTTGGCATAGTGCTTGAAGACCGACGGATAGCTTGCCCAGTGCTCATTGAACTGCGAGGGGAACTCCACGAAGTCACGTGCCACCGAGGTTCCCGAGAGGCTCGGATACTCGGTATCGGCAAACATCCCATGCAGTGCGTGGCCGAACTCGTGGAACATCGTCGTCACATCGGTAAAGCTGAGCAGCGCAGGCTCGCCCGGTGCGGGCTTGGAGAAGTTGGCGACGTTATAGACCACCGGCAGCGTGCCCAGCAGCTTCGACTGCCCCATGAAGACATCCATCCACGCGCCGCCGTTCTTGTTGTCGCGCTTGAAGTAGTCGCAGTAGAACAACGCCAGCGGTTTTCCGTTCGCATCGAAGACCTCGAAGACGCGCACGTCCGGGTTGTAGACCGGAATGTCCTTGCGCTCCTTGAACGTCAGACCATAGAGCTGATTCGCGGCATAGAACACGCCATTCTGCAGCACATTGTTCAGCTCGAAGTACGGCTTGACCTGCGCTTCATCGAGATCATATTTGGCCTTGCGCACCTGCTCCGAATAGAACTCCCAGTCCCACGGCTCCAGCGTAAAGCCGCCCTTCTGCGCGTCGATGACCGCCTGAATATCCTTCGCTTCAGCCGCAGCCTTCGCCGATGCCGCTGGAACAAGGTCATCCATAAACTTCAGCGCTGCCTCGGGCGTTTTGGCCATCTGGTTTTCCAGAGTCCACGCTGCAAAGTTGGGGTAACCCAGCAGCTTCGCCTTCTCGGCACGCACCTGTGCTAATCGGGCGATGGTTGCGCGCGTGTCGTCTGCGTTGCCCCGTTCGGCGCGTGTCCACGAGTCCTCGAACAGCGCCTTACGTGTATCGCGATTGCTCAACGAGACCATGTCCGGTTGCTGCGTCGTGTTCTGCAGCGGAAGCACCCAGCCTTCCTTCTTGCGCTCCTTCGCAGCTTCGGCCACTCCCGCAATCTGCGCATCACTCATCCCCGCCAGCGCAGCCTTGTCCGTCGTCACATAAGCTGCATCCTTAGTAGCCGCCAGCAGCTTGGTGATAAAGGCATTCGAGAGCGTCGACTCTTCTTCGTTCAGCTTTTTGAGCTTTGCCTTGTCGTCATCGGAGAGGTTCGCGCCGGAGTGCACAAACTTCTTGTAGTAAAAGTCCACCAGCTTCAACGACTCAGGATCGAGCTTGAGCGATTCACGCTCCTTATAGATCGTCTCGACGCGATGAAAGAGCTTCGAGTCCAGATAGATGGCATCGTCGTGCGCAGCCAGCTTCGGCGCTTCGATGTCCTGTACCTTCTGCAACTCGGGGTCCATGTTCGCGCCAGTGACACCGTTGAAGACCATCATCACGCGATCAAACAACTGGCCTGACTTTTCCATCGCCACCAGCGTGTTCTCGAACGTCGGCGCGGCGGGATTATCGGCAATGACCTTCATCTCGACGAGTTGCTGCGCCATGCCAGCCTCGATTGCGGGCTGGTAGTCGCTGTCCTTAATCTTGTCGAAGGGCGGCGCCTGAAATGGCAGCGTGCTCGCCGCATAAAACGGGTTCGACGGTCCAAACTCCGCGCCTGCAGCAAAGGCAGGCGCGACGGCGGAACTCAATGCAATAGTGCTAGCAGTCAGAAGACACATCCTCAACGTTAAGAATTTGTTCCTGCGCGGACGAATTATGCTCATAGCTGGTCATGTCCCTCACACGCTCGATTGTAGAGGATTGCCTCGTCCCAGTACGCCGCAACCGCTATGCGTTCGCGGCTGCCAGCAAAAAAACCAGCGGTGCATTCCAGTTGATCGCGATCTCGTTCAACGAATACGCCCGCTGGTCGTCGAGCCACATACGCATTGGCGGCTGCTTCTTCATCTGGTTCGCTACGGCGTCACCACCACCGGCATTGGGTCCGCCCGAGAGCAAACCCGGCCATGGAGCAGCGATTCCATCCGCCGCGCTGGATCGATGATGAGGATGCTGAAACGGACGCATTCCAACCTGCGTCACCCACGACACCCCAAAGCAGTTGCGCCCAAGAATATAGTGCAGGTTGTTCAGCGCCGTCTCTCGCGCCGCTTGGTCAGCCTGAAGATGATCTGCAATCGACAACAGCAGCGACTGATTTCCTGCCACGGCGTTCGATCCCCAGATGTAGTCCGTCAGCGCAAGCGTATTGCCATAGCCGTTCTTCCGGTTGCGCTCCATCAACAGGCTCGCTGCACGTAGTGTCGCCTCACGAATGCGTTCTTTCGCGCCGGGATCGCCACGTCGTTCGGCCAGCACATACGTCCAGTAAGCCATCGAAGCCACATTGCCCCAGTCCGGCTCTGTGATCGTCAGCGTTGCGCCGTTCGCAGGCATTGCAGAGAGAAAAGCCTTCTCGTACTGTGGCTCTCCGGTCGTACGCCAAAGTTCCGCCGATGCCCACAACATCTCATCGCCGCAATGTTCATCTCCATAAGCTCCGGTCGAGATCGACGGCGGATTTCTGAAGGTCACGTTGGGATGCGCTACCGCCCACGCCCACCCCTTACGTGCTGCGGCGAGACACCGCTGCGCAAATGCAGCGTCGTAGGAACCATAGCAGCGCGCCGCAATCGCCATAACGGCGGCTAGATCACCAGTCGCGCATGTGCTCTTGTAAGGCACCTCTCCCGTGCCGATGATATAGCTGGTCAACGAATCATCCTGCGGCATGATGAAGTCGCAGAAGTGCTCGCTCGTCTGCTTGTGCCAGACGCCGCCATCGGTGTCCTGTAAAGAAAGCATCCACTCCAGGTTCCACCGTACCTCGGCAAGATAGTCCGGCAACTTGCCGCCGCTCTCAGGGATATCCAACGAAAGACGCCGCAGCGCCTGCGGATAAAGCTCCCATGCCCAAAGCAATGTGCCGGTCGAGATTCCTGAGTTCACCACATAGCGGCCATAGTCACCGGCATCGTGCCATCCACCGTGATTTGTTAGCGAGCCGCTCTTGCCCGAGGTCGCGTGATAAGCGCTCGCGACGTGGCATACCGGGTGTTTATACCCTCCGCCGAGATCGACAGCACAACCGCAACGCTGTCCGTAAAACCCTCGCATCGCCTTCCGTAAAGCTCCAGCATAGGGTTGCGTTGCAATCTGAAATGGATCGCCGGGCAGATTACCCACCTGAAGCTCATACTCACCCGTTGCCCGTAATGCCGAAAAGTCGGCCACGCTCGTCTGATCGCCCGACGCTGCATCGCTGAAAGGCTGCCCTAATCTTCCCTTGAAGACGACGGCATCCTGAGTGACGGAGCGAACTTGAAACTCCCGTTGGGTTGTATCGGACAAGCGAACCGTTGCCTGCTTTGCGCCAAAAGGAGAATAACCAAGCTGATTCAAAAAAATGCCCGCGCTCTTGCCGGCTTCCTCGGAGCTGCTTGCCAGTTCTGCAAACACTCGCACCCCAGGATGAAGCACCGTCACACCAGCGCCCAGATATCGCAACACCTCTCTACGTTTCATCGAGCCATCTTAGCGCAGTTAGGCAAGAGCTAACACGTTTTATGACTGGGAAGATTTAGAGTTGGCGCCTATCTCTACCGTTGGGCCGGCTACCCGCCCCACACGGTCTTTGGCTACGCCTGCGAGCGACAAGCCTTCTTCGTCTTTGGTCTTTACATGTTTGCTGTGGCCGACGCGCTGTGAGTGGTAGATACCGGCGTGGCCCGAAAACAAATAGCTCACCACGCAGGCGATTGCTGCATAGGCACCAGCCTCGGCGCCGAAGAGCTCCACGGCCATCAGCGATGAGGCAATCGGAGTGTTGGCTGCTCCGGCAAAGACTGCAACAAATCCCATTCCTGCCAGCAGCGTTGGCGGCAGCGGCAGCAGCCAGGCCAATGTGTTGCCCAGCGTGGCTCCGATGTAGAACAAAGGCGTGACCTCGCCGCCTTTGAAACCAAACCCAAGCGTCACCGCGGTGAATAGAAACTTGGCGGCAAAGTCGTAAGGTGGCAGATGCGTTGCAAACGCCGCGACAATCGTCGGTATCCCGAGGCCGATGTACTTCGTGGTGCCGATGGCGAAGACCGCGACCGCAACGATGACGCCGCCAGTGAAAGGCCGCATCGGTGCCCACGCAATCTTCTTCTTGGCCCAATGTCCAATCGCGTGCGTGGTCTTGGCAAAGCCCATGCCGACCAGGCCAAACGCTGCTCCCGCTGCAATGGCGGAGAGAAATCCTGCAAAGGTAAGCTTCGGCACCGAGGTCACGCGATAGATCGTATGGTGAATGCCCCAGGCTCGCGTGATGAAGTCGCCGACAAACGCGCCGACAAAGCAGGGAAAGATACCGTCATAACCGATGCGACCAATTGCCAGCACCTCAAGACCAAAGATCGCGCCTGCCAGGGGAGTTCCAAACACCGAGCCGAAACCGCCGCTGATACCTGCCATCAGCAGAATGCGGCGGTCTCTTGCGTTCAACCCGAGAGGTCGCGTCAACTGGTCGGCCAGCGAAGCTCCGGTTTGAATCGCAGTTCCTTCGCGCCCAGCCGAGCCGCCGAACAGATGCGTGATCACAGTCCCCAGCAGGATGAGCGGAGTCATTCGCAGCGGCAGCACTGCCTTGGGGTCATGAATCTCGTCGAGGATGAGATTGTTGCCCGCCTCAACCGAAGTACCGAGATATTTGTAGAGGCAGCCGACAAAGAGACCTGCGAGCGGCAGCAGTGCAATGATCCACTTATGGCTCTCACGCACCGCGGTCACCCACTCCAGCGAAGCCAGCAGCAGCGCAGAGGCAGAGCCTGCCAATACTCCGGCGATCGAAGCAATCACCAACCAGCGCAGCAGATCGACGAGGATATGCGCCTGCTCGTTTCCAGACCAGACCACACGATTCTTCAGCAAGGGATTTTTCTGCAAAGGACCTCCTACGATGTCGTAGGAGTCATCAGCTTGCGCAGGCCGCGCAGGCGGTTAGGGCGAACTCCATCACCCATGGTTGTGTTTGTAGATTATCAATCGACCGATGAGGGGTCAATCGGCTTTTCTTATCGGCCGAGTTGAGAAATATTTTTTAATCTTCCGATTAAAAAACAGGTGGAAACGCTATCTCGATAGAATTTCGCTTTGTCCCGAGATTTACTGATTGAGGTGTTGCACAAGATGTCAGATAGAAACAAGCGTCGCCGTTGCGCTTATGGAATGGTTGCGCTATTTGTTGCCGTAGCTGTCGCCTTTGGAACATCTGCCGCAGCGCAGTCCTCCCCTTCGAGCAAGGCAGGCTCAATCGTCATCCGCCCCACAGTCACTATTCTTCTCGATCCCAACGAGCCTGCGCCGATTCAGCAGGCGACTCAGGACATCGTCTCTGACTTTGAAAAAGTACTTGGATCGAAACCGAAGATCGTCGCTCGCCAGCAGGATGCAGGCCCAGTGACGATCATGATCGGTGAGCAATCCCAGCTTCCCGAAGCGATGAGGCCCAGCGAGTTGACCGCTCCCGAATCCTTCTCTATCTCCGTTCACAAGGCTGATTGGAATGCGAAGACTCCAACAACGGTTGTGCTGCTTGCCGGTGCGGATATGCGCGGCACCATCTATGCGATCTACCAGTTCTCGCAGGAGTATCTCGGTGTCGATCCCATGTATTACTGGACCGATCACGAGCCGGCACGACGAACACATATTGAACTTCCGGGATCGCTGAACGAGTCCTTCCCTGCTCCGGTCTTCAAGTATCGCGGCTTCTTTCTCAACGACGAAGATCTGCTGACGGGATGGGCCCCAGGAGAGAAGAAGGACAAGACCGGCATCTCGCTCGCAGTGTGGAACAAAGTCTACGAGACCATTCTTCGCCTCAAAGGAAATATGGTCGTTCCCGGCACGTGGATCTTTCCTGACGATCCGCAGATTGCTCTGGCGGCAAAGCGCGGACTCATCATGAATCAGCATCATGCGATTCCTCTAGGGCTCAACGTAGCTCGTTGGCCGAAGGATGTGCCCTACAACTACACCACGCATCCGGAGATTCTCGAGCGTGCGTGGAAAGATGCGGTCGCAACTTACCCTGCGCATCAGGAGATTCTCTGGTCGGTCGGCCTGCGCGGCCTGTCTGACGTGAGCTACGACTCGATGGACCCCAGCGTTCGCGGCAACGACAAGGCCCTTGGAGCTTTGATCGGCAAAGCCATCAACGACCAGATGCGCATCGTGCGTGCGGCTCACCCCGATGCGAAGTTTGTCACCGACCTGTGGCAGGAGGGTGCAAAGCTGGTCAAACAGGGCGACCTCACCATTCCGCCTGAGGTCACGCTGGTCTGGGCCGACACCGGCTATGGCTATATGCAGGACAACGGCAGCGTCGCCGCCGGTCAGGGCGCTTACTATCACGTCGCCATGATGAACGACCGCTCCAACCAGCTTACGGAGATGGTTCCGGTAAGCCGCATCGACTCCGAGCTGGGCCGCTACATCAAGGCCAAAGCCACGGCCTACCTCTTACTCAACACCAGCGACATTCGCCCGGTCTCCATGACCACAAAACGAGTGATGGACATCGCATGGGAGGGCCTTCCCGCCAATAGCGATCACACCGCCGATGACTTCTATCGCCAATGGGCAACCGAGGAGTTCGGAGCCAAGGCCGCTCCAGCCATCGCCAAGGTCTACGAGGCATACTTCCAGGCTCCCGCACACTTCGGCACGCCGCCCCACGAGTATGGCGACCAGCTTTACCACACCGAATCCCGGCGCATGATGCTGACCTACATGATCGACTCGCCGCTCTACTCCATCCCCAGCCAGGCGCCCAAGTGGGAGCAGCCGAGGATCGTCGGAGCGCCAGATCGCGCGTCAGAAAAAGAGTGGCTCAACAGCACCACGGCAAAAGAGATTCAGCAGTGCGGTGACGCGCAGCCACGATGGGATGCCGTCTGGAAGCAGGCAGTCGCCGCCGAGCCACTGGTCGCGCCGTCTCGGCTTCCCTTCTATCGAGCCGAGGTGCTGGCCATGATCGCGATCAATCGCGAGAGTAATCGAACACTGTTTCTCATCTCCAAATCCATTCAGGATGCCGAACGCGGAGATTCCGCCAAAGCCCATCAGGAAGCAGAAGAGGCCCTCGCCGCACTGGACAACATTCACCGCGCCGAATCTGACGCAGAATACGGCAAATGGAAGAACTGGTATCACGGAGACTGGCTGACGGGCGTTCCCAGAACACGCGAGATCGTCGAGACCTTCGCGAAGTTCCTCGAAGATCCATCAACTCCGCTGCCACAACCCCTTCTATGGAATGGATGGGAGGGCTATTACCACATCATGCACTACGAAGGAGACCGTTCGGTCGACGTCAAATGAGCTTGCCACACAGCGGCCATGTCGATCAGCCGGTGTACTCTTCTTCCTGGTTAGCGGCGACAGCAAAGATCGCATTGCCACGGTGCGCGACCATGTGTCCTAACGCCACCGAACCCAGGCAAAGCACAACAGACATCACAACGTTGGCCAGTGCCCGGCTCAACTCTCCCGTCCTTATCAGGTCGAAGGTCTGCAGGCTAAAGGAAGAGAAGGTGGTGAAACCTCCGCACAGTCCGATCATCACAAACAAGCGGATGTTCTCAGGAACCTCGAACCGGCTACCGGGAAAGGTCAACGTGCCGAAGAAGCCGATGACGAAACAGCCAATCACGTTGATGAGGATCGTTCCCCACGGAAAACTCGAACTGCTGTCGAGAGTTAGCCGCGTCAGCGCATAACGCGCTACCCCACCCAGTGCACTGCCTAATGTGATCCAGAGATAGGTCGACATCCTGCCCTCGTAAGTATGCCCGCCGTGACGAGCGTATTGAACTGGCAGGAGTCATCAGCCCTGTCGGGCGGTTTTGGGAGACTCCATTCCCCTTGCAACGATGCTATTCCCGCAGGACGCTGCTTCGCAAACCGAGTGGCAACGGCCTATCCTCTCGCCGCCAGCAACACCTTCAACTCTCGTACCTCGGTCGAAAGCGTCCGCACCAGCGCCAGAATCTCCGCCCGCTCAGCTTCGTCAGAGCTGGGCGTCACACCCTCCACATAAAACGTGCCGTTCGGCTCAAGGACGCACTTCTCCACCTCGGAATAGTCGTCGAACCCCTGCTTATGGATCACGGACTTTAGCTCGAGGTGAGTCAATGCCTCTTTCTTCATCGCCGCCTCGTCTGCCACGCCGTGATGGATCAGCACCGTCGCAGAGCCTTCGACGATTTGATCCAGCTTCGGACTTCTGAACAGGAAGAGCGTCAGCGCCCAGTTGATCGCCAACAGCGCAAACGCTCCGATGATGCCACCGGTCACGGAGTTGTCATCTCCGATCATCGCGTTCTGCACCGTGTTCGACAGGCTCAGCAACACCACCAGATCGAACGGATTCAACTGAGCCAACTCCCTCTTCCCGAACAGGCGAAGAAACCCGATCAGGAAGAGGTAGACGATCATAGGCCGCAGCAGCTTCTCCAGAATCGGCAGATGAAGGGCAAACATACTCTCGATCACAGAAAAGCTCCTTTTTCATTAACGCTGTTCTACTGCTGCGACCTAGCGCAAAGACCGCTGATCACGCATAGCGTTTCTGGTGCCACTCCCATGCGCTGGCGATAATCTTGTCCAGCTCGGCAAACTCCGGCTTCCAGCCCAACTCTTTCTTGATCTTCTCGGAGCTGGCCACCAGCACTGCGGGATCACCCGCACGGCGCTCGTGCTCCTCGACCGTAATCTGCTTCCCAGTCACACGCCGCACCGATTCGATCACCTCGAGTACGGTAAAGCCCTGCCCGTTGCCGATGTTGTAGATTAGTCGGCTCTCGTGACTAAGCGCTTGCAATGCAAGCAGATGCGCTTCAGCCAGATCGCGCACGTGAATATAGTCGCGAACGCAGGTGCCATCCTTGGTCGGATAATCCCGGCCAAATATCTTGATGTTCTCCCGCCGCCCCAGAGCCACATCCAGAATCAGCGGAATCAAGTGCGACTCCGGCTCATGCGCCTCTCCATAGCCCTCGATAGCCCCGGCGACGTTGAAGTAGCGCAGGCTGGCATACCTAAACCCATGAATAAGGTTCATCCACCTAAGCATATGTTCTACAAGGAGTTTGCTCTCTCCATAGGCATTGGTCGGCTGCAGTTTTGCGTCTTCGAGGATTGGCGTCGACTCGGGCTCTCCATAGCACGCTGCCGTAGAGCTGAAGACCAGTTTGTCGTGCCCGGTCGCCAGCATCGACTCCAACAGAGTGAGCGTCGAGGCCGTGTTATTGCGGAAGTAGATCTCCGGCTTCTTCATGCTCTCGCCTGCCTCAATCAGGGCAGCAAAGTGCATGACGCCGTCAAAACGGCCCTCGCTCAGCGTTTTTTCCACCAATGGACGGTCCGCCAGGTCGCCAAGAATAAACTCCGCCCCCTCCGCTACTGCGGATCTCTTGCTGTGGCAAAGGTTATCGAACACGGTCACCGAGTGTCCCTTTGCCAACAACAGACGCGTTACCGTGCCGCCGATGTATCCCGCTCCGCCAGTTACCAAAATCTTCATGAAAAAATCTCCCATTAACCCTGCAATTTATTCTCTATCTGGATACCACAAAAGTACCAGTGTCAATCACATAGCGTTCCGGCACTATACTTGCAGTAAGAAACCAGCAGAGTGCCGGCAAAAGAAACAGAAGTTACTCCCCAAAGCACGGCGCCTGCTACAACCTTTTCTTCTTCTTTTCTCGTCTGTCTATATAGAAAACTAAACGGCGATAGGCAACTATCTCCAAAGCAATAAAAGTTTTATCGAGCAGGTCGGCAAAGTTCGATCACTCGACGGTCCTCCGTCAGCAATGTGCGGAGCTTTTTCCTCCCGTTTTCCTCGGTTCTGGTTGTGTCGCCGGGATCGGTTCATCCTCCGTCTCGATTATGGGGCATTTCGAAGGATTTTTATGGTAAAGCCGCTTCGCAGCGACGACCCAGCACCGCAGAGTATCCAGTTCAAACATTTTGGCATCCTGAATGACGGCACCCAGAGCAGAGGTTCGCTCTTCAGTTCGATTGCGATTAACGTCGTCATTGCAATCATCATCATTATCATCGGCGCCGCAGTTCACAATACGATTGCTCCTCCCGAAAAAAAGGTCGTCACGCTGATCGAGCCGCTGCCGCTCAAGCCGCCGCCTCCCCCAAAGATCATCCAGACGCCGCCGATGCCGAAGCCTCCTGTGGTGAAGCCTCAGCCCCCCAAGATCAAGATGCCTGAGGTCAAGGAGCCTGAACCAAAGATCCCCGTGGTTCGGATGACGCATCCTGCCCCGGTCGTGGTTCCTGCACCTCCCAAGCGCATTCAGCCGCCACCCGCGCCTAAGGTCGTCCACCTAGGCCGAGCTCAGGCGGCCGCGGTCGTGAACAACTCTCCCCACCCCTCACCGGTAGCTTTAGGGCGGCCTGACAACCCGATTGCCCCCTCCAATCGGCCTGCCGTCAGCTCGGTCAATCTTGGGCAGAGAGGCATACCCGGTATGCCCGCGTCTAACTCGGGAGCGGGTCCGGTTGCTAGAGCCGTCACGCTCGGCTCCGGCTCCCCCGGCAGCCAGGATATGAACGGGCGCGACAATGCAGCCCGTGCCGTCCGTGGCGTCCGTCTCGGCGTCGCCGGTAGCAACGGCCCCATGAACTCACGCAGCCGTGAAGCAGGCACCCCGGTCAATCTTGGCCGAGTTGCTCCGCCTCCTGCTGGACCATCCTCTACTCCCACCTATGCTCGCTCCGGATCTGCGCCGAAGGTGTTGTATAAGCCTCGCCCGCAGTACACCGCTGAGGCGATCAAGGAGCACATCGAGGGCACCGTCTCGGTTCGCCTTCGCGTCTCTGCTTCGGGAGCCGTACAGGTGCTGGGCGTTACCCGTGATCTCGGGTATGGACTGGGCCAATCAGCGGTCCGCGCTGTAGAAGGCACCCGCTTTTCTCCAGCCACCGATGCATCCGGCCGGCCAGTGGATTGGGAGGGCGTCGTCAATGTTGCCTTCCAGCTTGCCGGTTAAACCTATTTGTTGCAACGTAGTCTGACTAACTAGTATGAAGACCAATTTACGAAGGCTGACCGTAAGGTCGCCGCAGGAGCCGCAAACGATGATTTACGGGAAACATTCAACCGCCGGTGTGCTGCTGGCACTCTTTGTCGCAACCACCCTCCCTGCCGGTGCAGCAGGCTTCCCGCACTTTGGAAAAAACAAGCAGGACACAAGCGTTGTGTCTTCCCGCAAGCTTACGCCGACAGAGAACGCTCTGATCGACAAAGCGATCGCCCGTGAAAAGGTAGTCATTGCGACCCTCAAGCAGCGAGCTCCCCTCGTCGAGACCTATCTTCAGAACATGAAGCCAGACCAGGTCATGGGCCAGGTGCCGGAGTCCGATCAGCACTTCCTCGGACGGGTTGACTTTAATAACGTCATTGGCAACGAGAACTATGAAAAAAGGTCCACCTCCAGCGGGCCGCTCGGCTTCTTCAAACATTCCGGCTCCTACATCACGAATATCGGCGCGAACCTGCACCTGAACTTCAATCAGACCGGCTTCGTTCAAATGCTGCTGATCGACTCAAACAACTTTGACCGGCAGCACTACATCTTCGGCTTCGTCCGCAATGAGTTCCTCGGGAACACCCCGACCGCTGTCTTCGACGTAGCCCCAATGCCGGGAACGAAGTCCCTAGGCCGCTTCTTTGGCCGCATCTGGATCGAGACCGGCGATGGCAACGTGGTGCGGTTCAATGGAGACTTCGCCGGCACCGAGAAGGGCTACCGCGAGTTCTATCACTTCGACAGCTGGCGCACCAACGTGCAACCGAATCTCTGGATGCCCACCTCCGCCTATGTTGAAGAGAGCGACTCAAACAGCCCCTCGCACACGCTGAAGTTCAAGGCGATCAACCATATCTGGGGCTACTCGCTGAAGGTTCCCACCCAGGAGTCGTCGAACACGTCGCTCGATGTCGTTGGTGCCACTGACGTCAGCAACGACGCCCAGGACGTCAGCCCTCTGGGTGCTCAGCGCGCATGGGTGCAACAGGCAGAGGACAACGTCGTCGATCGTCTCTATCAGGCCGGTCTGCTCGACGCGCCAAGCGACTTCGACAAGACGCTTGCCGACCTGGCCAACAATATTCTTGCCTATAACAACATCACGCTCTCGCGGCCCATCCGTGTTCGCACACTGCTCACTCAGCCGCTGGAGTCGCTGGCCATCGGCAACACCATCATTCTCTCCAAGGGCCTGATCGACACCACTGGCGTTGTGACCCAGGATGGCGCGCAGCAGATGGGCAATCTCAATGCCCTGCTGGCGTTCCAGGTCGCTCACATTATCCTTGGTCACCGGCTCGACACCAAGTACGCCTTCAATGATCAACTCCTCTTCCCCTCGACCTCCGTGTTCAAGCGCATCCCCATGCACCACACGGATGCCGACAACGAGGCAGCCGCAAAGAAGGCCATCGAGTTGTTGAACGCCAAAGAACTTGTTGGCGGCGAGCAGTACTTCGGTCTCTACCTCCAGCAGCTTCAGGCACGCCTCAAGGGCCTGCCCGCGCTCAACCAGCCTCAGATTGGAGACGGTCTGGTCAAGGGCGACAAGGACCCCACCTTCTGGATGGCGGCTTTGATGAGCAAGAGCCCCAAGCTCAACATGAACGATCTCAAGCAGCAGGCAGCGATGCCGTTGTCCGCGTTCCTCCGCTTCAATCCGTGGACGGATCAGGTGACGGTGATGCATACCGCGTATGAGCCTCTGCTTAGCCCGGCTGACAAGATGCCCTTTGAGGTCGAGCCGGTCTACCTGAAGCTGACGGCTTATCAGGAACCGACGGCCGCACCGGCACAGGCACCCAACGCAACAGCGCCCAATACGGCAGCTCCGGCGGACAATACCGCTCAGCCTCCGGCTGCCGCTCCCGCACCTGCTCCCGGCAACGCTGCGCCTCCCGCAGCGGAGCCTCAGGCAACAGTGCCACAGCAGTAATGGATTGATTAGGGCGTGGAAGAGTCGAGCATTTTGGCCTTTCCACGCCCTCTTACTTGCGCCGGAGATTGGCGCTGATCTTCTTCTGAATTGCCTAACTCGAGCATTTATCTCCCCCAGGAGGGTACTTCACTTGAAACTGCATACTCTTATCGGCTGTTTCGTCTGCGTGCTTGGCCTTACGACGTGGTCGCACGCACAAGCTGTTCCTACCGCTGCTCGCACCGGCAGTCTCCAAGTCGGCGGCGGCGTAACCTATGCGCGACCGGACTATGGCCCAAAAGGGATCGGAGGGCTATCGATCTATGGAGACTACGATTTCACCCGGCATCTCGGTGTTGAAGGCGATATTCACTTCGTCAATCTGATTACCCCAGCCGATATCTCCGAGGACACCTATCTCGTTGGCCCACGATACCGCTTTCACTATCATCGTTTTACGCCCTATGCCAAGGCGCTCTTCGGAATTGGCCGGTTTGGATATCAGACTCCAAGCCAATACATAAAAGCTTCAAGCGCCACCTACGGAGTCATGTCCTTCGGCGGAGGCGTCGATTGGTGGGCCACCAGACGCTTCAACGTTCGTGCCTTCGACTTCGAGTACCAAAATTGGCCTGGGTTCCAGAATAACGGGCTATCACCTCTCGTCATGACTGTCGGCGTCGCGTATTCTTTCCGTTAGACCACTTTTTATCGGAATGGGCGCAAGCCGTTCGTCTCAGGAGATGTGATTGCTTACCAAACTTCTTGTCCTCATCAGCCTTGCTGGTGCGGCCTCCACAGTACTGGCACAAGCCCGGCCTACCGCCACCCGCACCGCTGACCTTCAGGTCGGCGGTGGCTTTACCACAGCAGATTCAGATTACCTGCCCAATCGCATCAATGGCGGCGCAGCCTATTTCGATTATGACTTTATCCATAACCTTGGCATTGAAGGCGAGTTCCACTTCGTCAAGGACGGAGGAGGCTCAGACGTCTACGAAAAGACCTATGAGATCGGCGCACGCTATCACCGCAACTATGGCCGCTTCTCTCCCTATCTCAAGGGCATGTATGGCCGAGGTGTCTTCAACTTTCCGGCATTCCCCGGTTATCGCCATGCCAACCTGGCCTACAACCTCTTTGCTGTCGGAGGGGGCGTCGATTACAGAATTCTGAAGCATCTGAATGCACGGGCCGACTTTGAATATCAAAGATGGCTGAGCTTCCCGCAGAGCGGCCTGACTCCATCGCTGCTTACCTTTGGCGCTGCCTATCACTTCTAGCGATATCTTGCTTCGAGCAAAAGCCCCGGTCTCAGCCGGGGCTTTCTATTTATATCAAGAGACTTCAGGAAATTCTGCCGCAACGCTCAGGCACCGGCTGCCTGTTTCATCTGAGCAACAACATCGACAGGCTTCCACTCATTGTTCGGATACCATGCGACGATCTTGCCGTCTTTGCCGATGAGAACGGTCGACAGGGAGTGAGACAGAGTCTTGCCGCTCCCCGTAATACCCACGTCGAAGTACTGGGTAAGCGCAGGTAGCTCCTTTTCGGTGGGAGCGGCAAAGTCCCAGTGAAGGAATTTTTCCTTGGTATACAGACCCGTGTAGGCCCCACCGTAGCTGCGCAGCACCTTTGGCGTATCGTAAGCGGGATCGAAGCTGATGCTGAGCAGGTGAGTCTGCTGATACAGGGCCGGATCGGCAGCGAGAGCTTTATCGACTTCGGCAAAGTTGCGGCTCATACGCACGCAGAAGTCCGCAAACGGGCAGCGGGTGTAGATAAAGGTGAGGAGGAGCACCTTGCCTTTAAACTGCGCCAGATGGATCGTCTGGTTGCTCTGGTTGAGGAGCTTGAAGTCGGGAACAGAATCCCCTGCCTTGGGAACATTGTATTGAACGGCAGGCACGTAGTCCGGTCGTGCTTGCGAGACGATGACAACGTTATCCAGGCGGACGTTGGCAAAGTCGCTGCCATCCTTGTCGGCAAGAATAGTCGCCGTAATGCGATCACCAGGATGAAGCTCGGTGGCAACCATCGGGTCTTTGAGCTTATAAGGCATCGTCATGGCGTCCATGAAGCCGGGAACGGCA
Source organism: Edaphobacter dinghuensis (assembly GCF_014640335.1). Classification (NCBI taxonomy): domain Bacteria; kingdom Pseudomonadati; phylum Acidobacteriota; class Terriglobia; order Terriglobales; family Acidobacteriaceae; genus Edaphobacter; species Edaphobacter dinghuensis. The sequence goes on along the minus strand of NZ_BMGT01000003.1, from coordinate 573,064 downwards.
TCGCCGTCGAGGGTGACGTGAGACGCATCGGTGCTGACGACCTTGCCTCGTATCTGAAAGGTGGCTTGCGCGGCAGTGGAGCTTTCTGATGTGGGAGCAGAGGACTTGCGGCAGCCCGAGAGGAGCGCAACGAAGAGGAGGACAAATAAGGCTTTTCTGGGCACGGCAGGAACTCCTGAATTGATGATAATGGAAAGAACTTGGTGGGGGTTCGCATGGCTGAACGAAGAAAAGTGTCTCCATCTTCCGGGTTGATGCACGTTGGATTTGTGTTGACCGGATTGGGCACTGCTCTGCTCGGGCCGATTCTGCCATTGCTAACGCGACAATGGCATCTGCAGGACGCACAAAGCGGATTGCTGTTGCTGGCTCAGTTCTGCGGCTCGTTTACAGGAGGGGTAAGCGTTTCGCGCCATCTGCGTCGCAGCCTGCTGACAGGATTGTCATCCGCGGCAGTGGGCTTTGGGCTGTTTGCGGTTGCGCCGGGTCTCGTCGTGGCATGCGTCGGCCTGTTTGCAGGCGGCTTCGGATTAGGGCAGATCATTGCGTCGACTAACATTCTTGCTGGGCGTCGCTACACAGAGCACCGTGGATCGGCACTGGCGCTGCTGAATTTTTCGTGGAGCTTCGGCGCAATGCTCTCTCCCCTTTTGGCTGCATGGCTGCTCCCACGGTTTGCATTGCGCGGGATGCTGGAGTGCTTTGCTGCATTCTTTATGGCGACGGCCCTGGCGGTGGCGGCAGAGATGCGGGGAACGGCAGAGCAGGCCGGGGTTGCCGATGCGCCAGCCGACAACCAGCGCATTGGCAGGGGAATCTTTCTCTACTTTGCAGGACTACTGTTTCTCTATGGCGGGCTGGAGACCTGCCTGAGCGGGTGGCTGACAACGTATGCGTTGCGCTATGGAGACAAAACCCTGGCCGTCAGCGAATACACGACCCTGCTGCTCTGGATGTCGCTGACCGCAGGCCGCGCCGGATCTTCTGTCGTCATGTTGCGAATCGGCGAGACGACCGTGCAACGCTGGGGACTGGCGCTTGCGGTGCTCTTTACCGCCGGGCTGGCTACAGCACATTCGGCTGTGGGCATTGCGACATTCACAATATTGCTCGGTTTCAGTTTGGCTCCGTTTTTCCCGTCCACCTTTGCCCTGCTTATGGCGGAAAAGCCGGCAGCGCGACAGGCAGGCATCGTGCTCGCCGTGTCTGGATTGGGTGCCGCGGCCTTGCCCTGGCTGATGGGAGTAGTTTCAACAAAAACAGGCTCGCTGCAAGTCGCGCTTGCGCTGCCACTGGCGGCAGCGATCGTCCTGCTGGCGATGAGTTTATGGAGACGTTCCAATCGAGCTTTGGCAGGCTGATTTCCAACGGCTGCGGGCGTATAACCGAGAGATGGATGGTAAAGATCTATTGCCGATCGAGATCGCACAGGCGTTGGAGCGCGGCGCAACCGTCGTGACAGGAAATCAACGCGCGGCGCGAACTCTGCGCGTCGGCTTTGATCGCCATCATCGCGCATTGGGGCTGGATAGCTGGCAGCCACCTGCGATTATGGCATGGGATGCGTGGACTGCCAGCCTCTGGCATGAGATGTTGATTGGCGGCCACACCTCGAAACTGCTGCTGAACCGCACGCAGGAACATGCGGTATGGCAAAAAATTCTGGAAGCGGATGCAGAGTTACGCAGCCTGCGGACGGTGGCCTCCCTTGCAGAGATGGCGATGCAGGCATGGAGCTTGCTTTGCAGCTATGGAGGCCAGTCGCAACTGCGCGGAACTGCGGGAAGCTCTGACACCCGGGCCTTTCAGCGGTGGGCGCTGAAATTCGAGCAGCAATGCAGAGCCGATGGTCTACTGGCGCGAGCGCAGTTGGAATCTGCCTTAGAGGCAGCAGTTTCTGCAGGGCATCTGAGGGATGCGACGACAGCAGAAATAGTGTTGGTCGGATTCGACTTGATGACTCCTGCACAGACAGGGCTGATGGAAGAGCTACGCGGTACTGGAGTAAAGATCGAGGAGATGCCAATCACTATCGCCGCAGAGCGACAGCTAAGCGTTATAGCGATAGATGAGCATGAAGAGCTTCGAGTTACAGCACGAGGAGTGCGAAAGCTGCTGGAGCAACAACCACAGGCTCGCATCGCCGTCATCGTCCCCGACCTGGAGAAGCAACGCGCAGAGATTGATCGAGTCTTTAGAGAGATTCTGGCTCCGGAGCTGGAAGATATTACAGCTAATGCCAACTCCGGCCCATTCGAGTTCTCAGTAGGCATGATGCTTGCAAACACTACGATGGCGGCAACCGCTTTGGACATATTAAAGTGGTGCACGGAAGCACTTCCGCTGGAGCGTGTGAGCAGGCTGCTGCTCTCCCCTTACCTTGCGCCTCTCTCGACAGAGTATGAAGCGCGAGCTGAGTTCGATGCGTTTGAGCTGCGGCGAGCGAAGCGTCTGCGACCGGAGATCTCGCTGGAGTGGTTAGTAACAGCAATCGAAGGCTCCAGACGGAGATCGAGATTGAACGACCTCCACAATAAACTGCGAACGCTGCTTGTCGTCTCAAAGCGCCTAGGCAAAAATACACAGCGGTCGCATGCAGAATGGGCTGAAGCAATGCGTGAGCTTCTGGCCGCCGCTGCATGGGGAGCAGGCAGAGGCGAAGATAGCGTTGAGTTTCAGACGCGGCGCAAGTGGGAGAGCGTGCTCGATGAGCTGTCGACGCTGGACTTTGACGGGCAACGCGTTAGCTTCCTACAAGCTTTGGATGCGTTGGCGAGAATCGCACAGCAGACAATGTTTGCCCCTGAATCGCGCGAAGCTCCTGTCCAGATCATGGGTCCTCTTGAAGCTGCAGGGTCAACATTCGATGCTATCTGGTTTATGCGAAGCGGCGATTTAGCCTGGCCGCTCCCGCGAAGCGCCAACCCGTTGCTGCCCTGGTCGCTTCAACGTGATCTTGGAATGCCTGGAACAGATACACAGCAGGATGCGAATCAGTCACGGCGTATAACAGAACGAATCGCTGAGAGCGCAGCAACGGTTGTGTTTAGTTACGCGAAGGAAGCAGCAGAGGGCCGTCAACGTCTCTCCTCCGCAATGCATGGACTATCGTTAGAGCCCATTGCCATTGGAGATATTGCTGCTGCTGAAGCAGAGCCAGCGCTCGTTGAGATCGAGAAGGTCGAGGACCGCTCAGGATTACCCCCGCTGCCGGAGCAGGTAATTCATGGAGGCGCGGAGATTCTGCGATTGCAGGCTGCCTGCGGATTTCGTGCATTTGCAGAGCGGCGATTATGGTCGACAGAGCCGAACACTACGGAGATGGGCCTGGACGCAGCCGAGCGCGGCACTATCGTTCACCTTGTACTTGAAAACTTCTGGAATGAGGTCAAGACTCAGAGCTCCCTGAAGGCCATGCGCACCCCAGAGCGAGAGGCTTTACTGCAACAATGCATAGCGGCAGCGCTTGAAAAAAGTGAGCAGCTAAGTGAGACGCCCTGGGATGCGGCCTACCTCGACATGCAGCGTGAGCGACTGCTGAACCTGTTGGGACCGTGGCTGGAGCTTGAATCAGCGCGGCCACCGTTCAAAGTTAAACTCAGCGAAAAAGAATTAAGGGACGTACGGATTGGACCACTGCACTTAAGCGTGCGTGTAGATCGCGTGGATATTGGGGAAAGCGGCGATATCATCATCGATTACAAGACCGGCGTAGCCAAGCCGAGTGATTGGCTCACTGATCGGCCCGATGCGCCCCAGTTGCCGCTGTATGCAGTGTTGTCTGACGCCACACCGCTTGAGGCTGTGGCATTCGGGCAGGTGCGCGCCGGAAAAGATATGGGGCTGCAGGGGTTTGCAACCAGCGAAGCGTCTGGCATCCGAATACCACGCCAACATCCTGCTGACCTCGAAGAGCAGGTTCAGCAATGGCGGCAGGTGCTGACTTCGCTCGCCGAAAATTTTTATAACGGCGACATCCGTGTCAAACCGAAAGACTTTCCATCGACCTGTACGTATTGCGCGCAACGGTTGCTATGCCGCATTGACCCGGCATCCTTTGAGCAAGACGATGACGAAGAAGCAACGGAGGCTGAGCGTGACTAAGCTATTCGTTGTTGGGTCCGAAGCGGAGATGCAGAATAACCCAGACACGGTGCGGCCGCCCGATTGGCGCGAACGCGAGAAGGCGCTCGATATCAGGCAATCATGGATTGTGGAAGCTCCTGCCGGCTCCGGCAAAACTGGACTCCTCATTCAGCGATATCTCAAACTGCTCGGCGATGAAAGCGTAGAGCAGCCGGAGCAGGTGCTGGCAATTACATTCACGGTTAAGGCGACGGGGGAGATTCGCGAGCGCGTTATCTCTCAACTGGAGAAGGCAGCGCGAAATGAGCCGTTGCACAATGACAGTGAATTCGAGCGAGAGACACGGGCGCTCGCTGAAGCTGTTCTACGCCGCGACCAAATGCTGGAATGGGGACTGCTGGAGCGACCCCGCAGATTGAGGGTGCGCACGATCGACTCCGTATGTGCCGAAATCGCCGGCTCACTCCCGGTGCTCTCGGGCGGCGGCGGTGGGCAATCTCCTGTGCTTGATGCCTCGGGGCTTCATCGCGAGGCTGCGCGGCGAACCCTGATGCAACTCGGCAGTCAGAATCATTCCTTGAATGCTGCTCTGCGGCTGGTTCTGCTGCATCGCGATGGAAATCTTGCAGAGTGCGAGCGTCTGCTTGCTGGCATGTTGGCCCTGCGTGACCAGTGGGGTGAACTGGTTCCGCTCGCCGGACGCGATCTTGACGATACCTACCTGGATGAAACGGTGCTGCCACGCCTGGAGCGAGCGTTGGAGCAAGCCATCTGTGTTGGATTGACTCGCCTCTCGCAGACGCTGCCCAGTGACATACTGCACGAGCTCTCACACTTTGCCGGAGAACTGGGACATGCCGATGGATACAAGGGATCGCCATCTCCCATCGCTGTCTGCGCAGGACGACATACCGCTCCCGCAGAATCTGCAGAACACCTCGAGCATTGGCGCGCACTCATTCATCTCCTGACGAAGGGAGATGGTGGCTGGCGCTCAGGCTTCCGTGGCGACTGGCTCAAATTCGAGATCGATAAAAACGATGCCGCGAGGCTTAAAGATTTAGTGGTGCAGCTTCAACATCGCGATGACATTTTGCAAGCGATTCAAGCAGTCAACTATCTTCCTCCTGCAAAATACCCGCAGGAACAGTGGGTAGTTGCGAAGGCACTCTTTCGCGTTCTCAGTCATGCGCTGGCGGAGCTGCAACTTGTATTTGCCGAGCGCGGTGAGTGCGATTTTGCCGAGCTTGGACTTTTAGCGAAGGCTGCCTTACGCCGCGAAGATGGAGTGCACGATCTGGAAGCGGCGTTAGGAATGAAGCTGCAACACCTGCTGGTCGATGAGATGCAGGACACTTCGACCAGCCAGTACGAGTTGATCCAACTTCTAACTCAGAACTGGGATGGCCACAGTCAGACGGTCTTTCTCGTCGGCGATCCTAAGCAGTCGATCTATCTCTTTCGGCAAGCGCGCGTTGAGCGTTTTATACAAACGATGGCTGCAGAACAACTCGGCGACCTACCCGTGGAAAGTTTAAGATTGACTGCGAACTTCCGGTCGCAGCAGGGTTTAGTAAACGCCTTCAACGACATTTTTTCGTCGATCTTTCCTGAAGCTTTGAATGACGTCACCTCCGGCGAGGTGAGATATACGCCTGCCGGAGCTATACGCGGAAGATCAGCCGAGGGAGCATGCGACATCGTATGGCATGCAAATGCATTACCTTCTGCCGATACTTCATCTCGCAGAAGACAGGCAAAAACAGATGCCCACTCTATCCGCTCAATCATTGAAGAATGGCAAGCTCGACCATTGCCCGGAGAAAGAACAGAGCCATGGAAGATTGCCGTTCTGGTGCGCAGCCGCAACCATTTGACCGACATTGTCGCGGCATTGGAAAAAGATGAGGGTGCGGGTCCAATTCCCTATCGCGCTGTCGATATTAAGGCATTGGGAGAACAGCGCGAGGTGCTGGATCTCTTTGCGCTGACACGTGCGCTGTTGCACCCGGCTGATCGAGTGGCATGGTTCGCTGTGCTGCATGCTCCCTGGTGTGGGCTAACATCGTCTGAATTACACGTGCTTGCAGGAGCAGATGAACAGAATTGGGCAGAGCGTACTCTCGGCGACTTGCTTGCCGAACGAGGGCATCTGTTGAGCGATGAGACCTGCGCACGGTTGATGCGAATCTGGCCGGTGCTGCAGGCAGCCTCTCAACAGCGCGGCAGATTGACGACAACGCAATGGGTAGAGCGAGCATGGCGATCATTGGGCGGCAATGTCTATCTGACGCCTGAGAGGATGACGAATGCGCGTCGATATCTGCAATTGCTGAATGAGATCGAAGCGGAGACTGGCACAATCGACTTAAGCCAGCTGAAAACAAGGCTGGATAAGCTTTACGCTGAAGCAGCGGTCAGCGAGGGCGCAGTCGATCTCATGACAATCCATGGAGCGAAAGGCCTTGAGTGGGATGTAGTGATTGTCCCTGGACTGGAGAAGAGGGCGCGTGTCTCCGGCGGTCGATTGCTTACCTGGAACGAGATTGATTCGGATGGAGAAGACTCCGCGAATTTGGTTCTTGCGCCGATCATTGGCCGAGGAGAGGAGTCGCAAGAGCTGAATGATTGGCTTAACAATATCGAGAAGGCACGAGACGCGGCGGAACGAAAGCGGCTGTTCTACGTCGCCTGCACGCGCGCGAGAGAGGAGTTGCATCTCTTCGCCGCTCCAGAGACAAAGTCAGATGGCTCGATGAGTCAAGCGCACGGAAGCCTGTTGAGCGCAGCGTGGCCAGCCGCAGAGCAATACTTTATCGCTACGCACGCGTCTTCAAGCAACGTGCAGCCGATGCTTCCCTTGCCACCCCAAGATGCAACCGCTTCTACCGATGCGTTTGTTGGTAGTCTGGCCGCGGCCACAGAAGAGCGTCCTCCAATCTTGGAGCGCCTGCCTTTGGATTTTTTACCGTCGGCACGGTTTGCCGAAATGCAGAAGCTCTCCTATGGAAACAGCATCGGGACAGCGCAAGCTCGCTTTGAGCGACCGGAGGGATCGTTTGAAGCGCGGGCCTTCGGAAATGCAGTCCATGAGTTTCTGGAATTGATAGCGAAACGGCTTGCGCATGGAACTCTTCCAGACGAACTGCTGAACGAAATAGAGCTATGGGAGCCACGCATCTCGACGGTTTTACGTGGCGAGGGTCTTGGCGCTTCGCGTGTGAAACAACTATCATCGCGCGTGCGAGCAGCACTCGAAAATACTTTGCGAGACATGCAAGGACGCTGGATTCTGGGAGCTCATAAAGAAGCATCCAGCGAGCTTGCGCTTACCTCATGGGCAGAGGACCGCAGAAGTGTCCGACTGGATCGCATCTTCCGGGCAGGAGCGATGCCGTTATCTGAAGGAGATGACTATCTCTGGATCGTGGACTACAAAACAACGACGCATACAGGCGAAGGTATCGAAGCTTTTCTTGCTTCAGAGCGAGCGAAGTACAGCGCGCAGATGGAAACTTATGCGCAGACGATCAACCGTGCGGGAAGAAAGATACGCCTGGCGCTCTACTATCCGCTTCTATCGCAACTGACCTGGTGGGAACCCGCCTGAGCTAATCGGCGCGGGGATGGTGCCGGACATCGAATCCACGCACCCAGAAGATGACGTCTTCAGCGATATTGGTGGCATGGTCACCCACCCGCTCAAGATTTCGCGCAATGATGAGAGCATTGAGCGATTGGGGCGTCAGTTCTGGCTTTTCCTTAATCAACGAACTGAGCGCATAAAAAGCTGCGTCATTCATCTCATCGACCTGATCATCGAGCAGCAGCACGGATTGGGCTAACTCGGCGTCCGCTTCAATAAAAGCCTGCAGCGCCTTGCGTACCATCGCCGACGACAGCGAAGCCAGCTTCGGGATGTCTACCGGAAGATCGGTATTCGCAAAGGCCCCCATCTCACGAACGCGAATCGCAATATTCACTGCCTGATCGCCGACGCGCTCCAGATCAGCATTGATGCGAATCACTGAAAGGATAAAGCGCAGGTCGATGGCCATGGGCTGCTCCATCGCAAGCAGGTCCAACGCCATCTGGTCGATCTCGCGCTCGAGCCGGTTGATGGCTGGCTCAGAGTGAAAGACAAGCTCACAGATGCTGAGATCGCGGCTGCTATAAGCCTCAATCGATCGCTGAATGGCCTGCTCGGCCATGCCCGCCATGATGAGTAATCGTTCCTTGAGGTCGTCGAGATTCTGCTGGAATTTAATCCGCGTCATCCGAACCTCCCGGTGATGTAGTCTTCGGTACGCTTATCACGGGGGTTCGTAAAGATCTTGTGAGTCGAGTCGAACTCGACCATCTTTCCATTGAGAAAGAACCCAGTGTTTTCGGCCACGCGCGCAGCCTGCTGCATGTTATGTGTAACGATGACGATGGTGTACTGGCTCTTGAGCTGGAAGATGAGGTCTTCAATCTTCGAGGTCGAGACAGGATCGAGCGCGGAAGCCGGCTCGTCCATCAGCAACACCTCAGGATCAACCGCCAAGGCACGCGCGATGCACATACGCTGTTGCTGTCCACCCGAAAGACTGGCGCCCGATTTTCTCTTGAGGTCGTCCTTCACCTCTTCCCACAGAGCAGCCTGCTTCAACGACCGCTCGACCGTCTCGTCGAGCACACGCTTGTTGCGAAAACCATTGAGCTTCAATCCGCTGACCACATTGTCGTAGATCGACATCGTGGGAAAAGGATTGGGGCGCTGAAAGACCATGCCGACACGGCGACGAATCTCTACTGGAGACGCATCCTTGTAGACATCGATCTCGCCCATGCGGACAATGCCGGTCGCACGCGCAATCGGATTGGTCTCGTGCATACGATTGAGGCAACGGACAAAGGTGGACTTACCGCAGCCGGACGGCCCGATCAGCGCAGTGGCATGGTTCGCGGGAATGTGCAGGTTAATGTCCTGCAGGGTATGAGTGTTGCCATACCACGCGTTTAGGTTCTCGACCTGAATGCCTACTCCCACTAGCTTCCTCCCTTGAGTACGCCGCGGCTGGCATAGATGCGGACGAGCGTGACTGAGACCATAATCATAACGATAAGAACAAGTGAGCCAGCCCACGCCAGTCGGTGCCACTCATCATAGGGGGAGATGGCATAGACGAAGATCTGCAGCGGCAGTGCCGCGATAGGTTCGTTGAGCTTGAAGCTCCAGAATTGATTTCCGAAAGCGGTAAACAACAGCGGCGCCGTCTCTCCGGCAACACGCGCGAAGGCGAGCATACAGCCGGTGATAATTCCGGGCGATGCTGTGCGAAGGCTGACAGAAAGAACTGTGCGCCACTTGGGAACACCCAGGCCCAGCGCCGCTTCGCGAATCGCATGAGGCACAGTGGACAGCATCTCCTCAGTGGTACGCGTCACCGTAGGCACCATCATGATGCCAAGAACAATGCCGCCGGCCAGCGCTGAGAAGTGCTTCTGCGGCATCACGACCAGCGAATAGATCGCAATGCCCATGACGATGGAAGGAACGCCGTTCAGCACATCGGCCGTGAAGCGCACAGCGTTGGCGAGCATCTTGCCGCGGCCAAACTCTGCCAGATAAACACCGGAGGCAATTCCAACCGGAATTCCCATCAGGCTTGCCAGCAAAAGGATGACACCCGATCCCAAAATCGAGTTCGCCATGCCGCCGCCCGGTTGACCGACCGGAGCAGGAACATTCGTAAAAAAAGCAAGATTCAGCGAACTTGCACCCTTGTAGACGAGATAGAAGAGAATCGCGGCAAGCGGTGCGAGGACGATAACAGTAGCAAGAACTGCCAGACCGCTGACAAAATGATTCGTCGCAGCGCGGCGAGCCGTGTTGAAACGCATCGCCTTCGACTGAAAATTCATAGGACGTGAATGCGAAGGCGGAACAGTAGGCTGTGTGCTCATATCAGGCCGCTCCTACCGGTGCGCCACGTGTAACCGCCCACACCATAAGACGCGCAATGGCATTGACGACGATGGTGACCAGGAAAAGTGCGAGGCCGATCTCGATCAACGCGCTCAGGTAAAGATCTCCGGTTGCCTCGGTAAACTCTCCTGCAATGACGCTGGCAAGCGTATTGGCAGGCGCGAAGAGTGACCGGCTGATATTCGGGTGGTTCCCGATGACCATGGTGACCGCCATCGTCTCGCCAAGTGCGCGTCCAAGGCCAAGCATAATTGCACCAACGATGCCGATGCGCGAGTTGCGAAGAACGCCGACACGAATCATCTCCCATCGCGTCGCACCCAGCGCCAGAACGCCCTCGCGTTGGCTGTTCGGCACAGCCAGCATGATGTCTCGCGTCAGCGAAGAGATGATCGGCAGGATCATAATCGCGAGAATAATACCCGCCGTAAGCAGACCGACACCAAAATTGGCGCCGCTAAAAAATCCGGTCCAGCCGAGCGTTTTTGAAAGGAATGGCCCAACGACATCGCGCATCAGCGGAACGAGAACAAACACTCCCCACAGACCATATACAACGCTTGGAATCGCAGCCAGCAGTTCCGTGAGGAATGAGATCGGTGCACGAAGAGGCTTCGGGCAAAGCTCCGTAACAAATACTGCCACGCCCAGTGCAAGAGGAACAGCCATCAGGAGTGCAAGAAATGAGGTCGCAAGCGTGCCATAGATAAATGGAAGCGCTCCAAAATCACCAGAGACCGGGTCCCATGCCGAGCGGGAGAAAAACTTCCAGCCGAATTGAACCAGGCTCAGATGAGATCGAACCGTCAATATCCAGAAGATGAAGGCAACAATTGCGAAGATGCTGCATGCGCAGAGCAGCATCAATGCGGCAAAGCTGCTGTCCGCAAACCGACCGCTGCTGCGTGTGCTGAGATAGTCTCTGATCGGCGAAGAAGCCGATTCGCCTGCAGCCGGATTGGCAGCAGCAAAGACGGCAGGCGTCAGTGACGGCTCAGTCGGCATCGAAGATCCTGGTTCTCTTTCGGTAGTCATGCGACTAGAAGGCACAATCCTGAACCCTGTGATTTGATTCTCTGTAATTGATTGTAGCCAAGGTCAGCCAGAGATGCCGCACGGCTTTTTATCGCCGTGCGGCAGGTCGGTTTAGTGAAGGTTTGCAATGCTCTGGCGGACCATGCTCTGGACCTGCGCCGGAAGCGGAGCGTAACCCATCGAGGACGCTTCGCTTTCGCCATGATCAAGCATCCAGGTCAGGAAATCCTTGAGCGTCGCAGTCTTCGTTGCATCGGACGAATGCGTCGGGATCAAGAACCAGGTAAAGCTGCTGATCGGATAGGAGGTATCGCCCGGAGCATTCGTAATCGAAACCCGGTAGTCTGCCGGCATGCTCGAAGCAGCAGCGGCGGCGGCGGCCGTCACACCATCGGTGCTGGCAAGAACGAACTTACCCGAAGCATTGCGGACAGCGCCATAGGTCATCTTGTTCTGCAGAGCATAGATCAGCTCCACATAGCCGAACGAAGAGGGCGACTGGCGCACCATTCCGGCAACACCCTCGTTGCCCTTCTGTCCGATGCCCACAGGCCACTTCACCGAGGTGCTCTTGCCTACCTTTGCGGCCCACTCAGGGCTGACCTTCGAGAGAAAGTCGGTAAAGATATAGGTCGTTCCGCTTCCGTCCGAACGATAGACGGGGAGGATCGCCGTGCTGGGGAACTTGACGCCCGGGTTATCCTTCGCCAGCCGCGGATCGTTCCACTTGGTGATCTTTCCGAGATAGATATCAGCGATGACATCAGGAGCGAGGTTGAGATTTCCAGTAACGCCCGGAATGTTATAAACCGGAACCACCGCTCCCAGCACAGAAGGAATATGCATCAACGGAACCTTCGATGCGGCAAGCTGCTGGTCCGTCATCGGGCCGTCGCTCGCACCAAAGTCAACCGTCTGCTCGGAGACCTGACGAATGCCGCCGCCCGACCCAATGGACTGATAGTTGATGTGAACGCCAGGATGCGCGGCAGCATACTCGCTGAACCAGCGCGAGTAGATCGGATAAGGAAACGTAGCGCCAGCGCCATTCAGATTCTGCGCGCTGCTCTCGCCAGCCGACGTTGCAGACGTATTCGCAGATTGTTTACAGCCTGTAACACAGAACGCAAATAACACCGCGGCAGCAATTTTTAAACTGACTCGTTCCACCTGATTACCTCAGAAAATTGGGATTTGTATCTATTCGAGTGTCGTCCAGCAATGTTAAGCGAAGGTTACAAAGATATGAATGGTGGGGAAAAGCTTACTCCATCCATCATGGACGCACAGACCCTCCGGACTGTTTCGGCAGCGTAAAGATAAATGTGCTGCCATGGTTCAACGCACTCTCGGCACGAATGTTACCACCGTGAATTTGCACTATCCGTTGTGCAATCGCGAGCCCAAGTCCAGTGCCGCCCGACTCACGCGAACGAGCCTTGTCCACCCGGTAAAACCGCTCGAAGATCCGTCCCAGATGCTCAGAGGCAATTCCCTGTCCAAAGTCGCGGACGCGGAACTCCACCGCGTCAAACGGCTCCGTGACCTCACGTGCGCTGACGATGACACGGGAGGCTGCCGCATTGCGTCCGTGCCCATACTTAATTCCGTTCTCAATAAGATTACTGAGCACCTGCACGATCGCGTCCGTATCGGCAAAGACCTCGGTGGTCGTCACCTCGCCAATCTCCAGCACCGCCTCTGCATCCTGCACCAGGCCGCTCATCGCCTGCACCGCATCGCGAATCAGGATATCTGCACGCACCAGCGCTGGATGAAGCTCGCTCTCTGACGATTCCACCCGCGCCATGACCAGCAGGTCCTCCGTCAGGCGATTCATGCGCGTGGCATTCTTCAGAATTGTCGTAAGAAACTCCCGCGCCTGCGTGCTAAGGCCCGCTTCATGGTCCAGCAACGTCTCCACGTAGCCGCTGATCGAGGTGAGCGGCGTGCGCAGCTCATGCGAGACATTCGCAACAAAATCGCGCTGGATACGCTCGACCTGCTCGATGCGCGTCATATCGTGCAGCACGGCAACTGCTCCGCCACCCGGCATCGGCGACGCTGCAATCTCGAAGATGCGTCCCGGGACAACCGAGGTCGATCGTCGCTCGCTCACGGCGCGCTCTTCCAACGCCGCGCGAACGCATTGCAGAACGTCGGGATCGCGGATCGTCTGCACCAGGGCATGTCCTACGCGAACTGCCCCGCCGATGACGGCTCCTGGAATGAGCTTCTGCATGCATTGATTGGTCCACTGAATGCGCCCCGCCTGATCGACGGCAACGACAGCGTCCTGCATGCTGTCAATCATCGCCTCCAGCTTCTGACGCCCCTCTGAGGCATCGGCGAGCTGCCGCTGCACCCGTTCGGAGACCTGCGAGATCGCATGCGCTACCTCGTCGAAGTCAGCATACTGGTTGCCGATTGTATCGACAGGACGCTCCGCAATGGCCGCCGTCGATAATCGCAGCGCCGAAACATCCTGCCCCACCAATCGCGCGATCAGCAACGAGCTTAACGCGGCCCAGCCCAGCAGAAAGATTGCAGCGAAGATCCAGCCATGCGGCGCAAGCCATACGCACAACGCTACAACGATCGCCAAGGCGATCGTCATGCGAACAAAAATCGAAAGAAAAAGACTACGCCTCACCAATGCACCTACACTCAGGACTGCGAAGTCTTAGGAATTTCAAAGCGGTATCCCGCTCCGCGCATCGTCTTCAAATAGCGCGGGCTCTCGGCGTCGGCTTCGATTTTTTCGCGAATGCGACGAACATAGACATCGACCGAACGCGGAGTAACAAACCGGGCATCGCCCCATACAGCGTCCAGCAGGTGATCGCGGCTAAAAACTCGTCCCGGATGTCGTGCGAGATAGTCCAGCAAACGGAACTCGGTTGCTGTCGTCGTCACCAACTCACCGTTGACGCGCAACTGCATCGCACCTGCATCAATCTCAACGTTTTCAAACTTCAGAATCGACGGCGAAGTCGGCCGTTCGAACCGGCGCAACACAGCCTTTACACGAGCTATCAGCTCTCGTGTGGCAAACGGTTTGGTGATGTAGTCATCCGCGCCCATCTCAAGGCCCTGCACGCGATCATTCTCCGCCGCGCGAGCCGTCAGAAAGATAATGGGGATTACACTCAGCGTCGGGTTCTGACGCAACCTGCGGCACAGATCCAGTCCATCGCCCCCCGGCACCATGATATCCAGCAGAAAGAGCGACGGTGGCTGCCGGTCGGCATCGGGAACAATCTGGCCGATGGTTGAATAGACGCGAACGGTGTAGCCGGCACTCTCAAGGTGATACTGCACCAGGCGCGAGATATCGGCATCATCTTCCAATACAAAGATCGTCTGACTCAATTTGTAACCTCAGTGTTACCGTCAGATTAACCTACCGTGACCAAAACATTGCTAACGTACGATGAATCGTTAGAGTCACTCATTAAGGGAATGTTACTTTTATACGCCAGGCGTTATCCTTAAATAGCAGCTGCTGCGAATCGATTGCCTATGGAGCAAAAATCCCATCTCGTCCTTTGTGTCGATGACGAACTGATCGGCCTGAAGGTTCGCAAGATATTGTTGGAGCGCTCAGGGTATCGTGTTCTGACGGCGCCCAACGGTTCTGCCGGACTCGAGTTATTCATGAGCGAACCCATCGATTGCGTTGTGCTCGACTACTCCATGCCGGGAATGAATGGAGGCGAGGTGGCTGCGAAGATGCGCCAGGTCAAGCCCCATATCCCCATCCTGCTCCTCTCCGCTTATATTGGCCTGCCCTCCGACGTGCTCTCTATGGTAGACATGTGCATGACCAAGGGAGAAGGTCCCCCCGTTCTTCTGGACAAGTTAGGCAGTCTTCTGCAACCTCTAAGTCGAGCTTAAAACCGGAGGACAGTGAATCTAAATCAATTCAATCGCATCCTGCGGCAGGTATTTTTATTGCCGGTCATCGCGCTTTTGCTGGCCGCCGTTGCACTCTACCTGCAAATCCAGGGAGCTAACTCGACCGTCCGGCTGATTCAGCAATCGGACGCCCACATCTCTCAGGTCAGCCGCATCAACACTCTCATCCTTAACGAAGAGTCGGCTCTCCGCGGCTACGAGAACACCTCCGACGCGCGCTTTCTCCAGCCTTATCTCGACGCCTCGCCGCGCCTGCAGGCCGAGTTCGACAAGATGAAGAACATGCCGGGCCTCGATGATATCGAGAAGCGCTACATCGACGATTTAGTTAACAAGCACCAGCTCTGGGTCGATGCCTTCGCCCTGCCCGTCATCGCTACCATTCAGGCCGGAGGACAGGTGCGCGATGTAGACCTGAACCTGCGCGGCAAGTCGATGATGGACGATATCCGCAAGGACCTCTCCGATACCACCCACAACGCCGAGCAGCGGCGAGCCGCACGCATCCACCTCTGGCAATATCAGGTTCGCCACATGGAGTGGCTGCTGCTTGTGCTCGCCCTCTGCGTCGGCATCTTCATCGGCCTGTTCACCCGCAACCGTCTCCACGCCGTCTCCGACGCCTATAAGACTTCGCTCGACGTCTTAGGTCGACGCGCCGAGGAGATCTTTCAGTCCGAGCAGCAACTACGCACCACTCTGGCCTCCATCGGCGATGGCGTCATCACCTGCGACACCGAAGGCCGGGTCCAGATGATGAACCCCGTGGCCGTCGAGCTCACCGGCTGGACGCAGGCCGAAGCACTCGGCAAACCGCTTGAAACCATCTTTCACATCATCAGCGAAACCACCCGCACCCCGATGGAAAATCCCGTCTCCAAGGTCAAGCGGCTCAACCGTATCATCGCCCTCGGCAATCACACCATCCTGGTTCGCAAAGACAAGACCGAGTTGCACATCGCCGACAGCGGCGCACCCATCCGCGACCGCACCGACGGTATCGCCGGTGTCGTCATGGTCTTTCGCGATATCACTTTGGAGCGCAAAACACAGGACGCCCTGCTGGCAAACGAGAAACTGGCAGTCGCTGGACGCCTTGCCGCAACCATCGCACACGAGATCCACAACCCTCTCGACTCCGTCTCCAACCTGCTCTACCTCATGCGCAACGGAGTCACCGAAGAGGAGTCTGTCCAGTTCATGGATATGGCCGAACAGGAGCTGGCGCGCGTCACCCAGATCAGCCGGGCCATGCTCGGCCTCTATCGCGAGTCCAAAGCTCCCGTCCTGGTCGACCTCAAAGACATGCTGCAGGAGATCCTTCTGCTGATGGAGCGCCGGCTCACCGATGAACGCGTCAACATCCACGCCGATCTTCCATCCGGCATTGCGGTCGATGCCTTCCCCGCCGAGCTACGGCAGGTCTTTACCAACCTGATCGCCAACGCCGCCGAAGCTGCCGGTCCCGGCGGCAATGTACGCGTAAACCTCAGGCCCCAGCCTGCGCTTTCGATCGACGGCCACAAGCAGGAAGCTGGCGCCACAGTCATGATTACGGATAACGGCATGGGCATTCCTGATGAGGTGCGCCCCCACCTCTTCCAGCCCTTCTTCACCACCAAAGGCGAGCGCGGCACCGGCCTCGGCCTCTGGGTCAGCCGCGGCATCGTCACCAAACACGGCGGCACCATCGAACTGGCCAGCAACACCGACGAAGCCACCCACGGCACCTCTGTCAGTGTCTTCCTCGCCACCAAACCCACCATCAACGCAGGCGGCGACTAGGCCGCAAGCCTCATACGGTAGAGCATCGCTCAACGTCCCCAACTACCGCTATCTCGACCGGAGCCGCAGTCCAACCCATAATCCACCTCACCTCAACCGGAACGCACGTTGCAACTGCACGTCATCTCGACCGGAGCGCAGCGGAGTGGAGAGACCCCTGTATTTTTATCCGAAGCGCAGCATAAACATCTTCAGATAAATATTGCATTTTCAAGCATCTATGGCAGAAAAACCCTAAACGCGCTGGCAAAAACTCTGTCAAGCTCCAAAACCCATCAACTCAAACAAAACAAGCAAGATATCCATTGCAAAAGAGTTCCTGCCAATCCTCGATAATAGAAACAGGAAAAAAAGCAGAGTCATCAGCCAAGTTGTCTCGCAGATGCCATAGAACCACTCAGAACGCTCGTCATTCTGAGCGCAGCGAAGAACCACCGTAGTTGCTGTTGCCTTTGCTCGTTCTTCTAAATCTGCTCAATCCAAGAATAACTACCTTAGAATCAACAACTAGAAGCTAACACATTTAGAATCAAGACTTTGAAATTTAAACCCTTTGTAATGAATACTTTGCGACTAAAGTCTACCGGGGAGGGTACCTTCAAAGCGACAAGGTTCAAGCCGTCGGGCAGACCCGCAGCGTCTCGGCCACAACGTCAGCCGCTCTCGTGCAAGCCTCCCGGTCAACGTCATAGTGGGTCACAAACCGAATCGAGCGCGGCCCAATCGCACTGGCCAACACGCCCTTTCTCTTCAACTCGGCGCAGAATGCTGCTGCATCGCCATCGCCGCGAAGATCGAAGATGACAATGTTGGTCTCAACCGCAGCCAGATCGATCCCGGCATTCGGCTCAGCCGCAACCGCCTCAGCCAGCAGACGAGCGTTGGCATGGTCGTCAGCCAGCCGCGCCGTCATCTCGTGCAGCGCGACGAGACCAGCCGCAGCCAGCACACCGACCTGCCGCATTCCGCCGCCCAGCGCCTTGCGAAAGATGCGAGCCCGATCTATCGTCTCTCGACTGCCCAGCAACATCGAGCCAACCGGAGCACCCAACCCCTTCGACAGGCAAAACATCACCGTGTCGCAGCCTTCGGTAAGCTCGGCTACGCCAACGCCAAGGGCGACCGAAGCGTTGAAGATACGCGCCCCATCAAGATGCACCGGCAAACCCGCCTCATGCGCTCCTTTGCAGATCTCTCGCATCGTAGCAAGCGGGGTAACTGTGCCACCGGCCATATTGTGCGTATTTTCAATACAAACCAGGCCGGTCTGGGCACGATAGTAGAGCTTCGGCCCAATCGCCTGCCGTATCCGCTCCCATGAAAGCACGCCGCGCACCCCCGCGACTGGGCGCAACTGGCATCCGGAGAAGGCCGCGGCCATGGCCATCTCCCAATCGAGGACATGCGCCCGCGCCTCGCAGAGAATCTCCTGCCCATGCTGCGTATGAAGACGAATGGCAATCTGGTTTCCCATGGTTCCGGTCGGCACAAATAGAGCCGCCTCTTTGCCGAACAAGGCGGCAGCGTCTCTCTCCAACTTGTTAACGGTAGGGTCTTCTCCGTAGACATCGTCCCCCACCTCGGCAGCGCGCATCGCTTCGCGCATGGCAGGCGTAGGCCGCGTAACCGTGTCACTTCGAAGATCGATCATAGGAACCCCCGCAACTCCTGTCTAAGATTATGCGATACAGGGTTATGCGGCGGATGGAACCAGCAATCGACTGAAGACTTCATTGGAGACCATGCGCCCCCGCACCGTCAGGCGAATGCGATCGGCCTCCAACTCCAGCAATCCGGCCTCATGAGCTTCAAGCAAGGCTGACATCGCATCCTGAACCATCGTCTCGCCGAATCCTGCCCGTAGCCGGTGAAGATCGATGCCCTCGGTAAGCCGAAGCCCAAGGAAAAGCTCTTCCTCAAAGGCCCGGTCAAGATCGATAACATCGAAGTCCGGCTCGATGGCGTTCTTCTTCTGAAGCTGGCGAAACACAGCTTCGGGCCTGTCGATATAAGCATCCATATCGCTGGTATTCGCAAACCGCACCGCACCGACGTCGGTCGGCAACATCGAGTGAGCATCAAGACCAAAACCGATATAAGGAAGACGCTGCCAATACTTGAGGTTATGACGGGAAGCGTGGCCCCCGCGCGCAAAGTTTGAGATCTCGTACTGTCTCAATCCAGCCGCATCGAACTGCTCACAAGCCATCTGATACCAATCGGCGCTTTCGTCCTCGGAAGGAACCGCCGACGCATGGTAACGCGTTCCTTTTGCGAGAACCTCTTCGCCGAGGCGCGATTCTTCATCGACCTCCAGCATATAAACGCTGACATGCTGGACTTTACAGGCAATCGCCTGATCGAGAGAATACTGCCAGCTCTCCCGCGTCTGATACGGAAGCCCTGCGATCAGATCAATGCTGATGTCCTTAATCCCAGCATTGTGGACTCGCAGAATCTCCGCCTCGCACTCCCGCTGCGTGTGCAAGCGTCCAACCGCTGCCGTCTCTCGGTCAACGAAAGATTGCACCCCAAAGCTGACGCGGTTCATTCCCAGCCGCAGCAGGTCGTCCAGCGTCTCATCGCCGAGCTGTCCCGGCGCACACTCGAGCGTGATCTCGGCGTCGCGTGCCAACTCGAACTCGCCGCGCAGCCGCTGAAACATCTGGCGAAACTGTTGTGCGCTCAACAAACTAGGTGTTCCGCCCCCAAAGTAGATCGTGTCCACAAACTCCGGCAGCCGCGCCCCGGACTTCGCTGCCACATCGCGCGCCGCACTGATCTCATCGCAGACGCGATCAACATAATGCTGCATTCGCTCAGCGGCAAACACCCCTGAAGCAAAGTTGCAGAAGGTGCACTTCGCCTTGCAGAAAGGGACCGAGATGTAGACTCCAAGCGGTGTAACCATTTTGCCGAAAACGCCTCAAACTAATTGTTTCACGAAGGCGGTTTCAAACGGCAATATGCCTTCTATGCTAGAGAAGGCGCCTGAGAGGTAAAGACTATGCCACGGTTTCGCCCACTCGCTACTGTCGCAGCCCTGCTTATCTTGATGTCTGGGCAAGCCATCGCTCAAGCCGGATCACAGAATCAACGCTCTCCCGTTCTGGTTGAGCTCTTCACGTCAGAAGGCTGTTCGAGCTGCCCGCCAGCCGACGCTTTGCTCGCCAAGCTGGAGCAGGATCAGCCGGTCGCCGATGCAGAGATTATTGCCCTTGGCGAGCACGTCGATTATTGGGACCAGCTTGGCTGGCACGACCGCTTTTCCTCGCATCAATATACAGACCGGCAAAACCAGTACCGCTTCCGCTTCCATCTGGATGACGTCTACACTCCGCAGATGGTCGTGGACGGAACTGCGCCATTCGTCGGTAACGACGCACCCCATATCTTTCGCGCTATCACCAACTCTGGTCGCACCGCCAAGATCAACCTCGCACTCACAAAGCTCACTCTGGACGGCAGCCATATCTCATTTGCGGTCTCCAGTTCGGCCTCTCCCGGCATGCTCTCCAACGCGGACCTTTACGCCGCGCTGGTCGATCCCAGCGATACGACAAATGTCCAACGCGGCGAAAATAAGGGACAAGTTCTCCACCATGTTGCCGTCGTTCGATCGCTGCAAAAGATCGGTAAACTGAAGGACCTGGCATCCGGCCCGTTGAAGGCCAGCCTCCTCGCCCCGGAGAGTTCCGCGTCATCAACCATGCGGATTGTGGTATTTGCGCAGCGTCCCGGGGCGGGCGCTGTCGTGGGCGCAGTTTCTATGCCTGCAACGCAATAACTGCAGAATCCTGATCTCGCCCCAAGCATCTAGAATAGAGACACTTAGATGGCTGACGAGCAGAAATCCAAAAAGGCGCAAAAAGAGGCCGCGAAGAAGGCGGCGCAGGACGACGACATCGTAGGAAAAGCTTACGACGGCCGTCTCATGCGCAGGCTTCTGACCTACCTGCGCCCCTACAAGCTACAGGTAGTACTCTCGGCCATCGCCATTATCTTCAAGGCCGGAACCGATGTCGCCGGTCCATATCTGGTAAAAGTCGCCGTCGACACGTATATGACGAAGACGCCGCCGGAGAAGCTCTCCTGGCTGGCTCATCACCTCAGCTCGAAGCCGATGGCCGGCATTACCCAGCTCGGCCTGCTCTACCTCAGCGCCTTGCTGATTACCTACGTTCTCGAATTTGTTCAGACCTACCTGATGCAGTGGACCGGCCAGAAGATCATGTTCGATCTGCGCAGCCAGATCTTCCGCCACCTCCAGCACATGCATCCCGGCTTCTTCGACCATAATCCCGTCGGCAAGCTCGTCACCCGTGTCACTTCTGACGTAGACGCGCTGAACGAGATGTTTACCTTGGGCGTTCTCGCTATCTTCGAGGACATCTTCGTTCTGGCCTTCATCGTCATCATCATGCTGCGCATGAGCTGGCCGCTCGCGCTGCTGACGCTGGCCGTTATCCCGGCGATTCTGTACATCACAGGCATCTTCCGCAAGCATGTGCGCGAGAGCTATCGCCGCATTCGTTCCGCCATTGCGCGGATCAACAGCTACATGCAGGAGCATGTCAGCGGCATGTCCATCGTGCAGCTCTTCAACCGCGAGCAGCGCGCCTTCGACGAGTTTGCCGCCGTCAATCGCCTGCACATGGACGCCTTCAAGGACGCCATCTTCGCCTACGCCCTCTACTATCCGGCGGTTGAACTGCTCAGCTCCATCGCCATTGCGCTGGTCCTTTGGCGCGGCGGTATCGGCGCTCTCTTCACTGGCGCTCCTTTGGCCGCCGGCCTGCCGTTCTACGAATACATTCTGCATCCGATGCGCGCGCCGGGAGCTACGGTTACGCTCGGTATCCTGATCGCGTTCATTCAGTATGCGCAACGCTTCTTCCGCCCCATTCAGGACCTCAGCGAGAAGTACAACATCCTGCAAGCCGCCATGGCAGCCAGCGAGCGCGTCTTCAAGTTGCTGGATTCAGAGCCGGAGATACTGTCGCCTCCGGAGCCTACCTCCGGCGATCGCTCGGGCCGGGTGGAGTTCCGCAATGTCTGGTTTACCTATCAGACTCTAGATGAGGCCCAGCGACTTCGCGTGGAGTCGGCGACCGAAGACGAGCTGCGCGGCTATGCCGACATCGAATGGATTCTCTGCGGCGTCAGCTTCGTCGTTGAGCCCAATGAGACCGCCGCTATCGTCGGCCACACCGGCGCAGGCAAGACGACCATCATCAGTCTGATGATGCGCTTCTACGATATCCAGCGCGGAAGTATCCTCATCGACGGCGTGGACGTGCGGCTGCAGGATATGCATGCCCTGCGTCGTCGCTTTGCCGTCGTGCTGCAAGACCCCTTTCTCTTCACCGGCACGATCGCGGATAACATCCGTCTCGGTTCAAAATGGGTCACCGACGAGCGCCTGCAATGCGCTGCCGATGAGGTCAACGTGGGAGACTTCATCCGTTCGCTGCCTCTACAGTTCGACGAGCCAGTGCAGGAGCGCGGAGCTACTCTATCTACGGGACAAAAACAGCTCATCAGCTTTGCTCGCGCTCTGGCTCACGACCCCGGAATCCTCATTCTTGACGAGGCAACTTCTTCCGTGGACACCGACACGGAGCTTCGCGTGCGCGATGCTCTCTCCCGCATGGTCACAGGACGGACCTCTATCTTGATCGCCCACCGGCTGTCTACCATTCAGCGGGCCGACACCATTCTTGTCATGCATAAGGGACAGTTGCGCGAGCGTGGCACGCATCAGGAGCTGCTCACGCATCGCGGCCTCTACTGGAAGCTCTACCAGTTGCAGTACAAGGACCAGGAGACGTCGGCAGATAACGTCCTGCGTTCTCAGCTTTCTGACGCCGTTTTACCCTGATACAGTATTCAAGCGAACGCGAATCGAACGTGGCAGAAAGCAACCCATCTCCGCACATTTTTCTCTCCGCCGGCGAGGCCAGCGGGGACTACTATGGCGCTCAGATCATTACAGAGCTGCGTGCTCGCATGCCGCAGCTCACCTGCTTCGGCCTCGGCGGTCTCGAGATGGCTGCCGCGGGTCTTGAGCGCATCGTTCACGCCGAAGATGTGGCCCACATGGGCATCACTGAGGTGATCTGCCACATGCCCCACATCTATGGCGAGTACCGTCGTCTGGTCACGTCCATCAAAAAACGGCGCCCGGACATTGCCATCCTCATCGATTTTCCCGATGTCAACTTCCGTCTTGCTCGCACGCTCCGCAGACTCAATATCCCGGTCGTATATTTCGTCAGCCCTCAGCTCTGGGCGTGGAAACGCAGGCGTCTGCGCTGGGTACAGCAGCGAGTCAGTCGCATGATGGTCATCTTCCCTTTCGAGGAACGCTTTTACCGGGCGCGCAATGTCGATGCTGTGTTCGTGGGGCATCCTCTGGCACAGCTCCCTCTACCCGATATCAATCGTGCGGAGTACGCCGCAAAGCACATACTCGACCCCGCGAAGAACTGGATCGCGCTGCTCCCCGGCAGTCGCCGCAAAGAGGTACAACTCAACCTGCCGGAGATGCTGCATGCAGCCTCTCTTCTGAACACTCAGGGCAGGTACGAGTTCATTATTCCGGTCGCCTCGACGGTAAACACCTCGTACATTCTTAATTTTCTGCAAGACCCGATCTACTACAGCTCAACCAAGCCAAGGGTTACGCTGGTCGACGACGCACGCGAGGCGCTCCACCACGCCCGCGCCAGCGTTGTTGCCAGCGGCACCGCAACCGTACAGGCAACCGTCATCGGAAACCCCTTCGTCGTCGTCTACCGGGTCTCCCCGCTTACCTTTGTACTTGCACGAAAACTCATCCGCTATCCACATGAGATTCCGGCGGAGAAAGACCGAGACGGCAATCTTCCCATTGCCATGGTCAATCTGGTTGCCGGAAAGCGCATTGTGCCCGAGCTGCTGCAGACCCGTTTTACTGGAGCAAACGTGGCAAAGGCCCTGATTCCGTTGTTGGCCGATGGGCCTCAGCGCGAACAGATGCTCTCCGACCTGGCCGAAGCACACTTTAAGCTGCTCCCTCCCTCCGGATCAGGCTCCATTGCCCAGGTCTGCGATGCCGTCGAGAGCCTGTTGTCGTACCCCTGAGCTACAAGTGTCCGAATTTCAACGGCAAGCGTCTAACATCACGAAGGCTGTACCATTATTTTTTGAGGATCTTCGCCCGACATGCACCTACCTTCCCGGTATCTTCGAGTTCTGGCAACCGCACTGTTTCCCGCGTGCATTCTCACGGTTTCCCTTTGGGCAGCGCCTGTCAGACCTCAACTGCACGTCACCGGCTACAACATTACTGCGGATCTCGATCCTGCGGTGCATCATCTCACCGTAACGGCAGCCGTAACCTTTACTGCGCTTGAAGATCTCACCTCTCCCATCTTCGAGTTGAACAACGGATTGCAGATCACCAAGGTCACGGATTCGAGCGGCAAGCCCCTCGAATCGGAGCGCCTTACCACCAACAGCACCGTACGCTTTAATCTGGCCACGCCGATCCCCAAAGGAACCAGCACCACCTATAACTTTGAATACTCCGGCACGTTGACCGGCTCCGATACCAGCCCGGTCAGCGGAATCAAGCTGGCCTCGATCGACGATCCCATCAGCATTCTGCTGTACCCCGGCGCATGGTTCCCCATGACCGGCCTGTACACCGACCGCTTCACCGCTCAGATGCACATCCGTGTGCCTTCCGACGAGCGCGTGGTCGGCAGCGGAGTCGCCGGACAGAAAAACCTGCCCGGCAATCGCACCGAATACGACTTCAACTGGACCAAGCCCGGCTTCCCCGGAACCATCATCGCCGGCAAGTTCCTCGATCCCGCTGGTACATCTGGCGTCAACAACATTCACGTCTATGTCACCGACAAACGCAAACCTTTCGCTCTCGACTTCGCTCACACTGCCGCCAGGCAGTTTGAGTTTATGACCAGCACCTTCGGCCAGCCTGAGTCGCCGATTCTCAACCTCGTGGAACTGCCGGACGATGCCGTCTCAGCCACATGGGCACCGGAGATTGTCGCCATCGGCGGAGGCCGCATTGCCGCGCGCAACGCACAGCGGCTCATCTCCAACACCATCGCGCATCAGTGGTGGGGTAGCGAGATCTCGCCTGCGAGCTTGAACGATGCCTGGATCACCAATGGCATGTCGCGCTATGCCGAGCTAATGTATCTCGAAGATTCAGCTGGAAAGACCGCATTTCAGTCAGCCGTCACCGACGTTTCCGCCGGTGCGCTGGCCTACGATACCGTTCCGCTCACCTCTCTCGGACGCCTCGATCCGTTCTCTCCACAGTTCCAGTCCATGACCCTCGAAAAAGGTGCGATGGTCTTCCATATGCTTCGCTGGGAGATGGGTGACGATACCTTCACCCAGTTCCTGCGCGGCATGCTGTCGCAATATACCGACAAGTCCATTCGCAGCTCTGACGTTCAAACCGTCGCCGAAGCCCAATCGCATCTGGAACTGACGCCATTCTTTTCGCAGTGGATCGATGGCACCGGCGCACCGGCGTTCGGAGATAAGTACACCGTCTTTCGCCTTGGCAGCAACAAAGGCTTCCGCACGGTCGGAGCCATCACGCAGGACCTCGACCTCTTTCGCATGCCGGTCGAACTGCGCATCGAGACGGATGGTAAAACGGAGGTCAAGCGCATCGTCGTCAGCGGCAACGAGTCACAATACTCCATCGAGACCTTTGGCCGCCCGCGTCATATCAGCATCGATCCGGACAACTGGCTGCTGAAGAGCACGCCCGATCTCGCTGTGCGCGTGGCTGTTTTGCGCGGGCAGGAGCAAGTCGCACAGGGCGATCTCACTGCTGCACTGATCGAGTACCAGAAGGCCCTCGACGCCAACAAAAACAGCTCGCTCGCCTCCTACCGCATCGGCGAAGTCTTCTTCATGCAGCGCAATTATCAATCTGCGGCAAACTCTTTCCGTGACGCTCTGCGCGGAGATGACGACCCAAGATGGGTCGAGGTCTGGAGCCACATCGAGCTAGGCCGCATCTTCGATCTAACCGGTCAGCGTGACCGTGCCGTCAACGAGTACCGCCTCGCTGTACAGACCAACGACAACACACAGGGCGCTATCAATGAGGCACGCGCATTGATGCAGAAACCATACAAGCGTCCGGCTGAACAAAATTAGTCGGGTAGTCGCTAAGGTCACTCGTAGCGAAGCGCCTCAATCGGATCGAGGTTCGCTGCCTGGATGGCAGGAATCATTCCGCTCACCGTGCCTACGATGACGAGAACGGCCGTCGCCAGAATCACAATATGCGGCGAGATCAGCAGGTAGATGTCCGCCGCACTCGCATTCGAGGCAATCGCGCTGTAGAAGGTGATGCCGCCCACGGCTTTGCTGACTCCATAGGCCAGCGCGATGCCAGCAATTCCGCCGACTCCGGTAATCACGAGAGCTTCGGCAAGGAATTGCAAGAGGATGTGGCGTTTCCTCGCGCCCAGTGCCTTCTCCACACCAATCTCTCGCGTGCGCTGCTGCACACTAACTAGCATGATATTCATCAGCCCTATACCGGCGATGCCCAGCGTCAGCGTTCCGATAAAGAGCAACAGCACCTGCAATCCCAGCGATATGATGCGGAACTGCGCGAGCTGCTCCATGATGTTAGCCACCCAGATCGCATTGTGGTCTGTCGGACGGAATGCATGCGCGGCTGCGAGCGTATTTCGCAAGGCGCGCTCTACGCTCTTCGGTTCGCCACGATAGTTAAACCAGATGCCATCGAGATATTTGTTGTCCTTAATATCGCCCATGGTTGAAAACGGAATGTAGGTGATGCGATTGATGTTGTCATCGCCCTCCTGCATCTTGGGCTTCAGCACACCAATCACTTCAAAGCTGATACCGTTCAAGCGAATCGTCTGGCCGAGGGGGTAGATTCCGGAGAAGAGCTTCGACGAACCCTGCGATCCAATAACCGCAACATGGTTCCGTTGTTGTAGATCGGCTTCGGTTAGAAAACGCCCTTCGGCCAGATCCATCTTCTGAATGTCCTGAATCTCGGGTGAGACACCATCGACCTCCCACGTGTAGGTGTGCAGATCATTTTGCACTGGCACCTGCTTCCAGAGCACAGGCGATGTATGCAGAACGCCGGGAACCGTCTCCCGAATGCGCTCCACATCGTCCATCTTGAGACGAATCGGCACACCGGCTTTGGCTCCGCCCGCCTGCTCGCTGGTAGTGCCGGGAAAGACCCCGATCATGTTGGTGCCGAACTGAGCGAAGATCGTCTCGAAGGCGCGCCCGAAGCCTGCGCCATACGCCAGGAGAAGCACAACGGTAGCGATGCCCCACGCCATGCCGACGATCGTGATGGCCGTGCGCCGACCGTTGTGCCGCATCGCTTCCATCGCTTGCCCAAAGATGTCTCGCAGCATCGCCTTACTCCTTGCGCAGCGCCTCGACTGGCTGCATCGTCGCTGCACGGCTCGCCGGATAGATGCCAGCCACCACGCCGCAAAGCACAAGTGTACCCATCGCCATTGCCGCCGACCATGGCACCAGCCGCGGCGGATCGAATCCCATCTGGTTGTCTCCCATCGCATGTCCCAACACCATCATCAGCGTGGCTGCACCTGCAATCCCAATCAGGCCGCTGATTCCCGTCAACATAATTCCTTCGAGAAAAAACTGCATCAGAATACTGCTATTGGTTGCTCCCAGCGCCTTGCGCAGGCCAATCTCCTTGGTACGCTCCGTCACCGTCACCAGCATGATGTTGATGATGCCGACCGCGCCCAGTGCCAGCGTGACGATGCCCACCCCACCGAGAAAGACATCCATCGCCGTGAAGATGAGGCCGACGGTCTTATTTGCCTTGATGGTATCCCACTCTTCGAAGGCGTCCGTCAGGCTTGGATCAAAATCATGCCGCTTCGCGATAATGCGATGGACATCAGCTTTCGCGGCCTCGTTCTGGTCTTCGGTTGTAGGTTGGTATTGAATGGAAGTAACAGCATCCGCGGGAATATTCTCGCCAAGAATCGGAAAAAGCTCAAGCATCGTCGACAGCGGAATATAAACCCTTTGATTGTCGCTATCGTTGTTGCCTCGCCCGATCTTGGGAGCGACACCAATTACCTGAAAACGATATCCATTCAGCGTGATGAAAGATCCGACAGAGGGCCGTCCGGGAAACAGCAATTTATTATTCTTCTGCCCTAGAAATACGACCTGTCGATGTTGCGCTTCGTCCGCCGCATTGATCCAGCGACCTTCAGCGACTGGAAGATTACGAATCTGAGGATAGTTCGCCTCTGCTCCCAAAACGGAGCCGCCCGCGCTTGAAAACTCGCTGACCTCCTTCAGATCGCCGCGATCAATAAACGCAGTCGCATTTCGAACATGGAATGCCTCGGCACGAATCGCATCGGCATCGCTCAAAGTCAGTTTGTAGGGCCGCATGCCAGTGTGCTGGTTCGGAAGCGCGGGCACGGTCCCGCTGAAGAGCATGATGACGTCCGATCCCAGCTCAGACAGTCCCCGGCGCTGCCCGGAACGAAATCCTTCCCCCAGCCCGATCAGCAGCAACAAGGAAGCGACGCCCCACGCAATACCAAACATCGTGAGGAACGATCGCAGCTTGTTAGCTCCAATCGATTGGAAGACCTGGGCAAAGATGTCGAAAAGCGCGCGCATGACGATGGTTGGACTTCATTCTCCACCCTACGTTACGCAAATTCCAATAAAACAGTTCCGATTTTTCGTTTATTCGCTGTGCCTATAAAGCTGTGGATATTTGGTTCTTCATCAAGACTGGCACATCGGGATCCGGCTCATTCTGTACATTCCTGCCCAAAGAGCGCAAAAAGCCTCCCATTGCCGTAAGTGCACGGCTATCGGCAGATATTGGATACAACAGCCGGACCATTGGCCCCACGCCAGCATCACCACCCATCAGATCTCCACGCACCGCAAAACACCGCTCAGGACGATACACACAGGATGCCAGATCGGTGATGCTCAAGGCGTCGCTGGGCGTACACAGGATCGTCTTTGGCGGGGCCATCCGATCGATCATGCTGAAGATCTCCAGCTTCGATTCCAGCTCGTCGGGGACGAAATCAACGGCGATATCCGCCTCGCGGACGGCGTCTTCGACGGTCAATGCAAGATCAAGCCTGCCCTGCGATTCGCGCAGGTCCATCTCCGCGAAATCCGCCTCTGCCCGGCGAAGATTTGCCGGCATCACGTCTTCGAGCACCACATGAAATCCAGCGGCGACACAAGCCAAGGCAAAGCTGCGGCCAGCCGTCCCGGCACCAATCACCGCCACCGTCCGAATTTCGAACGGTGACGGCGAACCGACTGGCTGCATTATTTTTTGCTCGCGACAGCGTTGATGACCGACTCGTAGCTCGGTTCAGCGTGCTTGATATGTTCGGCGACGCGCTGACGCTCATCCTCGGTCAAGGACGGTAGCACCGCGAGAATGCGGCGCAGCGTAACCGAAATATCATCAACGTAATTCATCGTGCGGATGGCTTCGCCGGAAAGAGGCATGTAGGCTCCTGAAGTTTTAATGTACCTTCTTCAGTCTAAACGCTGGAACCCAGCTCTGCCTGTCTGTGGACATCATCAGTCGGATTCCCCGCCTCGACTCCGTCTTTCGGGACCTCATAGCCATCACGGTCTGTCATTTCCATCAGCGCTGCCAGCTTGGTCGCAAAGTCAGGATGCAGGGCATGCAGGCCATATCGCCACGTCCAGTTCCCTGCCCCAGCGGCCGGCGTATTCATGCGACACGCACTGCCCAGGTGCAAGACATCCTGCATGGGAAAGATGCACAGATTCGCCACCGATCTTGCCGCCGCGCGCATCATCGCCCATACGATATCGCCGTCGTGCTCAATCGTTTGCAGATAAGTCTGCGCATGGGCACGTTCCATCTCGCTGGCATCGTCGCGCCACCACCCCAGAGTCGTGTTATTGTCATGCGTCCCTGTATAGACCACCGTGTTCTGGACAAAACGATGCGGAAGGTAGAGGTGACTGCCCCGGTCGGAGAAGCCGAACTGAAGAATTCTCATTCCGGGCATGCCAAAGTGCTCGCGCAGCTCATCGACCTCAGGCGTAATCAAGCCCAGGTCCTCGGCGATGAACGGAAGCTCGCCAAACACCTCTTTCAGTCGATTGAATAGCTCATGCCCGGGAGCCTTTACCCACAAGCCATTGATCGCCGTCGGTTCATCGGCAGGGATTGACCAGTACGCCTCGAAGCCGCGGAAGTGATCCAGCCGTATCGAGTCGTAAAGCGTCAGCGCACGCCGAATCCGCGCCACCCACCAGTCAAATCCGCGCTCCTTCATCAAGTCCCACTTGTACAGCGGATTTCCCCAGCGCTGGCCCGTGACCGAAAAATAATCCGGCGGCACGCCCGACACTCGCGTCGGCTTCAAATCGTCGTCCAGCTCGAAGATCTCGGGATGCATCCACACATCGGCACTGTCGTAGTTCACAAAGATAGCGACATCGCCCAGAATGCGAACCTTCCGCTCTGCGCAGTAGGTCCGCAGCGCACACCACTGTTCATTGAAAAAGAATTGAATAGCCTGCTCGATAGCCAGCTCTCGCCCATGCGCGTTCAGCACCGCCGTCAACGCATCGCTCTTCCTGCGCGCATATTCGGCAGGCCAGTCAATCCAACTGACATAGCCATGCATTCTCCGCAACACATTAAACAGCGCGTAGTCAGAGAGCCACGAAATATTGTCCTGGCAGAACTTCTGAAAGCGGGCCCGCATCTCATCCGGTGCGTGGTCGAGAAAGTTCGCAGCCGCCTCTTCGATCAGTGGCAGCTTCATCCGCATTGCCTCTACGAAATCCGCTGGGCCATCATGCCCCGGTAATCCTTCGATTCGATCCGCGCCAATCCAGCCGTCCTGCACCAGCCGCTCCAGGCTGATGAACAAAGGATTCCCCGCAAACGCCGACAAAGCCGAATAAGGCGATCCACCATAACCCGTCGGGCTTAGAGGCAGCACCTGCCACAGCCTTTGTTTGGCCGCAGCCAGGAAGTCCACAAACGCATAAGCCGCCGGGCCGAAATCTCCCACACCACCATAGGAAGGCAACGACGTCACATGCAGCAGAACTCCCGACAACCGATCAGCATTCATCGCTTCCCCACTCATCGCTCCCCCTGTACCGCGTTAACGTTTGATGCCAATTCATCTTTGGTCGAAAACGACGAAAGATCTGTCCCTCTATCGTCCATAGTAGAAGAACAGACCCTTCGAAACAGTTAACAGAATTTTTCGGATTAATGAGGCTTCGGCCCCCAGATGCGGAAGTTGCCGCTGGAATGAAGCAGACTCATCATGTAAAGCATGCCATCGTAATAGCGCTGCTCTCCAGACGGAATGGGTGAATTCCAGAGTGCATCGACAAAGGCCTTCGAGATTGGCCCTTTCGTCGCGGCCAGCCCTGCGGTTGCCGTGGTGGCAACCATTCCCGTGGAGTGTCGTCGTGAGAGCGGTTTACCGTCCAGCGTGTACCGATCGCTGAACGTATCAACCCCTTGGCTGAAGAGAAACTTCTGAATGCGGTCGCTCAGGACGTTCTCTTCCGCATCCTTATGCCACCACGAGTAATCAACCGACCAGTTGCTGGCCGTTCGCCAAGAGTCATACGAAAAGTTAGCCGACATCGGATTGAAGCCCGCCCCATGCGGTTTGCCATCGAAGTCAGCATAGTCAGGTGCAAGCCCTGTACTCGGGTTCGTGGCCTTCTGGAAAAAACTCCGGCTGGCCGTTGCAGCTTCGGCCCAGAAGGCGCGGTCCTCAACCGGTCCCCACCGCGACCACAGCTCATAGAACGCAGGCAGATGATACGAGGGATCAGTGAAGCTGCCGCGGCCCATGCCGGGAACGAAAAGTATCATCTTGTACTTCTCATTCACCATCGGGCCAACTATCTGCGGCTGGTTGCGTGCAGGAAAGCCTGGACGTGTCGGAGGAATATACGGCAGCTCATCGGGCTTCAGACGAAAGGGCGGCGTTCCGGTCTGAATGGGGTGATGGCGCATGAGGCTAAGGATGCGATCGGCCTGCGCCTTGTAGTTATAGATGCCGGTGCCATTACCCCAGCGATTCGCCGCAAAGTACAAGCTCATGACGAAATACTCCTCACCATCAGGAGCAGGAGAGTCAGAGCGAGGCGTGCCATCCGTATGCATCGACCACGAGAAATAGCCAACGGAGGGATTGGCCGGATCGGTGATGAGCATATAAGTATTCGCCCAGTTCCAGATGGCATCAAACTCATGCTTCTTGTTCATCTGGACAGCGATCATCATGCCGTATGACATGCCCTCGGTACGAGCGTCGCGATTGGCGACATCCGTAATATAGGCAAGCGGGCCATTCGCGTTGCGTCCCACCTCATAGTAGACAGTCTGCGTATTTTTATCGCCATGAAACAGTTGCTCGAAGGCAGCATCGATCTTGGCGCGACTCTCCTTTGCGCTATGCCCCTGCTCGGCGAAGAGGTCGCGGTAGTGGCCGGTATGATAAGCCCCAGAGCCATCACCATCTGCAGCCGGTTGTGCCAGCGCATGGAAAGTACCCGCCGAGATAAAAATAAGAACAGCCGCAAACAACGGCAGTCGGGTACGGATGATTCGCATCATAAGATCTCCATGGGCGGACATTTTCCACCAAGTTAGTCTGAGCAAATAAATTGAGCGAACAGCTACCAATCCGTAAGCGTGCCGTCGAGCTTGCGCGCAATTGGTAGATACGCGCGCTGATACGGATACTTCGCAGCGAGTACCTCGTCGATATCGACTCCCAGTCCGGGTGCATCTCCGGGATACATGTACCCCGCGTCGAAGCTGTAGTTGTGCGGGAACACCTCATCGGTAAGCGCGCTATGGTGCATGTGCTCTTGAATCCCGAAGTTATGAACAGCAAGCCCAAGATGCAGCGCTGCAGCCATCGTAACGGGAGAGAGATCGGTGGCTCCATGGCAACCGGTACGCACGTGATAGAGCGCTGCAAAATCGGCTGTCTTCTTTACATGCGTAATGCCGCCACCATGCACAATCGCCATGCGGATGTAATCGATCCACTGCCTGCGGATAAGATCGTGAGCATCCCACACGGAGTTGAAGACCTCGCCCGTCGCAATCGGTGTTGTCGTGTGCTTGCGTATCAGTTCAAAACCTTCCTGCAACTCGGCTGGGCAAGGGTCTTCCATCCAGAAGAGGTGATACGGTTCAAGCGCCTTGCCCAGACGCGCCGCCTCAATGGGTGTGAGCCGGTGATGCACGTCATGAAGCAGATGCACATCACTTCCAAGCTCGACGCGAAGCTTCTCAAAAAGCGATGGCGCAAAGTTCAGATATTTTTCGGTGGACCACAGGCTCTCTGAAGGCAGCCCGCGCTCTGCAGGCTCATACGCCTTGCCGCCCTTAGGCACGCCATAGCTGCCTGCAATTCCCGGCACGCCGGACTGCGCCCGAACCGCAAGGTAGCCTTCCTCCATATGCTTGCGAACAGAGTCAAGCGTCTCAGGAATATCGCTTCCGTTGGCGTGCGTGTAGACAAGCACGCCGTTGCGGCTCTTACCTCCCAGCAGGTTATAGACAGGAGTATTCAACGCCTTGCCCTTGATGTCCCACAGGGCAACGTCGACCGCGGCAATGGCTGCCATGGTGACAGGGCCGCGTCGCCAATACGCTCCGCGATAGAGATACTGCCAGATGTCCTCCGTCTGGAACGGATCGCGACCAATCAGGCATGGGAGGACGTGCTCGGAGAGATAGCTTGCGACTGCCAATTCACGTCCGTTTACCGTCGCGTCACCGAGTCCATAAATCCCTTCATCGGTTTCGATCTTGAGCGTGACAAAGTTACGGTCAGGAGAGCAGATGATCAGGCGAGCGGCGATAATTTTCATTGTTTTGTGATCTCGATGTAGTCAACAGGTGCGGGCTCGGCGCCATCAGGAACACCGCGCAGGGTAAGCATATCTCCAGGAGCAAGTCTTACTCCGGATAAAGTAAATCGCGTACTCGTATGGCCATCCAGCTTTTTGTCCGAAACAGCAGGGGGCAGCGTATTGTCCGCGTTCCAATGCGCGATGCTTCTATCATTCAGCAACAGTTCATATCGCGCTGCGCCGGGATGAATATCAAAATACTGGACAGCAATCTTATAGACACCAACAGGCTTGTCCAGCTTCGTTGTAAGCGTACAGGCAGCGGCGCGATTGCACACCACAGCCTTTCCGCCGGAGGCGGTCTCCCACGGCGTAACATTGACCGACGTGTAGCCGTCACTCTGCATTGCTTCCGCTTCAATCCGGTTGGGATAATGCCCCACTCGTCCCATCGCATCTGGAATACCAGACATACGCAGAAACCACTCACTTACTGCATCCCGCCAGACAACGGCATGTCCCGCCTGATACTCGAAGAGCGCCAGCGTTCGCTGATAACGATCTTCATCGATCAGCCCATGCAATGACTGCCAGCGCGTAGCGTACGTTGCCGCAGCAGCAGCGCCGTCATAGTGCGAGTCATAGACATGCTGAATCACAGTCTTCCCGCTGTGCAGAACATGGTCATAAGGAACATGGTGCATGAAGAGCAGAAGCTCATCCGGGCACGTAACCAGCGACTCATAGACCTTCGCAAGCTCCGGCGGATACTGCCCGATGTATCCCGTACCCGTAGCAACCGTGCGGTCCATGCCAATGCCCTTGTGATCCGCGCGAATCCACTGCCCCCATCCATTCCGCTCCGCCGATTCGATGCCTGGCCCATAATGAACGCCGATAATATCCGTCAACGTGCCCAAGCCAAGCGGCCCCGTGTACTCCTCGTAGACATGCCATGAGTTTCGCTGCAGATCGTCAATCGTCGAGACGACCTTCGGATTGTTGCCAAAGGTAAGCCGCGTCCAGATATCGACGATCTGGTCCGTCGTCAGGTCAGGATTCCACGCAAGCCTGCCATAGCCATAGAGGTTCGCCATAGCCATAGGATGATGAAGCCAGTTATCGTCCAGCCCAACATTGACGACAGCGACAAAGCCTCCCAGCGGCTGATGAAAGCTCTTCCCTTCGACAATCTCTTTAACCGGTGTGCTCCGATTCTGCGCACGCATATCCGTATCGAGCGCCGTCTTCCACATCGGCACCAGAAAGACCATGTGCCGCTGCTGACCGGTGTACTCCTGCGTCACCTGTAGCTCGATCGCCTGATTAGTATGCTGCAGCGCTGCGAAGAGTGGAGAGACCGGCTCGCGCACCTGAAAATCAATCGGACCATTTTTAATCTGGATGACAACGTTCGGTTCAAACTTTCCATCCAGCGCACGAAAGTTGTCATAGCCAGCACGCGCCCTATCGGCCTTCATGTCATGCCAGTCAAGATGCTGGTTGTAAACAAATCCGCGATAGAGAACAACTCCACCATGCGGCTGCAAGGCACGCGCAAGAACATTGGCAGCCTGCGCAGGATTGCGCCCATAGTGCGAAGGCCCGAGCCGCCCCTCCGAGTCTGCCTTCACGACAAATCCACCAAAATCCGGAATCAGCTTATAGATCTCATCCGTCTTCTGCTGCCACCATGCGATGACCTGCGGATCAAGCGGATCGAACGTCGAAAGATGGCCGACCGCTTGAGGGCTGGAGAGGTCAACCGAGAGCGACATGCGAACACCCCACGGACGCAGCGTATCGGCAATCCGGGCCAGCTCGCGCAGCATCTCCGGCTGCAACGTACGCAGATCGGAGTTCACATTGTTGACCGTGCAGCCATTCAAGCCAACCGAGGCCAGCAGCCTCCCGTACTCCGAAACGCGCGTCAAGTCTGCCCGCACGTGGCCGCCGTCAAAGAAGATGCTGCGACCCGCATAGCCGCGCTCAATGGAGCCGTCGAAGTTGTCCCACTGATTCACCCACCGAATAGGCGCAGAGGGCGACTCAGCATCCGGTACAACTTCGTGTAGCTGTCCAACCTGCTCCAGCAGATGAAAGACGCCATATAGTTCGCCCCTGGAGCTGCCGCCTGCAACGATCCACAGATGATGCCCGCGTTCATCCAACTTCGAAATTGCAAACCCCTCCGCCGTCAACCTTGCAGGCTCTCTCCATTGCGGAAGCAACCGGTGTAACTCCATCGGCGTTCCCAGCACAAACGCATCGGCATCAGGCAAAGTGGAACTCATACGAAGATCATCGCCAAGCATACTGTGCAGACCCCGAGCCAGTTCACTGGACGCGCTTCTTCCAACAGAAGAAGTTTCGGCCTGTACGATCTGGCGCGGAAGCGAGCGATCCTGCCGAAGCGCGGTGGCATCGCTGATGCGCTCGTATCGAAGCCAGCCAGCGGAGCCAGTCTCCGCTTGAGCGAAGCCGGCAACAAGGCAAAAGAAACCAACGAGAGCGATAAGAGATCGAAGCCTTAACACAAAAGGGGCCCTCGAATAAAGAGGATGGCGCGCCGTCATAGGCGGCCATCCAAGGTTTGGCTTAGTGGAGGTCATTTACTACGTGACACGAACTTTATCGATATAAAAATATCGCTGTCAAGCATTAACGCAAACTGAATCGATTTAAATCTAATAAAAATCTAAGCAAACCGAGCAAATATTTATTCCTAAACGAAATAAACTAAATCGTCTTCCCCATATAAGGCATTAATGTGTCGAACGGTGATAGCCCGAGTGGCGTTGCAGCACAACTGCTGCTCCGCCACGTAGACGAGACAGTTCGCCGTCATTGGTCACCATCAGCCGCGGTGACGAACCGGCAAGCATCGTGCTGTCTAACTCAGCCTGCACGATTGGGCCAAAGCGGGCCCACGATGTCGTCAGATCGCCAGTGATCAGAATGAGATCAGGCGAGAGTGCGGCCGTAATCAGTCGAAGTCCACGACCCAGATGCATTGCCTGACGCGAGACCGCTTCAATAGCGGCAGCATCTCCCTCTTCGGCAAGCTGCAACAATTCCTGAATCACCAGGGGGCGACTTTTCGGAGCAAGCTCCTTGTAGTACCGAAGCCCCGCCGACGAAGAGCCGAATACCTCCCAGCATCCTCGCTGCCCACAGCCGCAGGCAGGTCCCGCGGGATCGATTGGAATATGTCCGAACTCCCCTGCCAATCCATTGCGGCCTACAACAATCTGCCCATTCGCCAGAATCGCCGTGCCCAATCCCTCGGAGACAGTCACCAGCACGGCGTTGCGCACCCCGTCGATTCTGCCGAACCATAGCTCCGATAGAAGACAGGCGTTCGCGGCATTATCCAGCTCCACCTGCAACTCCATCCCTGTTTCTATCGCGCCCTTCACGTCGTAGTCCGACCACTGCAGGTTCGGTGCAAGAATCAGCCGCTGCGAGTCGGGATGAATACGGCCCGGCAAACTGACACCAACCCCTTCAAACGTCTTGTTCTCGTGGCGGCCTCGCATCGCCTGCATCGATTCGATAATTTTGCTCACCGAGCGCTCTGGGTCGGAGACCAGAGGAACAACCTCGCGCTCAAGAAAACGCCCATTCAGATCGACGATTGCGACGATAGCCTGCTGAGGGCGCAGATCGGCGACCAGAATAACCAGCCCATCGTTCAGAGAGAGCAGAGTCGGTCGTCGCCCCCGCGGACGCCGCACCACTGCTCCTTCTGTGATCCATCGCTCGCTGAGGAGTTGCTCCACAATGGCCGAAACAGTGCTTGGCTGCAAACCGGAGAGCCGTGACAGGTCGGCGCGCGCAACCGGCTGTCGAGCACGAATTAGTTCAAGAACAATATCGCGATTAATATCGCGCGCACTCTCGCTCGATGCGAGTTCGACATAGGCCAGATCGACATGTCTTCCACGCGCAGCAACTTTTGTAGTTCGCAGAGCCATTTTTTGAGTCGTAGGTTTCGCCATAGAATCTATTGATTCACCCCGCTGGCAAAATAGCCGCCATCGACAGAAAGAATCTCTCCGGTCGTATAGGCGGCTTCATCCGATGCAAGAAAGACTGCGGTTCCCGCAACCTCATCAACACGGCCGAAGCGGCGCATCGGCGTTCGCAACAAAAGCTCATGGCCACGCGGCGAATCGAGCAACGCACGATTTAACTCAGTGGGGAAGATTCCCGGTGCAATCGCATTCACGCAAACTCCTCGCTCAGCCCACTCCACCGCAAGCGAGCGAGTCAGCGCGCCAACTGCGGCCTTGCTCGCCCCATAAGCGGCGACGTCGCGAAAAGCAACAAAGGTTGAGAGCGAAGCAATGTTGATAATGCGGCCATATCCTTGTTCCAGCATCGACGCACCAAAGATCTGACAGGCGCGCAGCGTGCCGTTCAAATTGACGTTCATGATGCTTTGCCACAATGTCTCCGGACAATCAAGCGTCGGTATCCGCTTCGTGACGCCCGCCGAGTTGACCAGGATATCGATGCGCCCAAAATGCGACTTCACCGTGTCGTGCAGCGCCTGCAGCGATCGACGGTCTGTGACATCGGACAGAACTCGCAGCGTCTTTCGTCCCGATGCCTCTAACGTCTCTGCCATGGAATCCACCGATTCCGCCGATCGCGATGAGGCAACAACATCAGCACCTGCTGAGGCCAGCCCCAGTGCGATGGCCCTCCCAATCCCCGAGGTCCCTCCGACAACGACCGCG
Organism: Edaphobacter dinghuensis; assembly: GCF_014640335.1. Classification (NCBI taxonomy): domain Bacteria; kingdom Pseudomonadati; phylum Acidobacteriota; class Terriglobia; order Terriglobales; family Acidobacteriaceae; genus Edaphobacter; species Edaphobacter dinghuensis. The sequence goes on along the minus strand of NZ_BMGT01000003.1, from coordinate 534,571 downwards.
CATCTTCCTGCAAGATCAAACATGGTCCACCACTCTCCTCTTTTCGGAGTGTGTATCTAGATTGGAATAATAAATCTTCTGCTTATAAAATATCAGGGCCACGGAATAGTATCAGAAAACGCGACTCCCCCTAAAAGAACCAGGTATTTAAGCCATTTATTTTCAGCATAATAATCCCGTGTCTTTGCAGAAAAAATCCAACACGCAACATTGACACAAAAGCAACCTCTCCTATAGAGACGAATTTACTTCATGTGCACAAATAATGTCATTCTTTTAAGCGAATTGTGGAACAGAAGATCGCCGATAAACCGTTACCGCATTAATTGCAGGCTACGGCCATCCATACAGCTGCCGGTACTCCGTTCGCGTTGCTTACTTCAAAGTCCACGAAGTTTCCCGCCGCCACTGCGACGCTTCCGGTCACCGAACAGGAGCCGCTCGAAGACGCCTTACAGCTTAGCGACGTGTCCGCCATACTTCCCGGCGTTCCCTGCCGCAGCATCACAGTAATTGCATTCGACTGCTGCGAGTACACGTTCAGTGATGTGGCCGTACAGCCCGCTGGAACCCATGTCAGTACCGAAGCATCCTCGTTTCCACTCGCGTTCGTGTTGTTCACGGAATAGTAGATGTTGTTGAACGAGACCGAGTGATACATCGAGCCGGACAAAGCTCCCGAGACACTGCCCGTTCCTCCGCCTGTTCCATTCGTTCCCGCCGCACCCTGTGGAATGGTGAAATTCAAGACCGCTGCCGTCGCCGTCCCGCTATTGGTCACACTTGCCATCGAACCTGCTGCACCGGTAGTCACTGTCCCGACACTTACCGTCGCTGCCACACCCTGCGGACCGGTCGCCCCCACACTTCCCTTCTGCGCCAGCACTGCCCACGCCGCGGGATACAGGTCCGGCTCCATCCCCGCGTTGCTCACCAGCGCCAGATATGTACTGCCATCGAACGACGCTGCATCGCTGACCTGATAGGTCACCCCCAATCCCCAGTTCCCTCGATAGTTCATCCCAACTGAGCCAGCCACACCCGCTGGTCCGGGCACCCCCTGCGGTCCGGAAGCACCTTGCGGTCCCGTTGCTCCGGTCGCACCCACTGGCCCTTGCGCCCCCGCCGCACCCTGCACCGCCAGCACACTCCAGTACGCCGGGTTCGTCCCCGGAGTATTTCCGTGATTTGCCGCAGCTATCGAGATATAGCTGGCTCCCTGATAGCTCACAGCATCATTCACCGCATAGTTCACAGTCGATGAGTAGGCTCCGCGAAACGCCATTCCAGCCGGTCCCGAAGGTCCGGCTGGCCCAGTTGCTCCCGCTGCTCCAGTTGGCCCAGGCGCACCGGCAGGACCAGGGATACCTTGAAGTCCCTGAGGCCCTTGCAGTCCTTGTAACCCTTGAGGTCCCTGCGCCCCGGTAGCACCCGCTGGACCGACTGGCCCCATCGCTCCCGTGTCTCCCTTAGCGCCGGCAGGCCCCGCTAGACCTTGGGCTCCTGCTGCACCCGCGGCTCCAGTCGCGCCCGTCGATCCGGTCAACCCAATCGGCCCTGCTGGGCCGGTCGGACCAACAGGACCAGCAGGACCGGCGGTAGCCAACGTCACATCCAGCACTGCCGCATGACCCGTCAGGTCGTTTTCCTTGCTGTCGAACTGCACTCCCGCAATATCCGCAGTCAATGCCAGGCCATTGTTCGTCGCCGGAGCAGTAATCCACCCCTGCACCAACGATGTCACGTCCACCGTCACATAGGCTCCCGCTGCATCCACCTGAACCGCCTGCGCCGCACTCCCCAGCGCGGGCAGCGTCGCATAGGTCACGCTATATTCGCCCCACGCTCCATTCACGGGATGCACGCTCACCTGTCCGGCCGCATCCACCCGATTGCAATACAGTCGAAGCATCGCCCGTGAAACTTGCCCCGCAGTTGTCCCCGCAGGCAGCACTCCCAGGTCAAACTGCAGCAACGCTGTATACCCGGCACCCACGTTCAGGTTTGAGATTGCACCGCTGTTGACTCCGGGCAGAGCGCTGTTCACATGCGCATCCGCCACCAAAGTTGCCTCGACCGCCCACACCGGCCCCGCAGCAAAGAGCCAAATCGCCAATCCAAGCCAAAGCAGAGCTTTCCTTGCAACACCCATCAAAACCCTCAGCAGGGAGCGGTCCTTCGCCGTGCAAACAAAGGACCGGCCTGCCAACCTTCCAACGTTCGGAGCTCAGCGATGCACGTTGCGCTGGACATGGACTGCCCATGCAATTAGTAGTGTGTTTTTAACAGAAACCAGGGAGCACCACCGTTTTAGGTCAACTCAAACCGAAACACAAGCATCCACGCATACGACTTCCGTGTCATTGTGTCTCACCGCAAATTTCCTTCTCGAAGCTGCATCTCATATAGTTCAAGTGTCGGCACCATTTACAGCGAGGACATCGAACGCATGCACACAGCCCCAGCCAATCAGCCCGGTCAGCTTCCCCTCCCTGCATCGCTGGTCAATCTTCCCCACCTGATTACCGCCTATTATTCGCTCCATCCCGATCCCGCTGTCCCCGCGCAGCGCGTCGCCTTCGGGACCTCCGGCCATCGGGGCAGCTCCTTCAGCGCATCTTTCAACGACGACCACATCGCAGCCATCACCCAGGCCATCGTTGAGTACCGCGCCTCGCAGCACACCCTCGGGCCACTCTTCCTCGCCAAAGACACCCACGCCCTCTCCGAGCCCGCCTTCACCACCGCGCTCGAAGTCCTCGCCGCCAACGACATTGAGGTCATGATCGACGAGCACCTCGGCTACACTCCCACACCAGTCCTCTCCCACGCCATCCTCACCTACAACCAGAACCCCAAGCTGCACCGCGCCGACGGCATTGTCATCACACCGTCGCACAATCCTCCCGAGGACGGCGGCTTCAAATACAACCCACCCTCGGGCGGCCCCGCCGACACCACCGCCACCAAGTGGATCGAGAACCGTGCCAACGAACTCATCGCCGATGGACTCAAAGACGTAAAGCGCATCTCTTATTTCCGCGCACTCGGCGCAGACAAGACCTACCGCCACGATTACATCACCGCCTATGTCAATGATCTCGGCAACGTCATCGACTTCGAAGTCCTCCGCGGCAGCACTCTCAAGCTCGCCGTCGATCCGCTCGGCGGAGCCGGTGTCCACTACTGGCCACGCATCGCCGAGCAGTACAAACTCCCCATCGAAATTCTTAATCTCAATGTCGATCCCACCTTTCGCTTCATGACCTGCGACTGGGACGGCCGCATTCGCATGGACTGCTCCAGCCCCTACGCCATGGCCAGCATGATCGCCAACAAATCAAAGTACGACGTAGCCTTCGCCGCCGACACCGACCACGACCGCCACGGCATCGTCACCCGCACCACCGGTCTGCTCAACCCCAACCACTACCTCGCCGTCTCGATCCAGTACCTCTTCACCCACCGGCCCGAGTGGTCGGAAAAAGTCGGCATCGGCAAAACCCTCGTCTCGTCCAGCATCATCGACCGCGTAGCCAAGGGCCTCAACCGCCCCATGCTCGAAGTCCCCGTAGGCTTCAAATGGTTCGTCGACGGCCTCATCGACGGGACCCTCGGCTTCGTAGGCGAAGAGTCCGCCGGAGCCACCTTCCTGCGCCGCAACGCCAAGGTCTGGACCACCGACAAAGACGGCCTCATCCCCGGCCTGCTCTCTGCCGAGATGACCGCCGTCACTGGCAAAGATCCCGGCGAGCTCTACCGCGAACTCACGCAGAAGTACGGCGACCCAACCTACCAGCGCATCGACGCCGCAGCCACCAAAGAACAAAAAGCCAAGCTGGGCAAGCTCTCCCCCTCGCAGGTCACCGCCAAAGAACTCGCCGGAGAGCCCATCACCGCCATCCTCACAGAAGCTCCCGGCAACCACGCTCCCATCGGCGGCCTCAAAGTCACAACGGAAAACGGCTGGTTCGCCGCCCGCCCCTCCGGCACCGAAGATGTCTACAAGATCTACGCCGAATCTTTCAAAGGCGAAGCTCACTTAAAGAAGATCCAAACCGAAGCCCAACACCTCGTCAATACAGCCATCGCCTGAACGGATCGATACAGAAACTTTCAACAAAGTAGCAACATCTCGATTGACACCATCTCGATTTGAACAGCCCAGCCTGACTACGCGCAGTTTTGCTTAAGGGCACGGCTTCAGCCGTGCCATCACTGCGCGATATAAAGTGGGGCTTTAGCCACTGAGGTACGTTTTGTCCCCAGCTCACATCGCCATCTGGATCATCTCCGCCCTCAGCATCGCGCTGATGCTGATCCGCCCCCGCGACCTCCCCGAAGCCTGGTGGATCGGCATCGGCGCAGCGGCCCTCGTAGTCTTCCGCCTGATTCCCCTGCACCTCGCCATCCACGCCATCTCCGAAGGCAGCGACGTCTACCTCTTCCTCACCGGCATGATGCTGCTCGCCCAACTCGCCCACATGCACGGCGTCTTCAACTGGCTCGCCACCATCGCCATCCAACACGCCCGAGGCTCGCGCACTCGCCTCTTCACCCTCATCTATATCGTCGGAACCTTCGTTACCATCTTTCTCTCCAACGACGCCACCGCCGTCGTCCTCACTCCCGCCGTCCTCGCCGCCACACGCAAGTCAAAAGTAGAGCCGCTTCCTTACCTCTTCATCTGCGCCTTCATCGCCAACGCCGCCAGCTTCGTCCTCCCCATCTCGAACCCCGCCAACCTCGTCGTCTTCCACACCGGCATGCCGCCGCTGGCCCAATGGCTGCGCATCTTCCTCATCGCCTCCATCTTTTCCATCGTAGCCACCTACCTCACACTCCGCTGGTACTGCCGCAAAGACCTCACCGGCTCCATCGAAGTCCCAGCAGAGACACTGCACCTCTCCGAAGCAGGCAAGCTAACCTTAATCGGCATAGCCATCGTCGCCGCTGTTCTTCTCACAGCTTCTGCAATGGGCAAAGACCTCGGCCTCCCCACCTGCATCTCGGCAATCCTCATCGCCGCAGTTATCTCCATCCGCGAACGAACCCGCCCCGCAGCCATCCTCTCCGAGATCTCATGGAGCGTTCTCCCCCTAGTCGCAGGCCTCTTCATCATGGTCGAAGCCATCAACACCGCCGGGGCACTTCACCTCTCGCAGACAGCGCTCGAAAATCTGCAACACCTGCCCCCCATCGCAGCATCGATGGCAGCCGCCTTCGGCACAGGCATCGGCACCAACCTCATCAACAATCTTCCGCTCGGCCTCATCGCCGCAGCCAGCATTCAAGCCACCCACATCACCGGAGCACTCCGAAACGTCATCCTCATCGGCATCGACCTCGGCCCCAACCTCTCCGTTACCGGCTCGCTGGCTACCATCCTCTGGCTCATCGCCATTCGCAAAGAAGGCCAGAACGTAAGCGCATGGAAGTTCCTAAAAGCTGGCTGCATCATCATGCCTCCAGCGTTAGCACTCGCCACCATAGCCGTCGCACTCTTCACGCATTGAAACCTTGAGCAGCCGTAGAAGCTCGAAGCCATCAAAAAAACGTCGTCATTCTGAGCGAAGCGAAGAACCCCCGTATTTGCCGTTGCTGTTGCCTGTTCTTCGTTCCTCCACATCTGCTCCATCCTGAATCCCTGATAATAGAAGTCATGCTAGAACCCGAGATCACCGCCGAAGACTTTATCCAGCAGCGCCAGCAACCCAACCCACCCATCCTGCTCGACGTGCGCGAGCCATGGGAGTTCCAAACCGCAAGCCTGCCCGACAGCCTGCTTATGCCGATGGGCGAAGTCACCTCGCGCGCGCATCAGGAGCTCGACCCCGACGCCCACATCGTCGTCCTCTGCCATCACGGCGTGCGCTCGCTCTCTGTCACCATGTGGCTGCGCAACCAGGGCTTCGATAACGCGCAGTCCCTCGCCGGAGGCATCGACCACTGGTCCCGCGCCATCGACCACACTGTCCCTCTCTACTAAATAGCTACGCAATGCTAAAGTTGGCTCTCATGCTCACTCGCGCCAAATTCTGCCGCCAAATTCTTGCGTCCGCAATTCTGTTCGCCTTCGTTTGCCCCTTCGCCCTCCACGCGCAGACACCGCAAGGAAAGATCGCTCCCAAGCCTCTCTTCCGCGATCCAGTCCACGACGGCGCAGCCGATCCCACCGTTATCTGGAACCAATCAAAAAAACAATGGTGGATGTTCTACACCAACCGCCGCGCCGATCAAACCCCAGCCGATCCGAAAGACGTAGCCTGGCTGCATCAGACTCGCATCGGCATCGCCACCTCCAGCGACCACGGCGCGACATGGAAGTATCGCGGCATCGCCAACATCCCCTACGGCCAACCCGACTACACCCAGTGGGCACCCGCCATCATTAATGTTGACGGCACTTACCACATGTTCCTCACCATCGTGCCCGGCACCTTCCACACCTGGGACGCTCCGCGCTACATCATCCATCTCACCAGCCACGATCTCGAACACTGGAAGTTTCTCTCAAAGCTCGATCTCGCCTCCGACCGCGTCATCGATCCCTGCGTCTTCCATCTCCCCAACGGCACATGGCGTCTCTGGTACAAAGACGAGCGCGACCACAGCCACATCCACTTCGCCGACAGCACCGACCTCAACACATGGACTCCCCGCGGTGCCGCCATCACCGACCGCTCCAGCGAAGGCCCCATCGTCTTCCGCTGGCACGATGAGTACTGGATGATCGTCGATGCCTGGCACGGCCTCGGCGTCTACCACTCCACCGACGCAACCAACTGGCAACGCCAACCCGAAAATATCCTCGGCATACCCGGCACTATTCCCACCGACCGCACCATTGGCCACCACGCCGACATCATCCTCAGCGGCCAGCGCGCCTACATCTTCTACTTCACTCATCAAGGAGGCCCGGACGACGATCCTTCGTTACCGCACTCCGGCTCACGCACTGTCATTCAGATCGCCGAGCTTCACTGGAATAACGGCGCACTCACCGTCGATCGCAACCAACCCACTCACGTCTGGCTCGAACCCGGAGAGCCCAACCGTTAGCTCCTACTTCGCACGCGGATGCGTCTCGTCATACACGCGCTGCACCTGCCCCACCGTCAACTGCGTGTACCGCTGCGTAGTCGACAGCCGTTCGTGCCCCAACATCTCCTGAATCGCCCGCAGGTCCGCCCCCTCTTCGAGCATGTGCGTCCCAAAGGCATGGCGCAGCGTATGCGGATGCACATCCGCCGCCAACCCTCGGCTCAAGGCAATCGCCTTCACAATCCGCCCCACGCTCCGCGTCGTCAACCGGCAATCGCCGCGCATCCGCAGATTGGTTAGCAGCGGCCCATCATGCACCAGCCCACCCTTGCCCGCCGCCTTCAGCTTCGCCTCACGCAGCGGCAGATAAATCCGCAGCGCCGCCGCAGCCTCATCTCCCAACGGAACCAGCCGCTCCTTCTTTCCCTTGCCACGAACCAGAACGGCATCGTCGCGCCATTTCACGCTGCCCATATTCAAACCCACTAACTCCGAGTTGCGAATCCCGCAGCCATACAACAACTCAAAGATCACACGATCACGCTCCGGCCACGCCGCCGCCTCAGCCTCATCTCGCTTGGCCGGCTTCTCCAACGAATCGAGCACGCGATTCACCTCTTCCATGCTCGGCACGCGAGGCAGATGCAGCGGACGCTTCGGCGTACTCACCAGCAGCGCCGGATTCTGCGCGACCTTCCCTTCCTTCGCCAGCCACTTAAACCAGCTCCGAATCGCCGCCAGCGCCCGCGCTGCACTCGCCTTCGTCAGCCCACGCTCGTACAACACGCCAAGATACGCCCGGATATGCAGATGCTCCACCGCATCGATTCGCGCATCCTTGCCCAGCGTCTCATTCAAATAAGCCGCAAACCCACGAACCTCCCGCGCATAAGCTCGCACCGTATGCTCCGACGCCCCGCGCTCATTCGCGAGCATCGCCAGAAATCCCTCGGCCAGTGCCGCAATCTCGCTCATTGCGCCGCCGCCTCACGCCGCTTCCCCCGCGGATGATGCGCCCGATGCACCGCCTTCAAATGCCCCAGCGCCACATGCGTATAAACCTGAGTGGTCGCAATATCCGCATGCCCCAGCAGCGTCTGCACGCTCCTCAAGTCCGCACCATGCTCCACCATATGCGTCGCACAGCTATGCCGCAGCATATGCGGACTCGCCTTCGTCCCCGTCCCCGAAGCACTCCGCACCATCTCCCAAACCCACTGCCGCGTCAACGGCTTCCCACGCACACTAAGAAATAACGCCCGCGACAAAGCCCCACGCCGCACCAACCCCGGCCGTCCCATCGACAGATAACGCTCCAGCGCCTCCACCGCGCTTCGCCCCAGCGGAACAATCCGTTCCTTATCGCCCTTGCCTCTGACCTGCGCCCGAGCCTGATCGAGATGCAGATCCTCCACGCCCATAGAGCAGATCTCTCCCACCCTCAACCCACCCGCATAAAGCAGCTCCAGAATCGCATGGTCGCGCAGCGCCAGCCCATCCGCATCCGCCGCCCTCGCAGCCACTCCCGTACGCTCCAGCATCTCACCCACTTCACCCTCGGCAAGCGACTTCGGCAGCACCTTCCAACTCGAAGGAGTCTCCACATTGACGGTCGGATCATGGTCGATCCGCTTATCCATCAGCAGCCAGCGATAGAACCCCCGCAGCGCACTCAGCTTCCGCGCAATCGACCGCGACTCCACCCCATGCCCGCGCAGCCCTTCCATAAACCCGCTCACATCGGCCTGCACCGCCGACACCAGCACACTGTTCCGTCCCTCTATATGCTCTGCAAACTGCTCCAGATCGACCTGATATGCCTCACAACTCGCCGGTCGCAGCCCTTTTTCGACACGCAGATACGCAACAAACTCCCGCACCGTCTGCGCGTTCCCCGCAACCTGCTCCACTGCTCGCATAGAAGTTGATTATCCCGCGCCACGCGCCTCGCTACATCCTCAACTCTGCGAATGTACCCATCTGGCTACGCACCAAGTCCGCTACTTGCCAATCTTCGACCGTGCAAAACAATGCTGGCCTGGGTGGTCGCCCGAGCCAGCATCTCAATCAATAAAGCCCCTTTACCAGCGCGGAATATTCTCCAACCGGTCTGAAGTCTGGAACGGAACCATCCACCCCGGATACTCCGGCGGCAGAGCGCTCACCTCATCCAGCGTCTTCATCTCATCGGCGCTCAGCTTCAGATCGACTGCAGCCAGATTGTCCTTTAGCTGCTCCATCCGCTTCGCCCCAATAATCACCGACGTCACAAACGGCTTGGCCAGCACATATGCCAACGCAACCGTGGCAACCGAAGCTCCATGCGCCTCCGCAATCGGCCTCATGACGTCGACAATCTTCCATGTGCGCTCTTTGTCCACCACCGGGAAGTCGAACTCCGACCGCCTCGATCCCTCCGGCTTCTGGTTCTCGCGGCTGAACTTGCCCGACAGCAGCCCACCCGCCAGCGGACTCCACACCAACAGCCCCATCTTCTGGTCCTCCAGCAGCGGCACAATCTCCCGCTCCAGATCGCGTCCGGCAATCGAGTAGTAAGCCTGCAGAGTATCGAACTTCGCCAGGTTCTTCAGCTCCGAGATCCCCAGCGCCTTCATAATCCGCCACGCATGCCAGTTCGACAGCCCGATATACCGCACCTTCCCCGACTCCACCAGCGTATTCAAAGCACGCAGCGTCTCTTCAATCGGAGTCACCGTATCCGTCCCATGAATCTGGTAGAGGTCGATATACTCCGTCTGCAGCCGCTTCAAGCTCGCGTCCACCGCATCCATAATGTGCCCGCGCGAAGCCCCCACATCGTTCCTGCCCGGCCCCGTCCGGCCAAACGCCTTGGTCGCAACCACAAGGTCTTTCCTTGCAATCCCCAGGTTCTTCAGCGACCGTCCCACCGTCAGCTCCGAGTGTCCCGCCGAATAGACATCCGCCGTATCGATGAAGTTCACTCCCGCATCCACCGAAGCCTTGATCAGCTCATCGGCCTCCTGCTGCCCCGATCCGCCGATCTTTCCCCAGATTCCCTCACCCGGTCCAAACGTCATCGTTCCCAGACAGATCGTCGAAACCTGCAAACCTGTATTGCCCAATAGCTTGTATTGCATGCCAAACACCTCAGATAAAAATTGCCTGCTTTCATTGGATGCCCCACCCCTCAGAAGATTCACCACCGCGCCCGCAAACCCCTAAAAATCACCTGCATTTAATCCAACCCGCCACTGATAAACTCAAACCAGTCATGTTTGAAAACCTAAGCGACAAACTTCAGCGCTCCTTTAAGAACCTCCGCGGCCAGGGCACCATCACCGAAGAGAACGTCTCCGACGCCCTGCGCGAGATACGCCTCGCCCTGCTCGAGTCCGACGTCAACCTCGAGGTCGTCACCGAACTCATCGAGCACATCCGCACCCGCGCCCTCGGCGAACAAGTCGCCACCGCCCTCTCGCCCTCCGAACAGATCGTCAAGATCGTCCACGATGAGCTCGTCAACGTTCTCGGCAAGGACACCGCCCGCTTCCAGAAGTCCTCGCAGCCACCGTCGGTCATCCTCATGGCCGGGCTACAAGGTTCAGGCAAAACGACGACCTCCGGCAAGCTCTCCCAGTGGCTCAAAAAAGCCGGACACCGGCCCATGCTCGTCTCGGTCGACGTCTACCGCCCCGCCGCGCGCGAGCAGCTCGCCATCGTCGCCCGCTCCACCTCCTCGCAGATCTACGAGGGCAAAGTCACCGACGCCAACCCCGGTACCGAAGACGTCCTCCGCCTCGCCAAAGAAGCCAAGCGCGAAGCCGCCAACTACGGCTGCGACATCCTCATCGTCGACACCGCAGGCCGCAACCACATCGACTCCGAGCTGATGGACGAGATGGCCGCGCTCAAGAAACTGCTCAACCCCAGCGAGATCCTCTTCGTCGCCGACGCCATGACCGGACAGGACGCCGTCAACTCCGCCAAGGCCTTCAACGACCACCTCACCATCACCGGAGCCGTCCTCACCAAGATGGACGGTGACGCCCGCGGCGGCGCTGCCCTCTCCATCCGCCACGTCACGGGAGCACCCATCAAGTTCCTCGGCACCGGCGAAAAGCCCGACGCCTTCGAGCCCTTCCACCCCGACCGCATCGTCAGCCGCATCATGGGTCACGGCGACATCGCCACCCTGCTCGAACGCGCCGAAGAGCGCCTCGACCGCGGCAAGGCCGAGCAGTTCGCCAAAAAGGCTCTCTCCGGCGACGGCTTTTCGCTCGACGACTTCCGCGAGCAGCTCCGTCAGATCAAAAAGATGGGCAGCATGAAGTCCATCCTCAAGATGCTCCCCTCGGTCGGCCCCTTCGCGGGCATGTCTCAGGCGGTCGAAAACGTGGACGAAGGCCAGTTCACCCGGGTCGAGTCCATCATCAACTCGATGACGAACAAGGAGCGCCAGAACCACGAGCTGATCAACGGCAGCCGCCGCAAGCGCATCGCCGCAGGCTCCGGCACCACCGTGCAGGACGTCAACAATCTCCTTCGCCAATACGGCCAGATGCGAAAGATGTTCAAAACCATGGGCTCAGGCGGCGGCATCAAAGCCCAGCAAAGAATGATGAGCCAGATGCAACAAAAACAACGCTTCGGCAGGTAGATGGCCAATCACATCCAGTCAAAGAGGCTCGCGTCGAATCGCAGTTTGATTAGCTGGGTACTCTACGCTGTGTTGATCTCGATAGGGACACGCTTTTTTTACGATAATGGCTGGCGTGAATTTAGCCATCTCACAATTGCAGGTGCTTGGTTTTTACGACTAATAGCAATTCTTAGTATTCTTGCGACCTCGTTCGCCACAAATCTAGTCGCGAAAACTATACCTAGCGGACGCCATATCCGAGCCTTTTTGTCAGGGTTATTTAGCGGCGTCTCACTCCACTACTTATCTGCGTGGATTGGCAACCATTTTTTAGGCGGATACGCTCATCCAGATCCATTCAGTTTCGGAAGCTTGATGTCAGAAGGTTGGGGGATGATGATGTACGGCTTTGTCACACCCCTTATTGGAATACTCGCATTCATCCGTGCCGAATTTGATGCATAGCTCATACCGCAGCATGACTGTGCCGTACAGTCCAATGAAGATTGGGCATTCTCGCAGCCACAAACTGGCGGGTGGCCCACATTTAGACCTTCACAACCTTGGGTGGCGGGTGGCCCACATTAGCCCCCCACACGCTGGGTGCCCCATATCTCGATTTTGAGATGTGGGCATTCGCGCAAAGCGCGAACCCGATACCCTAAAATCACCCCATGCCGCTCGGCCTAAAGCGATACCAACAAGAAGGCGACGACCACTTCATCACCTTCAGTTGTCACCACCGCAAACCCTACCTCAACACTCCAGCCTCAAGAGACATCTTCCTCGACTCCCTCGAGCGCACCCGCAACCATTACCAATTTGAAATCCTCGGCTACGTCGTCATGCCGGAGCACGTCCACCTGCTCGTCAGCGAACCTCCCGACGATCTCTTATCGAAGGCCCTTCAAGCCCTGAAGATCTCCGTCGCCAGACGCCTCACGGAACGCCCTTTCTGGCAGACCCGCTACTACGACTTCAACGTCTTCAGCCACGACAAGCGGGTCGAGAAGCTGAAGTACATGCACCGCAACCCGGTCAAACGCAGCCTCGTTATGCAGCCCGAAGACTGGCATTGGTCATCCTATCGCCACTATCTTCTGGAAGAACCGCCCCCGGTCTTAATCACCCAGCCTTAGAGATCGTTCCGCGAAACCCACATCTCAAAATCGAGATGTGGGGCACCCCTCCCCGGAGAGATGCGCGAGGACCGTTGACCCCACCCCCCACATCCCCCATAGTGGAGCATGGCCAAACGCTACCCCCTAGCCGCCGCCCGCCTCTTCTTCGGCCTCCTCACCCTGGCCGCGCTCGCCACATCCTTCATCGACTCCGTCCTCAGCACCGGCAATAGCGCCGCCAACTTCTTCAGCTTCTTCACCATCCTCACCAATCTCTTCGTAGCCATCGTCCTCCTCGCAGGAGCAACTCACCTCATCCGCGACAAAGCCCCCACAGAAGCCGACGACATCACCCGCGGCAGCGCAACCGTCTCCATTGCCATCGTCGGCATCGTCTTCGGCCTTCTCCTCAGCCACCTCGACAGCGGCATGATTCCCTGGACCAACTTCGTCGTCCACTCCCTCATGCCCGTCGTCATGGTGCTCGACTGGCTCATCCAGCCGCTCAAGGCCACGCTCGTCCCCAGACACATCTGGTTCTGGGTCATCTACCCCATCGCCTATCTGGCCTACTCGCTCATCCGCGGAGCCTTCACCAACTGGTATCCCTACTGGTTCATCGACCCCAACAAAGCCCCCGGCGGCTGGGCCGGCGTCGCCGTCCACAGCGCCGTCATCACCATCGCCTTCCTCGCCGTCAGCTTCCTGCTCCTCTGGCTCGGCAACAAGCTCAAACGCAACGTCGTCTAAGCCATCGCCTTAAAACAAAACGCCCACCTCAGAGCGAGGTGGACGTTTTGCCCTACCGTAAATCAATTGGCAGAATTACCGGTGTCCGCCGCCACCATGACCGCCTCCACCGTGGAAACCGCCGCCGTAGCCGTGTCCGCCGCTGTAGCCGCCGCGGTATCCTCCGCCATAGCCGCCACGTCCATACGCATAGCCACGACCATAGCCATAACCGCGTCCATAACCGTAACCACGATATCCGTAATAGCCACGGCCATAATAGGCATGCCGATACCACGGCCCAGCCCCGATAAAGATTCCGCCGCTAAACCACGCCGGGCCATAGTACCCGTAAGGAGCACAGGAGTACGGAGGGTATCCGTAATATCCGTAAGAACAAACCGGCGGCCCATAGCCATAGCCGTCATAGGCATAAGGGCCTACGCCAATGCCAACTGAGACCTGAGCCTGCGAGTACGTCACCGGGATCAAGAAGATCGAAAGCAAAGCAACATATCTTAGAAATTTCACCACTACCTCCTCACCAGAATCCGGAGTCTTCCGGACTTCCTGGCGACCCATGCGCTCTGCTTGGGCCTATCTGATAAAACCCGAATCGCTCCCAAAGTTGTGGTCCGTTCAGGTTCAGCCAGCCGCCATTCGATGCAAAAATCTTGACACCGCTGATAAACTCAATCCAGAAATAAGCCTTAGGAAGCCCGGCAAACAGCCGGGCTTTTGTCATCTGAAGTCATACCGAAGTCCAGACTTAAAGTCTCTACTTCGAAGACTTTAGGACTTAAGTGCAGAGGGGGAGAGGTACTCCACCTAGAAGCAAAAAGTAACGGGCCATGCAGCAGAGCACAAAGAAAGAGGCAACCAAAATGGCGGAAGACAAAATTACCGAAGAAGAGATCTCAAACCTGGTAGACCGTTTCTATGCCAAGGTACAGGTCGACCCCGAGATCGGCCCCATCTTCAACGAGAAGATTGAGGACTGGCCCGCTCACCTGGCCCTGCTCAAAAACTTCTGGTCTACCGTCATGCTGACCACTGGTCGCTACAAAGGCGACCCTATGATGACCCACCTTCAACTCCCGCTGGAGCCCAGCCACTTCAACCGCTGGCTCGAGCTCTTCGCCGAAACAGCCAAAGAAGTCATGGCTCCCAATCATGCCGCCATCATCATTACTAAATCCGAGCGCATCGCAGGCAACTTCAAGGCAGGCATCGCTTACCAGCGAAGCAATCTCTCGCAGCCTAATTTGTAATTGCTTATTGCACATATAAGAAAAACTGCATCTCACTCCTCAGCGAGCGAAACTTCGCCGCCACGGGAGACGTGACATGCTGATTCTTCTCATTATTCTGATTCTGATATTTGGTTTTGGAGGTTATCGCCTCGGTCCGGGACTCGGTTATTACGGCGGTGGCAGCATCAGTCTCATCCTGCTTATTGTTCTCATCCTGCTTTTACTCAGGGTTATCTAGCTGCACGAGCCCATTCTTCGCCGCGTCGGGAGAATGGGCTTAAGTGCAGCGTCCGTCGTCAATTTGCATCTATCGTCATCGGTCACTACATTGGCAGTGTAAAAATCTTCCAATGGAGAACCGCTCCGACATGCACATTACTCGTCGCAAAGCTTTGCAACTCCTCGCTGCCACAGCGCCGGCTCTCGCTCTCCGGCGTTCTCTCGCCGCAACTCTTCCAATCGCTGCCGGGCCGTTCCAAGGCACCCGCGAATCGCTGGCTGCCTATCGCATTCCTGCATGGTTCGCCGACGCCAAGTTCGGCATCTGGTCTCATTGGGGACCGCAATCCGGCGTTGAAGACGGTGACTGGTACGCGCGCAACATGTACATCCAGGGCTCCGCCCAGTACAACTATCACGTCGAAACCTACGGCCATCCATCAAAGGTTGGCTACAAAGATCTTGTCCCTCAGTTCAAAGCTGCTCGCTGGGACCCTGAGCATCTTATGGATCTCTACGTCAAAGCTGGAGCCAAGTACTTTTTCTCCATGGGAGTTCACCACGACAACTTTGACATGTGGAACTCCAAATACCAGCCTCGCTGGAACGCTAAAGCAATCGGGCCGAAGCGCGACATCGTCGGCGAGTGGAAAGTCGCTGCACGCAAGCGCGGCCTTCGCTTCGGAGTCAGCGAACACCTGTCGAATTCCTTCGACTGGCTGGCACCTGCTCACACCAGCGATTCCACCGGGCCGCTCGCAGGTGTCCCCTACGATGGCGTCCTTCCTGCCTATAAAGACCTGTATCACGACTACTCGGGCGAACCCGCGAACTTCGCCAAAACCGCCGAAGCTATGGGCCGTGTTGCGCCCGACTGGTGGAAGCAGCAATATTTCAACCGCATCAAGGACCTCGTGGATCAACATCAGCCCGATCTGTTGTATACAGACGGTGGAATTCCCTTCGACGAGTATGGACTCTCGCTAGTCGCCAATCTCTATAACCTCAGCGCAGCTAAACATGGCGGCAAAGTCGAAGCCGTCTATAACAGCAAGACGACTACCGACTGCGCGACGGGAACCTGCGCGCTCGACCGAGAGCGCGGCGTGCTCGACGACATCTCTCCTGTTCCCTGGCAGACAGACACCTGCATCGGCGAGTGGCATTATAAACGTGGTGTCAGGTATAAGACCGCAAAGAAGGTCATCGACCTGCTCGTCGATATCGTCAGCAAGAACGGCAACCTTCTGCTCAACTTTCCCCTGCCTAACTCGGGCGAGTTGGATTTCGAAGAGATGGTCACCCTTAACGGCATCACCGCATGGATGGCAGTCAACAGCGAAGGTATCTATGCCACGCGACCATGGAAGATCTATGGTGAAGGCCCATCAACCAAGGTTGTCATTCGTTCGAACGGCCAGGAGTTCGATCCCAACGAGGGCAAAAAGCCCGACCTGACAGCCAGCGACGTTCGCTTTACCACCAAGGGCGATGCGCTCTACGCCTTCGTTCAGGGTTGGCCGGAAGGAGCGGCTACGATTGCTGCGCTCGGCACCTCCAGTCCTCAGAATCCGGCAAAGATTACCAGTGCCTCGATGCTGGGGTATGACGGCCATTTGAAGTTCACGCAGGATGCAGACGCCCTTCGCGTCACGCTACCGTCGAATCGCCCGACAACGGCTGATATCGGCATCACATTGAAGCTGACCACGGCTTGACGACGCTCGTTCAATTGACACAATTGTTGCTTGTCGGCGCGTCGCATGCGGGACTACACTCCCTGCATGCGACGCGCTGCCATTAAACTTCTCGCACTCCTTCTGTTTCTTCCGATTGCCGCTCACGCTCAGGATTGGGCCAAAGCGCGGCTCGACAAGTCTCCTCGGCACCATGAATACGTCTCGCTCAAGCATGGTGATCGCACGGTGCAGGCCTTCGTTGTCTATCCCGAGGTCAGCCACAAAGCTCCGGTGGTCGTCCTCATCCACGAGATCTTCGGCCTTACCGATTGGGCCAAAGAGATGGCCGATGAGATCGCCGCCGAAGGCTACATCGTTATCGCACCGGACCTGCTCTCGGGTCACGGCCCGCATGGCGGCGGATTCAGCGAGTTCGCCAGTCAGGACGATGCCGTCAAAGCTGTCTCCGGTCTGAACCCCGACGATGTTAACGCCGACCTCGACGCTGCAGCGGACTATGCGAAGAAGATCCCCTCGGCCAACGGAAAGCTTGCCGTGACAGGCTTCTGCTGGGGCGGCGGAAAGTCTTTTGCCTTTGCCACTCACCGCCATGATCTTTCAGCTGCCTTTGTCTTCTATGGACCGCCGCCATCCGATCTTGCTGCGATTACCGCGCCTGTCTATGGCTTCTATGCCGGCAACGATGCTCGCATCAGCGCCACTGTTCCAGCTACTACCGAGGCGATGAAGGCAGCGAACAAGAAATATGAGCCGATCATCTACGATGGCGCGGGACATGGGTTTATGAGAGCAGGCGAGGCTCCTGATCCTACACCGGCGAATAAGAAGGCGCGGGAAGAAGGGTTTGATCGCCTCATCAAGCTGCTCGGCACAATGTGACGCGGGATTACGGCGGCTGCGATAATGACATGTGGCCGCCTCTCTTCAAGACCAACTCGATCGCATCACGCAAAACACTCGCAAGCTCGTACAGGCTGAGCGCCTGGCTATCTCCGAACAAGCTACAGCGGACCTCTTCGCTACTGGAATCGAAGACCGTATCCTTCCCGTTGGAAGCATTGCTCCCAGTTTTTCCTTGCAGGACACACGTAGCGGAAAGCCGATACAGTCTGCCGATCTACTGGCCCTGGGGCCGCTGGTCGTCAAATTCTTTCGTGGACGGTGGTGTCCTTATTGCGTCACTGAGCTGGAGACCTGGCGTGAGCTTTATCCCCAGCTCCGCGAACGCGGTGCGCTCTTTGTCGCCATCTCGCCGCAGACGCCACGACAAAATGACTTCATGATGCAGCAGCACGCTCTGTCCTTCCCTCTGCTTGCCGATCCCGGTGCGGAAGTGGCTGAAAAATTTGGGATCGCCTACACAATTCCCGCGCAGCACCGGCGCTACTACCAGAGCATCCTCGTCAACATCCCTTTCAACAACGCCGGGCTGAGCTATCACAACGCCACCGAAGCGAGTTGGCGGCTTCCCTTGCCTGCCGTCTTCGTCATCCGGCAGGACGGAACAGTAGCTTTCAGCGAAGCTCATGCAGACTTTCGTGTCCGTCCGGAACCGGCAGACGTGCTGGCTGCGCTCTCCCGTTAAAACAGCGATGCCCGCCCCGAAGGACGAGCATCGCTCTTCATCGCAACAGACAAAGCTACTTGTTCTTGCGATACCGCTGAATCAGGTTGGTTGTGGAGGTATCGTGCGCCAGCTTCGGTTCGGTCTCGCTCTCCAATTCGCCGATGATCTTCTGCGCCAACACCTTGCCTAATTCGACGCCCCACTGATCGAACGAGTCGATGTTCCAGATTGCACCCTGCGTTAAGACAGCGTGCTCGTAAAGCGCGACCAACTTGCCGAGAACAGCAGGCGTCAGCTTGTCAGCGAGGATTGTGTTTGAGGGACGATTGCCCTCGAAGACGCGGTGCGGCACCAGCCAGTCGGGTGTGCCCTCGGCCTTGACCTGCTCGGCAGTCTTGCCGAAGGCGAGTGCCTCGGCCTGCGCGAAGACGTTGGCCATGAGCATATCGTGATGGCGCCCCAGCGGATTCAGCGTCTTGTAGAAGCCGATGAAGTCGCAGGGAATAAGCCGCGTGCCCTGGTGAATGAGCTGATAGAACGAGTGCTGGCCGTTAGTGCCTGGCTCGCCCCAGTAAATTGGACCGGTCAGGGTATCAACCAACTCTCCATCGAGGGTGACATGCTTGCCGTTCGACTCCATCGTCAACTGCTGGAGATAAGCCGGGAAACGCTTCAGGTATTGCTCGTAAGGCAGGATCGCCACGGTCTGAGCATCGAAGAAGTCGGTGTACCAGATAGTGAGCAAGCCGAGCAACACAGGCAGATTTTTCTCAAAAGGCGTTGTGCGGAAGTGCACGTCCATCTCGTGAAATCCGGCGAGCATGGCGCGGAAGTTGTCAGGCCCGATGGCTAGCATCGTCGACAGCCCGATGGCCGAGTCCATGGAGTAGCGGCCACCAACCCAGTCCCAGAAGCCGAACATGTTTGCGGTGTCGATGCCGAACTTTGCTACCTCTTTGGCATTGGTCGAGATGGCTACGAAGTGCTTGGCCACTGCCTTCTCATCGCCGAGCTTTGCCAGTGCCCAGTCACGCGCGGTGTGGGCGTTGGTCATGGTCTCGAGCGTGGTGAAGGTCTTGGAGGCAACGAGGAACAGCGTCTCTTCCGCGTCGAGGTCTTCAACAGCCTCGGCAAAGTCGGTGCCGTCGACGTTGGAGACGAAGCGAAAGGTGAGATCGCGCTGGCTATAGAACTTCAGCGCTTCGTAGGCCATAACCGGGCCGAGGTCCGAGCCACCAATGCCGATGTTCACAACATTGCGAATTTTTTTGCCGGTGTGACCCTTCCACTCGCCGCTGCGAACGCGGTCGGCGAAAGCCGACATCTTGTCCAGCACCTCATGCACTGCGGGAACGACATCTTCGCCGTCGAGAACGATCGACTCGCCCTTCGGAGCGCGCAGGGCGACGTGCAGAACGGCGCGGTTCTCCGTGATATTGATCTTATCGCCGCGAAACATCGCCTCGATCTTCTCTCGCAGTCCCGACTCCTCAGCGAGTTGGAGCAACAGCTTCAGGGTCTCGTCGGTGATGCGATTCTTCGAGTAGTCAAGAAATATGCCGCCTGTCTCCGCGGTAAATCGGTCTCCGCGCGCGGGGTCCTCGGCAAATAGCTCACGCAGATGCTTGCCGCCAATCTGCTGAAAGTGGGTTTGAAGAGCTTTGAATGCCTTCCGTTCGCCGACAGGTGCAAGTTGTGTTGCCATACGCTTTGCTTCTCCTTTGATAGTGCTCATCCGGGTTTGACTGCCTATAGTTTAGTGCCGAAGTCTGAACGTTTGTTGAATCTGGTTCTCCACAAGACGGGAACAGTAGCATCTTGCAACAATTTCTATGTGCGTTTATCGTATATATAGTCCGGCTATCGGTCCCTGCTTTTACTCGAGCGATTCCGGCATGGAAGGATTGCAATGAGTCTCGCTCCCCGCCGTTCTACGCCGTCCACCGCAACACCGGCGACTGCTCCTCTGCCTGACGCACCAAAAACCAGCCCTGCTGCTGCTCTTGAAGTCTTTACCGGCGACCCGAATTTCATGACATCGTTGGCGCGCGGACTCATCGTGATCCAGGCGTTCACTCAGCAAGCACCTCAGATGACGATCTCGCAGCTCAGCATCAAGACGGGCCTCTCGCGCGCCGCGGTACGGAGGTGTCTCTATACGCTGACCAAGCTGGGTTTTGCAGGAGCGGAAGATGGGTCGCGCTACTCGCTGCGTCCGCGGATGCTGACGCTCTCGCATACCTATACGGCTTCCAATACGCTGTCGAGCGCGGCCCAGCCTATTCTTGAGCGGATGTCGGCTGCGCTGCGTGAATCTTTCTCAGTAGCAACCCTCGATGGGGAAGACATTGTTTACATTGCCCGGACGAGCGTTAGCCGGGTGATGTCGGTGGATCTGCATATTGGCAGCCGTCTACCCGCGTATTGCACCAGCATGGGGCGGATTCTGCTGGCCTATCTGCCTTCAGAACAGCTTGAAAACTATCTGGCAAAGGTGGAACTGATTCCGTATACGACGCGAACGGTAAACACGATCGAAAAACTGCGACTGCACCTGCGCAATATTCGGCGGAATGGCTATTCCATCTGCGATCAGGAATATGAGGTTGGACTGCGGTCGCTGGCTGTGCCAGTATTCTCTCCTTCAGGGCGAGCAGTGGCGACGATCAACCTGAGCGGAAATGCGCAGCGGATGTCGGTGATGGATATGCAAACCCGGTTTCTGCCGCATCTGCGCAATGCGGCCAGCGAACTGAGCGTCTTCCTGCGCTGATTGTGCGCGAATCAGTCTCGAGTTAGCTTGCAGGTGCCATGCAGCGGACGAAAGAGAGGGCGGCCGGTGCGTCGATGACAATATCGCCAGTCCCTTGAGGAAGAACGACCGCCTGACCGGGCTTAAGGCCGGTTGAGCCGTGAGCGCTCTTCACCGTGCCCCAGCCGGAGAGGCTCACCAGGCAGGCTGGGCCAGTGGCTGGGATTTTGATCTCGCCAAAGGGAACATCGAAGCGGTCTACGGTGAAATACTCCTGTTCGATCAGGCGAACGAAGCCGTCCATCGGACGAGGTTCGACTTTGCCTGCCTTGGTCTTCGCCTTGATGACGGCGATTCCCTTTTCCAGATGCAGCTCACGCGGGCGACCGTAGTCGTAGAGGCGATAGGTGACATCGCTGGTCTGCTGGGTCTCAAGCAGAACGACGCCAGGCCCGATGGCGTGGACGGTTCCTGCATCCACAAAGATCATGTCGCCAACCGAGACGGAAACCTGTTCCAACAGCTCTTCCATAGTTCCATCAGCTACCGAAGCTGCTACCTCTGCGGCGCCGGCTCCCGACTTGAGGCCGAGAGAGACGGTGGCACCGGGGACGGCTTCGAGGACGTACCAACACTCCGTCTTGCCGCGGGTCTCCCCTGCGGCCTGGGCCTGAACGTCGTCGGGGTGAACCTGAACGGAGAGCTTGTCGTTGGGAAAGAGGATCTTGACCAACAAGGGAAACTCACCGCCAATCCTGCCGGACATCTCCTCGAAGGTCTTGCCGGAGAAAGGACCGGTCTCAACGATGCTCGCCGGGCCGGTGAGCCATGCCTCTCCGACGAGCTCATTGGTGCCGGTTGATTCATACCAAGGAAGGAGATCACTCTTACCCCATACACGCTCGCTGAACCATGGCTTCAGGCGAAAGGGAGCGGGCAGGTTTGAACTGTGCGAGTTGGACATTGAGAAGAGTTCTCCTGAGGGTATGTGCTCAGGTCAGTTTACTCGCTAATCATCATCGTCATCTTTCACCTTTTTATAGTGAATCAACAACTGGGCTGGAACCGGCTTGTCACCCATCGCGTCCTTCCACAGGATCACGTTCAGCTTGCGGGAGTCGGCCCGGTCGGCGTGACGAAAGTCCATCTTCATGGACTGCTTTGCTCCGGGCGCGGTTCTTTTGTTCGCAGTGTAGATCAGGCCGTTGTCGCGATTCACGTAATCCGCGGTGAACGGCGGCTGATCACCGGGACCGGTAAATTCAGGCGTCATCGCGCTGCTGAAGGCATCGTTGTTATTCATCGGAGGAAGGCCCAGAACCATCTCCATCGTACGGATCATTGAGACTGTAGTGTAAAAGCGGCTGTCGACGAATGCACTTCCGTCTGCCTTTCGCGGAGCATACTTGCTGATCACGAGGGCCATGCTGCGGTGAGCGTCCACGTGGTCTGCGCCGTTTTGCGCGTCGTCTTCAAGAATGAAGAACGCGGTGTCGTTCCAGTAGGCGGAGTGCGAAACCGCATCGACAGCGCGACCGATGGCCAGATCGTTATCGGCGATAGAAGACTTAGGACTTGGCGCGCCGGGACGAGTCCCAGCAGTGTGGTCGTCGGGCATTCTCAGCATGACAAAGTTAGGCATTGTGTCGTTGCCGGCATTACGGTCAGCGACCCACTTTTTGAAGTGGCGAAGAAAGACGGCAACGCGAATCTGGTCGGGCACCATCAGGTTGAAGTCCGGCTGCTCCGGAGCGAAGTGTCCGACGAGTTCGGGCTTGGTGGCGACGTTGCGCGCAAGCAGAGGAATCGCCCACGGCCACTTGTTGATGCCGCCGCCCCAGACCTCGGGAATCTGGCCACCGGGTGGGATCGACTTCGGCACACAGAGCTTGGTCGAGCCGGACATCGCGCCTTGCTGCGAATCGACCTGCTTCATCGCGTCCTTGTCGCTGCAAAAGGTAGAGGAGATGTACTCGCCAAAGTGATAGAGTGTTTTGCCGTGTGCGGCAAGATCACCCCATAGATACCCGCTCGACGGCTCGTTGACATCGGGGATGTTCTGTTGAATGGGATAGCCATCCGCGACCATGCCCTCGAAATCGTAGGTGCGCTGGCCACGGCTGTAGTTCTGCGACCAGGTCTTCTCCAGATAGTCGGTGCCGATGGCTGCATTCGACCAGACATGCCCCTGTCCCGAGACCTCGCCTGAGTCGTAGAAGTTGTCCAAGACGCCGAACTGGAGCGCCATGCGGTGTTGGTTAGGCGTAACGTCTTCGCCGTACATGGTCAGGCTCGGGTCACCGTTGCCAACTGCATTGCCGTTCTGTTTGAGATCGCCGAACAACTGATCGTAGGTACGATTCTCTTTGATGATGTAGATGACGTGCTTGATTGGATTGCCGCCATTGGCGAAGACCAGCTTTTGCTGAGCCGCTTTGAGACGATTTGCCTCGAGAACCTCAGATGTCCAGCGCGGAAGATTCTGTTCGAGCGTTGCCATATCGAGCGAGACCATGGAGCCATAGAGCAAGGTGCCGATGTAGGTGGTAGCACCCTGCAATTTCTTCGCGGCAATGGTCTGGGATGTGCGTCGTTGCGGAAAGTTGTTGGGGCCGGTCCCCTTGCCCTTGTCGGTTGCAAGGTAGAGCTTGCCGCCGGTAAAGGCCATCGAGACCGGCAGCCATTCAGTAGGCACAAATCCCGTGGGCTCAATCATGCCTTTCTTTGCAGCACCAGCAGTCAGCTTTGCGGTGTCGATCACCGCAACCGAATCCGAGCCGAAGTTGGCAACGTAGAGCTGCCTTCCGCCCGCGCCAAGGGCGAGGGCCACAGGCTCTGCACCGAAGTAGCTTTGACCTGGGAGCCGGGTATCAAAGTAGCCCTTCACAGCGAACTGCGTGGCCTTGATGTTGATCGCCGCGATTGCATCGCGGTTTGAGAGCGCAACGTACATGGTCTGTCCGTCCGGAGAGATCTCAAGCGCGGAGGGATGTGTTCCCGGAGCAGTGGCTACATTGGGCTTGAGCAGTGAAAGCTTTCGACCGACGATGCCGCCTTTCAGATCCAGCTCGACGACCTCGGAGGCGTTCCAAAGAGCGACGAAGGCACGTGAGCCATCGGGCGAGACAGCCAGAGCGACCGGATAGGTCGATGGCACAGTATTGTTCTCTGAGAGATCGAACCGCGTGAGTATCGCACCTGAGTTTGCGTCGATCAGTAGTACATCGTCAGAGAGATTGTCGGCGACCAACAGCTTCTCTGTCCCGGCACCACCCACAACAGCGATAGCCGCAGGAAACGGAATCCCCTTATCACCTTCGACGCCGCCAACCAGCATGGTTTTACGGCCCGCAGCCAGTTGCTGCAGAGGAATTTTAATCATGCGCTCGCGTGAGATTCTGCCATCGCTGAAGCCGTAAACTACAACTCCGTTGCCAGTATCGTTGGCTCGTTTGCCGGTTGGATCTGAAGTGGAAGCCATGCTCGCATAAATATGACGGCCGTCGCGGCTGAAGGCGAGGCCGGAGTAGAGCGTCTGGCCTGCGCCGACCAGTGTACGGTCGTCGGGAAAATCAGTAATATTGCCGGTTTGCGTGTCCATCACGGCAAGCGATTGCATGTAATTGGACTCGTAGGTTCCATAGCCCGCATTGACAGTGACGACGTATCGACCATCGCGCGAGACAGCCATTGAGATGGGCAGGCTATTGAGACGCTGTGGACTGCCGGGAACCGGGCCTACGATTTGCTTTCCACTCGGCAGATTGATCGTCTGGCCCAGAACACTAATGGCCCCTGCTGTCATCACGGTAACCGTAAATGCAGCCGTCAGAAACTTCGCTGAACAAGTCATGCCATTTACCTTACAACTCCACTCTTCTTAGTGGCATTACAAAAGTTTTACAAAGTGCAGGCACGAAATACGGAGCCATTACAAAAGTCTTACACCTGCCTGCTTTGATGGCTGATAGCGTTGAGATCAGCAGTACAAAGGATCGCTCCCAATATGTCACCCACGATTACCAAGCCCGAAGAAACGACGACGACGAAGGCCGCCGCCGCACGCGTCATTCCTGTTGTCGCCGAAGTCCGCCAGAAGGTAAAGCAGGACCTTCGCATGGGCCGCGAGTATCAGCAAGGCCGCATCAACTGGATCACCACCATTGCCATGGGGCTGTTCCATGTGGGCGCCATTGCCGCGCTCTTCTTCTTCAGCTGGAAGAATCTCGCTGCGTTCGTCATCATGTACTTCTTCGCGATCAACGTCGGCATCGGCATGGCTTATCACCGTCTGCTGACTCACCGTGGCTATAAGACGCCGCGATGGGTCGAATACTTTTTGACCATGTGCGGAACGTTGGCGCTCGAGGGTGGACCGATCTTCTGGGTGGCTACACATCGTGTTCACCATCAGAACTCCGACGATGAGGGCGATCCGCATACACCGCACGACGGCACCTGGTGGGCGCACGCCGGCTGGATCCTTTCCGGTCGCGCCATGCACTCCGAGACCGCGCTCCTGGGTCGTTACGCTCCCGACCTTACCCGCGATCCAGTGCATGTGTGGCTGAGCAAATACCACTGGGTTCCACTGACATTGACTGGTTTCCTTCAGATTGCCATCGGCGCTGCCCTTGCCGGTCCCGACCATCGCATCGTCGGCGCGCTCGGCATGGTCCTATGGGGAACATTCCTCCGCGTCACTGTTGGTCTGCATGCAACCTGGTTGGTGAATTCGGCCACGCACATGTGGGGCAAGCGACGCTTCGAAACCAAGGACGACTCGCGCAATAACTGGTGGGTAGCAATTCTTACCGGCGGCGAAGGCTGGCACAACAACCACCACGCGCACCCTGTAAGCGCGCGGCATGGACTGGCGTGGTACGAGTTCGACATTAATTACTACGGCATCTGGCTGCTCTCGAAGATTGGCCTGGCGAAGAAGGTACAGATCGCCAAGTTCGATCCGCAGAACCCAAAGCCCGCAGGCGCGTAAGATTCGGCATCAAACCCGGAGCTAAGGCGTGGAACCCCGTTCTACGCCTTAGCTTTTTAATGCCTGCCGCTATACTTTCAGCAACGGTCATGAATATTACCCGACGCCGCGGAACCATCGCCTTCTTCATCACGCTCGGCGTCCTGCTTGTGGGCCTTGCGATTGCGCTGAATATCGGGTGGATCATTCTTAATGACCGCGCGGTCGCATTCGCGGTGCTTGGCGTTATCCTCTTCAGCCTGCTGATCGCGGGAGTTGTCCTCAATACGGTTTTTCTGGTGCGAGAGGTTCGCCGCAACGAGCGGCAGGACTCCTTTTTAAACGCCGTCAGCCACGAGCTAAAGACGCCGATCGCTTCGATCCGCCTTTATCTGGAGACCCTGCAACGCCGCCCCGTCGAAGAAGAGCAGCGGCAACAGTTCTATAAGATCATGCTGGCGGATTCAGATCGGCTGCTGGCCACCGTGGAACAGGTGTTGAAGGCCGGTCAACTGGGCCAGCGCCATCGTCAGCAGAATCGCACCGTCATCGACATCGAAACGCTGCTTGAGGAGTGTATCCAGGTCACGCTGCAGCGGCATCACCTTGCAGCGGATAGCATCTACCTCGAACCGGTGTCGGGCGCCGTACGTCTGCAGGTCATCGGTATTCCAGAGGACCTGCGCACCGCGATCGTCAACGTACTCGACAATGCTGTCAAGTATTCGCCCGATGGCGTGCATGTTCGCTGCTCGCTGGCCATCACACGTTATACGTGGGTCACACTGCGCATCACCGATAAGGGCATGGGCTTGCCCTCCAATGAGTACAAGCGCATCTTCCGCAGGTTTTATCGCGTGCCTGGGCGCTCCATGGTCAAGATCAAGGGAACCGGGTTGGGTCTGTTCCTGGTACGCAACATTGCGCGCCAGCACGGCGGAGATGTTACTGCATCGAGCGCCGGCACGAGCCTTGGCACTACGATCACCTTTACGTTGCCGTTAGCGGGCCCCGAGGGGAAACCGGATAAATGATGACAGAATCGACTGCTACACTGATCGTCCTCGTTGAAGATGAAGAGCATCTTGCGCAGGGGCTACTGTTCAATCTTCAAGCGGAAGGCTATGCCACACATCACGAGTCTGATGGCGATGCTGCTCTGGAGTACCTGTTGAAGACGCAGGACAAGATCGCTGCCATCGTGCTGGACTGTATGTTGCCGGGCACGGACGGCTTTGCCATTGTTCATGCTCTGCGCGAGGCCCGGCGATATACGCCAGTGCTGATGCTGACGGCACGCGCTCGTCCACTGGATATTCTTGAGGGACTCGAAGCGGGTGCCGACGATTATCTGCCAAAACCCTTCGAGCTGAGCATCCTGCTGATGCGACTGAAGTCTCTGTTGCGCCGGGCCGCATGGCAAAATACGCCCGCGCCTGCGGAGCTGCCGCCGGACGAATACAGCTTCAACCATCGCACCATTCGCTTCGATGCGCTCGAGTTAGTTGCGCCCAATCGGACAACACATCTGACAATGATGGAAGCAGACCTTCTACGCTACCTCACCGATCGCGAAGGCCAGATTGTGCCGCGCAAGGACATCCTTGAACAGGTGTGGCGTGTTCACGAGGATACCGATACGCGCGCCATCGATAATTTCATTGTGCGTCTTCGCCGCTACATCGAAGACGATCCCGGCAGTCCACAGCATCTTCTTACTGTGCGCGGCATCGGTTATCGATTCGTCGCTAATCCTTAACTTGATTCCATAAGCTGTGAAGTCCTGCTCTATATCATCCTTGCAGGTGCAGCATTTCTTCGCTTGACATATTCCTATATAAGAATATTATATCTATATGCCACGCGCTGCCACTACAACCGATGTCTTCAACGCAATCGCAGAACCCCGACGGCGCGAGATCATCGCCGTACTTGTAGACGGCAAGGAGCACGCAGTCGGCGAGGTCGTTTCGACGCTTCGCCTGCCCCAGCCTGCCGTCTCCAAACACCTGAGTGTGCTGCGCAGGGTTGGCATCGTAACCGTAAGCAAGTGCGGCCAGTCGCGAATGTACCGTCTGAACCCAAAAGAGTTGAAGCCTGTGCACGACTGGGTTAAGACGTATGAGCGCTTCTGGACTCATCAGATTGACAAGGTCAAGGAACGGGCGGAGCAGAAGATGATGCAGCGTATCGCCCGTGAAAACCAATTCACCGAAGAAGGGGAGTAGCCGCACGGCTTTATAAAAGCGACAGAACTATCTGACACTCCGCGCCTTATGGCGTGCACGTTTACTAAGAACACACCACTAGCCACATAGCTGCTTTTTTCGAATGAGCGCTCTCGATTCATGACGGATCATGAGACATGCCATTCGAACCGGTAAATCTGAAAGCAAGCTGGAGACGGCTGGACGGGGTAGATCTACTCCGAGGCCTTGCAATCTTCTTTGTGCTGATGAACCACGTCAACATGCGATTGCTTGGCGCAAAAGTGCCGTATACCAGAGGACTTCCTCATCAGCTTGTATTTTCACTGGTATGGAACGGCCAATTCGGTGTCCAGATGTTTTTTGTGGTCTCCGGTTTTCTCATTACCTCCACGACACTTCGCCGGTGGGGAACGTTGTCGGCTGTCAACGTGCACGATTTTTACCAGCTACGCTTCGCACGAATCGCTCCTCTTCTATTCCTGCTGCTGGCAGTGTTGAGTGGCCTTCACTTCGCACATATCAAGAACTTCGTTGTCCCGGCAAAAACTGGAGGGCTCGGACGAGCGCTGCTTGCGGCGCTCGCCTTTCACGTCAACCTGCTTGAAGCGCGTCGTGGGTATCTCCCGGGCAATTGGGACGTCCTCTGGTCGCTCTCTGTTGAAGAGACGTTCTATCTCTTCTTCCCTTTGGTCTGTCGACTCTTTGGCCGAGGCAAGCTGCTCATCACGCTTCTGCTGGCGTTTGTCGTCCTTGGTCCTTTCGGTCGCACGGTACTTACTCACGGGAACGAGGTTTGGCAAGAGTATTCCTATCTCGGAGGCATGGACGCAATTGCCCTTGGCTGCCTGACGGCACTGACGGTATCGCGGCTGCGCTTCTCTCGACTGCAGCTTTGGATGCTTAGCGGCGCAGGCGTAGCTTTGCTCATCTTTAGCCTCTGCTTTTCCATCCGGGCATACCTCTGGGGGCTTGGCCGCAACGGCCTCAACATGACGATTCTCGCGGTGGGCACCTGTATGCTTGTCGCGGCGGCAGCGCAGACCCAATGGAGAAGCCCACGCGTGCTCAGTCCGCTTCGCAAGCTAGGCCAACGCAGCTATGAGGTTTATCTCACTCACATGTTCGTGGTGTTTGCCCTCTTTAACTTATTTGTCAGGCTCGGCAAGCCGATGCGGGGTGTGCCAGTCCTTTTCATCACTGTCATTGTGATTGCAGGGCTGCTGGGTGAGGCTGTCGCGCGCTTCTTCTCCGACCCAATGAACCGGTTCCTCCGCAAACGTTTTGGCGATGGCTCCGACAGGCTCGGATCCGTCGTTGAGACCGATAGCGGCGTTCAGCATCAAAGGAACCTCGTGGTGTAGCGAGAATATCTGCGCTTTGCTGATCTTCCGCTCACCTGCATACCTGCGCCCGCGATAAACTCAATCCAGGCAACTATCTGTCCATGCGCATCTTTACCCGCTACATTCTCCGCGAGGTCACCTCCTACGCTCTGCTGGGCGGAACTCTCTTCACCTTTGTGCTCTTCATGCGCGACCTCGGCAAGATCCTTGAGTTGGTGGTTCGCGAATCGGCTTCCATCGGCCAGGTCTTCCTGGTCTTCGCCTATACACTGCCGAGCGCTATTACTTACACCATTCCGATGGCAGTGCTGGTCGGCATTCTTCTCGGCCTCAGCCGCCTTGCCTCCGACAGCGAGATTACGGCGATGCGTGCCAGCGG
The DNA here is from genome assembly GCF_014640335.1 of Edaphobacter dinghuensis. NCBI lineage: Bacteria > Pseudomonadati > Acidobacteriota > Terriglobia > Terriglobales > Acidobacteriaceae > Edaphobacter > Edaphobacter dinghuensis. Next base: position 504,658 of record NZ_BMGT01000003.1, on the reverse strand, counting down.
CATGGGCGCTATGAGCTTTGTGCGTATCGTCTCCATCGTAGCCGTCGTCGCCCTGGGATTGGGACTGTTCAACTCTCTCTATCTTGGGCCGCGCGCCTCTGCCGGTCTGCTGCAGCTCGGAGATACGCTGAAGTCTTCGCAGGCCTCCTTTGAAGTACAGCCGCGAGTCTTCTATGAAGATTTTCGGAACTATGTTCTCTATATTCAGAATGTGAAGCCCGCCGCCGGAGCCGCGCTCTGGGACCATGTGTTTCTAGCCGATCTCACGCAGCCTGCCACACCACACATCACGACGGCAGAACGTGCTATCGTCGTGGCCGGAACTCCCGGCACCGCTGACGCTCAGACCATCCGCCTGCACATGATCGACGGAGGCCAGCATGAGACCACGGCAAATAATCCGAACCAGTACAACATTATTACGTTTTCTTCGACGGATATTCCTATCGAAACAGAGGCGCCGCCCGACACACACCTGGGCCGTGTCGATACACCGATTCTTGCACTTCCACTGCGTGAGCTTTGGCATCGCAGCAACCAGGCCGGAGTGCCGGAGAACTTAGCACGCAGCTACCGCATCGAGTTTCACAAGCGTTTTTCTTATCCCTTTGCATGCCTGGTGCTGATGCTGGTCGGCGTGCCTCTCGGCCTCTCTTCCAAACGCGGGGGAAAATCGACCGGCTTCGTGCTCACGATTTTGCTGGTCTTTATCTATTACTTCTTGTCGTCGGTGGGAGTGGCCTTCGCCAAGAATGGCAAGCTCTCGCCCTTCCTTGGAGTATGGGGAGCCAACTTTATCTTCACAGGCGCGGGCATCATCCTGCTCTACCAGATGTCTCGTGGAAACCTCGCGCTCGGCATCTTCTCAAGCATTGGCGGTTCGATCAATAAGCTCTATGCGCGGCTGATTTCGCGTGGCGGGAACGAGAGCATAGCAAGCAACCTGACTCCGGATATCGCAACAACTTTGCGGCGGTTTCGTCGAACCTTCCGTATTCAGTTTCCACTGCTGCTCGACGACTATGTCATGCGCGAATACGCTGCCAACTTCGCGCTGATCCTCTCTAGCTTCTCGGCGCTCTCCATCATCTTCACCTTTTTTGAGCTGATCGGCGACATCTTCCGCAATCGCACACCACTGTTTACCGTGGGCGAGTATCTTCTGAACCTCATCCCCTTCATTCTCTACAACGTCACGCCACTCTGCGCGCTGGTCGCGGTGCTGGTCACCTTCGGCGCTCTAAGCCGCAGCTCCGAGATCACGGCGATGAAGGCTACCGGCATCAGCTTGTATCGCATCATTACGCCCGTGCTCATCGTGACGTTGATGATCTCCGCAGGACTGTTCGCTTTTGACGAACTCTATCTGCCTGCTGCCAACCGAAGGCAGGAGGCTCTGCTCTCGGTCATCAAAGACAAGCCCGCCCAGACCTTTCTGCGCCCAGACCGCAAATGGATCTCAGGACAGACGACAGACTCCGGCCAGCCTTCACGGATTTTTTATTATCAGTTCTTCGACGCGGATAAGAACGTCTTCGCGAACTTGAGCGTCTTCGAGTTCGAACCCCACTCCTTCGCGCTGCAACGGCGCATCTTTGCTTCCAGCGCACGATGGGACCCTCGGGTCAATCGTTGGATCTTCGACGATGGTTGGCAGCGCACCTTTGCCGGAGAGACCGTCGCATCGTACCAGCCCTTTACCGTAGCTACGTTCCCTGAGATTCGAGAGCAGCCGGGCTACTTCAAGAAGGAGAATATCCCCTCGCAAGAGATGTCTTACGGAGAACTCTCGCGTTACATCTCCGATCTGAAGCAGAGCGGATTCGATACGACGCGGCTCAGCGTGCAACTAAACCGCAAAGTTGCATACCCACTAATTACTCTGGTGATGGCAATCCTGGCAATTCCCTTCTCGCTTTCCATGGGCAAGAAGGGCAGTCTCACAGGCATAGCCACCGCGATTGGGCTGGCCATCGCCTATTGGGTGGTAGCCGGAGTATTTGAGGCTATGGGCAACGTCAGTACGCTGCCACCTCTGCTCGCAGCATGGTCGCCGGATCTTCTCTTCGGTATTGCGGGTACATATCTGCTGCTCCGCAGCTCTACTTAATCGAACTGTCACGACAAATATCGCTATCTGCGGTAGCATAAGCCACATCAGCTCAGCAGAATGAACATATCAATTTTACGAAGGATGCAACGCTATACCTCTGCGACACTATGCCGCAAACCCTGTCGGTAGCTATCATCACGCTCAATGAAGAGGCCAACCTTGGCCGAACCCTCGCTAGCGTCCAATTTGCCGACGAAGTCATCGTTCTGGATTCCGGTTCGACCGACAGGACTCTTGAGATAGCCAGATCGTTTAAGAACACGAAGGTCTTCTCCGAAGAGTGGAAGGGATTCGCCTCGCAGAAAAACTCTGCGATTGAGAAGTGCACAGGGACATGGGTTCTCTCGCTCGACGCCGATGAAGAACTTTCTGTTGAGCTGCAGACCGAGATTCGTGTTCTCTTGCTCGGAGAGCCTCGTGCCGACGCCTACATGCTTCGCCGCCGCAATCTATTCCTTAATCGCTGGATGCGACACGGTGGCTACTACCCCGATGCCAAGCTTCGCCTCTTTCGCCACCATTCCGCCAATTTTGCGCCCGGTACGCGATTCACGGAACGCCCCGTGCATGAGACGATCGCGTTTGAAGGTAAACTCGACACTCTCCACCACGACCTGATCCATCATGCCTATCCCACGATTGAAAGCTATATCGAGCATATGGACCGATATAGCACCCTGGGAGCTCAGATCGTAACCCAAAAGGGAACGACGAGCCGCTCATGGCTCGCGTTCTACTGGAACATCGTTGCAGTGCCTGGCTTCACCTTTGTGTGGAACTACTTCTTCCGCGGCGGCATTCTTGATGGCCGTGAGGGCCTGCTGCTGCATCTCTACCACTCCACCTACACCAGTTGGAAGTACTCCAAGGCCTGGCAGACAACACGCAAGGGCTGACATCCTACATGCAAGGCCGCGTATACTTACGCCTCGATGGAGCGTTCCGCACCAATTCGTGTTCTGGTAGCTAAACCCGGTCTCGACGGACATGATCGCGGCGCCAAAATTATCGCCCACGCTCTTCGCGATGCCGGCATGGAGGTCATCTACACCGGTCTGCGGCAGACGCCGGAGATGATCGTCGCTGCTGCAATTCAGGAAGACGTAGATTGCATTGGCCTCTCGATCCTCTCGGGCGCACATAACGCCATCGTTCCTCGTATCCTTGCCCTACTCGAACAACAAGAGGCCAAAGATATCCTGGTTGTACTCGGCGGCAGCATCCCCAATCAGGACGTGGAGAAGCTAAAGGAAAGCGGCGTCGCGGCCATCTTCGGGCCGGGAACGCCGCTTGAAACGACTGTCGAATTTATTCGCAGCAACATCAAACCGCGAGGATTGCTTACCAGGGCAGGGTCTCACCCATATGGAAGTAGCCGCCCGTAGGACCGTCATCCGGCAGAGTCGCCAGTTGCACTGAGGTCTTAACTCCATCCTCAATCTCGAGCATGGCTCCTTCGCCGCCCATCTCCGTCTTCACCCAGCCGGGATGCGCTGAATTCACCTTGATCTTCGTATTCGCAAGCTCGTGGGCAAGATGAATCGTAAAGGAGTTCAACGCAGCTTTGGAGGCGTTATAGGCAAAAGTTTTCGCATCATAGACGTACGACCCCTTGGTGGCATGAAGCGTCAACGAGCCGAGAATGCTGGACAAATTCACGATACGACCAGCCTTGCTCTTGTGTAAAAGCGGCAACAGAGTTTGCGTCAGACCTACGACGGCGAAGAAGTTCGTGTCGAAGGTCTTTCGCAAAATCTCTTCCGAGGTCGTGCTGGTCTCGTTCGGTCCACGATTGTCCAAAAAGATACCGGCGTTATTGACCAGGATATCTAGCACACCGAAGTCTTTTTCGATAGTGTTGGCGGCCGCTGTATAGTCCGCTGGATTATTTACATCCAGCTTAATTGCCTTGGCATCGATGCCTTCTTTCTTCAGAGTCGCCGCCGTAGCCTCACTCTTTGCCAGATCGCGAGCAGCGACCAGAACGGTAATACCCTGCTGGCCCAGCTTTCGCGCTGTCTCCAGCCCGAGACCCCGGTTAGCTCCGGTAATCAGCGCAACTTTTTTCGTTTCACTCATCGAGATGCCCTCACTGTATTCCCTGATTGGGATTCATTTTATGAGATGAGATGCGCCGCAAAACGTTCCGCATATTTCTGCGGAAGAGCTCGCTTTTTCATGTCGGCACCGACGACCACATGCACCGTCTCCCCTTCGCAGAGCAAGACATTATCCACTGCGCGCACAATCTTATAGCCGAAGCGAATCACCGCTCCCCGAGCCGCCTCCAGTTGCGTACGCACAATCAACTCGTCGTCATAACGTGCAGGCAAGCGATATCGTACTTTGGCATCGACGACCGCGATACCACAGCCTTCCTCACGTTCCATCGATTTGTAATCGAGGCCCAGCTGACGAATAAACTCTACGCGCCCTACCTCAAACCAGATCAGATAATTCGCGTGATAGACCACCCCCATCTGGTCGGTCTCCGCATAGCGCACGCGCACACGAGTCTCGCCAAGGGACGGTTTCTCTGCCATAGCGTTTATCATCTCTCCAGTTTACTGAAGATCGGCCCGCTATTTGCCCCAGACCGGCTTCCGCTTCTCCAGAAATGACGCGATACCTTCGCGAAAATCGTAGGTTGTTCTGATCTGCGCATGCGCCGCCAATGCATGCGCAATTGCCGTATCAAGCCAAGCTTTATTCTGCGCAGCCAATAGCCGCTTAGTCGAAGCCATGGATTCAGGGCTATTGGACTTCAAGCACCGCGCAAGCTCGTAGGTGCGCGCATGCAGCTCTTCAGGATGCACAACCACCTCATTCACCAAACCAAGCCTATGAGCCTCCTCCGCCGAGAAGAGCCGCCCCGACAGCAGAAGATCTCGCGCCCGTTTATCGCCGATCTGAAGCGTCAAAAACGCTGCCACCAGAGCCGGGACAAAGCCGATCTTGACCTCGGTATAACCGAACTTTGCACCGTGCACAGCCAGCGTAAAATCGCAGATCGTTGCCAGCCCTGCACCGCCGGCAATGGCCGCTCCATGCACCGACGCGATCGTCGGCTTGGGCAACTCATACATCATGCGAAAGAGCCGCGCCACACGCTCTGCGTCCTCCGTATGCTCGTTCACAGGTTTATCGTTCATCTCCTGCAGCGAACTCAGATCGAGCCCCGCACAGAAGGCCGCTCCTGCACCTGCAAACACAACCACACGACAGCTTCCCGTAGCAGCTTCTTCCAACGCAGCCAGCAACTCTTCCTGCATCTTTGGCGTCATCGCATTGCGCCGCTCCGGCCTGTTTAGCGTAATCGTCCGAATGCCACTCTCTTCCGCAACCAGGATCGTCTTGTAGCTCATAAACCCCTCACTGGACCCGCACACCAAATTTACGTGAAATCTCCGAGCTCGCCGCAAGCAAACTGTCCAGTGGAAGCAGAGGCGGCAACTCTGCTCCCAACGCCTTCAACTCTTCTAATACCTCCTCTGTAGGAAGATTCCCCACCAGCACATCCTGGGCAAACGGACATCCTCCCAGGCCACCCATGGCAGTATCAAAGCGTCTGCACCCCGCGCCATAGGCCGCTCGCACCAGCTCTCGCGCATCTTCGTAGTGACCATGAAGATGCACTCCTATCTCCACCGCATCGTGCACTGCCATTACATCGGCTACCACGTCGGCCACCAGCTTTGGCGTCGCCATGCCTACCGTATCGGCAAGCGATATCTGCGTGACGCCGCTATCGATCAGCAGATCGCAGGCATCGACCACTTCGTCAATGCTCCATGCATCGCCATAAGGATTGCCAAACGCCATCGAGATGTAAGCCACCACGTCCATCCCCGCCTTATACGCCAGTGTTCCGATCTGCTCTAATGCATCGAGCGACTCCTCAGGCGTCTGGTTCTGATTGCGCTGCAAAAAACCGGGTGAGATCGAATAAGGAAAGCCCAGCGTCTGCACTGCCGCCGACTTGATGGCTCGCTCCGCGCCCTTCACATTCATCACAATACCGATGATCTCCACATCTTCCGGAGGAGCGAGAAACTCGAGCACCTTCTCCGAGTCCGCCATCTGCGGCACGGCCGCAGATGAGACAAAACTAACTGCATCGATATGTTTAAACCCGGCTGCAACCAACAACCGTAGATAGTCGGCCTTTACCTCTGCCGGCATATGCACAGGCAACGCCTGCCAGGCATCGCGCGGACACTCGATCAACTTCACCAAATTGCTCATAGCCAAGTCTTTCATGTCTGCAAGACTCCGGGATTGAATCTTGCCACATCGGGATTCAAGCTGGCGGCCTCCAACGCAGCGATCAATACTTCTCTGGTCGAAGCAGGATCGATAATCGCATCAATCCAAAGTCGGGCCGCACCGTATCGCGGGTCGGTCTGAGCGTCGTACGCCGTCTTAATTTCGTCATACAAGGCTCTTCGATCGGCGTCCGTCAGCACCTTGCCTCCGCGCTCCATCTGCTTCACCTTCACCTCAACCAGGGTATTGGCAGCCGAGACCCCACTCATCACCGCATATCGAGCCGTCGGCCATGCGAACAGAAACCGCGGATCGTATGCCTTGCCACACATCGCATAGTGCCCCGCACCGAAGCTGCCACCAACGATCACCGTAATCTTCGGCACCACGCTTGTGCTCACGGCCGAGACCATCTTTGCACCTGCGCGGATAATGCCGCTCCACTCCGCATCCTTACCCACCATGAAGCCGTTTACGTCGTGCAGAAAGATCAGAGGGATGAGGCTCTGGTTGCAATCCATGATGAACCGCGCCGCCTTCTGTGCGCTCTCCGTATAGATGACACCTCCAAATTCCGTTCGTTTGCTGCCGTCGAGTGCTGCCTGCTGCTGATGTACCTTCTGGTTGGCGACAATGCCCACCGCCCGCCCGCCGATGCGAGCATATCCGCACAGCACGGTTCGGCCAAAGTCTGCCTTGTACTCATCGAACTCGCTGCGATCGACGAGCCTCGCGATGATCTCACGCATGTCATACGCATTTGAAGACGCTCTGGCCGGATCAGCATCTATCAAGCCATACATCTCCTCGGGGGCATACTTCGGCGCATCTTTTTGGGCGTCATACTCCACCATGCTGAACGGAGACTTCGCCGGAACGCCGATCTTGCCAACCAACGAACGCAGTCGTGCGATGCACCGAGCATCGTCCGCTTCCTTGAAGTCGACCGTCCCCGAGATCTCCGAGTGCATCGACGCTCCCCCAAGCTCCTCCGCGCCAGTCTTCTGACCGATGGCCGCCTGCACCAGCGAGGGTCCTGCCAGAAACAACCCGGACCCCTCTGTCATCAACACCGTATCGGTCATCACCGGCAGATAGGCCCCACCAGCCACGCACATCCCCATAATCGCAGTGATCTGCGGCACGCCCAGTGAGCTCATGACCGCATTGTTGCGAAAGACCCGGCCAAAATCGTCCGTATCCGGAAAGACCTCCTCCTGCAAGGGAAGAAAGACCCCCGCAGAGTCCACCAGGTACAGCGTGGGAATGCGGTTCTCCAGCGCAATGGTCTGCGCCCGCAACACCTTCTTCGCCGTCATGGGAAAAAAAGCCCCTGCCTTCACGGTGGCATCGTTGGCAACGATCATGCACAATCGGCCGTTTACCCGCCCCAGACCCGTTATCACTCCCGCAGCCGGAGCGCCGCCATACTCCTCGTACATGCCATGAGCCGCCCACAGTCCCAGTTCCAGCAACTCTGTCCCTTCGTCGAGTAGCAGCTTCAGCCGCTCCAGCACCGTAAGTCTTCCCTTGGCATGTTGCGCCTCCGCCGCCTTAGCCCCTCCGCCCTGTCGAATCCGATCTTCCTCTGTTCGTATTCCACCAAGCAGGGCCAGTAAAGCGACCTTGTTTGCCGCAAACCGTGGTGTCTTCAGGTCCAGTTTTGTCGCCAATACGTTATTCAACTTCGAGATCTCTGTCATCACACCGCCCACGAAACTCGCCAGCATAGCACGATAGCGTGTCAGATTGCCCAAACTCGTCTGCACTTGCCTCAAGAGGTACGATTAACCTGCCATGATGATCGCACCCCAGGCCAATGATGCCCTGCTCGTCATCGACATGCAGAACGACTTCTGCCCCGGCGGCAACCTCTCCGTTGCCGAAGGCGATCAGATTGTCCCGACGATCAACGCGCTCGCGCAGAAGTTCGAGCACGTCATCCTAACCCAGGACTGGCATCCTACCCAACACATCTCTTTCTCCACCACGCATCATAAGCAGCCCTTCGAGACCATCCAGGCTTCTTATGGCCCACAGACTCTCTGGCCCGAACATTGTCTGCAAAATACGCCCGGCGCAGCCTTTCATTCGGCCATCGACATTCCCCACGCCGAGTTGATCCTGCGCAAAGGCTTCCGCCGCCACATCGACTCCTACTCCGCATTCCTCGAAAACGACCACTTCACCTCAACCGGCCTCGCCGGATACCTTCGCGAGCGAGGCTTGCAGCGGCTCTTCCTCTGCGGCCTCGCCTATGACTTTTGTGTCCGCTACTCCGCCATCGACGGCACGGCTCTCGGCTTCGAGTGCCTCGTCGTTGAAGATGCCAGCCGCCCGGTTAGCCTGCCTCGCTCGGTCGCCGAGACTAACGACGCCTTCATCGTCGCTGGCGTCCAGCGCATCCAGTCCCGACAGATTCTCGCATGAGGCGGCTAACTCCAAACCCGGAGTTTCCTTGGCTCGAAACCCAGGCGCGAGTCACCTCATGCAAGTACGATTTCGGAGAAGGACGCGCGCTCGCCTTTGGCATCCCCACGAGCAAACACTTCCTCATCACCTTTAGCTACTACGCCCACGGCAAAACCTATACCGGCGAGTTCACCTCGCGAACCTACCTCGAGCAGGGCAAAACCTTCAACATCACCTACAACCCATTAGCTCCACAGCAAAACAACAGGGCTGCCAATATTCCTGATACTAAGACCCCACTCTTCGCCATCGGAATCATCGGCTCCGTCATCCTCTCACTTGTCTGGTTCGCCATGATGCGTGGCTGCCACTAGCTCTCATTACCGCCTGCTAATCCCAGTTCGCCGGCCCGTTCCTGCATCGCCAACAGGCAGTTCGCGACATGCTCATCCAGCGAAATCCCTAAAAGCTCCGCCCCAGCCGTCATGTCCTCCCGTTTCACCGCACGGGCAAATGCCTTGTCCTTCATCTTCTTCTTCACGCCTGCGACCTCTACATCTGTGATCGCCTTCGTGGGCTTCACCAACGCACAGGCTGTCAAAAAACCGGCCAGTTCATCGCAGGCAAATAAGGCCTTATCCAGATGCGTCTCCGGCTTCACTCCCGAGTAGTCCGCATGGGCCAGAACGGCATGTAACACAACCTCCGGCCAGCCCTGCTCGCGCAAGTGAGCCACACCGACGAAAGGATGTTCTTCAACAGAAGGATGCCGTTCGTAGTCCATATCGTGCAGCAGGCCTGCACAGGCATAATGCCCTGCGAAGTCCGCGGCCTCAGCACCCGCAAGCCCCAGCCTCGCGGCTTCTCTCCACCCATAGGCTTCAGTACAAACCGATACCGCCAGCCCGTATTTTCGCAGCGATTCGCTCTCCGTCCACTCGTGCAACAGGAGCAAAGCCCTGTCTCGCGTAAACCCCTCACTCATCTCACACCTCGCCTTACAAGTTACTACCTTGATTCCTCTCCGGTTTTTTTAGGCATTTCGCTAATAATCAACGGGTTTCCCCTTGACTGTTCAGTAACCCGGTGTCATTCTAGGCACATCACACGCTCCGTTATCGGACGTGTGCTGCGGTCCTTGCTCTGGGTCCGCCCGCTACATACAACTATGGCAACCATGATGGCTCCCGTCCAGCAACGTGAAGTGCTGCGTTGTGATCATTGCAGTCTGGTGCAGTTTCGCCCGTCGAACGCACTTTGCCGCCGCTGCCACAAAAGTCTCGAGGTCGAGGTGCCTGAGCCAGTTCTGGCACTCAAGATCGTTCCCCCACAACCAGCGCAAGAGGGTGGCCTGCAAGTTGCCACAGCCGTTCGTGACCTGCGGCACGTCCGCAATCTGTCGCAACGTCAGCTGGCAGCGCGCATGAACGTGCCACGCACCTATATCTCCAAGATCGAGAACGGCAAGGCCATGCCTACTCTGTCCTCGCTCGACCGTCTGGCGAAGGCCCTGCAGGTGGACATCTCTACCCTGCTCCGCGACTCCAACAACCGCCATCGCGACGAGACCGCGGTTCTGATGACCGATCCCTTCCTCGCCGAGATTGCCGAATACACCTCGCAGCTCGACGCATTGCAGCGGTCGATTTTCCTCAATCACGTTCGCGAACTCGCTGCCGGACGGCGCCGTTCGGCGTAAGCCTTCCCTGACCTCGCGGCACAGCGCGCTCCATCAAAAATGGGGTGTGTTGTGCCGCCTCTCCTTCGCCCCGCAAACCTCTTCCACAAGAGGCGTTCATTGCACACGCTATCTCAGTGTGCTAGCGTCAGTCTTTGCGAGGTTGTTTTGCCGGTACAAGCCACTCATCGAGTCCCCAGCCGCCTTCACGAGCTCTCCGCAGAGGAGCAGACCGTCTATCGGCAGCTCGACCCCACCAAAATTCCCCAGCATGTCGCCATCATTATGGACGGCAATGGCCGCTGGGCAGGCAAACGTGCGCTCAAACGCTTCCTGGGTCATCAGCAGGGAGCTGAGTCCGTGCAATACGTCGTCGAAACCGCATCGCGCATCGACCTGCCCTTTCTGACGCTGTACGCCTTCTCGCTCGAAAATAACCTGCGTCGGCCCAAGGCCGAGGTCAGCTTCCTGATGAAGCTGCTCAAAAGCTATCTGATCGGCAACGTCAAGCGGATGAACGACAATAACGTCCGCATGGCCTATATCGGCCGCACCCACGATCTCCCGCAGGAGGTGCAGGAGACCATGCAGTGGGCGGCCGAATCCACAGCGAAGAATACCGGCACTGTCCTGACGCTGGCCCTGAACTACGGGGCGCGCTCGGAGATTGTCGATGCCTTCCGCAAGATCCTTACCGACCTCACCACCGAGGCCCACACCCGCGGCTGTTCGGTAGAAGACCTGCTGGGCGCAGGTGCCCTCGATTCCCTTGATGAGCCCAGCATCAGCCGCGCCCTCTATACGGCGCACATGCCAGACCCCGATCTAATCATCCGCACCAGCGGCGAGCAGCGCATCTCCAACTTTCTGCTCTGGCAGATTGCCTACTCCGAGATCTTCGTCACCGATCGCCTCTGGCCCGACTTCCGCGGTATCCATCTGCTCGAGGCTCTGCTCAATTACCAGGGCCGCGATCGTCGCTACGGCGGTCTCAACGACACCAACTCCGACGAGAAGATCGACACGCTGGAGTCTGTCTCTGAACTGGAGACGGAGATCGCCACCGAACTGAATCCCCACGAACTGACACGCCACTAGGCGCAGCAGCATGCTACTTCAGCCGCAGCAATGTATTCTTGCGACTGGACCATGAAACGCATTCTCACTGCCATCGTCTTCGCCGCTATCGTCTTTGCGCTCGTCTTCTTCGGCCAGCTGTGGATGATCACCCTCTTCGCAGCCATCATCGCCGAGCTTGCCGCCTACGAGTACCTCAAGCTTGCCGCCGTCGGTGCAGAAACTCACGGAGCGCAGCTCCGCATCCCTCTTTGGTGGATGACTCTTGGCACAGCCCTTGCCTTTGTCGTCACCCTGCCCAACTTCCCCGTCGAGGCGCAGCTTCCTGTCCTCAGCGCACTCACCTTGGCCCTCTTCGCCTGGAACGGCTTCCGCTCGCCGCTCATTCAGGTGCTGCCCGACACTGCTCAGGGACTCTTCGGCCTTATCTACATCGCCTATCCGCTAACCCTCGTTCCCCTTATCTGGAAGAAGGAAGACGGAACCGCGCTGGTCATCTTCCTGATGGTCTGCGTCTGGGCCGGAGATATCGCGGCACTCTATGTCGGACGTGCCTTCGGCAAACACAAGCTCGCTCCGCGCCTCAGCCCCGGTAAAACCTGGGAGGGCTCCGCAGCCAGCATTGTCGGCAGCGTCATCGCGGCGTTCCTCGTCATCTACATCGGAGACGTTCTCGCCTCGCGCGGCAACCTGATCCTCCATACCTCCGAGCCAATGTGGCAATCTCTTCTGCTCGCCGCCGTTCTCAACATCGCCGCCCAACTGGGAGATCTTCTGGAGTCGGCTATCAAGCGCGGTGCCGGGGTCAAAGATTCAGGCACCATGCTCCCTGGCCATGGCGGTATGCTCGACCGCATTGACGCCCTTCTGTTGGCCGCACCGGTCCTCTGGTTCGTGCTGATACTCAAAGACGCCTTCGGCATGGGCCGCTTCTAGTACACTCAGTCTTCGTCCGGGTTGCGCCGTCTTTTCAAACAACAAGAAATACCCCGGATGCATCCAACCGCAAGAAGTCGGCTACGCTCACACACCGAGAAGGAGAACGAATGAAATTTAGAGACGCTGTACTAGGAGTTGTGGCAATCACGACACTGGCGTTCGCGCCTGCACCGCTCATATCCCAACCCCCACCACCGCCGGGATACGGATATGGCCCGCAACAGCCATGGGAAGCTCCGCCATCACAGTTTCAGCGAGAGATTCAGCGTCGCGGCTTCCATGACGGCATCGAAGGTGCCCGCAAAGACTATGGAAATCATCGCCGCCCCGATGTAAACAATCGCGATGAGTACCGCCACCCCAATGTTCCCGGCCCCGACCGCCGCGCCTATCGCGAAGCATTTCGCCGTGGCTACAGCGTCGGCGTTCAGCACCTTATGAACGGCAATATGCGTCGCTAAGCGCTCATACAGGTAATTCTCTCTCTAACGACGAAAGCCCCGGCCAAAACCGGGGCTTTCGTCGGCTCAAACAGATTCGTAAATTTATGGATAAGCTCCATTCTCTGAGAAAATAAGGTTCGTGAAAAAACTAGCCATCTTAGGTTCTACCGGCTCTATCGGCCACAGCACACTCTCCATCTGCGAGTCCTTTCCTGACCGCTATCAGGTCATCTCGCTGGCCGCAGGCCAAAACGTTGAAGCAGCCTTTGCCCAGTGCGTCCGCTGGCGGCCAAAGGTCATCTCCATCGCCACCGAAGAACTGGGAGCCCACCTCCAAAGCCGCCTCAAGGCCGCAGGTATTACCGGCATCGAAGTCGTCCACGGCACCTCCGGAACCATCCGCGTCGCCACCCTGCCCGAAGTAGACTTCGTAGTCTCCGCCATCGTCGGCGTCGCCGGACTCGAAGCCACCTACGCCGCCGTCTGCGCAGGCAAGACCATCGGCCTCGCCAACAAGGAGTGCCTCGTTGCCGCCGGCGAGCTCATCATCGCCGCCGCAAAAGAACATAACGTAGCCCTGCTCCCCATCGACTCCGAGCACAACGCCGTCCACCAGGCCATGCGCGGAGGCACCCCAGCCGAGGTCAAGCAGATCTGGCTCACCGCCTCCGGTGGCCCCTTCCGCAACACACCACTTGCCGACTTCGAGCACATCACCCCCGCACAGGCGCTCAAGCACCCCACCTGGGTCATGGGTCAACGCATCACCATCGACTCCGCCACCATGATGAATAAGGGCTTCGAGGTCATCGAGGCCTGCCGCCTCTTCAACCTGCCCCCGGCACGAGTCCGCACCACCATCCACCCCCAGTCCACCGTGCATTCGTTGGTTGAATTCGTCGACGGCAGCATCCTCGCTCAGATCTCGGTCACTGACATGCGCCTCCCGATCCTCTATGCGCTGGCATACCCCGAGCGCGTCGCAGTCGCAGAAAAAGACAACCTTACCTTTGACTTAGCCACCCTCAGCCAGCTCGACTTCTCGCAACCCGACCTGACCCGTTTCCCCTGCCTGCGCCTCGCCTACGAGGCAGCTGAAGCAGGTGGCAAAGCGCCTATCGCCCTCAACGCCGCCGACGAGATCGCCGTAGCCGCCTTCCTCAATCCCGACCCAGCGAAGTCCATCCCTTTTATGGGCATTCCGCGTACAATTGAAGATGTGCTGATCGAAACCTCAGGCCCGCGTCCTGCCACCATCCAGCAAGTGCTGGAAGCAGACCTTGCCGCGAGAGAGTGTGCACGCGAAGTGATTGCCCGGCAGTTCACTGGCACTTTTCGTAATCGGTAGCCCACAACTTTCCCTATCAGCAACGAGGTCTCCACTCTCCCATGTCGACAGTCATTCAGCTTGCCATCGTTCTTGGCATCATGGTTCTAGTGCACGAACTCGGGCATTTTATCGTCGCCAAACTCTGCCGGGTGCGCGTCGAGGTCTTCTCCATCGGCTTCGGCACCCGCCTCTTCGGCTTCAAGCGTGGCGACACCGACTATCGCCTCAGCCTTCTTCCTCTTGGCGGCTACGTCAAAATGTCTGGCGAGATGCCGGGCGAGACCAAGAGCGACGACCCCGGCGAACTCGAAAACCATCCCCGCTGGCAGCGCGTCCTCATCGCTCTCGCTGGCCCTTTTTTCAACTTCCTGCTCGCTATCGCGTTGATGACCGGCGTCTACATGGTCCACAACGAGGTTCAGGCCTATCTCAACGGGCCCGCCCACGTCGATTACATCTCGCAGAATACCCCTGCCGCCCGTACCGGTATTCAGGGTGGCGACACCATCGTCCACTACGACACCGTCGAGAACCCCACATGGGATCAGGTAGCCATTCGCTCCCTGCTGAACATCAACCAGAACATCGCCTTCTCCTACATTCACAACGGCCAGCGAATCAATACCAAGCTCTTAGTTGAAGCCAAAGGCGGTGCAGAAAACTTCGCTCTCGACGATCTCGGCCTCGTCCCCGTCATGCAGGGCACACCGGTCCAGGTAGATTCCCTCGAACCCAATATGCCGGCCGCTGCTGCCGGCCTCAAGCCGGGCGACAAGGTAGCCGCCATCGACGGTCACCAGCTCCACTCTGTACCCGCGCTACTCGCCTATCTGCAAGACCAGGCTGGCAAGCCTACCGATCTCACGATCCTTCGCAACGGGCAAACGCTCCCCATCCACCTAACACCAAAGCTTGCCGATATCGGCGACGGAACCAAGGATTACCGCCTCGGCTTCAGCTATCTTCCCCCTCCGGTCAAGGTTGAGCGTCTTCCCTTCACCCAAGCCATGGTCGCCTCATGGAAGTTCAACAAAAAAGGCTCCATGCTGATCGTCGAAGTCCTCAAGCGCATGTTCACGCGCCAGGTATCCGTCCGCAGCCTGAGCGGCCCCATCGGGATCGGCCAGCAGATCCACGAAGCCGTCGATATGCCCGGCTGGATGCCGATCATTGGTCTAATGGCCTACATCTCGCTGAATCTTGGCATCTTCAATCTACTGCCCATCCCCATCCTCGACGGCGGCATGATCCTCTTCCTCATCATCGAAAGCATCCTTCGCCGCGACGTCAATCAGCAGTTCAAAGAGCGCGTCTACCAGGTGGCCTTCGTCTGCATCATCCTCTTCGCAGCCTTTGTCATCTTCAACGACATCACCAAACTCTCGATCTTCACCAAAGTCAAGCCTTAAACAAAACCATGGGCTGAGTGAACAAGGAAGAATATCCTTTGTTCGCTCAACCCATGAAATGCTTAAGGTCTTACCCTGCGGCCCGCAACTCCGCCACAATCTCTCCCACAGCCTTCCGCGCCTCGTCCTCCCGGTCAGGAGGAAAGCTGATCGCACCCACGCGAGCATGCCCACCACCTCCATAACGTTCACAGATCGCCGCAAGGTTCACCAGTTCTTCAGGCGTCTTCTTCGTCCACGGATTAGTTCCCACCGAAACCTTCGTTCTAAAGGAAGACTTACTCAAGCCCACGTTGTACGTCCCCTCGGGAAGTAGGTAATAGGGAATGAACTTGTTGTATCCCTCGGTCGGCTGGTCGGTAATGTCGAACGTAATTACGCCCTGATCCACCGTCGCCCGCGAACGAATCAACTCAATCGCGGCCCGGTGCCGCTCCATCAACGGCCCCAACAACGTCTGCACAAACTCCTGATCGAGTACCTCCTGCAACGGCATCTCCGTCAACAGCGGGATCAACCGCCGCACCAGATTGTCATCGGTCGAACTCTCAATCACCATCGTCAGCTTCATCGCTGGAGCAGCCATCTCCACGGCGGCCTGCGCGCTCTCATACTTTGCGCCATCGACGATGTTCGCCCACTTGATCAGCTCGCCCAGAGGCGCTGTATCAAATCCGA
This sequence comes from Edaphobacter dinghuensis, assembly GCF_014640335.1. Lineage (NCBI taxonomy): Bacteria > Pseudomonadati > Acidobacteriota > Terriglobia > Terriglobales > Acidobacteriaceae > Edaphobacter > Edaphobacter dinghuensis. Next base: position 488,313 of record NZ_BMGT01000003.1, on the reverse strand, counting down.
AATTGAGTTGCGCGATATCGGCAATCAGACTTGTGCACGAAATATAGTTTGGGTCATAGAACTTCCGCATCCGCTCAGAGCCATCCGCCTGTCCCCGTTCAAAATTTTTCTGATCATCCGGCGTCAAAAACGCACTCAGGTGATGATCGAACCACCAAGTCACCTTGGGCGAGGCCGAATATTTGAAGTCGACAATCGCATTCTCCCCATCGACAAACTCGCGCTCATCGAACAACGCTCCGGCACGATGCACCAATCCTCGATAGTCATACTGGTCGACGCCGCCGATACACTCTCTATGAAACCGGGTGAACAGAGACGCCGAGCAGGCACCGTCGAAACATTTGTCGTGGTAAAAAATCCGGCAATTCAAAGCAGCAACCTCCAGGGAAGCACATGAAAAACTCCATGCGAAGCTCTAAGAATAGCGCACCTGAAATTGCAGCGCCCTCAAGCTACAGTCGCGCTACCTGGTATCGGCTTTCCTCCAGATCCAGCTCCCTCTCCATCGTCCGCAGAACATCATCGCTGATGCGCCCCTCATCCCGCAGCCGAATAATTGCCCTCCGCTCCGCCTGCACTGCGCCTTCCGCTGCATCAATCACCTGCCGATAGGTATGGGGGCCGTGCTCATCGTGGCCATCGTCATGTTCCGACTCGATATGCACAAGACGATGCTGATACCGGTCCAGCAAGTCGTCAAAGGCATGAAAGTATGCGCTGCCGCATTGCTTCCGTCCGTCTTCCAGATAGGCAATCGCCTCGGCAAGGGCGGTCTTTCGTGCCTCCCGTTCCTCTACACTCATCTCTGTAGTTCCGGCCAGCCCTAGCACCCGAATCAACGAAGGCAGCGTCAGACCCTGCACCACCAGCGTCACCAGAATCACGCAAAAGGCCAGAAAGACGATCAGGTTTCTCGGCCCAAATACCCTCCCATCGCCCAGCATCTCCGGCACCGAGATCGCTGCTGCCAGCGCCACCACACCACGCATCCCCGTCCATCCAATCACGAAGACATCGCGCGCGCCTGGCTGCTTCTCGGCATGGCCAGTCCATCGCCGCAGCAGATATGCAATCTTCACCGCGGGAAAGACCCAAATCATGCGCAACGCAATCAGAATGGCGCTGAAGATGCCGCCGTACTCCAGCAACGTCACCATGCCATAGGCGCCACGAATCCCAGCCAGCACATAGGGAAGTTGCAACCCGATCAAAATAAATACAAGCCCATTCAAGATGAAGGTCAGTGAATCCCAAACTCCCATTACTTGTATCCGCACACCTGGCGAGAAGAAGGTCGCGCTCTTGCGGCTCAAATAGAGTCCGCAAGTCACCACAGCCAGCACGCCGGAGGCACGAATATGTTCGCCCGCCAGATACGCCGCATAAGGCACCACGAGGCTCACCACAATCTCCACCGGCCCATCGTCGATAAACTTTTCCAGCCATCCCACGATCAAGCCGATTAATAAGCCAATGCCCACACCACCGACGATCAGCCACAACAGCCGGACGATTCCGCCACCCACCGACGGCGTCTCGCCGCGCATGATGATGCTCACCCCAAGCTCCAGAGCCAGCAGACCGGTCGCATCGTTCAGCAGGCTCTCCCCTTCCAGAATGTCGACGATGCGCCGCGGCAGCCCGATCGATCGCGCAATCGACGTCGCCGCAATCGCATCGGTCGTTGCGACCACCGCGCCCAGCAGAAATCCCGCCTTCCAGTCCAACGCGGTGATGAAGTGTTCGGAAAACTCCGCAACGCCCCATACGGTGAAGCCCACCAATCCCACGGCCAGCAACGAGATCAGCACGAGGTGGTGGCGAAACTCTCGCCATGATGTCCCCCACGCTGCCGAATAAAGCAGTGGGGGCAAAAAGATGAGGAAGACAAGGCTGGGGTCCAGCGGAACCCTTGGCATATGAGGAACAAAGCTGATGACCAGCCCCGCCAGCACCAGAACAATGGGATAAGGCACCTTCAACCGGTGCGCGATCACTGCAAATACTGCGACCATAATCAGCAGTAGCAAAATTACCGTCTCTAATGCATGAAGACCCGCTCCAGAAGTCATCCGGCCCCCTTTCCTCAAAGCTGCGCAGCACAAATCAGCCTGCGCCCAGATACCTCAGAGCATATCAGCGGCACTCCACAGCACAGCATTTAGACTTTGAATCAGCACATGAACTCCTTCGATCCAGTTCCAATCGATCCTGCTCTGCTCGCCCGCCGCTTTCCCAACGAAAATCCGTCCCCCAAGAGCAGCCTTCCCAATCGCTTACGCCGCATCCTCTTCCGCACCGTCGCCATCGCTGTGCCCTTGGTCATCCTGCTCGCCGTCACGGTTTTCTTTGCCGGACGTTACTGGACGCGCCATGCACTGCGCGACTCTCTGCCACAAATCGACGGCACCCTTTCGATCGCAGGACTCTCGGCTCCCGTCACAGTCCAGCGCGATGCTCATGGCGTTCCTCACATTCACGCCGCCACGCTCAATGACCTCGTCATCGCACAAGGCTTCGTCACGGCACAAGACCGCCTGTGGCAGATGGACATCCTTCGCCGCCACGCTGCCGGAGAGCTGGCCGAAATCCTCGGGCCGAGCCTCGTTCCCCATGATCGCGCCCAGCGCATCCTTCAGGTCCGCGCCGCCGCCGACCGCACCATCGCCTCCCTCCCGCCCGACCAGCTTCACTGGCTGCAGCTATACGCTCAAGGCGTCAACGCCTCGATTGCTGCACAAGGCACCCGCCTTCCCATCGAGTTTCGCATCCTCCGCTATCAACCTGAACCATGGACACCTCGCGACTCCATCCTCGTCGGCCTCGCCATGTTTCAGGACCTCACTAACACTTTTCCGCAGAAGCTCGACCGCGAAGCCCTCTCGGCAAAACTTCCGCCTGAACTGCTCAACGATCTCTACCCTGTAGGCTCCTGGCGCGACCATCCGCCGACACAGCCCATTCCCGATCTCACCAATCCACCCACGGACTTCATCGATGTTCCGCTCGACGAATCCCAAAGCAAGTTCACGCAACCTACACTGACTCACGATCTCCTCACCCTCCAGAAGATCCTCTCTACCAATCGCTGCGAAGGTTGCATTGCCGGTTCCAACAACTGGGTCGTCTCCGGAACCCGCACTGCCTCGGGCAAGCCTCTCCTCTCCAATGACATGCACCTCAATCACAGCGTTCCCGGCGTTTGGTATGAGGCCGATCTCCAGTCCACAAACGATAACTTTCACACCGCCGGAGTTACTCTCCCCGGCTATCCCTTCGTCATCGTCGGCCACAACGACCACATCGCCTGGGGCTTCACCAACCTTGGCGCCGACGTGCAGGACATCTACATCGAACACCTGCGCGGCAGCGGCTCCACAGCCGAATACGAATCCCCCGGCAACATTTGGCACCCCCTCCTTCATCAGCGCGAAGTCATCCATGTCCTCCATCATTCCGATGTCATCCTCGACGTAACCGCCACCCAACACGGCGATACAGCCACGCCCCTCATCTCCTCTATCTTCCCCAAAGAAAATCGCGCCCTGTCGCTCCGCTGGACCATCTACGACCCCACGAACATCACCGCTTCGTTCCTTAACATTGACTCTGCCGTCGACTGGCCTTCCTTCACCGCAGCCTTCTCCACCTTCGGAGGCCCCGCGCAAAACGTCGTCTTCGCCGACGACCACGGTAACATCGGCTACCATGCCGTAGGCAAGGTCCCCATCCGCGGCAGCATCACCCAGCCCACCGCACTCAGCCCAGTCCCCACAGACGCGCTCGACGCCACCCACGATTGGGCAGGCTACATCCCCTTCGACCAGCTACCCCAGGCATTCGACCCTCCCGGCGGCATCCTTGCCACCGCCAACTCCCGCGTCACCCCCGATGGCTACCCGTTTCCCATCACCCTCAACTGGGCTGCACCCTATCGCAACGAGCGCATCTGGAAGGTACTCAGCTCCCGCGATCACCTCACTCCAGCCGATATGCTCGCGCTTCAAACCGATGTCTACTCTGACCTCGATCACGTCATCGCGCAACGCCTCGCTTACGCCATCGACCACTCCACCACAAAAGACAAACGCATCCGTCAGGCCGCCGATATCCTACGCAAGTGGAACGGCAACGTAGACATCAACGCCTCTGCACCAGCTATCGTAGACGCCACTCGCGCCGCCCTCTGGCCAATGCTGCTTAATCCCCACCTCGGCCCTCATCCCGGCGACAGCGCCCAGCTCTACACCTGGGACGAAAAACCCTATGCCGAGGAACAGATCATCATGCACACCCCCGCCCGCTGGCTCCCCGCCAGCTATGCCAACTGGGACGAATTTCTTACAGCAGCCGTGGCACAGGGCTTGCTTGAGGCCCATGCTCCCTTCGATCTTCGCAAATGGCAGTACGGCAAATCGCATCCTGTCGACATCGAGCACCCCATCTTCGCTCAATCACCGCTGCTCCAGCGCCTGATCGGCGTCCCCACCGGGACCGGTGCACAACCTCAGAGCGGCGACACTACCACCGTCAAGCAAGTAGGCCGCACCTTCGGCCCCTCAGAGCGCTTCACCGCCGACCTCTCCGACCTCGATCACTCCACCCTCAACGTCGTCCTCGGCCAATCCGGCAATCCAGCCAGCCCCTGGTTCATGGACCAATGGCCCGCCTGGTATAACGGCACAACCTTCACGCTGCCCTTCAGCAAAACCTCCACAGACAACGCAGCAGCGCATACACTCACTCTTACCCCGCGATGACGCATCATCGGCTAAGCTTCATGCGCCACTCGTGATTTATCATCAAGCCTCAATGAACTTTACAGTGCAATCCCTGCTTCACTCCGGCGCACAGCTCACCGACGCAGCGCTCGAACGCCTGCTGCCCTCTCCTGATACGCTGCCCCACTCCATCCACCGCGCGATGCGGCACAGCACCTTCGCGGGGGGCAAACGGCTTCGTCCCATCCTTTGTATGGAAGCCGCCCGCATGGTCAGCGGCGAAACTGAGATTCCCGAGGGCGCAGCAGACCTCGGCGCAGCACTCGAGATGCTGCACACCTACTCCCTCATTCATGACGACCTGCCCGCGCTCGACAACGACGATCTTCGCCGCGGCAAGCCCACCTGCCACGTCGTCTTTGGCGAAGCCATCGCTATCCTCGCCGGCGACGCCCTCCAAACCCTTGCCTTCCAGACCCTCGCCTCTCTCCCGTCGCCGCCATCAACCACCGTTGCCATCCTCAGCGAAATCTCCCTCGCCATAGGCACCGGAGTAGGAGCGAACAGTTCCCTTCCTCCCGGCATGATCGGCGGTCAGGTTGTCGATATTGAGTCCGAAGGTAAAGCCCCTACCGCCGAGCTGGTCGAAGCCATCCACCGCGCCAAGACCGGTGCGCTCATCACCGTCAGCATCGTCGCCGGAGGTCTTTACGGCTCCCAGACCAAATCTTCCAGCGACACCATCACCCGTCTTCGCACCTTCGGCGAGAAGGCCGGGCTCGCCTTCCAGATCGTCGATGATGTTTTGGACATGACCCAGAACTCCGCCCAGCTCGGCAAGACCGCAGGCAAGGATACCGCCAGCATCAAGGCCACGTGGCCCGCCGTCTACGGCATCGAGCGCTCTCTGCACGACGCCAAAGAGCTCATCGCCGACGCCTTCGCTGCCCTCGTTCCCTTCGGCCCCGCCGCTAACCCGCTGAAGGCCCTCGCTAACTACCTGGTCGAGCGCAAACACTAGCATGCTCACCGAGTCCGAAATCCTCGCGGCGCTGCGAGACTGCTACGATCCCGAGCTTCCCTGCAACATCGTCGATCTCGGGCTCGTCCGCTCCATCGCCATCACTCCCGACAGCGAAGCCCCTGGCGTGGGCATCCCAGGCGTCCCGCAAAAGCATCGCGTCAAGATCGACCTCATTCTCACCCACCCCAGCGAAGAGGCCGAGGCCCAACTTCGTGCCCAGATCGCCAACCGTCTCGCCGGGCTCGAAACCGTCGGTCAAACGACCATCACCATCCACGCAAAACCCACATGGAGTCCAGCCAATATCACCCCCGCCGGACGCAGAATCCTCGGCCTCGACGGCAATCCGAACCTCATCCAGATTCGCTAGACCATGAGCAAAAAGCCCACTCCCATTCGCCCGCGCGACCTGCTCAAAGCGACCTCCACGCCCGTTCATCCCTTCGACCAGATCCACGGCGTAGAGACCAGCGGCCTTGTCCCCGCCGCCAACCTCGTCACCGGCCACCCCAACGACGAACACGTTACCGCCTACTACGGCGTCGCCCCCAGCATCCTGCGGACTCTTATCAATATCTGGCGCGAGACACCGCCCCCCGAGCCCATCCACAGCTATACCTTCATCGACATCGGGGCAGGCAAAGGCCGAGCGCTGATGATTGCCAGCGAACTTCCCTTCCGCCAAGTCATCGGCATCGAGTTAAACCCGACAATGGCCAACGCAGCCCGCCAGAATATCGGCCATTGGCAACACTCTCACGCCAACGACACCACCGCTCGACGACCGGCCCCCATTCAGCTACTTGAACAGGACGCCCTCACCTTCGACTTTCCATCCGCCCCAACGCTGGTCTTCCTCTTTCACCCTTTTGAGGCACCAGTTTTAAAACAACTTCTCCGCCGCATCGAAACCCAGTTCGCCAAGCGCCCCGGCACTCTCGACATCCTCTACGTCAATGCGGAGTGTCGCACTCTTCTAGACAAGCATCCGGCGTTTACCCGGCTCTTCAACGGCCCAGTCGCCATGTCCCCGGAAGACCACGCCGCCGATCTGGCCGCAATCGCTCAACAGGAAGAGTACGGCTCCACCGGAGACGAAGAATGCGCCATCTACCGTTACACCGGTCGCGCGGCCGCACAATAATCCATCGGCGACTACTCTCGCCAGCGAACGATCAGACCGCGCTCATCGCCCTCGCCATGCTCCATGGCGATCTCCCCATCGGCCAGCTTTACCACGCTTTCGAACCGCTCGCCCCACTCCACCAGAACCAGCGCATTCGGCTCGGCAATCATCTCTTCAAGCCCCAGCACCGCAATCTGCTCTTCCGTCTCCAGGCGATAGAGATCAAGATGGAAGAGATGCACCTTCGGCCCATCGTACTCGTGCACCAGCGTAAACGTCGGACTGGTCACATCCTCCTCATACGCCGCACCCAGCGCCCGCGCAATGCCCTTCACCAGCGTCGTCTTACCCGCGCCAACCTCACCTCGCAATATCACCAGCTTGGGAGGTCGAAGCATCTCCGCCAGCGTCTCTCCCAATGCCAGCGTTCCAGCAACTGATCTTGTCCTGAAGCGCTTCTCCCGCAACTTCTCTTTCATCATGCTCATTATGCCGCCCTATGCTCTTTAAAATTCTGGCCGTGCAGCCCGCAGATCCACGTCAACCCATCTGCATCCTTCACCCGGTAACGAAACGCATCAGAGAGATGCTTCACCGTATCGGTAGCAAGAACAGTATGCTCATCCATCGCATGGGCAGCAAAATCTCCTGCCAAGCCATGCAGGTAAACAGCTGTCTCTACTGCTCTCGCCACGTCATTGGGAAACTGCGCCAGCATCGCCGCCACAATCCCCGTCAAAATATCTCCGCTGCCGCCCTTCGCCATCGACGGATTCCCCGTCGTATTCACCGCCACGCTGCCATCGGGATGCGCCACCAGCGTCCGCCATCCCTTCAGCACCAGAGTCAATCCATGCTCCGTTGCAAACCGCCGCGCCAACCCTACACGGTCCGCTTCAACCTCTTTCACCGTCATCCCCGCCAGCCGCGCCATCTCTCCTGGATGCGGCGTCAACACCAGCGTCCGCCACTCGGCCTTCAATAATTCTGTCTTGCCCACAAACGCATTCAACCCATCGGCATCGATCACCACCGGTACCTGAGTCTTCGCCACAAGCTCACGTGCAAACTCAGAGGCATCTCCATCCGTCCCCAGCCCCGGTCCCACTGCCAGAACGGTAATCCCTTTCATCAGCTTTTCCAGCCGACCACCTTCAAGATTCCGGAGCAATCCCTGACTCTCAGCTAAAGAGGTAATCATCAACTCCGGGGCAACCGCCGCCACGATCCCAACGGTGCTCTCCGGCACTCCCGCAGTCACGAGACCTGCTCCGGTACGCAAGGCCGCAAGCGAAGCCATCGACGGAGCGCCAGCCTTCCCCCACGCGCCCCCCACTACAAGCACATGCCCAAACTTTCCCTTGTTCGAGTTCATTGGTCGAGGCTTCTCTGTAAGAGTCTTCGCGGCTCCTGCCCAGGTGAATCCAGTCTCTGATCTCACGGCGGCATCCGGCGATCCAATGTCCGCTACAACCACCGGGCCAAACGTCTCCGCCGTCAGATGCCCAAATACATGAGCCAGCTTCGGAGCCGTAAATGTCACCACAGCATCCGCCCGAAACGCCCCTTCCACTGTTTGCTCCATCGAATCCGCATCCCACCCCGAAGGCAGATCCACTGCTACCACCGGCACATTCAGTTCCTTCAATAGATCTCGTGCAGCCAGCGCAAGCCCTCGCAGCGGCGGCTTGAAACCCGTCCCCACAATCGCATCGACGAATAACCCTTCTTCACCGTGTGCATTACGAAGCATGACCTCATCTACTACTTCAAGAATAGAAACCTCGGCAGTCTCCGATTGCAGCCGCGCCAACGCCGCAGCCGCCTCCCCCTTTAGCTCGTCCACACGCCCGAGCAGAAGAACCCGCACCGTCTTCCCCGCTGCCGCCAGCACTCGCGCCGCAACGAATCCATCGCCGCCATTGTTGCCCTTTCCGCACAGCACGGTAACGCGCGAAGCTGCGGGATACTGTCGAAGGCAAAAAGCAGCCACCGCGCTGCCAGCCGCTTCCATCAAGGCACCAAGCGGAGTTTCAAACTCCTCCACGGTACGACGATCCGCCGCGCCCATCTCAGCCGCTGTCAGAATCTTCATCTATCTGTTCTACGCTGTTCGCCCACCCGGCGCTACCGCACTAATTCCCGCCCAGACTCCCCGTCTCAACCGTCGGTGTCTTCGGCGAGAAGTAACTGTTGTCCCAGAGCGCCCGATAGAACTGCCCCGTCAGCTCCGCCGCCTTCGGTCCAAAGGTTGGCCGTCCGCCTTCCAGGAAGAAAACCGTGACGATCCGTCCATTCGGCGTATTTGCGTATGAAGCAAACCATCCAAATCTCGTTCCATCATTCGAGCAGGTTCCCGTCTTTCCCATCACAGGAAACTCGTTGAAGCTTGTCCGCAACGACCGCGCGGTTCCATAAGGACTGCCAACTGCACCAGCCATTCCCGGAATGATCTCCGGAATAATCGGTGCGATGTTCAAGGTCCGCTTCACTCGCGGGGTAAAGTCCGCAACCTCCTGCGGAGTCTCGGGATGTTGCAGATAATAAAGTGTCCCGCCATTTGCAATCGCGGAAACAATCGCTCCAAGCTGTAACGGTGTCATCGAGATGCTCTCGCCGAACGAGCACATCCGACCTACACCACCCAACTTCTCCGGCAGCGGCTCGTCCGGATAGACACCCAATTGCTCACCTTGAATGTGGTATCCAGCCAACTCGCCCAGGCCAAACTGGTTGGCATAGTGCTTCACCCGCTCGAAACCGAGCGTGCGCCCCAACACTTCAAAGTAAGGATTGATCGACTTCGCCAAAGCATAAGTCAGGTTGACCTTGTATCCATGCCCAAGGTTCACCGGGGTGTCCTTGGTGATGATTCCTTCCTCAAGAGCGGCCAGCGCCACCGAGAGCTTGATGGTCGAGCACGGCTCGGCTCCCCGCGACAGGGCAAGCTTCTGGTTCACCATCGCAAGAATCCGGCCATTGTCCGGATTGATGGCCACAGCCGTTCCATTCATATTGCCCAGCGCTTCAATCGCTGCCGCGCGAACCACAGGGTCTTCGCCCGCGGTCACGTCGCCCAGCGTCAGATTGTCCGCGTACGAACTTGCCGTAAAGCGTTCGACATACCGGGAGTGCCGCCTCGTCCGTCGCACCGCCAGAACAGCGCGACCGTTGCGTCTGCGACCGTGCACCGCAACTTTGGTCGACACCGCTTGTCCATGCGCGCGCGTTTTGACAGCAGCGCGGCTACGCCGGGCGTGCACCGATCTTGCATGCGTGGTCTTCGTCGAAGTATGAGTCGTGCCGGCGCTATGACGCTTTGCGAGCCGGGTCGTCGGTTCCGCATAGGCTCCGACGCAGAGACCGAAGCACAAAAGAATGGCGAAGACTGACTTTAGATATCTCGACATAAAGGACCCGTTTTCTTCAACAACAACCAATATCGGCAGCAATAAATACCAGCAATCAATCTGCCATTCCTGTTCACTAATACCTTAAGACAATCTCATCCGCATCGGCATCACCAGATAGGGTCAGTTACCCCGACGCAGAAACGCGGGAATGTCCAATTCGTCGGATTCAGATGCCCCAGCCGCATCGAAAGAAGTTCCACGAACCACGGCCTCGCCCGGTTCTGTCATGACAACTCGAACATTCTCTTGCTGTTGGACGCGTGCAGGCACCGAAAAGTGACCCGCTTCCCGTGAAGTCCCCTCCAGATCGGCCTCTTCATTGTGTCCCGGGCTCTGAAAAAAATCGTCGTCAAAGACCGAAGCCGGCACAGGAATCAGCTCAGGAGCGGCCTCCGCTCTGGACACTGGCCGGTCCGCCCCCGCAAAAGACTCAGGTGAAGATTCTTCCGGCTTGATCGCCGGTGCGGCATCGAACTCAGTCTCGCTGGCAAAGCGCGAAGCGGCAGACCGCGACGAGGACACCCGTGGCTGAATCGGTACGTCATACCGCATCGTCGGCAGCGTTGCCTCAGCCAGCATCCGCTCGCGCCGCTGCGGCATCTCCTGCTGCTTGAAGCCGGTGGCGATCACAGTAATCTTCACCTCATCGCCCATGGTCTCGTCCTGCACCGCGCCGAAGATGATATTGGCGTCCTCGTGTGCCGCGCTTTGAATGATCCCCGAAGCCTCGTTTACCTCGCTCAGCTTCAAGCTGCTCGATCCGGTGATGTTGATCAGAATTCCTCTTGCGCCGTCGATCGCGCCAGCCTCCAGCAGCGGCGAAGCCATCGCGGCCATCGCAGCCTCCGCGGCCCGGTTCTGCCCCGTGCGCTGCGCCGTTCCCATCACCGCATAGCCCATGCCGGCCATCGTCGTCTTCACGTCGGCAAAGTCGCGGTTGATGACACCCGGAATTGTAATGATGTCGGAGATGCCCTGCACGCCCTGGCGCAGCACATCGTCAGCAATGCGGAAGCTCTCAAAGAACCCGGCGTCCTTAGCAACGGCCAGCAGCTTTTCGTTCGGAATCACGATCAGCGTATCGACTGACTCCAGCAGCTCCTGCATCCCGCGCTCAGCCTGCATCATGCGGCGCTTACCTTCAAACGCAAACGGCCGCGTCACCACGGCAACCGTCAGCGCACCCATCTCGCTGGCCAACGATGCGATCACCGGAGCCGCACCCGTCCCCGTTCCGCCGCCCAGACCAGCGGTAACAAACACCATGTCTGCGCCCTCAAGCGCCTCAATAATCTTGTCCGAATCTTCAAGAGCAGCTCGCCGCCCTACGTCCGGATTCGACCCCGCACCCAGGCCGCTCGTCAGCTTTACGCCAAGCTGCAGCTTTACCGCAGCATTCGAGGACTGCAACGCCTGCACATCGGTATTCGCCGCAATAAATTCAACGCCCTCGACGTTGGCCGCAATCATGCGATTGACGGCGTTATTGCCGCCGCCGCCCACGCCAATCACCTTGATCTTCGCCCCACAGGGAATCTCATCGTGATAGTGAATACGGATATCGTCGTCAGGCAGATTTGGCATAGTGGCAGTAGCTCCTCAAAGACTTTTCGCTCTTCAATTTTTACATCCTCAAATCAGCGCCATCACCACGTTTTCCACCGCTGAACCAAACAAGGTTCACAAAACCGCTTGACGGCTGGAGAACAGGCTCGAATAAGTGTGCAACGCCACCCCATAGCGTTACGAACGAGCGGCCTGACGGGTTACCGACCTGCCTCGCCGAGAGCGTCCCATGACGAAGAGGAACACCTATCCTGAAAGATGGGCGCACCCAGCCACCGCGAATCGCGGCGGCAAACAGCAGCTTCTAGAAGCTTCCCGCAAAGATCGCCTTCAACTTCGACCTTAGCCCCTGCTCCTCGCTGGCCTTCCGCACCTGCGTCCTGTGCGTATAGAGCAGCATCCCGATCACCGCCGCAAACTCCGGCTTCGCCAGATCCTCCGGCATGCGCGACAACGGCACCGGAAATCCGGTCCGCGCCGGAACCCGCAGCAGGCTCTCCGCATTGTCCAGCAGACCAATCAGGTTCGCACCACCGCCAGTCAGCACGCATCCTGCACCCAGCGCTTCCAACACACCGCCATTGCGCAGATTGTCCCGCAGCATGGTGAACAGCTCCCGCGCACGAGGCTCCAGAATCTCCGCCAGAAACCTCTGCCTTACCAACCGTGCCGGTTGCCCACCTGAATACGCGAGATTCCCACCAACCTCAATCTCATTGAGCTGCGGCACCGCCGTCACCACGCAGTGCCCGTAGACCTTCTTCAACTCCTCAGCCTCTTCCACGGTCACATGCAGACCCACGGCAAGATCATTGGTAAAGTGGTCGCCGCCAATCGGCAGCACCGCCGTATGCGCAATCGATCCCTCGAAGTAGACCGCCAACTCCGTTGTGCTCGACCCGATATCGGCAATGCAGACACCAAGCTCACGCTCATCAGCGCTCAACACTGACTCCGCCGCCGCGATCCCCTCGTACACCGTGTCCAGCACCTCGAGCCCGGCCCGGTTTGCACAGGTAATCACGCTTTGCGCCACTCCGCCCGAGCAGGTCGAGAGATGCAGGTTCACCTCAAGCTTATTGCCCACCATTCCTATCGGGTCGTGAATGCCCGCCTGGTCGTCCAAGATGAACTCCTGCGGCAGCAGGTGTAGCACCTCGCGGTCCGGAGGCAGCGCTACACTGCGCGCCCGGTCGACCGCAGCCCGCACCTCTTCCCGTGTAATCTCGCGCATACGGCTGCCCATACTGATGCCGCCCCGCGAGTTCACCCCGCGAACATGCGTTCCACCGATTCCCACAACGGCGGTCTCGATCACCGCCTTTGCCGTACGCTCCGCCGTCAGTGCCGCACGATTGATCGCCTCGGCCGCAGGCCCCAACTCCGCGATCAGGCCTTTGCGCATTCCGCGCGAGGGCTCAATGCCATGTCCACGATATCGCAGCACGCCATCCAGCAGCTCTGCCACCAGCACGCAGCTCTTGGTGCTGCCCGCGTCTACTACGGTAATGAGGTTTTCCTGCTTCTGGTTCACGGATGGACCACCTGAGAAGAATGATAGCGGGAATTCGCCGCATGAGTTACTACTCTCGAGTGCGTCTTCGCCGCGGCCCGATGAGGCTTGGCCTTCGCCGCATGCTTCCGCTTTGAAGCTGCCGTCTTCGCCGCGGCCTTAGCTTTGGTATGCGGCTTCGCTGCCGGCGTGGCTACTGGAGGCGCGGCAATCGTCACCGGAGCAGCCATGCTTGCACCTGAGGTCAAAGTCGCATTGGAAGCCGATCCTGCGGCATCAGCCGCCACTGCCCCCTGCTGCATCTGCAACACCACCTGCCGCTCATACCGCATATCCACCGACGACAGCGTCGGATACTGTGACCGCCACTCCTGCAGATGCTCCTCGAACTTGCGGTAGCGATTCAAAAAATCCGTGTCCCCAAAATGAACCAGAACGTCCTTCCCGTTGTCGGGAATCACCGCCTTCACATCCTCCGGGTTCGAGAGGTCCACCTCGCTCAGCTTCTCCGAGATCTTTTCCCCCGAGCTATCGAGGTCCGACGTGAACTGTTCGAAGATCTTCATTCGCGCCACCCGCGTCGACAGTGGATCACTAGCCACAATCCCCGTCACCACCGGAAACGAATAATGCGCATCCCCATGCTGCGGCATATCCAACAGAACGCCGCTCGCGTCCACCAGACCAATCTGGCTTCCCTGGCGCACAAACGCTACCGGCGTACGCTCCACAATCGACACCCGCAGCCGGTTCGGCAGCAACCGCATCACAGTCGCGTGCTCGACCCAAGGCAATTGTTGCAGCTCCGCCCGGCGCTGCGCCAGTGAGACGTAAAAGATGTTCCGCTCCACATCTTCGCCAAAGATATTGATCAACTCGTCCCGCGTCAGGTGCACGTTGCCCTGAATCTCAATCGAAGATGCCGACTGGATAAAGAATCGCGGATCGTGCATCACACTATCTCTAACCAGCAACAAAGCTCCGAAGCAAAGCCCAGCCAGCACCACCAGAGCAAAGCCCGCTGCCATCTTGCCCCACTTGGTCGCCGGCATTCCCCAGCGAAACCGCAGCCGTAAGCCCTGCGATCTGCGCTTCCCTGGAGCCTCATCGTCCTCTGGAAAATCGTCGGCAAAGTCTTCGCTGAAGTCGCGACGCAGCTTTCTCTTAGGCGCCGCAGACGTCCGTCTGGGTACCTTCGGTTCGCGGGCATAGTCCTGCTCGGGCGCATCTAGCACCGCCGCACCGCGTTTCGAAGATTCATTGCTATATCGCAAGCTTGAGCAAGGTCGCGAGAATCGCCACCCCGAATATAACCTGTCACGAACCGATTTCCACCCAACATCTTTCCTATGTACCCTTTGAGGAACTCATGCCGAACTCATGCGAAACTCACCCACGCAGCCCCTCTAAGATCATCGCTCCTGCCTGCGAAACGCTCCCAGCACCCAGCGTCAGCACCACATCCCCGTCTCGCGCCTCCCGCACCAGAGCCTCCACCCCAGCAGCCATCGACCCCGCATATTCCACGTTGGACGAGCCCGCAGCCGCAATCGCCTTCACCAGCGCCCCGGCATCCACCCCGGCAATCGGCTCCTCGCTGGCAGCATAGATATCCAATACCTTCACCACATCCGCATCTCCAAACGCCGCGGCAAAATCCGCCATAAGGTCCCGAGTCCGCGTAAACCGGTGCGGCTGAAACAGCACCAGCACCCGCCCATAGCCGCACTCCTGCGCCGCCTGCAACGTGGCCACAATCTCCGTTGGATGATGCCCGTAGTCATCCACCACCGTCACCCCACGCGCTACACCCTTCACCTGAAACCGCCGGTCCACCCCGCAAAAGCTATCCAGCCCTACCGCTATCTGCTCCGGAGCCACCCCCAGTTGTACCCCAATCGCCACCGCCGCCGCCGCATTCAGCACATTGTGCTTTCCCGGAACATGCAGACGGAACGGCCCCATCACCAGCCCCTTGTAGTTCACCTCGAACCGCGAGTGGCACCCGTCTTCCTTCTCCATCATCTCCACTCGAAAGTCAGCGTCCTCACTGAGCCCATACGTATAAACCTTGCGCCTCACCCTCGGCAGCACCGCCCGCAGCAGCTCGTTGTCGATACAGGCCGTAGTCGCACCATAAAACGGAAGCCTGTCCATAAATTCGACAAACACGCCCTCAACATCTGCCATATCCGCATAACAATCCATATGCTCGCGGTCGAGATTCGTCACCACTCCAAGCACCGGTGACAGCTTCAAAAACGATCGATCACTCTCATCCGCCTCCGCCACCAGATAATGCGAGTTCCCCAGCCGCGCATTCGATCCCAGCGAGTCCACACGCCCACCCACCACAACCGTAGGATCAAGCCCTCCACCCGCCAGCACCGCAGCAATCATCGAAGTCGTCGTCGTCTTGCCATGCATCCCGGCTACGGCGATGCCGTACTTCAGCCGCATCAGCTCCGCCAGCATCTCCGCCCGCTGAATCACGGGAATCTTCCGCGTCCGCGCCTCAACCACCTCGGGATTATCCTTGCTCACCGCCGAGCTGGTGACCACCACATCACTGGCCGCAGCATTCGCCGCCGCATGGCCCTCAAATATCCGAGCGCCGAGCCCCACCAGCCGCTCCGTCACCGCGCTGCGCCGCAGGTCGCTGCCCGAGACCGCATAACCCATCGTCAGCAGAATCTCAGCGATCCCGCTCATCCCAATCCCGCCGATCCCGATAAAGTGGATCCGCTGAGAAGGCGCAAACAAGAAATGTCCAGAAGGTGCAACCGGCACAAACATATCTTCCACTCTAGCAGCGCAGGCTCAGTGCAGCTAACCCTCTGAAAGGCTTAGCCCGGATTCGAAGCACGTCATCTCGACCGAAGTGGAGAGACCCCTGTATTTTGTCGTCGCTCCTGCCGCCACCCACCTTCGCTCCGAAGATATCGCCTATGGCACCTGAATCGTAGCATCCAACTTGATATCCGCCGACGAATCCCCAACCATCAGCTTCACCGGCTCCGACTCAACCACAAACTTCGACTCCTTCTCATTCCAGTAGGCAAGCTGCTGAGCATCCAGCGGAATCTCGACCGTCTTCGTCTCGTTTGGCTGCAACGAAACCCGCTGGAAGCCCTCCAGCTCCTCGCGAGGCCGCGAGACCTTCGACTTCAAATGCTGCACGTAAAGCTGAACCACCTCATCGCCCGCCCGCGTTCCAGTATTAGTCACGTCTACGGAGACGGTGACATGGCCATCCTTCGCCAGCCGCGAAGCACTCGGCTTCAGATTCGAAAGCTTGAAGGTTGTATAGCTCAGGCCATAACCAAAGGGGTAAAGCGGCTCGCCCTTGAAGTACATATAGGTGCGCCCATCGCGGATGTTGTAGTCCATCATGGGAGGAAGCTGATCGACAGACTTAGGCCACGTCGTCACCAGATGGCCACCGGGGTTGTAGTCGCCGAACAACACCTTCGCAATGGCCGTCCCCTCATCCTGCGAGGAGTGAGCCATATGCAAAATCGCGGGAACATTCGCCTGCGTCCAATTGATCGCAAACGGAAAGCTCGAAACCAGCACGACGATGGTGTGCGGATTCACCTCGTAAACCTGCTTGACCAACTGCTCCTGCTGTCCAAGCTCGATGCTGTCGCGGTCGCGTCCCTCGCGGCCGTTGGAAGGTACTGTGCAAGGCAGCGTGCCGTTGCCGGTCCAGTCATGCGCCATATCCGGGCCGCAGGTCGGGTCATTGCCGACAAAGACAACGGCCACCTCAGCCTTGCGCGCCGCGTTCACAGCAGCGTTGTGGGTCTCATCGGCAGCGTAGATCACCTTGGTCTGCGGCCCGACAATCTTCTGAATACCCTCCAACGGCGTCACCTGATAAGGAGGCGTGCCGCCGTACCAGTCCCAATGAACCGAGTCCGCCAGCGGTCCAATCACGGCAATCGACTTCAGCGTCTCCTTGTTGAGCGGAAGCGTAGCCTTGTCATTCTTCAGCAGAACCACCGACTCCAGCGCGATCTTCTTCGAGATAGACGTATCCGCCTCAGTCGTCCAAGGCTCAGGCGAATCCTTCACGCTCGCATACGGCACCATCGAAGGCGGATCGAGCAAGCCGAGCTTCAGCGTAATGCGCAGCTTGGGCCGCACCAGCGCGTCAAGATCGGCCACCGTAATCGAGCCATCTTTCAGCGCAGCACGAGTCTCATCCTTATAAGTATCGAGAAACTGATTGATGCCCGCCTTCAAACAAGCGACCACCGCCGCCTGCTGATCGGGATAACTCTTCGAGTCTTTGACCAGAGCACCCACCGCCCCGCCATCGCTCGAAAGAATATCCGCGCCCCATTGCTTGACCACAATATCTTTCAGCACCGGATTGACAGCCATATGCGTGCCATTCCAGGCGTTATACGAGGCCATCACCGCCTTGGCTCCGCCATCGAGAAAGCCCATGCGAAAAGGAACGGAGTAATACTCCCAAAACAGCCGCTGATCGAAGTCCGACGAAGTCTTGGTGCGGTCCTTCTCATTGCTATTGGCAAGAAAATGCTTCATCAACGACGCCGCCTGCCAGTAGTGAGGATCATTCCCCTGCAAACCATGCACGAAGGCAGTCACCATCGTTCCGTTGAAAAATGGGTCTTCGCCATAAACCTCTTCGCTGCGCCCCCAGCGCGGATCGCGAGCAAGATCGGCCTGCGGTCCCCACAACATAAGAATGGGATGGTGATACTTCTCCGTCTGCGAGATGAATCGCGCCTCATGGCCTTCGACACCCGCAGCCTCGCGCACGATGGCCGGGTCCCATGTCTCTCCCATACCAGGAGGCTGCGGGAACTGCGTCGTCGGAATAACCGGATGCACATACGGGCCTTCCGCAACCTCACGCTGCACCACTCCATGAATGCCCTCAGAACTGCCGAAGCTCAGAATGCCGAGCCGCTTCACCGAGGTGTCCGTGCTGAGAAAGTCGATCTTCTCCTCGGTCGTCATCAGCGAGATGATGTTGTCGATGCGCTTTTCCGCGGAGAGTGAAGTATCGCGAAACGGATAGTTCGTTTGCTGTTGTGCGAAGGCTGGCGAAAACGTAATGGCGAAGACGCTGAGCGAAATGACAACCGAACTTATCTGCATGTTGGCCTTGGGTTCGTATCTCCTCGAACAGAGCGCGACGCAGAATTTCGCTGCCGTCACTACGCCTCTTCCCGAGAGGCACCCATGCTATCACCGACAGCGATACTAATTCGATTGAATAGACGTATTTTTTAGAAATTTATGTCCAAAGGCAACGACGAAAAAGCTCGTCGAGCCAAACACCTTATACTTAACCCAGGGTTGAACTAGGATGTCCTGCACTTACCCGCCAACTTGCCCCCGAGGAATTCATGGCCGTATTGATTGAAGCGATCAACATCAAGCGCAAGACCGTCTTCGAGCTCGAAAACGCTCCCTACGCCTGTCTGGACTCAGACATCACCACACCGACCGCTCGCGGCGGCCAGACGCTGGTGCGGCTCAAGGTACGCAACCTCCTCACCAGCGCCGTCTTTGAAAAGACCTTCAAGGCCAGCGACAAGTTCAAGGAGCCGGACTTGGTACTAGTCCCGGCCTCCTACCTCTACAGCGACGGCGACGGCTCGCACTTCCTCGATCAGGAGAGCTACGAAACCCTCACGCTCGACGAAGGCATGATGGGCAACGCGCTCGACTTCCTCACCGAAGGCGCAATGATCCAGCTGCACAAATACAACGGCAACCCCATCGGCCTGCAACTGCCGATGTTCGTCGATCTGACCGTCACTTACGCCGAACCCGCTGCGCGAGGCGACTTTTCGAGCGGCAGCGGAACGAAGATGGCTAAACTCGAAACCGGCCTCGAACTCCGCGTTCCGCCCTTCATTAAAGAAGGCGAAAAGGTGCGAGTGACGACAGAAACCGGAGAGTTTTCCGGCCGCGCAGACAAAAGCTAATCCACCCAAATTCATGCTTCAAACCGACTCTGTCATGCCGTTGCTAAACTAACATCAGCATGGCATTCTCTCTCTTCGGCAAACGCGACAAATCTGAGCAGCAACCCGACCAGCCCACCGCCTCACAGGAAGCTGTGTCCACTCCGGAATCAGCGGAGAAGCGCGGCTTCTTCGACCGCATGAAGCAGGCGGTCACCCGCACGCGCGAGTCGTTCACCGAGTCCATCAGCTCCGTCATCGCCCTCACCCGCGAGGTCGATGAATCCACCCTAGTCGGACTCGAACCCATCCTGCTCCGCGCCGACCTCGGCGCACCCACCACCGCCATCGTCATCGAAAACCTGCGTCAGCGCGCTCTCCGTACCGGCATCCAGGGCGGCAACGAGCTCAAGCAACTCCTCAAAGCCGAGCTGAAGCAAATCCTCGACGGCGTCTCCCACCCCATCCACCATCCCTCCACACCGCCCGAAGTCGTCATGATGGTCGGCGTCAACGGCACCGGCAAGACAACTACCTCCGGCAAGCTGGCCGCCCTCTTCAGCTCGCAGGGCCGCAGCGTTCTGCTCTGCGCCGCCGACACCTTCCGCGCCGCCGCCATCGAGCAATTAGAGGTCTGGGCACAACGCTCCAACGTCCCCATCATTAAAACCAAACAAGGCGGAGACCCCAGCGCCGCACTCTACGATGCTTGCTCCGCCGCCAAAGCGCGAGGCACTCAGGTCCTCATTGTCGATACCGCCGGTCGCCTCCACACCAAGACCGACCTCATGAAAGAGTTGGACAAGATGCGCCGCACCGCCGAAAAGCTGGTCCCCGGCGCACCTCATCAAACTCTCCTAGTCATGGACGCGACCACCGGCCAGAACGGCCTGACGCAAGCCCGCCTCTTCACCGAAGCCGCCCACGTCACCGGCATCGTCCTCACCAAACTCGACGGCACCGCCAAAGGCGGCATCGTCCTCGCCATCGCCACCGAGCTCAAGCTCCCCGTCCTCTACGCCGGTGTAGGCGAAAAGATGGAAGACATCCTCCCCTTCGACAGCGCCACCTTTATCGACACCCTCATCGATTGAGCTCTTTGACCATCTAACCTCAAACGCACGTCATCTCGACCGAAGCGAAGCGCAGTAGAGAGATCTCTGTATTTCGCTGCTGCTAACTCTTCTTTCCCCAAAACCGCCAGCCTGAGCGGGGACTCACACCGTCTTATAGCTATTTCCTCTCAGGTGTATCTTCCTTTGGTTGTCATTCCCGAAGGGAATCTGCGTTTTGCTCGAATCACCAAAACGACATCTGGAGGAGAACCGCCCTCATAGCGTGAGGCGCAGCCGAAATACTTGTGGCTGCCTTTGCTGGTAATATTTTAACTAACCAGTTAATCAATGGCCTCAAAAAAGCCCATCTCGCCCGCCGCAGACCCCACCGACAAAAGTCGTGAGAAAATCCTCCGCGCCGCCCTCCATGAGTTCAGTGTCCACGGCCTCGCCGGAGCACGCACCGATACCATCGCCGAATCGGCAAATGTTAACAAGGCTCTGCTCTACTACTACTTCAAGAACAAAGAGTCGCTCTACGCCGCGGCCTTTGAAGAAGTACTCAATCTTGTTATGCAGAACACCCTCGCCGTGCTCGAGTCCAAATGCTCGCCCGGCGAGCAGATTCTGCGCCTGGCTCTCAATCACTTCGACCGCATCCTGACCCAGCACGAGTTCCAAAGCCTTATGCAGCAGGAGATGGTGCGCTTCCACCACGGCAAATCCTCGTCGATTCCAATGCTCGCCAGCAAAGCCTTTACGCCGCTCCTCAAAAAAATACAAAATGCCGTCGAGAGTGGCATTCGTTCCGGCGAGCTATGCAAGATCGACTGGATGCAGGTCATGTATTCCACCTACGGCTCCAATGTCTTCTATTTCATGAGCGCGCCCATGATGCGCCTCTCGGTCCCTTTCGAACCCTTCGATCCCGCAACCATCGAGTTTCGGCGTAACGCCTGTGTAAAGTTTCTCGGCAATGCTATCTTCGTCGACCGCACACACGGAGCAAAGCTCGCCCGTCGCCTCCTCGCCGACATGCCAATGCCCCCAATCGACAATCCACCCGTCTGGAGAAAATTCCTGGAGAAGAAAATATGAACGCCCGCAATCGAATCCTCATCCTGATGGGCATCCTGCTAGTCATTGGGCTCTTCTGGTACTTCTTTTCGACCAATCGATCGA
Organism: Edaphobacter dinghuensis; assembly: GCF_014640335.1. Classification (NCBI taxonomy): domain Bacteria; kingdom Pseudomonadati; phylum Acidobacteriota; class Terriglobia; order Terriglobales; family Acidobacteriaceae; genus Edaphobacter; species Edaphobacter dinghuensis. The sequence continues at coordinate 466,759 of NZ_BMGT01000003.1, read as the reverse complement.
GCGATCTCCAGCTCATCGGCACCGTCGACGCCAACGAAGTCGTCGTCAGCTCCCGCATCCCCGGCCGCATCCAGAAGCTCACCGTCGATGAAGGCGACACCGTCACCGCTGGCGAGCTCATCGCCAACATTCAGAGCGACGATCTCGCCGCCGCCCGCAACGCCGCCGAAGCAACCGCCCTCAGCCAGCACTACAAGCTGCAGGAGTCGCAGGACACGCAGCACCAGACGCAAGGCAGCACCACCAGTCAGGTAGCGAATGCCGAAGCCCAGTTGCAAGTGGCCAACGCCGCGCTTCTGCAGGCGCAAGCCAACTACGAGCATCAACAGGCCGACAGCAATCGCACCATCGCCCTCGCCAAACAAGGCGTCATGAGCCAGCAATCGAGCGACGAGGCCATCACGTCTCTCCGCGCAGATCAGGCAGCTGTAGATTCGGCAAAACAAAGCGTAGCCGCAGCCAACGCATCTCTCAAGCTAGCCGTAGCCAACACCATTCAGGCACAGGCCGCAGCCAAAACCGTAGCCTCCACCCGCAGCGACGTGCAGAATGCGAAGGCCCTGCTCGATCAGGCACAGGTCGAGCTGAACTACGCCAACGTCCTCGCTCCCATCTCTGGCAGGATCAACGTACGCGCCGCCCGGCAAGGCGAAGTCGTCGCTGCCGGAACCCCCATCGTCACCATCACCGACCTCACCCAGACATGGGTCTACGCTCCCCTTCCCGAGACCGAAGCCGACTCCGTAAAGCTCGGCGACAGCCTCCGCGTCGTCATGCCCAGCGGCGAAACCATTCAAGGCAAAGTCATCAACAAATCCGCAGAGGCCGACTTCGCCACTCAGCGCGACGTCAGCCGCCGCAAGCGCGACATCAAGACCATCGAACTCAAGCTCCTCATCCCCAATCCCGGCATGAAGTACACCCTCGGCATGACCGCCGAGGTCTACGTCCCCAAAGACAAGCTGGTAAATCAATGACAGCCACTCAGCCAGCCATCTCCGTCCAAAACATCATCAAGCGCTACGGCGACTTCGAAGCCGTCAAAGGCATCACCTTCGACGTAGCCGACGGTGAGATCTTCGGCCTGCTCGGCCCCAACGGTGCGGGTAAGAGCACCCTCATCCGCATGATGACGACGCTCATCCCCGTCACCTCAGGCAAGGCCATCATCGCCGGCCACGACGTCTCCCGCGACTCCGACGCCGTCCGCCGCATGATCGGCGTCATCCCCCAGGCCCTCACCAGCGACATCGATCTCACCGTCGAAGAGAACCTCTCCATCTACGCCAAGCTCTACGATGTGCCCAAGGCCCGACGCGAGCAAAACATCAACGAGCTTCTCGAAGCCGTAGACCTCACCAAGTGGCGCAACGCGCAGACGAAAACGCTCTCCGGCGGAATGCGCCGCCGTCTCGAGATCGCTCGCGGCCTCGTCCACAATCCCCGCATCTTCTTCCTCGACGAGCCCACCACCGGCCTCGATCCCGTCTCTCGCGTCGCCGTGTGGGAGATGCTCAACAACCTCAAGAACAAGCATCACCTCACCATGCTCATCACCACCCACTACATGGACGAGGCCGACCGTCTCTGCGACCGTATCGCCATCGTCGATCACGGCAAGCTCGTAGCCCTCGACACTCCCATGGCGCTCAAAGCCAACGTCCCCGGCACCAACGTAGTCGAAGCCCAGTTCACCACCGAATCCGCTGAGTGGCCCGAGCGCCTACGCCAACTCGAAGGCGTCATGTCGGTTGAAGCACAAAGCGCAGGCATGTACCGCATCATGACCTCCAGCGGCTCCCTCACCACCATGCAGTTAGTGCAGATGGCCGCCAGCCGTGGCGAAACCATCAAGTCCCTCAGCGTACAGAACACCACCCTCGACGACGTCTTCGTCCACTACACCGGACGCGCACTTCGCGACGAACAAGTCAAAGCGGCCGGCTTCGTCATGCCGCCGCGCCCAGGGATGCAGCCATGAATCGAATGATGGCAATCGTCGAACGCGAGATGCGAAAGTTCTTCCGCTCGCCCGCACTCATGATGGTCTCCATGACCCTCCCTCTGGTGCAGTTGCTCATCCTCGGCCACGCCTTCGGCGGCAAGATCCGCAACGCCCGCATGGGCGTGGTCGACTACGACCACGGCTCTCAGGCTCTCAAAATTCACGAGGCCTTCGACGCCATCGCCGCCAACATCGCCACCTTCACCACCGTCCCCTACGACAACGAGGTGCAGGCCCGCGAAGACGTCCGCACCGGCAAGATCGACGGCGCCGTCATCATCCCCAAACAGTACTCCCGCCGCGTCCTCGCAGGCGACTCTCCCGCCATCGGCCTCGTCGTCGATAACACCGACCAGACCATGAGCGGCGCTCTCGAAGCTGAGATGCAGTCCCTCGTCGACTCCCTCAACGCTCCCATCATCCAACCGCTCGTCGTCCAGAGCATCGCCCTCAAGATCGTCGAGCTCTACCCCTACGTCGAGTACATGAAGTACCTCCTCGCCGGTTCTATCTCGCTCGCCATGTATGTCGCCGTCATGATCGGCGGCGGCATGCTCTACATCGACGACAAAGCCCGCGGCGTCCACGAGGGCTACCTCGTCACTCCCATCACGCGCCTCGAACTGGTCATGGGCCTCAACCTCGCAGGTTCCATCAAGGCCATCCTCTCCGGCATCTGCCTCACCGTCATCGGCTCGCTCTTCGCAGGCATCGGAGCCATCTTCAATCCCATAGCCCTCGTCCAGCTCGCACTCCTCATCGTCGCAACCTCAGTCGCCTTCAACGGCATGATGTTCCTGATGATGGTGCGCGTAGAAGACCCACTCGTCCCCCGCGCCATGTTCGGCGTTCTCAACACGCTCCTCTTCTTCCCCAGCGGAGCTATCTCACCCGTCTCCGGCCTTCCGCCGTGGCTGCGCGCCATCGCCAACATCGATCCCTTCACCTACGCCGTCCACGGCTTCAAAGCCATCCTGCTCAAAGACGGAGGCTTCACCGCCATCTATCCCGACATCCTCTTCCTCTTCGCCTTCGGAATAGCAGCACTCCTCATCGCAACGCCGCTATTCAAACGCACCCTCTAAGACATCGCAAAGGAAGCTTCCCTCAAACTTACGTCATCTCGACCGAAGCGAAGCGCAGTGGAGAGACCCCTGTATCTCATTGTTGTTGTCTGTTCTTTCACCCTTTACACGGAACCCAACGCAACCGGCCTCACCACGAACGCAGCACAAAGCAACGAAGCCTTGTGCTGCATTCAACTCCCCCAATTTTTAGAACCTCTTGAAGTCCACCTCAACATTCAGCGCAACCGCCACCGGCTCTCCCGCCCGCATAGCCGGTTTGAAGTGATACTGCTCCACAGCCTCCACTGCCTTCGCATCGAAGTCAGGGCGCAACGAACGCTTCACATGCACATCATGCACTGCTCCCGATGAGTCCACTACAAAACCAACTAGGCACCTTCCTTCAAACTTGTCCTTCTTCCCTCGCTCAGACTCCGGAAACTGAGGTTCCACAGAGGACACCAGCTTCGGCGCAATGACATCTTTGCCGATCTTATAAACCTGACCATACGGTTGCGCCTGATCCGCTGCCTGCATAGAAGACGGCGGCTCAATCACCACCGCCAGCGCCGCTCCACCCAAAGCAACAGAAAGAAGAAACACAGTCGCCGGAATCACCAAACCATACTTCAAAGCAGAGCTAACACGCGGCTTCTTAAGATTCATCATCATGATTCGCTTCTCCAGAATGTTGGCATCGAAGATCCCGATGGCGTGAGAGGTTGAGACACGCGGCCCAACAGCCACCATGGTCGCGAGTCGTAGCAGGGATTCGGTGTAGCGGCGCGAATCGATCAGCCCTTCCGTGGCCATCTCATCGCAGATCATCTCCCGCGTCTGCGCAATCTGGATCTTCAAAATCCAACTAACAGGGTGAAAGGCAAGCAAGAGACTCGCAACCTCATAAAAAAGGTTCTTCTGAAAATCCCGCCGCTTCATATGCGCGCACTCATGCGCCAGCGCAGCCAGCAGGTCCTGCGGCGCACAGTCTGCAACAAACGAATCCGGCACCAGCAACACCGGAGCACGCAACCCCAGTGTCACCGGCCCTGAGATACGCGAAGAGCAAAGAATCCGAGCCGTATCCAACCCAAACGCCCGCTTGCAATCAAGCCATATCTCCTCCTGCTCCTCTGTCAGCAAGAGAGGACGAGCCACCCGAAGCAGCCCTGCCGTCGAGCGCAACGACCATGCAAGCCGCACCGCAAAGAAGATCAGCGCACCGAAGTAAAGAGACAGCAAAGCCCCAACCAGCACCGCAGGCAGGACATAAATCCCCCTCTGATTCAGCACTGCGCCCTGAGCCGCAACAAAGGCAATCGAAGTACGTCCACCCGCCGCATAAGGAAGATGCACAAAAGCTAACAGCCATCGAAAGAGAGGAAGCGCAGGCGCAAGAATCGCAAGCCCCAGCGTAGACACCCAGACAAGATGCTCCTCCTGCGGTCCAACTTTTTTGAGCAGGCGGCTCACCAGCCATCCCGCCGCAGCAATCAGGGCCACCTCCCAGATCGAGTTAATAAAGTAAGAGACGATAAAGCCAGAGAAGCTACTCATCTTTTTCTCCCTTCTCCTCAGCCGCAATCTTCCGGCTCAGGTCCGCAATCCGCTCCAGATCGACCTGACGGCTCTTCACCAGGCTCATCACCAGCGCTTCGGAAGAGCCTCCAAACATACGTTCGACCAGATCGCGGACAGCCTGCCCCAGCACCGTCTCCCGCGAAGCAACAGGAGAGTAGACAAAAGCACGCCCTTCCAACGTCCGCTCCACCCTGCCCTTGCGATGAAGAACGTTGAGCATGGTCTGCACCGTGTTGTAAGCCAGCTCATTGTTGGGCAGCAGCCCCTTCTGCACATGTTGCACATTGCCCGCCCCCTCGCTCCAAAGCACCTGCATAATCTGCAGCTCCAGAGGAGTAAGCGCATTCGTGCCTTTTTTACGTCCGACCATAGCTACTCCTAAACAAATAGGAGCCTAGGCCGAGACATCTGCATCTGTCAACCTAAATATTTAGGCCTTTGCCGCCACCATCGGCAAAGGCCTTATTTTCAACACTTAGAACGAAAGCCGCGCGCTAAGCTGGATCTCGCGTCCCGGCGTAGTCACCTCGGTGATCGACCCAAACCCCGCCGTATTCACAAACCGGTTTGGCGTCCCCAGATTCGTGTGGTTCAGCGCGTTGAAGAACTCGCCCCGAGTCTCCAGCCGCATAAGCTCGCCCAGCGCGAAGCTGCGCACCACACTCACATCCGTCGTCTCCATCCCCGGTCCAACGACCGAGTTGCGCCCCACATCGCCGAATGTATATGCGGGCGGTGCCGCAAACGCCGCCGGATTAAACCAGTTCGTCGCATTCCTCGTTCCCGGTCCAAAGATCTGCTGGCCGATGACGGCATTGGCCCGTATGGGATTCTCACCCAACGCCGTGCCCGCATTCGCCGTGTCGCCAAACACCGAAATCGTCAGCGGAAATCCGCTCTGTGCCTGAAAGATCGCAGAAGTGTGCCAGTCCGCCGTCACTGCACGTGTCAACCGGCTCCGTCCCCAGGCCGGCACGTCATATACCGCACTCAGCGCGAAGCGATTCCTCACATCGCACGCCGGTCCTTTCTCCGCCGCCAGGTCGTTATTGTTCTGCGGAATCGCCGCTTCGTACATCGGCGAACGAAAATCCGGTGAGTTCGAAAGGCTCTTCGACCAGGTGTAGTTTGCGAGGAAGCTCAGTCCCTTTCCTGCCCGCCGCCGCACATTCACATAGCCTGCGTCGTACCAGCTCTGCGCCGAATTTTCGAGCAGGTTGATCGTGCTCACGCCAAAGGTCGTACTCACCACCGTCACGCCAGGTGGAATCACCGAATTGGGAACGAAGCTGATCTGCTTGAATGGCCGCCGCGGCTGAATCAGCCCCGGCCCCGGTAGCGCGTTATTGATCAGATGCGAGCGTTGCAGATGAAATCCGCCCGAGCCCAGATAGCCGATCTCGACCACTGTGCTCTTTCCGATACTCTGCTCCATCGACGTGCTCCATTGCTGAATGTATTGCGGCGAAGGATGCGTCTCCATCGCCGTAAAGCTGACTACGGTCTTGCCCAGCACAGCCGGGGCAAAATTGAAGCCATTGATCGACGGCGTAAAGTTGTCGCTCTGGTTCGTCTCCGGAAAGGTGTACGGAACATTATGCCGCTGATTGCACCATGTATTCATGTCCACCGGCGTATAGAAGATCCCATACGCCGCATGCAGAACCAGTCCCCTGCCCGGCACGTTCTGCGAGATCCCGAGGCGAGGCGCGAAGTCCGTCCGGTTGGGATACATCAGCCCCTTCGGCATTCCATTCTGGCCGCCGATAAACACGCTCGGCGTTCCATCGGATGCGAACGTCAGATTGCTGTTGGTATATCTCCTGTCGATCAACGCGCTCATATATTCATAGCGCACGCCATAGTCGAGAGTCGTATTGTCCGTCAGCCGGAAGGTGTCCTGCACATACCCATCGCCATACCACTGGCTTAGGTTCATCTGCGGAATTCCCGCCTGCCGTTGGCGAACCGCAGGCAGCCCCAGCAGAAAACTCGCCAAGGCCGACCCGGTGCCATCGTTCGCTCCAATGTCCGTCGTAAAGCCATTCGTAAACTGGTAGTATCCGCGATTCTGAAAGAACCCCCACATCGGCCAGATGAACCGCTGATAGACGCCGCCAAACTTCAGGCTGTGCCGTCCCAACAGCCATGTGAAAGTATCTCGCCCCTCCACCAGTGTGTCCCATGCGTGCATCGGTGTCGCCGAAAAGCTGTCCCCGATGGGCGAATATCCCTGCACCGCGAAGTAAGGTGCTCCCCACGCACCCGGTCCGCCAAACCCTACCCCCGCAATTCCCAACTCGCCTGTAATGTCGTTCTTGTTCGCGCTCTCTGTCGTATGGTTCATGCTCAACCGCGACACCGCAATCGTTGCCACATTCAGTAGCGACGGCGTAAAGACGTGGCTGTACGACCCCATCCCCTGCTGCGAAAGATTGTCATGCAGGTAGCCGAACCCCGGCAGGTTCTCCGGCATAAACCCATGCTCGCCGCCCGCGCTGTACCGTGCAAATCCCGTATTGCTGGCATTGAACTGACGGTCGATCCGCACCGTCCCCTGATCGGTATAGTGGATTTCGTTGCGCACATCCAGATAGTTATTGGAGTCATTGCCGGCACCTACCACTGTCGGTTGCCCCATCATCGTCATGCTGCCGCCCATGCCCATCATCAGGTTCGGCTGGGGCACGTACTTGGTCAGCATCGTCACCGCGACAGAGCTTAACCTGCTCGCGGGAATAACATTGTTCGGAAACGGCTGCCGCGTGAACTGCGGGTTCTGCCGACTCACCGGAAGCGCCGGGTTATATTTCGGATTCACCACCGTCGTCGCCGGATCGTAGATCGTTACTCCGCTCATGCTGAAGTCGCCGCTCGACTCCTCCGGCGTCGGCACCGTCAACGTCATCGTATCCGCCTGGACATGTCGCAGCGCCTCATAGTTCATAAAGAAGAAAGTCTTCTTGCCCGGCAGCACCGGCCCGCCCAGCGAAGCGCCAAAGTTGTTCTGCACCAGGTGGTTCGTCCCGCCCATGTCGTTGAACGAGTGGGCATCCATCGCTCCGTTGCGCAAAAACTCATAAGCTGTCGCATGCAGCCGCGTCCCGCCCGATCGCGTGACAATGTTCACCTGTCCGCCGCCCGCACCTCCCATCTCCGCGGAATAGCTTCCGATCTGCACCTGAAACTCCTGCACCGCATCGGGCGACGCACTGAAGTTCTGCGTATTGAAGGTCGGATCGGTATTGGTCGCGCCGTCCAGCAGAAAATAATTGGCATTCGGACGATTGCCGCCCACTGTGATCGCCGATCGCTGTCCCGGCCGCCAATACAAGGGATTCGTGTCTCCCGTCTGCGCCCCCATCCCCACATGCGCTCCCGGCACGGTCAGCATCAAGTCCACCAGCATCCGACCATTCAACGGCAGTTGTGACACCGCCCGTTGGTCCACCACTTCGCCCACGCTCGCATCCGAAGTCTTCAACAGCTCCGCCGCTGTCACCGCTGTCACCGTTGTCACCGTCTGGCTGTCCGGCCCGACCGCCAGCGCCACATCCAACGTCGCCTGCTGTCCCACTTCAAGTTGCAGCGACCGCCGAGCCACGGCAAATCCCTGGCTCTTCGCCTCCAGCAGGTAAGCCCCCGGCAACAATCCCCCTGCCTCGTAGGCTCCCTGTTCATTCGCCGATATCTCCCGCACCTCCCCAGTCTTGACTAAGGTCAGCTTCACCGTGGCATGAGGAATGGCAAGATGCTGAGGGTCAGTCACTACGCCGCGCAGAACAGCATAATTCGTCTGCGCTTCAACCATGGGAGTAGCGAAAATCAAAATGCCTAATACAGCCAGCAACCAAGCGCGTCTCATAAGTCTCCTGAATTGAATCCGTGGCCGCCCCACTCTCTCTGAAGTGGGGTCATGCGTTCCGTCGACCGCACTCGCCGGAGAGCCATCTGGCCTCACCGCGTGAACGATCGATTCGCTATCATTTTCTTGAACTGCCCGATCCTATCTACAAGCTCATTCGCTGTCATCAAGCCATGGGATGATTTCAATCTCGACCTTTAGGCGTAGATCGATTCATTTATGTCCTCACAAAGCCTTTTACTGCAGCGTTGTTCCCAATCTTCACTTTTCCTATTAAGCACCCATGTTATTTAAATTCATTACAAAGCACAGGGAGAGAATACCGCCGCAAAAACAGCAACATCCACAAGCTATCCTCATAAAAGCATGACCACTCTGCCCAACACCGAAAAAGGCGAAGCCTTCATGCAGCGGGCCATCGCGCTTGCCAGAGAAACCGTAGCCCTCGCCTCGCCGAATCCCCAAGTAGGCTGCGTCCTCGTCAAAGGAGGCGAGATCATCGGCGAAGGCACGCATCTCTACGCCAACCGCGACCACGCGGAGATCGTCGCACTCAAGCAGGCGCGCGAGCGCGGCATCGACGTCACCGGCGCTACGGCCTACGTCACCCTCGAACCCTGCTCCCACCACGGACGAACCGGCCCCTGCGCCGACGCCCTCGTAGCCGCTCGCATCGCACGAGCCGTCGTCGCTACCGAAGACCCCAACCCGCAAGTCAGCGGTCAGGGCATCGCAAAACTTCGCGCCTCCGGCATCGAAGTCACTCTCGGCATCCTCCAGCAACCAGCTCGCGATCTCAACGATGCCTTCGCTCACTTCATCCAGAACCATCGCCCCTTCGTCACACTCAAAACCGCGCTCTCCGTCGACGGCTACCTCGCTCCCGCACCTCAAACCCGCACTCCCAACCAGCCCCACTGGCTCACCGGCCCCGCCGCTCGTGCCGAAGTTCAGCGTCTCCGCCACGTCTCCGACGCCATCCTCACCGGCATCGGCACCGTCCTCGCCGACGACCCAGCCCTAACCGACCGCACCAATCAACCCCGTCGCCGCCCTCTACTCCGGGTCATCCTCGACACCCACCTGCGCACACCGCTCAACTCGCAGCTAATTCGCACAGCGAACCACGATCTCCTCATCTTCACCGCAGCAACTGCTTCTTCAGAAAAAATCGAAGCCCTCCGCAAAGCCGGAGCCGAAGTCGAAGCCATTCCCGAAGAAGATACCCAACTAAGGCTGACCGCAGTCCTCAAAGCTCTGGCCGAACGACAGATTCTCAGCCTCCTGCTCGAAGCAGGCTCTCATCTCAACGGAGCCTTCCTTCGCCAAAACCTCGTCGACAAAGCCATTCTCTTCTACTCCGAAACAGAACTAGGCTCACAATCCCTTCCCTTCGCCGAAGGCATCGCCTCGCCTTATCTCTTCCAGCAATCGCTTCATCGAACCACTCGAACCAGCTTCGACACCGACGCCTGCATCACTGGTTATCTCCACGATCCATGGCCGGCAACTAACCACTAAAATAGATCCATGTTCACCGGCCTCATCGAAACCACTGGAACCGTGCTCGCCGTTACGCCGATCGCTGGTGTGACGCGCATCACCATCGCCTCTCCAACCCTCACCAGCAAGCTCAACACCGGCGACAGCATCGCCGTCAGCGGAGTCTGCCTCACTGCGCTCTCCATCGAGCCCAACGCCTTTCCTCCGCGGTTCTCCGCCGACCTCGCCGCCGAGACCATCGCCCTTACAACGCTCTCGCGCCTCGAACCCGGTTCCATCGTGAACCTCGAGCTGCCAACGCCCGCCGGTTCGCCGCTCGGCGGCCACGTCGTGCAAGGTCACGTCGACGGAACCGCAACGCTGGTCGCGCTCGATGCAATCACCGCAGACACCGAACTGACCGACTACCGCCTCCGCATATCAATCCCGGAACAACTGACTGCGTATGTCGTCAACAAAGGCTCCATCACGATTGAAGGCATCAGCCTGACTGTAGCCTCGGTTCGCGGCAATGAAGTGGAGGTCGCCATCATTCCTCACACCTACGCCGCCACCAGCCTGCGCACGCTGCCCATCGGATCTCCACTCAATGTCGAGGTCGACGTTCTGGCCAAATATGCCGAGCGCCAGCAGAAGTCCAACGGCCCTGGAATCACCGAGCAATATCTCATCGCCAACGGCTACTAAGCGTGAAGCAAAAATGAAATGGCGCGATGCAAAGTTGCATCGCGCCGTAACCTTCTTCAATAAGCGCTTAGATCGAGCTCATGTTGTGCAGGAACTCCTGGTTGTTCCGGGTCTTGGCCAGCTTGTCCGTCAGCAGTTCCATCGCTTCGACCGGCGACAGCGGATTCAGCACCTTGCGCAGAATCCACGTCCGCTGCAGATCTTCCTTCGGAATCAGCAACTCTTCCTTACGTGTACCGGAGCGCTGAATATCGATGGCCGGGAAGACACGCTTGTCGACCAGCTTGCGGTCGAGAATGACTTCCATGTTGCCGGTACCTTTGAACTCTTCAAAGATGACCTCGTCCATGCGCGAACCGGTATCAACCAGAGCCGTGGCAATAATCGTGAGCGAGCCACCCTCTTCAATGTTGCGGGCCGCGCCGAAGAAACGCTTCGGCCTCTGCAGCGCATTCGAGTCCACACCGCCTGAGAGCACCTTGCCCGACGGCGGAACGATGGTGTTGTAGGCGCGAGCCAGACGCGTGATCGAGTCCAGCAGAATCACGACATCGCGCTTGTGTTCTACTAGGCGCTTCGCCTTCTCGATCACCATCTCGGCAACCTGTACGTGACGAGCCGCGGGCTCATCGAAGGTGGACGAAATAACTTCGCCCTTCACCGAGCGCTGCATGTCGGTCACTTCTTCCGGACGTTCGTCAATCAGCAGAACGATCAAAACGACTTCGGGATGATTGCTCGTAATGCTGTTGGCGATCGACTGCAGCAGCATCGTCTTACCGGTACGGGGAGGAGCGACGATCAGACCACGCTGTCCCTTGCCCATCGGCGTCAACAGGTCCATCACGCGACCCGAAAGATTTTCGCGGACCGTCTCCATCTTCACCCGCTCCGCGGCATACAGCGGGGTCAGGTTATCGAACAAAATCTTGTTGCGGGTCTCTTCGGGCGACTCGAAGTTAATGGCCTCGATCTTGACCAGGGCGAAGTATTTCTCGCCTTCGTGCGGCGGGCGAACGTTGCCGCTGATGGTATCGCCAGTCTTCAGGTCGAACTTGCGAATTTGGGAAGGCGAGACGTAAATGTCGTCCGGACCGGGCAGATAGTTGTAATCAGGAGAACGAAGGAAGCCGTAGCCATCGGGCAGAATCTCGAGGACGCCCTCGGCGAAGATGTGACCTTCTTTTTCGCTCTGCGCCTGAAGAATCTTGAAGATAAGGTCTTGTTTGCGAAGGCCGCTGGTTCCGGCGATGTCGAGGCCGCGCGCAAGCTTGCCCAGCTCCGCAATGTTGTGTTCTTTCAACTCTGAAATAGTCATATTTTTACCTGGAATTTGATTTGATAAAGGAGGGATTGTTTGAACGGAGGCGGGATCTGCCTGACGGGGGGTCGTGCGGAAGGCCTGAGGTAAGCGAAGTTGCGGGTGGGGTTATAAAGCGGATATTCGGTTAAGGGTGGACACAGGAAAAGCCGCGCTATGCCGCGCGGCGTTCCTGCAATTCAATCTTTCTGACAACTGCATCTTCGGATTCATTCATCGGAACGGTATCCTTGAAACGATCGAGCACTTCGTTGGTCGTGTCCTGCAGCCGTGTGTTGGGCTTGTGCAGCTTACGCGTCGCCTTCGACGCCAGCTGACAAAGCTCGTAGCGGTTGTTCACGTGCGTAAGTGCCCCAAAGATAAGATCTGAGCGCATATTTCTTCCCCTTCTTTCTAAAAGCGTAAGCGTCTAGCTAGCGCTCACTCGCCTGAAAATTATTCAAACTGCCAAATTCAATGGATCTGCTCTACCACTTATTAGACGCAGAGAAACCGTCCTTGGACTCTCTTATCGACAACAACTGCTTGCTGCTAAATCTCGCAGGCAAAACCACTCTTCAACCGGTACAAACCGGCTTATTTTACGACCTGTCTCTCTCATGCGATTCAGCGCGGCCAGCGCCTTGGCGTGAAACAGAGAAGCCAACCAGACTCTTCTGGCAAGCAAAAACCTCGTCGGCTGCCCCCTGCTATCCCGAAGGTCGTCCAGCAGGGCGGTACAGCTCGATACATAGGTAAAGTAAATGGTCTGAGAGGTCAGGTCAATACTTTTTTTGGGAATCCATTGATACCAATATCCCAAAAACAGGATCTTTCCACCTCTTTTCCCAACAATCATCATTGAAACTAATACTTTTACCCTATACGGTAACCTATATGGTCATTCTTTATGACCAATAGCTTCTATCCAAAGTGCGGTATTGGATAGCCTCGGCGATATGCTTTACCGCAATACCTTCTTCCCGATCCAGATCCGCAATTGTCCGCGCCACCTTTAATATCCGGTCGTGCGCCCGGGCACTTAACCCCTGTTGCTGCATCGCGCGTTCCAGCAGGCGCTCCGCCTCCGACGAGAGCTCGCAATGAATTCGAATCTGCTGGGTATTCATCTGGGAGTTGGCAAAGACCGGTCGCGATGCTGCCTTCGCCGACCCTTTGGTCCGCTCCCCTGCCGCGCTGAACCGTTCATGTTGCCGCTCTCTCGCCGCCAACACCCGGGTGCGAATCTCCTCCGACCCTTCCGCCGACACCCCGCCCCTTAACTCCTTATATTGCACTGCGGGCACCTCAATATGGATGTCGATCCGGTCAAGCAGCGGCCCCGAGACCTTTGAGACATATCGCTGGATCATCGGGGGCGTACACATACACTCCCGCGACTTGTCATTGAAGTAGCCACAGGGGCAAGGATTCATCGCCGCCGCCAGCATAAACCGGGCCGGAAAGCTCAGACTCATCGCCGCTCGGGCAATCGTCACCATGCCGTCCTCCAGAGGCTGGCGCATCACCTCCAGAACATTCCGGGGAAACTCCGGCAGCTCATCCAAAAACAGCAACCCGTTATGCGCCAGCGAGACCTCGCCTGGCCGCGGCATCATCCCGCCGCCGATCAACCCCGCATCAGAAATAGTGTGGTGCGGCGACCGGAACGGGCGGTGCGTCACCAATCCTTGCTCCGCGTCCAGCACACCGGCAACCGAGTGAATCTTCGTCGTCTCCAGCGCCTCTTCAAACCGCAGAGGAGCAAGGATCGAAGGCAGCCGCTTGGCCAGCATCGTCTTGCCTGAGCCCGGCGGCCCGATCATCAGAATATTGTGGCCGCCCGCAGCCGCTACCTCCAGCGCCCGCTTGGCCACATGTTGACCGCGCACGTCTTTAAAGTCGAACGGAAAGTGCTGCATCTCGCTGAGAAGGTCGGCAGTCTCAACCTTCAACGGAGCCGCTATCAGCGTTCCCATTGACGCCGAGTTCAACAACTCCCTCACCTCGAGCAGGGTCTTCACCGGATAGACGTTCACCCCCTGCACAACCGCCGCCTCCCGCGCATTGCTCGCCGGAATAATCAGGTTCGGAATCCCCTGGGCACGCGCCGCAACCGCAATCGGCAGCATTCCCTGCACCGCTCGCAGACTGCCGTCCAGCCCAAGCTCGCCCACCAACAGAAAATCGCTGACATCCTTGTTGTGCAGCGCGCCGTACGCGCCCAGGATTCCAATCGCAATCGGAAGGTCGAACCCCGAGCCTTCTTTCTTCAGGTCTGCCGGAGCCAGGTTGATCGTAATTCGTGTCGGTGGAATATCGAACCCGGAGTTCTTGATCGCCGACCGCACCCGGTCACGGCTCTCCCGTACCGCCGCATCCGGCAGCCCCACCGTGTTGAACTGTTCCTTGTCCAACTTGACGCCCGAAAAGTCGACCTCTACATCAATGACGTGCGCATCGATGCCGTAAACTGCTGCACTGCGAACCTTAAAGAGCATGTGTGAGCCCGGTCAATCCTTGAGGCTGTGAATTTTGGCCGAGTATAGCATTCCGTCCTCTATAACTAATGCATCACTGCATTTATCCGCGAACATAGGCTATTTTCATCAACGAGCATCTCATTATTTTTATAGATTGACGGAGCAACACCCATGCCTACGCGCGCCAGCGTTCTTCGATTTACCAGGACAACCTTCCTGCCGATTGCTCTTCTCCTGCTCTCCTTCAACCAGGCCCGGGCGCAGAGCAGTTCGACTGTTGCCGACACCAAGATCGTAACCACCACCCAGCAGGAGCAACAGGCATCGCAGCCTTCAGTTCGCGATCGTACTCACACAACCGTTGCACAGAACAACGACGAAGCCTGGTCCATGCTTACCGCTGCAGTTCAGGATACAAAGCACTCCGATCTTCGCATTCAGGCTCTCTCCGCGCTCGGTACCCTCGGCATCAATCCCCGCAGTGAAAGGATGATCGTCGATGCCATGAAAGACCCCGACGTCGATGTACGCACCGCCGCTGTCCTCGCTGCAGGACAGACCAAGAGCCGTAACCTCACCACCAATATCCGGGCCATGCTCGACGACAAAGAACCGCAGGTGGCCTTCGTCGCTGCCACCACGCTATGGAAGATGAACGACCGCTCTGGTGAGGACGTTCTCATGGCCGTCGCCAACGGCGACCGCAGCGCTAATCCTCACCTGGTGAACGGAGCCATGCATCAAGCAAACAAGGAGCTTCATGACCCCGCAGCTCTGGCCCGCATCGGCGCGCTCCAGGGAGCATCCATGCTTCTCGGTCCCTTTGGCTTCGGCATTACGGCAGTCGAATACATGCGCAAAAACGGCGGCGACAACGCTCGCGTCTCGGCTATCGAACAGCTATCACAGGAGAACACCGGTCCGGTTCGCAGTGAGCTGATCGCCGCCCTTACCGACAAGGACCCAGCAGTTCGCGCAGCAGCAGCCACCGCCGTCGGCAGCTATCGCGACAGGTCTGTTCCCAACGCGCTACTGCCTCTCTTCGACGACACCAAGGCTCCTGTCCGTCTCACTGCTGCCGCCGCTTACATCCGGGCCACACGCTCTGCATCTGGCCGCAAAAAGCAATAGAAAGGATCGAGCCCTGATGAAAGCTCGCGTTGCTCTCTTTCGCAAGTTAGCGCTCGCTCTTCCTCAGGCCACCGAAGGCGCCCACATGGGCAGTCCTGACTTTCGACTCAACGACCGCATCTTTGCCACCCTCTCCGCACAGGACCGAGGGCTCGGTACGCTCAAGCTCACCGTCGAGCAACAACAATCCTTCATCGCCGAGATGCCAGAGATCTTCGAGCCGGTACAAGGAGGCTGGGGAAGGATGGGCATGACCTTCGTCGATCTTCATCATGTCGATGAAGCAACCCTTCAAGGAGCGCTCGCCACCGCCTACAACAATGTAAAGTTCAAACAAACAGGAAGGAAGACCACGCGTACCACCAAATCAACCGTATCGCTCCGCTCACGCCTACAATAAAGCCACTGTGAATACCAGCCTCTTCGAGCTCTTCAAGATCGGTATCGGCCCCTCCAGTTCACATACCGTCGGCCCCATGCGTGCAGCTCTCAGCTTCGCGAGCTCGCTTAAAACTTCAGGCGCCCTCTCCCGCACAGCCTCAGTCCACGTCGATCTCTACGGCTCACTCGCGCTCACCGGACTAGGTCACGGCACCGACCGCGCTATCCTGCTCGGCCTCTTCGGCGAAGCGCCCGACACCGTCGATCCCGCTCTCATCGACATCGAGCTTGCCGCCGTTCGCACGACCGGCACCCTTTATCTCCTCGACCTGCACGAGATTCCCTTCACCGAGAGTCAACACCTGCTCTTCCATCGCGATCAGATGTATCCCAACCCCGACGTCCTCACCCATCCCAACGGAATGCGCTTCTCCGCCTTCGACGACACTGGTGCCCTCCTCGCCGAAGACATCTTCTACTCCATCGGGGGTGGCTTCATCCTCTCCGGCAGCGAGTTCGCAGCCCAACGCAACGCATCGAGCGCCACCACGCGCACCGTTCCCTATCCCTTCCGTAGCGCCGAGGAACTCCTCTCTACCGCAGCTACCAATCACCTCACCATCGCGCAGCTCATGCTCGCCAACGAAGTCGTGCTCCTCTCCGACGCGAGCATCGCCATCAACCGGCCGCCGTCCGCAAACCCCTTGCACAGCAAAGCCACTCCCGAAGAGCAGATCAAAGCCAGTATCCTTACCCTCTGGCACACCATGCAATCCTGCACTGCTCGCGGCATCGCCACCGAAGGCATCCTACCCGGTGGCCTTAACGTCCGCCGCCGCGCTCCACGTCTCGCCCAGAGACTTGAAACCGAAGGCTCAAAAGACCCCCTCGCTCCACTCGATTGGGTCACCGTCTACGCCATGGCCGTCAACGAAGAGAACGCCGCCGGCGGCAGAGTCGTCACCGCACCCACCAACGGAGCCGCCGGCGTCATCCCTGCCATCGCTCACTATTACATGCGCTTCGTAAACGACGCCGACGAAGAAGGTCTCATCCGCTACTTCCTCACCGCCGCTGCCATCGGCATCCTCTATAAAGAGAACGCCAGCATCTCCGGAGCCGAAGTCGGCTGTCAGGGCGAAGTCGGCGTAGCCTGCTCGATGGCTGCCGGAGGCCTCGTCGCCGCACTCAATGGGACCAACGCGCAGATCGAACACGCCGCCGAGATCGCCATGGAGCACAACCTCGGCATGACCTGCGATCCCATCGGCGGCCTCGTTCAAATCCCCTGCATCGAGCGCAACGGCATGGGAGCAGTCAAGGCCATCAACGCCACCCGCATGGCCATGCACGAGACCGGAGGCCACAAACTCTCCCTCGATCAGGTCATCGCCACCATGTACCAGACCGGCCTCGACATGCAATCTCGCTACAAAGAGACATCACTCGCTGGACTGGCCCTGAACATCATCGAATGCTGAAGAATCTTCAGCGAACTTTATAACCTCACCGCTCCACCGCCAGAGCCACCGAATTTCCCCCGCCAAGACAAAGCGCCGCCACGCCCTTCTTCACATCCCGCCGAATCATCTCGTGGATGAGCGTCACGAGCACCCGCGCCCCGCTCGCTCCAATTGGATGACCGATCGCAACTGCACCTCCATTTACATTCACACGGCTTGCATCCAGCTCCAACTCTCTCATCACTCCGAGCGCCTGCACGCTGAATGCCTCATTCAACTCGAACAGATCGACCTCGTCCATCTTCCAACCCGCACGCTGCAAAACCCGCTGCACGCCGATCACCGGAGCAAGCATCACCCATCGCGGAGCTACCCCGCTCATCGCCTGCGCCCTGATCGTCACCATCGGCTTCAACCCCAATGCCGCAGCCTTCGCCGCCGACATCACGACAACTGCAGCGGCAGCATCATTCACTCCCGGAGCATTTCCCGCCGTCACCGTACCATCCTTCTTGAACGCCGGCCTCAACGTTGCTAGCGCCTCCAGAGAAGCGTCCTCGCGCACGCTCTCGTCACGGGTGACCACCGTCGCTCCCTTCTTTCCCTGTACCGAAACGGGAATCACCTCCGCATCAAATCTTCCTTCCCTCCACGCCGCACTCGCACGGCGATGCGATTCCAGCGCATAGGCATCCTGCATCTCACGCGTGATGCCATGCTTTTCAGCGACGAGTTCTGCCGTCATGCCCATGTGCCAGTCCTCGCACGCGCACCACAATCCGTCCCTCACCATCGAATCCACCACCGTTGCGTCGCCCATGCGAAGCCCCTTCCGCGCCTGCGGCAAAAGATAGGGGGCGTTACTCATCGACTCCATCCCACCGGCGATAACGACCTCCGCCGCTCCTGTCATCACACTCTGCGCTGCCAGCGCGACAGCCTTCAATCCCGAGCCGCAAACCATGTTGATCGTCATCGCCGCAACGGTCTCCGCAAGCCCACCCTGCAACGCTGCCTGCCGTGCCGGGTTCTGTCCCAGGCCCGCTGGAAGCACGCATCCCATCAGGCACTCGTCTACATTTGCAGCAGAGCCTGCATCGCTAATCTTCGCTCTACGAGCGGCTTCGCACACTGTCACTGCACCAAGCTGCACCGCGCTCAGCTCGCTCAACGCGCCTTGAAATTTTCCCACTGGAGTCCGCACTGCCGACACAATGACAACGTCATCCATCGCAACACCTCGTCACAAAACCATTCGCAAATTCGAAATTGCGAATCTACTCCGAACGCGAAAAGTATACGGCTCGACGCCTTTCACTGCCGCTTGTCCCTCATCTCGTCGAGCAACTCGTCTCACCTTCCGAAGACCGACGCGTTCTACACCTCAAAAAAAATTTCTTAAACGTATCGATTTTTCTTGACAGTGAATTTCCATGAATCTATACCTTCGTTAGCTGCAATGCAGCGTGTTGCAGCATCGATGTCTAATCAATAGGGAGAATAGACAAATGGCAACGAAAAAGGCAGCCACAAAAGCAGCAAAGAAGCCGGCGAAGAAAGCCGCAAAAAAGAAGTAACCCAACCAGGCAAACAGAAAGGGGGACGCGATGAGCGTCCCCCTTTCTGCGTCTGCATCTTGCAACCGCTACTGGTTCTTTGGCGTGGAAAGATAGCCCGACACGGTGTTCTTCTCAATGTCGTTCACCACCAGCTCATAGAGCACCGGCGTCTTGCCCGTGTAGAACTGGACCGGCTCATCGAGGTTCTTGTCCTTCTTCTCGATGTTGCGATCGTCCGCGCTCACGTTCAAGGTAAACCGCGAGTGCTTCACATCCACCTTCTTCAGTTGCAGCTTGATGCCCGAGAGCAACAGTGGCTTCTCGCCCTTCTTCAGGGTGAACTCAAGGTAGTTCCGGTCGCCCTTGTGCTTCAGGATCTCAAGCTCGCTGTGGTTGGTCGCAATCAGGCCGCTCATCACGCCTGCATCGCCCACCACCCGGTTCAACTGCGTCTTGGTCGCCTCCAGATCGGATCGCGTCGTAGCGACATCTGTCTTCACTCCGCCCACATCGGTCTTCACCGTGGCTACGTCGCTTGAAACGGCGCCTATCTGCTGATTGGTCGCTGCCTGCTCCCGCTCCAGCTTTGATGTGGCGGCCTGCTGTGCAGCAAGAATGTTTTGCGCGCGGATCTCAATCTGCTTTTGTGCAATGCCAACACTCTGCCCCAGCGTCTCGCTGGTTGCCCGCAGACGGGCGTTGGTCGCCTCCAGCTTCTCTGCCAGATCGGCATTCTTCTGGACAGCCGCAGTCAACTGCTTCTGCGTATCGGCAAGATGGTTCTGCAAACCGTAGCACCACACCAGCGAACCCAGGGCAGCCAGTAACGCCACCACAAGAACACCAAGAAATACTCCAGACATCGAACGCTCTGCTACGTATTCGTCTTCGCTCATTCCACTCTCCTATGCATCGCACTTCGATTCGCCTGTACCGATCTTCCCGAAACAAGCTGCTCGTCAGTCTCTCAAACTTATGCCTTGCTGACCATACCCTTTATGTCTCACAAACCTCACCATCTCCGAATAGAACTAAACTGGTCTTATGCATCACTCCGACATCTGCATCGCTGGAGCCGGCATCATCGGCCTTTCTCTCGCCCTCGAACTTCATCGCCGCGGCCTCAGCGTCACCGTCTTCGATCAGGCACAGCCGCTCGGCGAAGCCTCCACCGCTGCCGCCGGAATGCTCGCCGCCAGCGATCCCGACAACCCTGCGCCGCTGCGCAAGCTCGCCGACCTCAGCCTCTCGCTCTATTTTGAATTTCTCGATCGCCTGCACGCACACTCCGGCATCGCTGTCCCTTTCCACACCAGTCAAACCCTGCAATCGCAGATAAGTTCTTCATCCGATACCCTCTCTCGCGAAGCCCTCGGAAGAATTCTCCCCCAGCTCACGCCGCGCAACCACCACTTCACTCTCCTCGACGAGCACAGCCTCGACCCGCGCAATCTCGCCGCCGCGGTCCTCGCCGCGGTCCGTGCAACCACCATCGATCTGCAGCCGAACACAAAAGTCCTCTCCACTCGATCCATCGACGACTCAGTCGAAGTCCACACCACTCAGGGCATCTTCCACGCTGCAAAGTTCGTCAATTGCACCGGCGCCTGGGCGACTCACTCCACACTTGCACCCAGTACCACCATTGCACCGAGAAAAGGCCAGATGCTGGCCATCGCCATTCCCCCCACGCTCTCACTTCCTCTCGTCGTCCGCACCCACGGCATGTACATCGTCCCCCGCACCACCGGCCCCAACAAAGGCCGGGCCATCATCGGCGCCACCATCGAAGACGCAGGCTTCGACAAGATCGTCCACCCCGCCGACATCGCCCACCTCCGTGCGCTCGCCGCGGATCTCCTTCCCGCACTCGCAGACGCGCCGCAGCTTGAGGTCTGGGCCGGCCTTCGTCCATCAACACCAGATGAACTTCCCTTCCTTGGGCCATCGCCTGATCATCGCAATCAATTCGTCTCCGCCGGACACTACCGCAACGGCATCCTCCTTGCTCCGGCAACGGCACACGTCATGGCACAGATGATCTCCAATCAACCCACCGCAATCGACCTGGCCGACTACTCACCCGCCCGCGTTTTGACATCTTCTGCTATCGCACATTGAAGCCGATATTCGCGCACTCTACCGTGACAACCCTTTCGCCGCTGCGCTATAAACGATGTAGTTCGTTTAATTCTGGAGAAGTCGCTCATGTCCAATGTTGTCGCACCGAAAGGCTTGGAAGGCATCGTCGCCACCAGCTCTTCCATCTGCTTTATTGACGGCGACGCCGGCGTCCTCTCCTATCGCGGTATCGACATTCACGAGCTGGCGGAACGCTCGACCTTCGAGGAGTGCGCCTACCTCCTCTGGTTCGGCAAGTTGCCCAACACCTCCGAGCTCGCCAACTTTGCCACCCAGCTCGCCGCGGCGCGCAAGCTCGATCCCAAGATCATCGACCTTCTGCACAGCGTTCCCACAACTGCGTCTCCAATGCAGGTACTTCGCACCGCAGTATCGCTGCTCAGCATCTACGACGCCGACGAGGCCGATTGCAGCCACGACGCCAACGTCCGCAAATCCTTCCGCCTCACCGCGCAGATCCCCATGATCGTCGCCCTCTTCGATCGCATTCGCAAGGGCAAGCCGGTCGTCGAAGCCGATCACAAGCTCTCACACGCCGGTAACTTCCTCTGGATGCTCAACGGCGAGCGCCCCTCAGAGACCGCGACCCGCGCCTTCGATATCGCGCTCATCCTCCACGCCGACCATGAGCTGAACGCGAGCACCTTTGCTGCTCGCGTCATCGCCGCAACGCTCGCCGACATTCACTCCGCCATCACCGGAGCCATCGGCGCACTTAAAGGCCCCCTCCACGGCGGAGCCAACGAGGCCACCATGCGCCTGCTCTACGCTATCGACAAGGCCGGTGCCGACCCTATCGAGTATGTGAAGCAGATGTTCGCCGAGAAGAAGAAGATCTCCGGCTTCGGCCACCGCGTCTACCACACCGAAGACCCAAGGGCCACGCACCTTCGCCGCATGTCCGAAGAGCTGGGTAAAGCCGCAGGCAGCACCAAGTGGTTTGACTTGTCGCGCAAGATCGAGCTCTACGTCAAGGAACAGAAGAAGCTCAACGCCAACGTCGACTTCTACTCTGCCTCCACCTACACCACGCTCGGCATCGACATCGACCTCTTCACCCCGATCTTCGCCATCAGCCGTATCGCCGGATGGGCCGCTCACGTCATCGAGCAGCACGACGACAACCGCCTCATCCGTCCGCGCGCCGACTATGTTGGCCCAGCCTATCCATCGCGCTATATTCCTATCGCGGAGCGGTAGACAAGTACATCTACCTGATCCTCTAAACCACGTCATCTCGACCGAAGCCGCGCAGCCTCATCGCGCGGCGCAGTGGAGAGACCCCTGTATTTCGTCTTTGTTCTTGCATCCCCCTTTCGTCTCCATCCATATCAACTGCATGGCGCATAAGGCAGTAAAATAGCTTATGCGCCATATCTACATGGACGCGAACGCCACCACGCCTCTTCTCCCCGAAGTCTTCGAGGCCATGCGTCCCTTCTGGATCGAGCACTTCGGCAACGCCAGCTCCATCCACCAGCAGGGCCAGTACGCCCGCGCCGCCGTCGATCACGCCCGCGAGTCCATCGCCAAACTCCTCCGCTGCCGTGCCTCCGAGATCGTCTTCACCTCCGGCGGCACCGAAAGCGATAACCTCGCTCTCTTCGGCACCCTCGCCGAAGGCTCCCACCTCATCACCACCGCCATCGAGCACCACGCCGTCCTTCACGCCGCCGAATCGCTCGCCGCCCGCAACATCGAGGTCACCTTCCTCCCCTGCACCGCACAGGGACTCATCGAACCCGCCGCGCTCGAAGCCGCACTTCGCCCCAACACCAAATTAGTCAGCATCATGTATGCGAACAACGAGACCGGCGTCATCCAACCCATCGCCGAACTCTCCCAAATCGTCCACGCTGCCGGAGCCCTCTTCCACACCGACGCTGTACAAGCCGCAGGCAAGCTTCCGCTCGACCTAAGCCCGCGCGGTCCACTCAAAGATGTGGACCTCCTGAGCATCTCCGGCCACAAGATTTACGCGCCCAAGGGAGTCGGCGCCCTCTTCGTCCGCCGCAGCGTCCGCCTCGCGCCCATGATGCACGGAGGCACGCACGAACGCCAGCGCCGTGCCGGAACGGAAAATGTCACCGGTGTAGTAGGTCTCGGCAAAGCCGCCGAACTCGCACAGGCATGGCTCGCGACCGATAGCTCCGCGCATCTAGCAGCTTTACGCGACCGTCTCGAGCAAGGCATCCTCGCACAGGTAGAAGAGTGCGGCATCAACGGCGAGGGCGCGCCCCGTGTAGCCAACACCACCAACCTCTACTTCGACCACGTAGAAGCCGAAGCACTACTCATCGCGCTCGATTTGAAGGGCCTCTCGGTCAGCGGCGGCTCCGCCTGCCAGTCCGGAGCTACCGAGCCCTCCCACGTCCTCACCGCCATGGGCCTCAGCCCGGTGCGTGCCCGCGCCAGCCTTCGATTCTCGCTCTCAAAACTCAACACCGAAGAAGAAGTCGACGAAGCGCTCAAGCTGATTCCCGCCGCCGTAGCTCGGCTGCGCGATCTTTCTCCCACCTACAAATCCCGCGAAACCATTCTTGCTGGGTGAATCTACCTTACAGATACCAGGGAATATTCACCACAACGATTCTCTGGTTTCCCTTCAGCAGCAAAAGCAGCTTCAACAACTGCACTCGCTGCCCGTGCAGGGCGTTCTCCCACCAGTGCCGCACGACCATCTCAGGCAACAGCACCGCGACCTTTCGCCCCGGATTTCTATCTTCCAGTTCGAGGATGTAATCCATCAGCGGAGTGATCACAAACCGGAAGTTCGACGGGATCGTCACCAGCTCCGGCTCCTGCAGACCTTCCTGGCGGATCGGGGTGAGTACCTTGTCATCCCAAATCCCCTCAAGTCCCTCATCGCCCTCGTTGTCCGAATGGATATGAACCACCTTGATCTCCTTCGAGAGCAGCAGCCCGAACCGCATGGCCTTTTCGGTAATGCGGTCCCAGCGCGCCATCGGGATCACAACAATCGGCGGCTCCAGGTTCACCAGGTTCAGCGGAGTCATGTCCTTCATCTCACGCTTCACTCGCGTGTAATGCCGCTTTACCCCGAGCATGATCAGGATCAACACAGGAACCAGCAGCGCCGTCACCCATGCTCCGGCCACAAACTTCGCAATCAGAACCACGATGGTCGTCAGCCCTGTAGCCAAAGCCCCAAAGCCGTTCACGAACATGTGCCACCAGTGCTTCTTGTAGCCACCCTCCGCGTTCTTCCAGTGCACCACCATTCCCGCCTGCGAGAGCGTAAAGGCAAGAAAGGCGCCTATCGCATAAAGAGGAATCAGGCGATCGGTCTGGCCATCGAACAAGATCAGGATGACGGTCGTGAATCCCGTCAGTGCATAGACACCATGCGAGAACAGCAGCCGGCGTCCGCGCAGCAAAAACACATGCGGCAGATAGTCATGCGCGGCGATTGCGCGGGCCAGTCGCGGAAAATCGGCAAACGCCGTATTGGCGCTCAAGGCCAAAGCGGTGAAGACCGATGCCATGGTTACGTAATAAAACCATCCGCGCCCAAATACGGCTGATGTCAGAATGCTTAGAACGCTCTGATAGTGAGATGCATCCGGCTCCATCGCCGTGATGTGGTATGCCCGCGAAAGGTACGCGATGCCGAACAATAGCACAGCGAGAATACCGATGATGACGGTAAGCGTTGCCTGCGCCTTTTTCGACCGCGGCTCGCCAAAGGCCATCACACCATTCGATACCGCTTCGACACCTGTCATGGCCGCGCAGCCGCTCGAGAAGGCCTTCATCAACAACCATATCCCGAGAAACTTTACTGTCGCGGGCAATGCCGGAGGAGGCGCAAGTACAGGAACAGGATGTCCTCCGCTAGTGATCACATGGAAGACGCCTACCCCGACCAGCGTCAGCAGCGTCCCCACAAACAAAAAGGTCGGCGCTATAAACGCCGCCCCTGTGTCCTTCACGCCTCGTAAGTTCACGATGACGATAACCGTCAGAACAATAAGACAGAGCAGCAAGGTATGCGGCAGAAGCTTCGAGTCTGCAGAGGTCAACGCCTCGACGCCTGCCGACACACCCACAGCGGCTGTCAGGATGTAGTCGATCATCAGCGCCGCAGCGGCCAGCAGACCGGGACCATCACCCAGGTTCTCACTCGCTACGGTGTACGATCCGCCACCGCTCGGATACGCAGCAATCGTCTGGCGATAGCTGAAGAACACGATCCCCAGCAGGATCAGGATCGCCGTAATAATAGGAACGATGTAATGGACTCCCGCCAGTCCCAGCGGAATGAGCAGCGTCATCGCCGCCTCTGGACCGTACGCCGCGCTCGTCAGCGCATCCAGGCCAAAAATCGGGATTCCCGCAGCGACGCCAATATGTTCAGCGCGCTCTTCACTTGTTGCTAACGGTCTCCCCAGAAGGGAGTCTACAAAAGACATCGTTTTTGTATAGTAACCCGTTTGTCAAAGCGCGCATCTAACTTCTTGCGATTCATTGTCCTGTCAAAAAATAGTTCCATACAATCCCTTTATCATCAAAATAGAAAATCATAATCCAGCATCAGGAGCCCCCATGCCCGC
This sequence comes from Edaphobacter dinghuensis, assembly GCF_014640335.1. NCBI lineage: Bacteria > Pseudomonadati > Acidobacteriota > Terriglobia > Terriglobales > Acidobacteriaceae > Edaphobacter > Edaphobacter dinghuensis. The sequence goes on along the minus strand of NZ_BMGT01000003.1, from coordinate 441,018 downwards.
AAATCTCTACGACGTCCCCCTTACCCGAATCACCGGCGAAGGCGCATCCCTTGCCGACTATCGCGGCAAAGTCCTGCTGGTCGTCAACGTTGCCTCGCAGTGCGGCCTCACTCCTCAATATGACGCGCTCGAAAAGCTCTACACCCGTTTCAAAGACTCCGGCCTGGTCGTCCTCGGCTTCCCCGCCAACGACTTCGGCTCGCAGGAGCCCGGCACCAACGAAGAGATCCAGACCTTCTGCCGCAGCACCTTCGGCGTCAACTTCCCCATGTTCTCCAAGATCGCCGTCACCGGCCCCGACACCCATCCCCTCTACAAATCTCTCATCGAAGCCCAGCCCAAAGCCTCCGGCGAAGGCCGCGCCTCCATGCGCGAGAAGCTGAACGGCTTCCTCCAAAGCAAGCACAACTCCACCGCCAACCCTGAACCCGGCATCCTCTGGAACTTCGAGAAGTTCCTCATCGGCCGTAACGGCAACGTAGTGGCTCGCTTCTCTCCCGAAGTCGTGCCCGACGATCCCGCCGTCATCGCCGCCATCGAGTCTGCTCTCGCATCGAAGTAAAGCAGTTGTAAGCTGGATGAGTCGACAGAATCTGCTCGCTCATCCGGCTTACAACGCTGCATTGCTGACAGAGGGCCCTTGCCTTGAAACTTCGAATCCTCTTTTTCTCGCTCCCTTTCCTCCTTACCCTTCCCGCCCTCGCGCAAAAGCCTCCCATTCAGATCACCGCCGATCTCTCTGAGGCACCTCGCAAGCTCTACCACACCGAGATCGAGATTCCCGTCTCTCCCGGCCCCCTCACCCTCATCACGCCGGAGTGGATTCCCGGCGACCACCGCCCCACCGGCCCCGTCAGCGACATCACCGGCGTCGTCTTCACGGCCAACGGTCAAACTCTGCCCTGGCGTCGCGACGACACCAACCTCTACGAGTTCCACGTCACCATCCCCGTAGGCGTCACCACCCTCCACGCTCACCTCGACTGCATCGTCACCGCTCGCGTCTCCACAAAGCTCGCCGTCCTGGAGTGGGAAAAACTGCTTCTCTACCCCGCCAACACTCCCGTCAAAGACATCCCCATCCAGCCCTCTGTCACCGTCCCCGCAGGCTGGGGCATCGGCACCGCCCTAACTCCCACCGGCACCGGAGCACCCACCGCCGCCAACACCGGAGTCGACGAAGCCGACCACCTCACCACTCCCGGCGCAACCACCACACACTACGCCGACACCACCGTCGAGCAGTTGGAAGACTCCCCCGTCATCACCGGCGAGTACTTCCACGAGTTCCCTCTCGCTCCCGAGATCACACCGAAGCATTACATCGACGTAGTAGCCGACGCGCCCGAAGACTCCGAGCTCCGCCCCGAACTCCTCGCCGAGCTATCCAACCTCGTCCGCGAGACCGGAGCGCTCTACGGCTCGCGCCACTATCACGTCTACCACTTCCTGCTCACCCTCTCTGACGTCGCCGGCGGCGAAGGCCTCGAGCACGGTCAGTCCTCCGACAACGGTGTCGACGAAAAAAGCTTCTCCGATGCCGATCACCAACTCGGCGATTCCGATCTCCTTCCCCACGAGTTCACCCACTCCTGGAACGGCAAATACCGTCGCCCCTTCAACCTCTACCAAACTGACTTCGCCACCATGCAGCAGGGCTCGCTGCTCTGGGTCTACGAAGGCATGACCCAATACCTCGGCAACGTCCTCGCCGCGCGCTCCGGCCTGCGCACACAGGAGCAATACCGCGATATGCTCGCCATGGTCGCCGCCCGTCAGGACAACATACGTGGCCGCGAATGGCGCAATACCGAAGATACTGCCATCGCCGCCAGCATCCTTCGCGGTGGCGATCCCGCCTGGTCCAACTGGAGACGCGGCCAGGACTACTATTTCGAAGGCGAACTCCTCTGGCTCGACGCCGACACCACCATCCGCAAGCTCACCAACAATAAAAAATCGCTCAACGACTTCGAACGCATCTTCCTCGGCAAAGGTGGCAACACAGGCCCGCTCATCGTTCCTTATCACTTCGACGAACTGGTGCAGGATCTCAACCAGGTCGTCCCCTACGACTGGGCCACCTTCCTCCACACCCGCATCACTGCTCTCTCCTCGAACGCCAATCTTGAAGGCATCGAACAGGGCGGCTACAAGCTCGTCTACACCGACAAGCCAAGCAAATCCGAGAAGACCATGGCTTCGGCAGATAAACCGCATCCCGGCCCCGATGTCTGGTACTCCCTCGGCATCCACATCAAGAACGACGGCACCATCACCGACGTCCGCTGGGGCGGCCCCGCCGACAACGCCAAACTCATCCCCGGCCAGAAGATCATCGCCGTCGACGGCATCATCTTCTCCGCCGACGCACTCAAAGCTGCCATCAAGCAGTCCAAAGGCAACACCGCGCCAATCCACCTCATCCTGCAAACCGATCAATTCGTCACCCTCACCGACCTCAACTACCACGGCGGCGAACGCTATCCTTCGCTTGAGCGCATCGAAGGCACACCCGACTACCTCGACGACATCACCAAACCCCTCACCACACCGCAATCCGCACCCACGACAAAACAGGAATAGCCACTTTCAGAGAAGCCACATCAAAGCACGTCATCTCGACCGAAGCGCAGCGAAGTGGAGAGACCCCTGTATTTTGTCTTCCCTTAGCTCACCAACACAACCAATGAAGACCTTGCGTTGCCCTCCTCTTTCAATTCCAATCGGACACGAGGAAACAACCATGCGCTTCGCAGCTCTCATCACCCTGTTTCTCTCCTGCATCATCTCAGCCCCCGCACAAACCATGTCGTCTCCAACGGCACAGGCCACGCAACCCATCACATGGCCCACACCAGACGGCACCTACATCATCAAGAACTTCCGCTTCGGCACCGGAGAAACCCTCCCCGAGTTGAAGCTCCACTACCTCACCCTCGGCACGCCACACCGCGACGCCTCCGGCCACATCGACAACGCCATCCTCCTGCTCCACGGCACCGGCGGCAACGCCCACTCGCTCCTCGCCCCGCAGTTCTCCAACATCCTCTTCGGCCCTGGCCAGCCCCTCGACATTACGAAGTTCTACCTCATCTTTCCCGACGACATCGGCCACGGCCAGTCCAGCAAGCCCAGCGACGGCCTGCGCATGCGCTTCCCTCACTACGACTACGACGACATGGTCTCCAGCCAGCACACCATGCTCGTCGACGGCCTCCACGTCGATCACCTCCGCCTCATCTTCGGAACCTCCATGGGCTGCATGCAGTCCTTCGTCTGGGGCGAAACCTACCCCAACTTCGCCGACGCGCTGATGCCAATGGCCTGCCTCCCCGTCCAGATCGCCGGACGCAACCGCATGATGCGCTACATGTCCATCGAAAACATCAAGAACGATCCTGCATGGAAGAACGGCGACTACACCACCGAACCTGTCGTCGGTCTCCGCGCCGCCAATGAGCTGCTGCTCGTCATGGGCTCCAGTCCGCTCCAGATGCAGAAGGCTGCGCCCACCCGCGCCGCCGCCGAAGCCTACGCCGACCGCTCCCTCGCCCGCAGCACAGCCAACACTGACGCCAACGACTTCATCTACTACCTCGATGCCTCGCGCAACTACGACCCCAGCGCCCGCCTCAGCACCATTACCGTTCCCGTTCTCTGGATCAACTCCGCCGACGACTTCATCAATCCACCTGAGCTTGGCATCGCAGAAAAGATGGTCAAGCTCATGCCCAACGCAAAGTTCATTCTCATCCCCATCTCCGACGCCACCCGAGGCCACGGAACCCACACCCAGGCCGCCGTATGGAAGGACTACATGGCCGACTTCCTCAACCAGACGCAACCCAAATAACGCCTAGCAATTAGTCTGTAACCTGTGACTTTAACTCTCACCAATTTTCTGGGACTGCTCGGCGGCCTGCTCGTTCTCGCCTTCGTGACCAATCGTTTCTCCCGCCGCACCCGTGTGCCCGACGTCATCGTCCTTCTCATCTGCGGCATTGTTCTGGGCCCCGTCCTGCACTGGATTCACGCCGACCGCTTCCCTGAGCTCATTCGCGGAGTCGGCACCGTCGCTCTCATCCTGATCCTCTTCGCCGCCGGCCTCGAGCTTGACCTCCGTCGCGCCCTCAAGCAGTTCACCGCCGGCATGACGCTGGCCATCCTCAGCTACGGCCTTACCTTCGCAGGCGTCGCTTATTTCTGCATGCGCGTCCTCAGCATGGAAAGAATGCCGTCGCTCCTCATCGCAGCGGCACTCGCCTGCATGAGCAGTTCCATCATCCTCCCCACCCTCGACCAGCTCGACCTCCGCCACGACCTCAAAACCACCCTCGTCATCGAAGCCTCCTTCGGCGACGGTCTCGGCGCCATCGGCGTGGGCGTCCTCCTCGGCCTCGCCAACGGCGGAAGCATGTCCCTGCATACCAGCAGCGGCGCTATTCTCGGCAGCGCCTTCGCCATGTTCATCTTCAAATTCCTGCTGGCATTCGTCGTCGCCGTCGCCGCCGGATTCCTCTGGGTGCGCCTGTTGCCGAGCGTCTCCGACAAGCAGTTCTGGCAAGTCCTCACCTTCGCCGTCGTCCTGATCGTCTACTCCATCACCGACGCCATCGGCGGCAGCTCGCTCTTCGCCGTCATGGTCTTCGGCGCCACACTCGCCAGCCTGCTCGATCCGCAAAATTCCATGCAGCGATTCGGCTTCGAGATCATCGCGCCAGGCCACAGCGACAAGATCCACTCCTTCCACTCCGAGCTGGCATTCCTCGTCCGCAGCTTCTTCTTCGTCCTGCTCGGAGCCATGATCCAGTTCGACGGATTGAAAAAACAGCTCCTCCCCAGCCTCGGCATTCTTGGCGTATTTCTCATCGCCCGCATCCTTGCCGTCTTCTGCAGCCGCATCGTATGGCGCGGAGCCTCTTACCGCGAACTAGAGTTCGCCACCCTGCTGATCCCACGCGGCCTCATCACCGCCGTCCTCGCCCTCGAAGTCATTCAGGCCGCCCCAACCGGCCTCGCCTACTTCCCGTCCCTGACCTTCGCTCTCATCCTCTTCACCAACGTCCTCATCCTCCCGGCATCCATCCGCGCCCGCGCTCTCGCTCCCATCACTTTCCCAGCAACAGATCCCCGATCGGCGGAAACGTCAGCAGAAGGCCAAGCGCGAGAAAAATAAACGCTGCAAGATTCACCTTGCCCATGGCGACAACCTTCGTCCGCCATCGTCTCGCAAGCACAACCCAAACCGCCAGCCACACCACGATACCCAACGTACTTACGCCCGAGAGCGGCCCCGTTGGCCGATAGAACGTAAACAGGCCCGCCATCCTCTTCGAGCCGTCACCCATCAGCGCCAGCACGCCGATCGCAAAACATCCAATCCCGGCACTCAGAATCGCAGCCCCGCCAGGCCCATTGGCAAGCCGCCCCTCCGGCTCCCTCAAACTCTCCTCCGCCACGCTCCTATTCATCGCGCACCTCCCATCAAATGCACCGTCCCTCCACCCTCGACCGGCGCAGCCTTATCGATGAGCGCGCCGAAACATCCCGCGATCCCTCCAGCCAGCAGCGCTGCTACCGCAAACGCAACCACGGCGCGACGCATCTCGCCGTGCCGCTTCAACGAGCCGCGATACTTCACCAACACATAAGCCACCATCGTCATCGCAATCGGAGCAAACCACGCCACATGCTCCTTCCACTCCATCCCCAGCGTGTGCCACTCCACCGTTGCCGCACTCGACATCAACAGTCGTTGCGGATAGCCGGCCAGATTCGTCACCCCCGCAGGCAGCGCCGCGCGATACCACGGATACACCACATAAGCACCTGAAAGCACCGCCGCCCATCCCAGCGCGGCCATCACGATCAGATAAATTCTCTCCAGCGAATAGCCGCGTTCCGTAAGCTCGAACGGCTCCTTCGCATAGGCCGAACGGAACAGCTCAACTACGACTCCAAAGATCGCCATCAGAAAAAATCCGCCGAACAACAGGCCATGCACACCCGACACAATGCCCCGCACCGTCACTTCCATCAAGCCACCTCGCCCACAACTGTCTCCGACAATAGCACCCGTACCTCTGCCTGCTTTTCTTTATCGCAGATGAATCTTCTGCAACATTCCGCCCGGCGCGCCGCCACCCTTTTCGTCTCCGCCCTTCGCATCCTTGCCCCAGGTCCAGTAGAGCGCCAGATAGGTATACGTCTCTGCCTGACCTGCAACGCTTCGCCCCGCCGCGAACAACAGATCGAACCCATCCTTGAACTCATACGATCCGCCAAGGTCAGCCATCGTCGAAGACCGCGTGCTGGTCGCCGCCTCACCCTCCGCACCATGCCCAAACAGCTCCACACCCAGCATCACCTTCTTGTTCATCTGCCGCTGCACCAGCCATCCCGCAAACGGATAGTTCTTATACCCCGTCTGCGGCACAACCGCCTCTCCGCCCCCGCCGTAACTCGTCCACGGCCCCCAGCTCTTCTGTATCCAAAGCGGCAGACGATACCACGTCGTCCCCACCCCCAACCCATTCGCCGCACTTCCGCTGGGCAGCTCCACAAAAGGAAAGATACCCACCTCAGGCACCCGCTTCGTCTCCTTCACCAGCCGTACCTTGGCGCCCAGTTCCGTATCGCCAACGCCGTAATGCACCGGCCCTCCATTCGGAGCAAAGCTCGCCCCCACCGGAACGACCAGATGTAGCTGAACATTCGGCACCACGCCCCAGTTCATCTCAAAACTAGGAATCTCCAACATCGTCCCACCCGGAACCGTCCCATCCGACAACTCAAAGGCATACGCCTCAAAGTGCCGATAAGCCACCGGGTCGGGATCGTCTGTCTGAAACGGCGGCCCGGCAAAGGCTGTTCTTCCCGCAGCCAGAAGCAACAGCACCCAACTCCACCGGCGAACCCCCTGCAACCGTCTCCAACGATGAAACCCTCCCTGCCGCATCCATCCCTCCGCCAGCCGGTGAATTATATGATCTCTGGCCTTGAAAGAAGATAAAGCTTCCCATTGGATCGGTTGAGGCATAAGATGCCGTCGACAAGTAAGGTGGCTCGCATGTTGAAGCCTTTGTTCGCTCTTCCCGCTCTCCTGCTCTTCGTCCCCTCGCCCCAGCAACCGACCTCCGCATCCGCAGCCGCACCTCCGCCTGCGTCTGCACCCGCTGCAGCGACTCCCGCAATGCCGGCCGACGCCAAAACTCTGGTCAATCCCGTAAAGCCCACGGCTGAGTCTCAGGCCCAGGCTAAAAAGATGTACGGGTACGATTGCGCCGTCTGCCACGGAGAAAATGGCAACGGCAAGGGCGACCTCGCCGCCGACATAAAGCCTCCGCTCAAGGACTACACCGACCCCGCAGCCCTCAAAGACCTCTCCGACGGCGAGATCTTCTACATCATCAAGAACGGCAAAGGCCAGATGACCGGCGAAGGTGACCGTCTGAACACCGACGGCGTTTGGAACATGGTCATCCTTGTACGCTCCTTCGCCAAAAAGTAACGCATACCGTAGGCAGGCTACCTCAACCCACGTCATCTCGACCGGAGCCGCGCAGTTTCATCGCGTGGCGGAGTGGAGAGACCCCTGTATTTTGTCTTTTGCCCTCAGCAAAATAACGTGTCAAGTCCAAAAGCATATAACCCTGACAAAACAAGCCTGATAGACATTGCATGTTAGTTTCGTCCAACTCGGTAAAATAGAAAGAGCAGATAGAAAAAAGAGCAATCAGCCGCAGCTTCACTCGTAACTCCTTTCGATGCAAGACTTTACAAAATAAACTCTTTATAATCAATACTTTAGGACTTAAGTACACCAGGGGAGGTACCCCCAAGGAGGACAAGATGACCGACTTCGTCACCCGCCGCACCGCATTCCGAAAGCTCCACGAGAGCGGCTGCTTCATCCTCCCGAACCCATGGGACGTAGGTTCAGCCCGCTACCTCCGCAGCCTGGGCTTTAAGGCGCTGGCGACCACCAGCGGCGGCTTTGCTTTCTCCAGCGGTCTGCCCGACGCGCACTGGGCAGTCTCCCGCGATCAGGTGCTCAACCACATCGCCGAGATCGTCGCCTCGGTCGATCTGCCCGTCAACGCCGACTTTGAATCCGGCTACGCCAACGAGCCCGAAGACGTCGCCGAAAACGTTCGTCTCTGCGTCGAAACCGGCGTCGCCGGCCTCTCCATCGAGGACGCCACCGGAGACCGCGAAGAGCCGCTCTACGACCTGCCGCTCGCCGTCGAAAGAATCAAGGCAGCAAAGGCAGCAATCAAGGCCTCCGGCGCAGATGTTCTGCTCGTAGCAAGGTCGGAGTGCTTCCTGCTCGGTCATCCGCAGCCATTGGCCGAAGCCATCCTCCGCCTCGAGGCCTTCGCCGAGGCAGGCGCAGACGTGCTCTACGCGCCCGGCGCAACCAAACGCGCCGACATCGAGGCCATCGTCAAGGCGGTTCACCCCAAACCGGTGAACGTCCTGCTCACCTCGAGCGCCGGGCTCAAAGTTCCCGAACTGGCCGATCTCGGTGTGCGCCGTATCAGTGTAGGCTCCGCACTGGCCCGCGCCGCATGGACCGGCTTCATCCGCGCCGCCCGCGAGATAGCCGAGCAAAACAGCATGGCAGGAATGGACAACTCCATCACCTTCGCCGAGCTGAACGGCTTCTTTCAAAAGGACCTGGCACAACGCTCGTGATTGTCGCCTCAGAAGCACGTCATCTCGACCGGAGCGCAGCGGAGTGGAGAGACCCCTGTATTTCGTCTTTTCCCTGCGATATCTGCGAAAATAGAAGCAGTATGCCCGAGCAGCAGACCATCGCCGTAGCCATGTCCGGAGGAGTCGACTCCTCCGCCGTCGCCGCGCTGCTGCGCTCGCAGGGCTACACGCTCGTCGGCCTCACCCTCCAGCTCTGGAACCAGCGCCGCCTCAGCGGACACGAGGGAATGCCCGAAGCAGTGCAAGGCCGCTGCTGTTCTATCGATGATGTGTATGACGCTCGCCACGTAGCCGAGCAGCTCGACATTCCCTACTATGTCGTCAACCAGCAGGATCGCTTCGAGGCCGATGTCGTCAAGCCCTTCGTCTCCGAATACCTCGCAGGCCGAACCCCGATTCCCTGCACCCTCTGCAACAACCATTTAAAGTTCGATCAGTTACTCACCACGGCTCGCCAGATCGGAGCCGACCGCATCGCGACCGGTCATTACGCTCGCAACCGCTTCGACGAAGCTCGTCAGCGCTGGATTCTCTCCCGCCCCGCCGACCACTCGAAAGACCAGACTTACTTCCTCTTCGGCCTGACACAGGAACAGCTCTCCCGCACGCTCTTCCCGCTCGGCGAGATGCAAAAGCCGGCCGTGCGCGAGATGGCCTCCGAAGCTGGCCTCAATGTAGCCACAAAGCCCGACTCGCAGGAGATCTGCTTCATCCCCGGCGGCGACTACAACGCCTTCCTCAAGGCGTATCTCGACGAGCAGGGCGAAGACCTTCCCGACTCTGCGGGCGAACTTGTCTCCAGCTCAGGCGAGGTCATCGGTCATCATCAAGGCATTCAGAGCTTTACGGTAGGTCAGCGCAAGGGCCTCGGACTCACCTCTGCCGATCCGCTGTATGTGCTCGCAATTCACCCGGACAGTCATCGCGTCACCGTCGGCTCAAACGACGAGCTGATGTCCACCAATCTGCGCGCCAACCGCATCAACTGGATCTCCATCCCCGAGTTGACCGAAGACATCCGCGTCACCATCAAGGTCCGCCACCGTCACACGCCCGCTGCAGCAACACTCAGCCCTGGACCTGATGGAACCGTCACCGCCATCTTTGACGAGCCCCAACGTGCAATCACCCCCGGTCAAGCCGCCGTCTTCTATCAAGAAGACGAGGTTGTCGGGGGTGGTTGGATTTTTTAAGAATTTGAACTTTGTTTAGAGATCGATGTCGTTGCTCTCGCGATAGTTCGCTTGAGCGCGACCGCTGCCAAACTTTTTGCTGCGCCCCACCAGAACATCGAGTCCGGCCTTCAGAGCGTTCATCAGGCCATTAAACTCTCGAATGGGAACATTGATGCCGCGTTGAACCGCATTCACCGCCTCAGCCGTGCTAGTCAGAACTGTGGTCACAATATCGTCGGCTCTAGCAGCCTGCACCCGCGCTCTACTGTTGACGTCGCTGAGAGTAGCATCGAATTCAGCGGCTTTACTGCGAACCACGTTACTGGTTTCGACGAGGTTCTCGGCAAGAGTAATCATCTTCGGAGCGGTATTGGCGATAAAGTCCTGCGTGCTTTCGAGGGCAGGCATCGCCTTTGCTCGAACTTCTTCGACAATCGTCAATACACGCTTGCGTGCCTTGGCTGCACCAATAGCCATGACTACAAGCGCGATCGCCTGCACGATCAAGGCCGCCGCAACCATGCCCACAAAGATCATCAGCAACCGGGAGTTGCCTGAAGAGATTGAGTCGGCATCCTGTAGCCACATCCCCGACAGAACAAATTGTGCCGCTATCATGCAGCCTCTCTTTCAAGTACACAAATTTCGGGCCTGATCTCCATCCACGGGAGATCAGGCCCCAGGATTCAACTAAGCCTTGCCCAAGTCCTTCGTTGCGTTCGCATAGGCATCCTTGCCTGCGTCGATCGCGGCGGAAACCTTGCCCTGTTGCTCCTGCACCAGGCCTTTGCCCTTCTCAACATACTCGGCCCACTGGCTGCGGCCACGGTCATAATACTCTTTGCCGCGATCGACATAATCGCTGACCTGCTGTTTGCCCTGCGCTGCCAGATCGGCGGCGCGCTCTTTACCCTGCTGGGCCAGGACGGCTGCCCTCTCCTTCGCATCGAGCGCACTCGCTACCAGGTCTTCGCGCGTCTCTTTGCCGGCTTTGGGAGCGTAGAGAACACCTACGAGGGCGCCTACGCCCAAACCAGCCAAAAACCAACCCAACCCGCCTACACCGTTGTCGTTATCTGACATATTCATTTCTCCTATCTTCTGTGAATGCAAAATCGGCTCTCCGCCTTTATACCCCAGCGGACGGAATAAACTCATGGTCGCTGCCGAACATCAAGCATAACCTTTAGCGCAAGATAAAGCGTTTGTGACGTCAGCAAGCCTGTAAGGAAAAGATGCCCTCCTGATGGAATAGGTTGCGCCGTCGGCACCTCTGCCTGCTCCCCTTCTATCTCGCCGACCTCACGATTACAGGTCTGCATTCGTCTATGAGACAGCTTACAAAATTGCTTTGTTGCATAGCGGTTGCGGTTATTTGGACAGCCCTTAATGAGGCCGCAGCATCTGATACCAATAGAGTGAGTTACAGTGTTTGCAACAGCTCTGCCTATAACGAGGTTCTATGCACGTCTCCCATATCATCTCCGTTCCGCGCGCCGTTACACTTGCCGCCGTTTTCGCTGTAGCACTCAGCCTTGGTGGTTGCAAAAAATCTTCTCCTCCGCCTGATGATGCTGCTCTTACCACCGCAGTTCAGTCTCGAATTGCAGGAGACAGCGCACTTCAACCTGCATCCATCCAGGCCACAGTCGAAAATGGTATCGCCACGCTGAACGGAACCGTCAGTAACGACGCCGCTCGCTCGCTCGCCGCCTCGGATGCAGCCCAGGTTGCGGGCCTTAAGACGGTCATCAATAACCTCACCGTTCAACAGGCGGCAGCGCAGCCAGAGCAGCAGCCTGCGCCTCAACCCGCAGTCATCGCACCGCCGCCTACTGAGCGCGCCCGCAAAGAACCGATCAGGAAGAAGGCGAAGCCCGAGCCGGATCACTCCCCTGCTCCCATCGAGCGCGTCGCTCCTCCCGAGCAGGCTCAGGCCGCTCCGCCGCCGCCACCTCCTCCGCCAGCACCGGCAGCCCCTGCCTTCCGAGATGTCACCATTCCGGCGGGCACGACCTTGCCAATTCGCATTACCCAAACGCTCGATAGCGCCAGCACGCAGCAGGGCGACAGCTTCAGCGGCACCGTAGCCAGCGATGTTGTCATTGATGGAGTCGTCGCCATTCCCCACGGCGCCGCCGTCTCGGGCCGGGTCGATGCCGTGCAGGAAGCTGCTCACTTCAAAGGCAACTCTCTTTTGACCATCGAACTCACAGGGCTCCGCCACCGCGGCAATAGCGTCGCCCTCACGACCGAGCCCTATAGCGTAGCAGGCAAGGGACGCGGCAAAAATACCGCCATCAAAACCGGCGGCGGTGCAGCCGTGGGAGCTATTCTCGGCGGCATCTTCGGCGGCGGCAAAGGAGCTGCCATCGGGGCGGCTGCAGGTGGCGGCGTAGGCGCCGGAAGCAACGCCATCACCCGGGGAGAGCAGGTGCAAATTCCCTCGGAAAGCCTGGTTCGATTTCATCTGACGAATGCGATCTCTCTGCGCGTCTCCAACAACCCGCGGAATGCATCCGATAACCCCAACCTCCAGCAGCGGCCAAACGATCAACAACAGTAGCAGTCGTATCCCACCGCTGGTTCAGTTTTATCGCTCTTCTTTCGTGTGGTGGCACTTGATCTGCCACCACACGTGACCGATATTTCACTGCGCACCCTTCGTGTAAACTTGGTATCAGCGGGCCAGAAAAACCCAGTACGATGCTTCTTTTGCCGAAAGAAAACTACTTCTTTGAGGTACTCCGTCTTGACGAAGGCATCGCCACACACCGCAGTTAACATTACGAGAAAACCTTCAGGGTTTCTCACCTTCACTCTGCACGCCCATCTGCCCTACGTAGTCAATCACGGTACCTGGCCCCATGGCCTGGAGTGGTTACACGAGGCTGCCGCTGAGACCTATCTGCCGCTATTGCGCGTCCTCAAGAATCTTGAGCGCGATAACGTCCGCTTCAACTGCAATCTCAATCTCTCGCCTATTTTGCTGGAGCAGCTCTCGCATCCTGTCTTTATCGCGGAGTTCCCCAACTATCTTGGACGAAAGATTGTCGCCGCGCAGGAAGACGAGGCATTCTTCACACAGTCGGGCGAGGCCCACTACGCCGAGACTGCGCGCTTCTGGCATCGCTTTTTTTCGCAGGCGCTTGAAGACTTCAATCACTTCGACCAGAACATCATCAAGGCCTTCCGCCACTTCAACGACATCGGCCTGATTGACATCATCACGTGCGGCGCTACTCACGGCTACATGCCGCTCTTAGGCACGGACGAGAGCGTGCGCGCGCAGATTCGCACCGCCGTCGCCACTCATACCCGCCACATCGGCGAGCATCCCAGGGGAATATGGGCACCCGAGTGCGGCTATCGTCCCGCAGGCTTCTGGAACTATCCAGTCGCCAATGCAGACGGCACGCCAACACCTTCCGGCTTCGACCGCATCGGCGTGGAGCAGGCACTCTCTGAGTCCAACATCGATTTCTTCTTCGTCGATACTCATCTCGTCGAAGAGTCGCACCGCGTTCCCTCGCCTTATGAGCTGCTCAACGGCGCTGTCCCGACCGACGAGCAGACCGAGCAGATGACGCACCGCGACTATCGCCGTCTCTACCAGCCGTACTATGTCGACGGTCCTTACGATAAGGCCAACGCCACTACTATCTTTCCTCGCGATCCGCGCACCGGTGTCCAGGTCTGGTCGGGTGATAGCGGCTATCCCGGCGACGGCACCTATCTCGACTTCCATAAAAAGCGCTGGCCCGGCGGTCATCGCTACTGGCGCGTCACCGGCTCCAAGGTCGACATGGGCGACAAACAGCCCTACTATCCACAGGATGCCGCAGAGCGTGTAAAGTCTCATGCCGCCAACTACGTCCACCTGGTGTGGGAGGCGCTTCAGTCCGGCTTCAACGACGCGATTCCGCCGATCCTCTGCTCTCCCTTTGACGCAGAGTTGTTCGGCCACTGGTGGTTTGAAGGAACGCTGTGGCTCGAGGCCGTGGCGCGCACCATCCACGATCACAACACGGGCATTGAGTTGATCAGTTGCGCCGAGTATCTGAACCGTTATCCTCGCGCGGGCTTCATCGCTATGCATGAAGGCTCATGGGGAGCCGAGGGCAACAACCATGTCTGGATGAACCCCGATACCTCGTGGACCTACACGCACATCTATCCCGCCGAACTTTATACGCGCGAGGTCTGCACTGCCGGTGAGTGGCGCAAGTCCGCGATGGGCAAGCGCATCATGCAACAGCTCTGCCGCGAACTGCTGCTGCTAGAGTCCTCCGACTGGCAGTTCCTTATCACGACAGGGGCTGCGCGTGACTACGCCGAGATTCGCTTCCTCACGCACAACGATCAGTTCAACGAGGTCAAAGCCATCTGGCAGGGCTTTGAATCGAGCGGCAGCCTGACACCGACGCAGGAGGCACGCCTCGCGGAGATCGAGCTTCGCGACAGCGTTTTTCCAGATATCGATCCTGGGCTGTGGGTTGCCGGAGCTCATGAGGCCCACGAAGCTGTACCGGCAAAGATTCCCGCCGAGGCTGCGCTAGCTCCAAGCGAAGACGCCGCAACCGCTTAAATTGGACGCAACAGGAAAAAGGAGCAGCTTCCCTTTTGAGCTGCTCCTTTTTTCGCGCCTAAAATAAGAGTGTGGCTCTCGCATCGTCAACCTCGACGCAACCAACACTGACACCGGCAGCCAAACCCCACTCCAAAGACCGACGCTCCCCACTTGTCCTCTGGCACCTTCTCTCTCTTGACGCACCTACTATCGCCGCTCTCTGGGTATGGTTTATCGCCGCCGCCGACCACATCCGCCTTCCCCTCTCTTCCGTCGCCGCAATGTTCATCGCCGTTTGGATGCTCTACGCCGCTGATCGCCTTCTCGACACGCGGCTGCTCGATAGCCAGTCACGACAGGAGCAACACCTCGAAGCCCGCCACTACTTCCACCACCGCCACCGAACCGCCTTCCTCACCGGAATACTGCTGGCTTCGGGAGCACTCGCCCCTCTGCTGTTTCATCTTTCCACCGAAGCCATTCACCTCTACCTCATCCTTGGCGGTCTGTTGTTCGGATACTTCATCCTCATTCATGCCACGCGCAGCGCCCACCGCTTCCCCAAGGAGATCGCTGTCGGCATCTTCTTCGCCGCCGCCACCTTCATTCCTACCGTTGCGCGCCAACCAAGTCTGCGCCTTGCACTTCTACCCTCAGCGCTTCTTCTGGCGATGCTCTGCAGTTCGAATTGCCTCTTCATCTATGCCTGGGAGCACGACCCTCAACGCTCTTCAGTCCCCGACCACCCTACTCATGCCACTACCCGCTTCGCTCTCCGCCATCTGCCCCTCTTTGCCATCATTATCGCTCTCGCGGGAACAGCGCTCGCTCTCTTCTATCACCGCGCTCCGTGGGTAATCCCATCTGCCACGAGTATCTCTGCCGTTCTTCTGCTCGTGCTGCACTATCGCCGCCACATTGCACCTCTTACTCTGCGCGCCGCCGCAGACCTGGTGCTGATCACTCCCGTTCTTTTCATCGCTTTTCTCCATCGATGACTTCGATGACCTCTGACCCCAACTTCAACCCCATCGCTCGTCCCTACCGCTGGCTCGAATACCTCACCCTCGGCCGCGCCCTCGAACGCTGCCGCCTGCACTTCCTTCCAGCTCTCCTCAATCGGAAGAAAGCCCTCGTCATGGGCGACGGAGATGGGCGTTTCCTTGCGGCCCTCCTGGCCTCGAACCCGCACATCCATGTTGACGCCGTAGACATCAGCGCAACTATGCTCCAGCTTTTGAGCAAGCGTTGCGAAGTCAACGCCGCACGTCTCAAAACTCATCACACCAGCGCACTCACCTTCGCGCCTATCGGCCCATACGACCTCGTTGTCACCCATTTCTTCCTCGACTGTCTCACCCAGTCCGATCTCGAAACTCTCATCGCTCGTATCACACCTGCGCTCGCACCAGACGCTCTCTGGCTCGTCTCCGACTTTCGCATCCCACAGGGACCAATGCACCTTCCTGCACACATCGTCGTGCGCTCTCTCTACCTTGCATTCCGCATCATCACGGGACTTCGTACCGTTCGACTCCCAGACCACGCCACACCGCTCACGCAGACAGGACTCACACGCATAGCGCATCACTACTCACTGGCGGGCCTGCTGACCACTGAACTCTGGCAGTGCAAACCACGTCCCATTGCATTAGCCCCACCTTAACCAGTACGCTGTTGACAGCGCATCCAACCCGCGCAGCAACCAAATGAACACGCTCTACAACACGCGAAAGTGGCGAAATTGGCAGACGCACCAGACTTAGGATCTGGCGGAGCAATCCGTGGGGGTTCAAGTCCCCCCTTTCGCACCAAATTCTTTATCATCCGCCTCACAAAGCAGTCTCTCGAAAGTGATCCAAATGAGCCAGCCCAAGAACCCGGCCAACCAGCCGACTGAACAGCCCGCCCTCCGACTCACCAACACCGAGAACTATCGCGAAGACTACGCCAACAGCGTTCAGGTACGCATGAGCGTATGGGACTTCTTCCTCGTCTTCGGCACCATGACCCAGGAGACACCCGACGAGCTGCACGTCAAGAACTTCGAGGGCATCTACCTCAGCCCGCAGCAGGCCAAGGCCCTGTGGAACGTCCTCGGCCACAACCTCGCCCAATACGAACAGGCCTTCGGCCAGATCACGCTGGAACAGGTTCCTTCGTCGCCCAACGGTCCCATTCACTAAGAGAGTGCGTACCCCGGAGAAATTCAGCGGCGCAAGGCCCGGCAACTCCGCACCGGGCGACATTCCGCTCTGGATGCTCTTCCCGCTCTTCTTCGCCGCCGTCTATCTCTCGCATCTCACCCTGCTCCGCCTTCCCTACTTCTGGGACGAAGGCGGCTACTACATCCCCGCCGCGTGGGACTTTTTCCGCACCGGAAGTCTCATTCCGCAGACCACCGTCACCAATGCCCATCCGCCGCTGCCTTCCATCCTGCTGGCAGCGTGGTGGCATCTCTCCGGATTTGTCGTCAGCGGCACGCGCACGCTCGTCTGCATCGTCAGCGCCTCGGCCCTGCTCGGCGTCTATAAGCTCACACGTACGCTTGCCGGAGCCACCGCAGCCGCAGTCGTCACCGTCCTCACGGCGATCTATCCCATCTGGTTCGCGCAGAGCACACTCGCACACGCCGACATCTTTGCAGCCGCCTTTACCCTCTGGGGCCTTGCTTTCTATTTCGACCGTGACGACTCAGATCAAAGCACTACAAAAAATCAAATTCTAGCGAGCGTCATGTTCGCGCTCTCCGTTCTCTCCAAGGAGACCGCGATCATCACTCCCGCAGCGCTCGCGTTATGGGAGGCAATCCTCTTCCTCCAGAGCCGCGCCGCAAACAAACGCCAGAGCTTAGGCTGGCTCGCCGCGCTGCTCTTCCCCATCGCACCGCTCGTAGCCTGGTACGCCTATCACTATCACCGCACCGGATTCATCTTCGGCAACCCCGAGTTCCTTCGCTACAACGCCACCGCAAACCTCAGCGCCTACCGCATCGCCCTCTGCCTGTGGCACCGCTTCCTGCACCTGACGACGCACATGAACATGTTCGTTCCTGTCGTCGCCACCGTGGCTGTCTTCTTAATTCCCCTCGCTTCGCCCACGGCTCCGCAAGCTATCCGCAAGCCTGCGATCAAGGCCATCGCCGTCATCCTTCTCGCCAACTGGATCGCCTTCTCCATCCTCGGCGGAGCGCTGCTTACTCGTTATCTGTTGCCGATGTATCCCTTGGTGCTGCTGATATGCGTCTCGATATGGCGGCGTCATCTCCGACAGTGGTGGCTCATTGCCGCGCTCAGTGCAGCGGCCTTTCTCAGCGGCATCTGGATCAACCCGCCTTACGCCTTCGCACCCGAAGACAACCTTACCTACCGGGACATGATCGTGCTGCATCAGCAGGCCGTCCACTTCATCGAGCATAACTACCCGCAGGCCACCGTCCTCACCGCATGGCCCGCAACGTCGGAGTTGTCCCGCCCCGAGATCGGCTACACCCACCACTCCATTAAGACGGTAGCCATTCCCAACTTCTCCATCGACGAGATGCAGAAGGCCGCAGCCGATCCCGGAGCTTACGACACCGCCTTTATCTTCTCCACCAAGTGGGAGCCGCCACCGGGAACGATCAATCTCAGCAAGCCAAATGAATCCGAAGACGCAAAGTTCTTCGACTTCCACCACGACATGCACCCTGCCGCAGCCGCAGCCCTTCTGCACGGAGAAGTCGTCTGGCAAGCGCATCGCAAAGGCGAGTGGGCAGCCGTCCTGCGCTTTCCTCGCATCGTCGATGCATCGCTCAGGCTGCCGCGCTAGCACACACGCTCTATACTCATAGCTGTGCTGAGACTGTTAAACCCGCGCTCGATTCTTCGAAAAAAATGGCTGCCTGCTGCACTCGTCCTGTGCTGCGCCCTTGGGCTTTCTCCCCTCGCCAACGCGGTACAGAACACCGCTGACACCGAGCCGGCTCAGGGGATGGGCCGTGTCGTCCTTGTGCTGCCCTTTGACAACCGCTCCGGCCAGCCCAATCTCGACTGGATTGGCGATTCGTTCCCGGACACGCTCAATCAGCGGCTCACCTCGGCCGGGTTCCTTACAATCACCACCGACGACCGCCAGTACGCGCTCGACCATCTGGGTCTGCCGGTCGACTTCAAGCCCAGCCGCGCCACGACCATCCGCATCGCCCAGACGCTCGATGCCAACTTCGTCATCGTGGGCAGCTATACGGTCAGCAACAATCGCATCAATGTGCAGGCGCAGATTCTGAACGTCGACAAGCTCAGCCTATCGCAGCCGCTCTCCGACTCCAGCGATCTGCCGCGTCTCTTCGACGTCGAGAATTCCATTGCATGGACGATCGCAAAGCGCATCGATCCCCACTTCAACGTTGCGCAGCAAACCTTCCTCGCCGCCGCCGGCGGGGTTCCCCTGAACTCGTTTGAGAACTATATTCGCGGCATCAGCGCGGCCTCGCCGCAGGAGCAAATTAAGCGTCTCCAGATGGCTGTTGCTCTTACGCCCAATTACCCTGCCGCTTTGCTCGCGCTGGGCAAGGCACAGTTCACCCAGCGAGAGTACGACCAGGCCGCCACTACCCTCGCCAAAGTTCCGCATAGCGACCGTCGCGCGCTCGAAGCCGGCTTCTACCTTGGCCTCGCCCGCTTCAACTCCGGCAAATACGCCGATGCCGAGTCAGCCTTCGCCTTCGTCGCCAGCCGCCTTCCGCTGCCCGAGGTCGTCAACAACCAGGGAGTGGCCGCCAGCCGTCAGGGGCACAACGCTGTTCCTCTCTTCCAGCGCGCCTCCACCGCCGACCCCAACGACGCGGACTATCACTACAACCTCGCCGTCTCGCTGCTTCGTCAGGGCGACTTTGCCGGTGCACAGCGAGAGGTCGATGAGACCCTGAAGCTCCGTCCCACGGACAAGGAAGCAGACTTGCTGAAGGCGCGTATCCACTCCGGCAGAAGCCTCAAACCGACTCCGGCAACCTCTACTAAATCCGGCACCGCCGATGCTGCAACGTCATCGTCCGACGAAGCTGACTTCGATCCGCTCGAGCGCATCCGCAGGACCTACTCCGAGGCCTCGTTCCGCCAGGCAGCCTTTCAGCTCGACCAGATGCGCGCCATGCGTCTTGCCAACCTGCCGCCTGCAAAACAGGCCATTGAATACACGCAGTCGGGCAACGAATACCTGACGCAAGGGCTGATTCCCGAAGCCGAGCAGGAGTTCCAGGCCGCTATCACAGCCGATTCTTCGAGTGCCGCTGCCCATACTGGTCTCGCCCAGATCCGCGCACGCACCGGCAACACCGATGACGCTCGCGCCGAAGCGCAGACCTCGCTCAAACTCCGTCCCACAGCCGACGCCTACATGGTCCTTGCCAAGATCGAGCTCGAAGCCAAACAGATGGACGCCTCTGCTGCCGATGTCAGCAATGCTCTCAAGCTCGATCCCAAAAACCCGGCAGCGCTGGCCATGCGGCAAGCTCTGCTCGCGCGCGGACAGCGCATCCCATGAAGACCTTGCTGAAGCTCCGCACTGCGCTCCTGGTGGCACTGTGCTGTCTTCTGTCCACCATCGCACGCGCCGACAACGCTAAGCCTGTCGTCGTCAAACTCATCATTCACGATACCGTTCAGCCCATCACGGCCGATTATCTCCAACGCGGTCTTGACGAAGCCGCACGCATCCATGCCAAGGCAGTCATCGTCTCGCTCGGCACTCCGGGTGGTCTGCTTGACTCAACCCGCGTCATGGTCGAGTCCATCGAAAAATCCTCCGTTCCGGTTATCGTCTATATCTCGCCTACCGGCAGTCGTGCCGGATCGGCAGGCTTCTTTCTGCTGGAGGCCGCAGATATAGCCGCCATGGCGCCCGGAACGAACGCCGGAGCCTCCCATCCAGTCACCGAAGGCCGCGAGCCTGACGCCATCCTCAAGCAGAAGATCGAGAACGACGCCGCGGCCTTTCTCCGTTCCTATGTCTCTCGTCGCGGACGCAACGTACAGGCCGCCGAAGATGCCGTTCGCAACTCGAAGTCCTACAGCGACGAGGAGGCTCTCAACCTCAAGCTCATCGACCTCGTATCCAACAACGATCAATCCCTGCTATCCTCGCTCGACGGACGCACGATCACACGCTTCGATGGCAGCTCCGACACGCTTCACCTCCAGAACGCAACCATCATCGAAATCGCACCGTCCCTACGCGAGCGGCTGCTCACCCGCCTCACCGATCCCAACCTCGCCGTCCTTCTGCTTGTGCTCGGCGGACTGCTGATCTATCTCGAGTTCAATGTTCCCGGAACCATCATTCCCGGCTCCATCGGAACGCTGCTCGTGCTGCTGAGCCTCTTCGGCCTGAACCTGCTACCCATCCGCCACACCGCGGTGCTGCTGCTGATTGCGGCTGTCGTTCTGATGGTGCTCGAAACCAAGTTCGCCAGCCACGGCATGCTGGCGCTGTCCGGAACCATCTGCCTCGTCTTCGGCTTGGCTACCCTGGTCAACTCTTCGGTACCCGAGCTACAGGTACACACCGGAACCGCGCTCGGCGCAGGCATTGGCTTCGGAGCCATCTCGTTCGGCCTGGCCTGGATCGCCCTGCGTGCTCGTCGCGGCAAGGTCCTTACCGGGCCTCAGGCCATGCTGGGAGCTATCGCCGTCGCACGGACTCCTCTGACGCCCAACGGTCAGGTCGAGATCCGCGGCGAGATCTGGCAGGCATCTCTACGTGACCATGCCACCCTCCCTGCCGGGGCCAGCGTTCTTGTGCGCAGCATCGACGGTCTCACCCTTATCGTCGAGCCGACAGCAGATTCCGCCCGATCCTGAGGCACTGCCACGGCAACCGGGGTAAACTGGAATGAGTATCAGTTCGCGCTAAAAACAACTAGCCAAAAGTACGATCCTACGATCCAAGGGAGTCTCGTCTCGATGTTGAATGTGTCCCGCCTGTCCTGCACCCGGAGTGTTCTGTTTTGCCTGCTCGCAACTCTGGCGGGACCAATCGCAAAAGCTCAGTCCCCTGCACTTTCCAAGCAGCTCGACCGCATCGATTTCAGCATCAGCGGCATCGGTCAGTTCAACGGCAGCGGCAGCGGCGTTCCCAAGAGCGGCCCGACGGACGCCAATGGCAACCCTCTCACCGTCAATCTCTCGACCGGCAACACGCTCGGCGCGCTGATCACTGTTCGTTACACCAAGTCTCCCTATCTTGGCTTTGAAGGCAACTACACCTACGCTCGTTACACCGAGACCTTCAGCCCTTTCGGCTCCCCCACAAGCGGAGGAGCTACCAGCGCCGGCGTACAGACCAACGCCTCTGAGTACACCCTCGGCTATGTAGCCCATACGCCGAAGCTATTCTCGTTGCAGCCATTCGTCTCCGGCGGTCTCGGCTCCATCGCCTTCCGTCCGACCACCTATGGCGGCCAGTCACTGCGCGAGCAGGCCCGTGCGGCCTACTACTACTCTCTCGGTGTCGATGACGCGTTCTCACCGCACTTCGGCTTCCGCGCCCAGTTCCGTCAGGTCTTCTTCCTTGCCCCCGACTTCGGACAGAACTACCTGACCATCCTGCACCACACCTCGACCTTCGAGCCAGGTATCGGCTTCTACCTCCGCTTCTAATTCGCTCGCAGAAGTTATCTCCGGCCCAGCGAAGCATCTTTCGCTGGGCTGAAGACTTTAAGCCACAAACTTCAATCCGTCCTTCGACATGACCGAGTGCCGCGCCACCGCATCCCTCTCGGGAAAATCGTTGCGGTAGTGCGCTCCCCTGCTCTCCTCACGTCCCAACGCGGCAGCGACGATCAACTCGGCCACGGTATATAGATTGCGAGCCTCCAACGCTCGCCGGAACATCCCGCGCGGCATCGTCACCGCAAGCGCGTCCAGCCGCCGCTTGGCCTCCTGCAATCCTGCAGCATCCCGCAGCAATCCTGCATATTTCCACATCAGATCCCGCAGCTCCGCAATCCATCGCTCCGTAGCTTTCTCCCCGGTAGCAGAACCTGTCGCTACGGCAGCCACCTCGCCCCCCTGATCCTCAACCACAGGCTCGTGCTGCGTGCCGTCATCGGCAATCATCGCCTCCGCAGCCAGCACTCCGAAGACCAGCCCTTCCAGCAAAGAGTTGCTGGCCAGCCGATTCGCTCCGTGGACTCCCGTGCAAGCCACCTCGCCCGCTGCATACAGCCCCGGCAACGAGCTTCGTCCATGCACATCCGTCCTTACGCCGCCCATCAGGTAGTGCGCCGCCGGACGCACCGGGATCAAATCGCGGCCCAACTCCAGCCTGTACTTCGCCAGAAACTTCGAGATCCCAGGAAACCGCGTCTGCAGATCCTTCTTCACGTGGCGCATGTCCAGATAAACCTCACCATCCATGCCCTCATGCGTAATCGCACGCGCCACCACATCTCTCGGAGCCAGCTCCAGCAGAGGATGATACCGCTCCATAAACCGCTCGCCTTTGGCATTCACCAGATACGCGCCCTCACCCCGCAGCGCCTCGCTCATCAAAAACCTCGGCGCACCCGGCACGCTGAACGCCGTCGGATGAAACTGGTAGAACTCCATATCGCTCACCTCAGCACCCGCCCGGTAAGCCATCGCAATGCCGTCCCCGGTGGCCACGGCCGGATTCGTCGTGTCGCTATAGACCTGCCCTGCTCCGCCACTGGCCAGCAGCACCGCCTTCGCTCGAACCACGCGTACGCCGCCCTCGCCATCCAGCAGCGTCGCTCCAACGACGCGCCCACCTTCCATCAGCAGATCGACGCCGGTCGTCCACTCCATCAACTCAATCGAATCCATCTCGCGCACATGCCGCAGCAGCGACACGGCGATCTCTTTTCCCGTGGCGTCCCCATTCGCATGCAGAATCCGCGACCGGCTATGCGCTCCTTCGCGCGTCAGCATCAACTCGCCGTTCTCGCGATCGAACTTCGTTCCCCACGCCAGCAGTTCCTCCACCCGTCGCGGCCCCTGCTCCACCAGCACCGACGCCGCCTCGCGATTCACCAGCCCATCACCCGCGCTCATCGTGTCTTCGAGATGCAGCGCGACGTCCTCCTCGCCGCCCATTGCCACTGCAATGCCGCCCTGCGCGTATGCCGTGTTCGACTCAGCCAGCTCTTCCTTGGTGACGACCATCACCCTGCCCACCCGCGCCAGGCAAATCGCCGCACTCAGACCCGCAATTCCCGCACCGACTACAAGAAAATCAACTTGTTCCATCCTTCGATGCTACTACCCAACCGTACGCAGAATCGCCGCAACACGCGATACCATGGAGATACTGTGCCCGTCATCTCACTTAAGACGCCCTCCGCCGCCTACGACATCACCATCGCCTCCGGCCTGCTGCGCACCTTATCCGCGCGCCTCAACAAGTTGACCAAAGGCAAGCCGTTCCGCCCTTTCATCGTCACCTCGCCCGAGATTTGGGGCCTCTGGCATAAGCAGGTCCTGGCGTCGTTCAAAGAAGCGCCCACGGTCCTCTTCCTCCCATCCGGCGAAGCTCACAAGCGCCTCGCCAGCGTCGAGTCCCTCGCGCAGCAGCTCGCCACCGCCGGGGCCGACCGCGACTCGCTGCTCATCGCCTTCGGCGGCGGCGTCATCGGCGACGTCACCGGCTTCCTCGCCGCCATCTACATGCGCGGCATCCCCTACGTGCAAATCCCCACCACCTTGCTCGCGCAGGTCGACTCCTCCGTTGGTGGCAAGACCGGGGTCAACCTCGTCGCCGGAAAAAATCTCGTCGGCAGCTTCAACCATCCTCTTGCCGTCCTCGCCGACACCGACATCCTCGCCACCCTGCCGCCGGCGCAACTCCGCGCTGGATTGCAGGAGTCCATCAAGGCCGGAATCATCCGCAATGCAAAGCTCTTCAAGTACATGGAACAGAACGCCGACGCTATCCTCAAGGGAGACGCCAAGGCGCTCACCCACGTCGTCACTGCCAGCGTCCGTGTCAAGGCCGACGTCGTCGCCAACGATGAGCGCGAGTCCGGCCTGCGCATGATCCTCAACTACGGCCACACCATCGGCCACGCCATTGAGGCCGCCACCAGCTACAAGCAGCTTCTCCACGGCGAGGCTGTAGGCTGGGGCTCCATCGCCGCAACGCATCTCGGCCTATCGCGCAAGCTCATCACGCAGGCGCAGTCCGACCGCATCATCGCGCTCATCCTTCGCTATGGCCCGCTTTCGTCCTTCAAGGCAACCGCCGCAAAACTGGTAGCACTCACCTCCAGCGACAAGAAGAACCGCAGCGGCACCCTCTCCTTCATCCTGCCCACCAGCATCGGCACGGTGAAGATCGTCCGTGACGTCACCCAGCCCGAGCTGCTTGCGGCAACGGAATCCATGCTTGCCTTGATGCGCCAGCACACCGCCGCACCAGTTGTTACGCGAAAGCGCAAGCGGTAATGGCAGCACAACAAGGCACACCCGAGCACCAACACACCACCGGAGCCCGTCCCACCGGTACCACCACCGATCAGGACGCGGCCGCGAACGTCCAGCAGATGTTCGACACCATCGCGCCGAAGTACGACCTGCTCAACCACGTCCTCTCCGTCGGCATCGACCGCTGGTGGTGGTCTCGCGCCGCTCGCACCTTTCGCCCCATCCTCCAGCGCCCCGAAGCGGTAGCCCTCGACCTCTGCTGCGGCACCGGCGACATGACCCTCGCTTTACTCAAGCATCGTCCAAAGACCGGCAGCGAAGCTCCCATCCTCGCCGTAGACTTCTCCCACCAGATGCTCTCCCGCGGAGCCGAGAAGTTCGCACCGCACAACATCATCCCCATCGAAGCCGACGCACTCCACCTCCCCATCGCGGACAACTCCGTCGACCTCATCACCTCGGCCTTCGGCTTCCGCAACCTGAGCAACTACGAAGCGGGCCTAGCCGAACTCCACCGTATCCTCCGGCCAGGTGGCCAGATCGGCATCCTCGACTTCAACCAGCCCACGGGTCTCACCGGAGCGCTCTATAACCTCTACTTCAAGCAGATTCTCCCCCGCTTCGGCGGCCTCATCTCGGGAGACCCCGCCGCCTATACCTATCTCCCCAACTCCGTAGCGCGCTTCCCCAGTCCATCCCGCATGATCGAGTTGATCGCCAACGCAGGTTTCATCAATGCCACCTGGACCAGCTACACCTTCGGCACCGCCGGACTCTACCGTGCCACGAAACCCTGAACCATGTAGCATCTTTCCCATGGCCCCTGTTACGACGCCCGAAGAAGCAGCGCACACACACGCCGCCAAGCGTTCTGCCGCTCTGCTGTCCGTCTTCGCCGCGCTTATCATTACGCTGCTCAAGCTGATCACCGGCATCTTCACCGGCTCACTCGGCATGCTCTCCGAGGCGGCCCACTCCGGTATCGATCTCGCCGCAGCAGCTATCACCTTCTTCTCCGTCCAGGTCTCCGACCGCCCCGCCGACGAAGAACACAACTACGGCCACGGCAAGATCGAGAGCCTCTCCGCCTTTGTTGAAACCGTGCTTATGCTCGGCTCCTGCATCTGGATTCTTACCGAGGCCGTCCGCCGCATCCTCTTCCACCAGGGTCTTGCGCTTACTTTTTCCATCTGGCCCTTCGCTGTCCTTCTGCTCTCGATCACCGTCGATTACTCCCGCTCTCGCACGCTGCACCGCGTCGCCGTGCAGCACAACAGCGAAGCTCTTGAAGCCGACGCCATCCACTTCCGCACCGACATTTGGTCTTCGTTCGCCGTTCTCCTCGGACTCGCCGCAACCTACGCGGGGAAGCACTGGCATCTTCCCTTTCTCGAGCTCGCCGACCCCGTCGCAGCCATCATCGTCTCCGGCATCATCCTCCGCGTAAGCTGGCAGCTCGCTCGGCGCACCATCGATGCTCTGCTCGACGCTACGCCCGAAGAGACCCGCGCCCAGACCCGCCGCGACCTCATCCGCGACCTCGCCGCCATCGACGGCGTGCTCTCGGTCGACCGTGTTCGCACGCGCCGCTCCGGCTCCAGCTACTTCGCCGACGTCACCCTGGGCATGCCGCGCAAGCTCACCTTCCAGCGCTCCGAGCAGATCACCGCAGAAGCCACCGCAGCCGTACAACGTCATCTGCCCGGCGCTGATGTCGTGGTCCACTCCGTCCCCACCGCTTCACAGGCCGAGAGCGTTCACGATCGTATCCGCGCTGTAGCTGCCCGCTCTAACCTCACCATCCACGACGTCAGCGTGCAGGAGTACAACCATCAACTGCATGTCGAGCAACACCTCGAAGTCGACGAGACCATGCCCCTGCGCGAGGCCCACGTCTTAGCTACACGGTTAGAATCCGAAATGCGCCGCGAGATTCCCACCATCGCCACTATCCTGACCCACATCGAGAGCGAGCCTGCCACGATTGAGCGTCCCGCCTCGCTTGAGCGCGACCGCCAGCTCGAAGTCCGCCTTCGCCGCGCCGCTACAGCGTTTCCCGAGATCCTCGACATCCACGAAGTCTTCGTCACCCGCATTCCAGACCATGGAAACGACCGCATTCAGGTCAGTTGCCACTGCACTTTACCGGACGACCTGCCCATGGCACAGGTTCACGCCGTCATCACCGCGCTCGAAGGGGCGTTCAAGCTGGACGCTCCCGAGGTCAGCCGCTTGTTAATTCATCCCGAACCTGCCACCGATAATCGCGGCTGAAGCGCTGTATCCTGACCTTGATGAAGATCTCTACCATCAACCGCTTTTTCAACATCCTTCTCGGCGGGATGGCGATGATTGCAGTTGCGCTCATCTCTGCGTTCATCACCATGCGCCTTGCCATTCACGGCCGCGAGGTCGAGGTCCCGAATCTCGCCGGGCTCACCATCGCCGAAGCCAGCCAGACGGCGAGCTCGCAGGGACTCAACCTCAACGTCGAGAACCGCTTCTACTCGAACGACGTTGCTCCCGGTCATATCCTGGCGCAATCACCGACCTCCGGCGTCACCGTTAGGCGCGAATGGACGGTGCGCGTCACCGAAAGCCTCGGGCCGCAGAGAGTATCTGTCCCTGATCTGATCGGCCAGACAGAGCGCCCTGCCTCAATCCTGATGCGTCGTCTCACGCTAGACATGGGAACAGTCGCCCAGCTTCCGACTGATGCCGAAACCGGAATTGTGCTCGCGCAGACACCTACACCGAATGCTTCGGGAATTGATCGGCCGCAGGTAAGCCTGCTGCTAAGCGCACCTGCCGATCCTGATGCTACGGCCTATGTGATGCCTTCGCTCACCGGACTGACGCTGGCCGGAGCCGCAGCTCGCGCGGCTGCGGCAGGCGTACACATTGCCAGCGTGGAGGATGTCAATCTGCCTGCGCCCACTGCTCCGGCAGGTTCAGCCGTTCCACCGGCTTCGGCAACGCCTATCGCTCCAAAGGCCCCAGGAACGCCCATCGCACCTACCTCAGCAGCAGTGCAGCCAGGCACGGTGGTAGATCAGAGTCCGTTAGCTGGATATCGCGTGGTGAAAGGCGACGCCGTCCACATCACGCTGACTCACTAGAACTTTTTGAGCCGAATCTACTTCGCAGCTTCGAGCACAGCGGCATAGAAGCCGTCGCACGAATGGACGCCGGGAAGCGTCCGCAACGCTCCATTGCGCACGGCAGAGCTAAGGTTGGCATCCTGCCGGAGCATTCCAGCCCCCGACAGTTCCTGCAAGAGAGCTTCGACCGGCGATGGAACGATGTTTGTTCCGGCGATGACTCCGGCCACGACTCGTTCGCACTCCTCCGGCTCCAACGAGCAGGTGGAGTAGACCAGCTTGCCGCCGGGAGCCAGTCGTTTGAGGGCAGCTTTCAGGATGGCCTTCTGCCGAGATGCCTGACGGGGAAACTCTTCAGCCTTGAGTCGATGACGAATCTCTGGATTTGCAGCTAATGTGCCAGTGCCACTACAAGGAACGTCGCAGAGAATGAGATCGAAGCTCTGGCTGCCGGAGGTTGCAGTAGCATCGGCGACAACACAGCGGATACGTTCGGCATAGGCATAGCGGCGAAAGCGAGCCTCGGTCTGTGCCAGCCGTTTAGCGCTGACATCGCTGGCAGTAATCTCTGCCGAGACAAGCCGATGGGCAAGGATGAGGGTTTTGCCGCCGGGAGCGGCGCAGCAATCCCACACCGTCTTCGCATCCGGTACCGCGGTGGCAGCAAGTTCGGCCACAAGGCGGGAGCCATCGTCCATCTGCGGTAGGTCGCCGCCGTTTTCGGTGAAGAGTGCGCCTTCCGCCGGTTCCTTCTGGTCGGCCTCGCAGATCTTCAGCGCGGCCTCGCGACCGTAGGCGGCGACCCATCGCTCAACCAGCCACTGCGGATGGCCGAGACGCTCGGAGAATGCGGCGACTGATTCAAAGACTCGCTGACCGGGCTTCTGCGCTGCTGCCAGCTTGCGCAGAACCGCATTGACCATCCCTGTGGCGTGAGGCTGTCCAGCAGCGCGGCACAGCTCAACGCTCTCGCTGAGAGCAGCGTGAGCGGGTATGCGGTCGAGATGCAGAAGCTGGAATGCGCCCAGCCGCAGAGCGAGCGAGACCGGCTCGGCGAGCCGCTGCTCTGGCCTTTGTAGCAAAGTGCGGATACGGGCATCCAGAGCGATCTGCCAGCGCAGAACTCCCATGACAAGTGTCGTGGTGAGGTTACGATCTTCGGCAGAAAGCGCTTCGATGCGAGGCGAGTGCAGAAGCTCGTCGCTGTGGCCTTTGCCCTCGCCGACAAGTGTCAGAATCTCAAATGCTGCGCGTCGAGCCGGAGTCACTTTGGCAATTGACGCTTCGGCGGAGGCAGTTGATCCGGCTGAGGCTGGACGTTTCATCACGGCAGGACGCTTTGCCGGTGGAGTCTTTGGTTGGAGCGGCTTGTTCTTCATATACCCAGCCGTTCGCCACTCTTGACCTGATATCCATTCAAAAATTCAGCAGCGCTCATGCGGCGCTTGCCTTCCATCTGTAGCTCGTCGAGATAGATGGCCGTGCCGTTGGCGCAGTGGGCCATCATCGCATCGCCTTGAATGACAATAGTTCCCGGTTCGCCTTCTGCAACGTGCGACGATGCGCGCATCTTGTGGACGATCAATTTTTTGCCGCGCAAGGTAGTGTGTGCTCCCGGCCACGGCTGGAAGCCGCGCCAGCGGTCGTAGATATTGTGCGCCATGCGCGTGAAGTCGATGCGGCCATCGTCACGAGTAAGGATGGGAGCAAGCGTCGCCAGGGCATGGTCCTGCTGCTGGCGGAAGAGCGACTTGTCGGCCAGTCCGCAGAGCGTCTCCACCATCAAATCGGCTCCCACCGCCGCCAGGCATTCATACACATCGACTGCGGTCTCTTCCTGACCAATAGGAACGATCTTTGCCAACAGCATATCGCCGGTGTCGAGTCCCGAGTCGAGCCGCATCGTCGTAACGCCGGTGACGTTCTCCCCATTGGCGATGGCCCATTGGATCGGCGCGGCCCCGCGATACTTCGGCAGCAGCGAGCCATGCAGATTGATGCAGCCGTAGGGCGCGAGGTCGAGCATCCACTGCGGAATGATGCGACCATAGGCGACGACGAGGATCGCCTCGGGGAGAATATCTTCGAGCATGGCACGCAGCTCAAAGTTGTTCTTGATCTTCTCCGGTTGGAGTACAGGGATTCCGTGCTCGAGCGCCACACGCTTTACCGGGGGCGCTTGCGTCTCCATGCCCCGGCCCGCAGCGCGGTCAGGTTGCGTCACTACAAGCACAACCTCATGACCGGCGGCGATAACGGCTTCAAGGGTAGGGACGGCGAATTGCGGAGTGCCGCAAAAGACTAATTTCAAAGCTGGATTCTCCCTTTCGGCTGAAGGCTCAACACCGATTTATACCGATGGGACCGATACGAACAACCAAGGATAAAGCCCAAAGGCTACCACTCGCCGTTCTTTTGCAGCTTCTTGATCTTGCGGATGACAAGGTCGCGTTTGAGGCGACTTAACCGATCAATGAATAAGATGCCGTCCAGATGGTCGATCTCATGCTGCATGGCA
Source organism: Edaphobacter dinghuensis (assembly GCF_014640335.1). Taxonomy (NCBI): domain Bacteria; kingdom Pseudomonadati; phylum Acidobacteriota; class Terriglobia; order Terriglobales; family Acidobacteriaceae; genus Edaphobacter; species Edaphobacter dinghuensis. The sequence goes on along the minus strand of NZ_BMGT01000003.1, from coordinate 410,512 downwards.
CGGGCAAGTAACTCTTCGCCTTCCATTTCAATCTGGTCTCCGTTTATATCCTGTGCGCGAACCCTGACCCAGGCTGCACGAGAGACCTTGTCGCGAATCTCAGGCAGGCTCAGACAGCCCTCTTCTTCGACCTGCTTGCCCTTGCGGTCGACGATCTCGGGGTTGATAAGGACGACTTTTTCGTCGGGGTTCTTCTTGAAGCTGCAGTCGATAACCGTGATGCGCTGCGAGAGGCCGATCTGCGGTGCGGCCAGGCCGATGCCCTGTGCGGCATACATCGACTCGAACATCTCTTCGACCAGCTTTTTGAGCTTTGCGTCGAACACGGTGACGTCTTCGCCACGCTTTGCCAGCACCGGATCGGGCCACTTCACGATTTCATGGATTTTGCCTGTTGATTGGGTCATTTAATATTTCTGTCGATTCGTTATTAATATCTTTGTTGATTCGTCACTTAATATGCTCGAATCTGCTCACAATAGCCGTTGAAGTTGCGCTGTAACTCGCGCAGCGAATCGCCACCAAACTTTTCTATCACAAGACGCGCGACGGCCAACGCGACCATCGCCTCTGCGGCTACTCCCGCCGCGGGGACGACACAGACGTCGCTGCGCTCATAGGCGGCCTTGACCGGCTCGCGGGTCTCGAAGCTGACCGAACCGAGTGGACGGCGCAGGGTCGAGATGGGCTTGAGATAGCCGCGCACCACGATGTCTTCGCCGTTGGAGATGCCGCCTTCGATGCCGCCGGCGTTGTTCTGCTCGCGCGAGAATTTGGTGAAGCCGCCCTCGCCTTCGTAGCCGATCGAGTCGTGAACGGTTGAGCCGAGCGACTCGGCAGCAGTGACGCCGCGCCCTATCTCGACGGCCTTGACCGCTTGCAGGCTCATCACCGCCTGGGCGAGGAGGCCATCCATGCGCTCATCCCAGTTGGTGTGGGTGCCAACGCCCGGAGGCAAACCGTGGACGACTACTTCGAAGACGCCTCCGATGGTGTCGCCAGTACGGAGAACGGCATCGACCTCGGCCTTCATGGCAGCTTCGCTCTCAGGATCGACGCAGTTCAGAAGGACCTCGTCCTTAGCCTGCAGGGCTACGATCTCATCCCACGTGGCCGGACGAGAGAGTTCGGCCTTGCCTACGCGAATAACATGGCTGGCCACGCCTACACCTAATTCTTTGAGCAGAAGCTTGGCAAAGGCACCTGAGGCTACGCGAGCTGCACTCTCGCGAGCGCTTGCACGTTCAAGAACATAGCGGGCGTCCTTAAAGTCGTACTTTAGTGCTCCCGCAAGGTCGGCGTGACCGGGGCGCGGGGAGGCGACAGCTTTGTGCTTCTCAGGATCGCCTTCTTCGACAGGCAGGATCTCGGTCCAGTTCTTCCAGTCGTTGTTGGCGAGCGTCATAGCGATGGGCGAGCCGATGGTCTTGCCGTGGCGAACGCCGCTGAGGACGTGCGCCGTGTCGCGCTCAATGCGCATACGGCCACCCCGGCCATAGCCTTTCTGGCGGCGCCACAGCTCGCGGTTCACAAACTCAAGATCGACGGGAACACCGGCCGGCATTCCACTTACCATGGCCACGAGGCTCTCGCCGTGGCTCTCTCCCGCTGTCGAAAATCGAAGCATTTCCCTCACTTAGGCGGCGCGAAGGTGTACTGACGCCGTAATTCTGATTGTAACAATCGTGAGAGCGCTTAGTTTGCGTCGGCCAGTTGTCCTCCGGTCGATTGCAGGAGCCAGTCAGCCCGAGTAGTGGGTTGAAGGTGATCGTCGTTGCCGGGGCTCGCGAGCAGAATCTGGTAGACGCTGATCTTGGCCTTGCGAAAGGCCTCGGCAGAACCGGCCATATAGAGCCGCCAGATGCGATAAGTTTCAGGATCGACATAATTGAGCAACTCGCGTTTGCAGCGCTCGAGACGGTCGACCCATCCGTGCAACGTACGCTCGTAGTGCTCGCGGAGACACTCGACGTCGCGCAGCTCGAAGCCTGCGTGCTCGGCCTGAGTGGTGACAATGGGGAGCGTGGCAAGGGCCGTGTCGGGAAAGACGTATTTACGAATGAACGATGGCCCGTGTTTCTTATATTCGTCGAGCGAAGAGACGATGCCGTGGTTTAGAAAGGTGCCGCCGGGCCTCAGCAGCTTCTTGACAGTATTGAAGTAAGTGCCAAGGTTCTGCCAACCGACGTGTTCGAACATGCCTACACTCGAGATCTTGTCGAAGGAGGGAGCGGCACTATCCATCTGGCGGTAATCGCAGAGACGAACCTCGCAATCTGCGGCGAGACCTTCCTGCGCGATGCGGCGTTGGGCGAAGGCAAATTGCTGCTCGCTGAGGGTAATGCCGGTGGCATGGACACCGTAGTGTTTTACCGCGTGGAGGATGAGGCTGCCCCAACCACAGCCGATGTCGAGCATCCGATCACCCGCCCGGAGGCGAAGCTTTTTGCAGATCAGATCGAGCTTGTTCCGTTGCGCGTCTTCGAGTGTCTCCGAGTTTCGGCAGAAGTAGGCGCAGGAGTAGACCATCGTGGGCCCGAGCCAGGGCGCGAAGAACTCAGGCGGCTTATCGTAATGGAAGGAGATGGCCTCCCGGTCGCGGCGAAGACTGTGAGTGAAGAGGTCGCCGACTGCGTATTCGAGGTGATGGTAGGCCCTGCCTGCGGAGAGAACAAGGCGGCGAGCGTAGGAAGGACTCTCGACGCCGTGCGCGCGGCTGAAGACAAAGTCGGCAAACTCGAACATGGCGAAGATATCGCCTTCCACTTCGAGATCGCCCTTGACGAAGGCGTCACCGAGGGAGATCTCGTTGGGATCCCATAGGAGGGATTTCAAGACATCGAGCGATTTGACGGTAATGGTAAAGCGGGGATTGCCCGCACCATAGTTCGCGCCGGTATCATCCCACAGCCGCAGCTCGAAAGAGGGGCCATGGTAGGCCTCGAGTTCGTGGGTTAGACCGGCGTAGAGTTTGCGAGAAAGGGCATCAGCTTTGGTGACCGTCGGCATGACTTGCTCCCGAATGATCGACTTTCCAATTCCCAGTGTCATTATCTTCGATGCCGCTCCGCCCCTATCCGATGCCAGCTATTCGTCCTTCAGGTAGCTGCGGGAGTCGAGCAACGGGCGATCCATACTGCGAACCCACTCGGTCATCTCTCCCGGGGACTTTCCGCTGGCCTCGGCGGCAGCAAATTCGTTGCGCAGCACCTGCATCTTTGCTTCGAGGTCATCGAGCACGTTGAGCAAAAGGGCTTCGGCGGTCATCGGCAGCTTGGGCGAACCGAACTCGTACTTGCCGTGGTGGCTCAGGATCATGTGCTCGACCAGAACGCGCAGCTTCTCAGGGAACGGGGAAAGCTCCTTTACCTTTTCAAGCAGCATGCCCTGGGCGATGTTGATGTGTCCGATCAGCTGACCTTCCAGTGTATAGCCGAAGCTGTTCTTCCAGTGCAACTCGCGCGTCTTGCCGATGTCGTGCAGGATTGCCCCGGTAACGAGCAGGTCAGGGTTTACCTCGGGGTAGAACGGGGCGGTCGCGAGACAGACGCGCACCAGCGTGACGACATGCTCCAGCAGGCCACCGAGCCAGGCATGGTGCAGGCGCTTTGCCGCCGGTGCGGTGCGGTAGGCCGACGCAATAGCCCCATCATCAAGAAAGGCAAAGACCAGCCGTTTCAAATCGTGGTTGGTGAACTGCGAGACATACCCGCGCAGTTCAGCCCACATTTCCTCCACATCAAATAGAGTTGCAGGAAGGTAGTCGGCAGGATCAATCTCGCTCTCGGCGGCGTTGCGCATCTTTTGCAGCGTGATCTGAAACTTGCCCTGATACTTGCTGATCTGCCCCTGCACCTTGACGTAGCAGCCCTCCGAGCAGTTTGCCAGCACGTCGGCGATCTCGTCCCACATACGGGCTTCCATGGTTCCGGTCTTATCAGTGAGCGTAAGAGCGAGATACTGGCCGCCCTGCTTCTTCTCACGCACGGACAGGGATGACAGCGCGAAGTAAGAAGTTACGGTGTCGTTATCGAACTTCGCGGCGTCAGCAATAAAGAAATCTTTCATGCCCCTCAGGATACCGCGCCATAGCGAAGAAATCGTACAGGGCAGACACCGATGCGAGAGCCGGAGCTCTCGCATCGGTGTCTGGTGATGTTATCGGTCTAGTTTGGCGTCGTCGGTGCCGGTGCAGCTGGCTGGGCAGGCGTCGCCGGTGCAGTTCCCAGACCCTGTCCCAGAGATGGGTTCACGGTGGGTGCAGGCGGCGGAGGCGGGGCCGTCGAAGGCTTCGCCTTGTTCTCCAGGCGCTCCTTCTTGGCTCCCTTCACCTTCTTCTTTTTCTTCTTCTTGGCTGTATCGCCGTTCAACCCAAGGGGCGCAGCCTGGGCCTTCTGGTCTGCGCTCTCCTGTGCTGTCGCAGCCGCAGGGGTCGCCGCAGCCTTCTCCTTGGCCTTTCTAGCTTTAGTGGCCTTCTTTTCGGCGAGAACAACCTTCTCACGCGAGGCGAAACGCGTCTTCTTCGTCGGGGCAGCCTGGGTGGGCGTCAGTGGATTGACGTCCGCTGCTGCTGCCTGCTCAGCGCTCTCCTCGCTGTTGGTCATAGCAGCGCCTGGCGCCGCAGTGATAGCCGAGGCCGAAGCGGCACCTGCTCCTACATCGCCGCCAACTGCCGTCTGCTCCGGCCCTGCTGGCAACGCATTGCGGGGAGCCTGCCCGAAGCGGATCTTCTCGCGCTTGATCTTCTTCGACCTCTTCTTGCCCTTGCTGTTCGTAACCGCCGCTACGGGAGTAGCAGCTGCCGCACCTGTTGCAGCCACTGCAGCCGGAGTTGCCGTCGATACCTTCTTCTGTGCAGCAAACCGACCTGTACCAGCGCTCTCGTATCGCCGCTTCTTCTGAACATTTTTCTTCTTGGCGACAGGAGGAGCATAGGCGGTAAATAACGGCTTGCTCTCATTGGGGCTTGCGCCTGAGTCCACGAATCCCGGTGCAAGGTCGATAAAGGCATCTTCACGCAGCTTGGTCAGATACGTGCGCAGAGCAGGCTGCAACTGGTCCATATACATGGCTTCCTGAACCTGCGGCTCGATATCCTTCAATGCCGGTGTACCTGCGGCCTGATGCTCGGTCACTTTCAGGATGACAAAGCCCTGACGAGTCCGGATGGGCGCAGTTACCTGCCCTGCGGGTAGGTCGAAGGTCTGGTCTTCCAGCACCTTCGACAGCGCGCCGCGCTTGTACTCGCCCAGATCGCCGCCCTGCGCTGCCGTTGATCCGCTGGATTGCGTCTTGGCCAGCTCGTCGAACTGAGCACCGGCCTTGAGCTTCGCTTCGATGTCGTCGGCCTTCGCCTTGGCGGCCGCCAGCGCCGCATCGTTCGCATCGGCGGGCGTCGGAATAAGAATCTCGCTCAGTCTCACCTGCTCGGGTTGCGCGAAGTCCTGCTTGTGCGCCTCGTAATAAGCCTGCTCCTGCCCCTGCGTCATCTGCAGGCGCCGTCCTACCTCATCGCGCACAACCTGCTGGGTGAGGATGCTGTCGCGGATATTCGCCTTGAAGTCCTCAAAGGAAACTCCCTGCGCCGCCGCGGCTTTCTCCAGCGCTTCCATGGAGTCAAGGTGGTTCTGCTTGCGAATTTCGTCGAGCCGACGGATAACCTCGGCGTCGGCATTCAAGCCAAGCTCCTTGGCTTTGGAGAGCAGCAACTGCTTGTCGATCATGTCGCGCAACAGGTCTTTTTGCCGCTGTGCAGCCTCAGCCGGAGTAGCGTTGGATTGCTGGTCCTCGCGGAGCAACTCCGTCTGGGCGCGCTCGACATCGCTGCGGTTAATGATCTGGTCATTCACACGAGCGACCACATCTTCCACTACGGTGGCGTTCGGCGTGATAGGAGCCGGGGTCGGCAGCGTCAGTTGAGGCTGCGGTGCTTCCGGAACGCTAACAGGACTCTGATACCGTGGCATCTGCGCCACACCCGGCAATGCCAGCACGCTTAGCCCTAACACCACCGCAAACTGCGAAATTCTAAAGGTCATCGTCACTCGTATCTTCAAGTTAACATTCGCGAGGCTCGGCCATCGCACGGGTGCCAGCACTGCTTGTTTTGACTCCGGGCAGCATTGGACGGTATCCGCTCCCCATTCTAACTGTCCTGCACCTATCTAGCGAATCCTCTTTATCGCCAGCAGCCGCTCACCCCCCGATGCTATACTCCGTCCAAAGAGGGCGCGCCCATAGTACGCATTCCTTTGCGTAGATATTGAGCACTGTTTCCCGCTTTTTTGAGGTAATTCAAGCTAATGGCTCCACGCACCCGCCGCGCACTCTTTATCGCCACCCTCTTTCTGGCCAGTTGCGCCGTGCTCGGCACATTTATCAACCAGAAGGTCGATGCCCAGTCGGCGACCGACGAGTCCACGCTTCGCGACTCCCTGCACTCCTTCACCAACGTCTATGCTCTGGTGGAACAGAACTACGCCGAACATCTCGACTCCGACAAGGTCGACAAAGCCATCTATGACGGTGCAATTCCAGGAATGCTGCATACGCTTGACCCCCACTCCAGCTTCCAGGACCCCAAGGCCTTCGCCCAGATGCGCGAAGATCAGCACGGCAAATATTACGGCGTCGGCATGGCGATTCAGCCGCAGCCCGATCCGACCGCAAAGAATGGACTGAAGATTGTCGTTCTCACTCCTTTTGACGGCGCTCCGGCTTATAAAGCCGGCATCCGCCCCGGCGACGTCATCATCAGCGTCGATGGAAAGTCCACCGACGGCATGGATTCGACAGCCGTCGCCTCTCTTCTGAAGGGGCCGCGTAACACACATGTCTCGGTCACCATGCAGCGAGAGGGCACCCCCAAGCCGCTCGTCTTCGATCTGGTCCGCGAAGAGGTCTCCCGCCCGTCGGTTGATCTCGCTTTCATGATCCGGCCTGGCATTGGCTACATTCACGTCACCAGCTTTATGGAGACCACGAGCCGCGAGGTTGGAGATGCACTCGATAGACTCGGCGACATGAATGGTCTTGTCATCGACCTACGCGGCAATCCGGGCGGCCTGCTGAACGAAGCGGTCGGCATGGCCGATAAGTTCCTGCAAAAGGGGCAGATCGTCGTCTCGCAGAAAGGGCGCGCCTTTCCAGACCAGGTCTACCGGGTAGCCAACGGCGAACAAGGCAAGAAGTACCCCATCGTCGTTCTCGTCAATCGCAATACTGCCTCTGCCGCGGAGATCGTCTCGGGCGCGCTACAGGACCATGACCGCGCCCTGATCGTCGGTGAGACCACCTTCGGCAAGGGACTGGTTCAGACCGTCTTTCAGCTCAGCCAGGAGACTGGTCTGCTGCTGACCACCTATCACTACTACACGCCATCGGGCCGACTGATTCAGCGCAACTACAACGGCGTGTCGCTGTACGACTACTATTACGTCCGCGACGACGCGGCAAAGCCCGATAAGAGCAACCTCGAGGTAAAGCTGACCGACTCGGGTCGTACCGTATACGGCGGCGGCGGTATTACCCCCGACGAGCCGATCCCTGAGCTCAAAGCGAACGACTTCCAGGGAACACTCGTTCAGAAATACGCATTCTTCAACTTCAGCAAGCATTACCTTGCAGCCCACACCGTTAGCAAAGACTTCGTGGTCGACGATGCTGTCATGAAAGACTTCAAGGACTTCCTGAAGTCGCAGCAAATCGACTATACCGATGCCGATATCGCCAGTAACCTTGACTGGGTGAAGGTGAGCATCAAGAGCGAACTCTTTACCTCACAGTTCGGAGAACTCGAAGGCTTGAAGGTACGCGCCGACTGGGATCCACAGATTGCCAAGGCGATCAGCTTCCTGCCCCAGGCGGAGGCACTCGAAGAGCGCCTTGCGGCATCGCAGAAGACTACCCTGGCCAACCGCTAACAAAACAACTTGCACTAAAGAAAAACGCATCGACTGGAGTCGATGCATTTTTCTTTGCACCTGAATTTAAGGCTTCATTGCCTACCGAGATTTGGAGCGGGAGACCGGGATCGAACCGGCGACATTCAGCTTGGGAAGCTGACGTTCTGCCACTGAACTACTCCCGCTTCGTTCGTAATTATACCCTGTAAAACCGAGGCGAATCGACCAATGCGAGAGTAGTACATGCGATAACTCAGGGAATGAGTTACCCCTACTCCATCGCTGCGGCAATGCACTCTTCCAGGGTATCGAGTGCCACATCGACCTCTTCCTGTTTGACGATGAGCGGCGGGCAAAGCCTGATCGTTGTCTCTCCACAGCCAAGCAGCAACAACCCGCTCCCAAACGCTAATTCGACGATGCGATCTCTTATCGACCCAACCGGCGTACGCGATTGCTTGTCCTTTACGATCTCGATGCCGATCATCAGCCCACGACCCCGAACATCGCCAACAATTTCGTATCTGTCGATCCACGTCCTCAAGCGGGCCAATGCCTTCGCACCAACAGAAGCAGCGTTCGCCATCGCCTCGCGCTCAATAATATCCATTGTCGCAAGCGCCGCAGAAAGGCAAAGAGGATTGCCGCCGAATGTACTCGCATGCGAGCCGGGCACCCAATCCATCACCTCTGCTTTTGACATGCAGATGCCGAGCGGCATTCCCGATGCAATCCCTTTCGCAATGCAAACAATATCCGGCTCGACACCCGAGTGCTCAATCGCCCACCACTTGCCTGTTCTGCCTGCGCCCGATTGGACCTCATCGACGACCATCATGATTCCATATCGATCGCAGATGCGCCGAATCTCATAAAGAAATGCATTAGGCGCTACGACATAACCACCCTCGCCCTGAATCGGCTCGACAAAGATCGCCGCAACCTCTTCAGGCGGCAATGTGGTCTTGAATAACTTCTCCTCAATGAACCGCGCGCAGCCAAGCCCAAACTCCTCTTCTGCCTGAGGTCCGCCGCTGCATCCGCGATATGCATAGGGATAACGCACGTGCGTAACGCCAGGAACGAATGGAGCAAAGCGCCGCTTTTGTTGAGGCTTGGAAGCCGTCAGCGAAAGCGCGCCCATGGTTCGTCCATGAAAGCTTCCGAAGAAGCTGATGATGTTCTGGCGCCCGGTATGGTAGCGAGCCAGTTTCATTGCACACTCAACTGCCTCTGCGCCGGAGTTCCCGAAGTAAAAGCGGTGCGGTCCAGGCATAGGCGCAATGGCTGAGAGCCGTTGCGCAACACGCGGCATCAGGTCGTAGTAAAAGTCCGTGCCCGACATGTGGATCAGCTCTGCGGCCTGATCCTGGATCGCCTTAACTATCTCCGGGTGGCAATGGCCGGTCGAGTTCACTGCGATGCCTGCGGTGAAATCAAGAAACTCATTGCCATCAACATCTTCAATTCTGCAGCCACGCCCACGTTTTACGACCAGAGGATAGCCCCGGGTATAACTTGGCGAAAGCAGGCGGTTGTCGTCGGCAACGATCTTTTGCGCTAGAGGGCCCGGCAGAGAATTTGTAAGCTTCGGGCCGAATCTGGCATGGGTCTCGGTAGAGGCAACGGGCACAATCTTGTGCGTCGAGCTAAGAGTCGAACTATTCATGGAGGAACTCTCCTTCGGGTCAGCGATGCGGTCGGTGTCTCATCGTCCCCTCCAACACAGCTACCGCCTTCCTTGAGAGAAGGACGCAGCCGTGGAGCTGGGCCAACACATCTAACGCGATGAACCGCTGCTAATCACCGGAGAAGAGATTAGGCCTGTTACTGCTGGGGAGAACACGGAAAGGCGTGCGTGTTCTCTGAAGCATGCCGGATAAGTTGGTCGTCGGGATATTTGCAATGGTCCTTCGCATCATCATCCCTCCCATTCGTATCGCCAACTCATCATATTCGCATTTCTTCGCGTGCGGCCTTCCATATCGAAAACAGCACTTCTAAAATTCAAAGCGCGCATAAAACTGCGCCAGCCGAGGATTCGTTAACGCCGTCGTAGCCGTCCCAAAGCCATTTGGATTGTCGATCCTTGCCGAGACCGAGTGCGCGTCGAAGCGCACACTGTTGGTCACATTGAATACTTCTATGCCAGCCTTAACTCGCATGCTGTCTTTGATGGGAAACGTCTTTCCCAGTCCGGCATCTTCTTCAAAGTATCCATCGCCTCGAAGAACGTTTCGCGATCCCGACTCGCCTGGCAACGCAAAGTCGAAAGCGGCAAAGACTGCGGCAGGGTTCGAAAACTGCTGATTCAGCTTCCCGCGACCCTTCGGAATCTTGGCTATCTGCGTCGCAAACCCCTGGATGTCATAGTTGGTCGGGAAGTTATTGCCATTGTTCACAGAGAACGGAAAGCCGCTGGTCCACCGCACAATTCCGGTCGTCTGCCATCCGCCAATCAGCTCATCAGCAAACCTGCCGATCGAAGACGCAAACCGCTTGCCCCGGCCGAACGGCAGGTCCCATATATAGTTCGTATTAATTTGGTGCCGCAGATCGTAGTCCGACGGGCCATAAAGCTGGTTTGGATTCCACGTATTGAAGATCTGTGCGTTGTTGATACCACCAGAGGAGCCCAGCCGTTCCGCCTGTGAAGTCGCATCGAGAGACTTCGAAAAGGTGTAGTTGAAATCTGCCTGCAGGCCAAGACCAAAGCGCTGGCGATAGACGACCTCAAGAGCGTTATAGTTTGAATTGCCGATCGATCTCCAGGCATAGAGCGCAGAGAACTGGTCGTGGTAGAAACGGTTCGAAGGATACAGCTGATTCGGATTGATCCCAGCGCCCGTGGTCGTGTCGGGCATATCCAGCGCATACAGCGCGTTGGCTTCGTTATAAAGATTCTGCTGGTAAAGCTGGTAGATATTCTGTGTCGCTGTAAATCCAGGACCAAATCCAATGTCCTGTCCATCCAGCGCGCCAAACAGTGTCTCCCAATAGGCAATGGGCTGCACCGTCGAAACGTCGACACCATTGCCTCCGTTTTGACGAGCAAGCAGTGACATCTGTTTCGCCGCAGCAAAATAAGTGGTTCCAGCAGCAGCCAGGTTGGTAGGCATCGCTACGTCTTCCTGCTCTAGCAGGCGATGTCCGAAGCGTCCCACGTATGTCACCTCCAGTGAGGAGCCATTACGAATCTCGCGGGCAATCGAAAAGTCGACGACGTGCGCATAAGGTGTCTTAATCGCCGAATCCTGTGACCAGTAGATGGCACCACTCGTTGGCCCGCTACGAACGGGAATACCCGGGAAGCCGACGGCAGGCGCGGGCGGCAACAGGCTTTGCGGAACATTGTTTACTCCCGTAAAGCGTGGCGCAGTCCCGGCCTTCAGCACTCCAGCGCTGGTCTGTAGCGTCGTCGAAAGGCCAAACGATCCTTCGGTATCAAAGTTATTGACGATGGCCGCGCCGAAATGATCGTACACAAGAGAGTAGCCAGCGCGAATACTGGTCTGGCCCGTACCCAACAACTTTTTTAGAAAACCAGAGTCTGGCGTTGGCGAATAAGCAAGGGCAATTCGCGGTCCGATATTACCTTTCTCCGGCGTCCAATAATCCGGCTTGCCGTTATATCGGCCATTGATGGGGAAACCGAGCTCGCCTGCTCCACTGGCTGACTGACCCGATGCTGCAAGCTGTGCGCTCTGATTGACAAACTTGGTCAGCGAAAACGCGCCGGGTGCACACTCGTTGCCGACTATCTGACACACGCCTACCTGCGTTCCGCTCGTCTCTGCAGGCACCTGAAGATACGAGTAGCGCAAACCATAGGTGATACTTAGGTCTTTCAGTGCCTTCCACGTATCCTGTGCGTAAAGCTCATATTCGTTCCACCGATAGTCGCGGCTCACAGGAGCGCCGACAGGTAACGTCGTGCCGTTCTTCGTGTTATTGTACGTGATATTTCCGACATTGATAATTCCAACAGCGGCCATCACCGCGCTGTTGTAATTGGTTTTAGCATTCCCGGCTACCTGAGGATAAAGAGCTGGATAGGCATCCGCATCAAAGGCTCCACCGCTACCCGCTATCGTTCCAGGGTTGAGGTATTGATAGGTGCCAGTCGCATTGGAGTACGAGAGCTGATTGCTCGAACTGCGATCATCGATGAAGCGAATATTGGTTCCAAATGCCAGATTGTGACTGTGCTTCGTCCAAGAGAGGTTATCCGTCAGGTTGTACACCGGTGCAATAGTGTAGTTGGAGGAAGTGGTGGCCTGTAGCGAACTAAGATCTTGGAGCGTTACATATGGACCGGATAAAAGGCCTGCATTACTTAGCCCTTGCCGGGTGAGGCCAAACGCAAGGTTATTGACCAGGTTGTCAGTGAACAAAGCCGTATAGCCCGCGGCGAATCCTTTACTGTTGGTCAATAGCGTGTTGCTTCCCGGCTGTCCTGGAAACTGCGGTCCGCCGGGCTCATGGTCATTCTGCAAGTTGCCACGCCAAAAGACCGTATGCTTCCCATTGCCTCTGATGTCCCAGTCTAGCCGCCCTGTATAGGCGTTATAGCTGCGCTGCGTATTGTAGGAAAAGCTGTAGCCTTCTGTATTGAGTCCGTCTCCCAGCGACAGATTGTTACCGTTGGGATAGGTATTCATCAACGCAAGGACAGCTGTATTCACACCGATTCCTTGTGGATCCATACTTTGAAGATCAGATGGAGTGAGCAAAAATACGCCGCTGGCAGGACACTTAGCGGCGCCAGTACAAACATATTGCAGATTGCCAGCCCGAAAACTCGGTGTCGGAACGATGTCGCTATTGGAGGTAAAGCCTTGTGTGTCTCGACGGCCTTCGTAGTTGAGAAAGAAGAACGCGGTGTTCTTCTTAATCGGTCCGCCTACCGAAGCACCAAAAACATTGCGAATCAGCTTCAAGGGCACATTGGGCAGCCCCTCATTAGCCTGCGTCTGTTTATTGAAGAAGTCATTCGCATGGAACAGATTATTGCGGTTGTAAGCGTAGACGACACCATGAAGCGAGTTCGTTCCGCTCTTTGTGACCAGAGCAATTTGCGCGCCCGACGAACGCCCCTCTTCAGCATTCGGATTGCTCGTCGTCACACGAAACTCGGCAATCGCATCCTGTGACACGCGAAGCACGCTGGTAAAGGCATAGCCATTGTTGATGTCGTTGACGTCGATACCGTCCAGGGTGATGTTGGCCTGGTCGGAGCGTCCTCCATTTGTTGAACCGCTGCGCGAGTCGGTGCTTGTATTTCCGTTCGACTGCGTCCCTGTATCGGTATCGGTGCGCCCCAGAAACGTCACGCCAGGCTGAAGGCTAAGCAGGTCCGGAACGTTTCTGGCCTCGCTGGGGAGATTTTCAATCTGCTGACCAGTGAACGCATTGCCCAATGTAGCGTCGGTTGTATTCAGGATCGGCTGAACGGCTGCGTTTACCGTGACGTCCGAAGTAACGCTCGCAACAGCAAGTGAGACATTGATGGTCGCTGGCTGGCTAACCAAAAGATCGATCGCAGTCTGCTTCTCCGTCGCGAATCCCTGCGAAGCAATCGTCAACTCATAGCGGCCCGGAGCGACTTGCGAGAACTGGTACTCTCCATTTTTATTTGTTGTGGTCTCGCGAACTGTGGTGGTTGCGGTGCGTGTGAGCTTGACACTCGCTCCGGCAATCGATGCGCCGCCCGCGTCCGTTACGTGTCCGCCCAAAGACGTCGTTGCCTGACTCCAGGCGATGTCATGACCAGGGAAAAGAAACAGGGTACAAAAGGAAGCCAGTACGAGAAGCTTGAATCGCATGCCGGGAACCTCTTCAAGAAAATCTGGAAGTCAGCAAAACATGTGTCAAAGCACGATCTTTATTCTCAACAGGAAGCAAAATGATCGATATCATCCGCTCTCCGCTACGAGACATGCTGATGATGAAGTCAAACACTAGCATTCAAAACGTGATACTGGATATCAATGTTTTATCAATATCTCATGAAACTTTCTCATAACCATCTTATTTTTCTCACGATTCTTTGCTGCCTGATTTCGCCTGGCCGATGATCCATTGCGCAAAGGCGGCCGGAAGGATAGCGGAAGTCTTCGACTCAGGCACGACAAGATAGTAGGCATTCGCGCTTCGAAGAGGCCGATCAAACAGTAATACCAATTTGCCCGAAGTTAGCTCCTCTTCGATTAGAAGCTTCGGCAGCAGTGCCACTCCTAAATCGCAGATTGCGGCCTGTGTGATCATTGCGAACTGCTCAAACCGAGGTCCGCGAAGCGCCTGCGGGCTGTCTACACCTGTCATCTGAAACCACTCTGTCCATGCTTCGGTACGAGTCGTCTGATGCAGCAGGACCGCGCGAGCCAGATCAGCTGGCCTCCGAATACGCTGCGCCTCCTTCAGTTTTGGACTGCAGACAGGCACCGTCACCTCGTCTACCAGATGATGCGCCACCGCTCCCGGCCAGTCTGGCGAGCCATAATGAATACCCGCATCAAATGGCTCCATTCCAAAATCGAATGGCACAAGCCGGGTGGCGAGATTGATCGTGACGCCAGGATGCTTCTCAAGAAAATCATTGAGCCTGGGCATCAGCCACCGAGTAGCAAAGGTCGGCAAAACAGCTAGGTTCAGAAGATTCGTCTTTCCGCCGCATGCCATGATCCTGCTCGTTGCATCCTTCAAGCCGGACATCACTCGACTAACGTCGTTCAGATAAAGCTTCCCTGCATCTGTAATGACAACTCTTTGACGCACACGCTCAAACAAGGAGACGTCGAGCAACGACTCCAACTGATGGATTTGGCGGCTCACGGCACTCTGCGTCAGACTCAGCTCTACGGAGGCGCGAGTAATACTTCCGTGACGCGCGACGCTTTCAAACGCCTGGAGACATGAAATCGTTGGAAGTTCCGGCATAGATCACCTGCCTACTAAGTCATACTGAATCGTCATGGGTCCCTGGAACCTACATCCTCTTCCGAAAAACAGCAACCCGATGCATGCGGAAGGCATTCCAGTATGTCGCAATCTCTTCAAAGAGTACAGACGGGGTAATCGATTAAAACGAGAAATGAGATGACATTCCAGAAGAAATGATCATGCTGAAAGCTCATCAAGTCTTGAAAACATAGCATTTTACATTTCCACCGTCCAGGACTACATATTGAGGGAATTGTTCGCTGCTTCTTGAGACATGCTTCCTGAAAGCAAGGATGATGCGCTCTTTTTACAGCAGCAACATAATGGAGAAAGACGATGCAAGCTACATGCGGCGGCATTTTACAGACAACGCTTGAGACCTTGATTGGACCTAAGCGGACCGAACGACTCTTCAAGGTGCTCGTAATCAATCCTGCACTCACGGAAGATTCAGGGGCGCGAATCTCAAGAGCAAAAATTGCGCAGGCTCTTAACATGCTCTTATTTGAAGACCTGGTAGAACGAGTTCCTGCGGCGAAGGTTTATGTTGAACAGTGTCTTCGCAATGGAAAGACCATCTTGCACGATCATGGAGCCGTTCGCACCATAGCGATGGCTGGCGTAGGCAGCCTTCCGGCAGGTGAAGAGTCGATCACTCGACTACTACGCCCACTTGGATATGCTCTCAACGGAGTCTATCCACTGGAGCGGCTGCGCATGACAGGACGCTCATATGCCCAAGCCGACTTCCCCGAAGAGATCGCTCAGTTTTTTATCAGCGAGCTTCATCCCGAACGCTTCTCAGACGAATTTCAGGCCGCGCTGACCCGCGTTGTGGCAACTTCGACGGATCCTCTGACTCCAGAGGCACAGACTCTTCTTGAAGATCTGGAATCTTCGCGATCCTTAAGCATCGATCAAGCTATCCGCCTGCTGCCGGTTCTTGTCGCTTGCTTTGGCCGTCAGCATGGCGAGATCACACTCAAAGACTACGAAACCCTGTTGGTCGAGTCCGCAGAGGCAGCGTGGATCGCTACAGAAGGCAATGCGTTCAACCACGTCACAGACCGCGTCGAAGATGTGGACCAACTCGCAGCAGAACAGAAGGCGCTTGGACAGCCGATGAAGGCTGCTGTCGAAACCTCACAGTCCGGCAGGGTGCAACAGACAGCATTTCGCGCAGCGCTCGTGCCTAGGACATTTCGTGTGAATGGAGGCTCTCTTGAAAAAGAGGTCCCGGGTTCTTTCCTCGAATTCATTACCCGTCTTCCCTTGCCTGAGGAATCGGGAAAGAAAGGACTGGACCTTAGCTTTGACAGTTCCAACGCGCAGGCGATCTTTAAGATGACTTCGACGGTGAAGTCTTAGGTTCAAAGTGCACTTCGGCATTTGCGCCGATTACACTTGGCTCGAGCGCTCTCACACGCGACCGCGGACAACGAGATCCTTTGACACGCAGAAAGCTGAATGTAATATGACCACCGACAGTATCGTATCAATGGAGCAGGAGACTCACCACCTGCTTACCTTGCTGGGTGTACCAGCCAGTCAATACAACAGCGGCAACCTCGCTGTTCATACACCACTCACCGGCGAAGTCATCGCGCACGTGCCTGAAGCAAATACCGCGGCTGCAACCGAAGCAATCACTGCGGCTCACAAAGCCTTTCTCGAGTGGCGCACCGTTCCGGCGCCCAAACGAGGAGAGCTTATTCGCCTATTGGGAGAGGAGTTCCGCGCAGCGCTCCCCACGCTAGGGAATCTCGTGACCATCGAGACAGGCAAGCTCCTCTCAGAGGGCTTCGGCGAAGTGCAGGAGATGATCGATATCTGCACCTTCGCCGCAGGTCTCTCACGCCAGTTTGCCGGGCTTACCGTTCCATCGGAGCGCGCTCAACATCGCATGATGGAGACGTGGCACCCACTCGGAGTCGTGGGCATCATCTCTGCCTTCAACTTTCCTGTGGCCGTCTGGTCGTGGAATGCGGCGCTGGCGCTCGTATGCGGAGACGCCGTCGTCTGGAAACCCTCCGAAAAGACTCCTCTCACAGCACTTGCAGTACAGGCACTCTTCGAGCGCGCTGCGGCAAAGTTCGGTGGAGTTCCGCACGGCCTCTCTACACTTCTAATCGGAGACGCGGCAGTCGGGCAGCAGATCGTGGACTCCCCTCTTATACCTCTCGTCTCTGCAACAGGCTCGACAGCCATGGGCCGTGCCGTTGCCCCGAAGCTAGCCGAACGCTTCGCTCGTGCAATCCTCGAACTTGGCGGAAACAATGCAGCCATTATCTGTCCAAGTGCAGATCTTGACCTAGCGCTGCGTGCTATCGCTTTTTCAGCGATGGGAACTGCTGGCCAGCGCTGCACAACGCTCCGACGCCTGATCGTTCACGAGTCGATCTACCCCACGCTGATCGCTCGCCTCAAAAAGGTCTTTGCCTCGATCGTTGTTGGCGATCCACGCAAAGCTGGAACCCTTGTCGGGCCACTTATCGACGAACGATCCTTCCACGCGATGCAAGCGGCACTTGATGAGGCGCGTAGCTCAGGCGCAACGATCACTGGCGGCGAACGCGTCAACCCTCTCGGTGACTCTCTGGCCTTTTACGTTCGTCCCGCGCTGGTCGAGATCTCCGCACAGACAGAGTTCGTCAAACGGGAAACCTTCGCACCCATTCTCTATGTGATGAAGTACAGTCGCTTCGTCGACGCGCTGACCCTGCACAACGACGTACCGCAAGGCCTCTCCTCTGCCATCTTCACCACGAATCTGCGCGAAGCCGAAGAATTTCTCTCTGTCACTGGATCCGATTGCGGCATAGCCAATGTCAACATCGGTACATCAGGCGCTGAGATCGGCGGGGCCTTTGGAGGAGAGAAAGAAACCGGCGGCGGCAGAGAATCAGGCTCCGATGCATGGAAGCAATATATGCGTCGTACCACCAACACCATCAACTACGGCCATGAATTACCGCTCGCCCAAGGCGTGAGTTTTGATATCGAATGAATCCCAGACGTCCACTTTGCCGCCTAGGCGCCTCGGCCACACTGATTTGCTCTGGACCGTCAACAACTTTAATATCGAGCGATTTACCTCTATAACTTGTCAGCGAGCCAGTAATCGACACTGAACTTTCCAGGGCCAGAACAGATCAACCAGATAAAGAAGAGCACGTACAGACCTTCCGGAAGATAAAGGAAATCGTCGAGCCAGTTAAGGGGCGACAGTCCTTTAGGTATGGCGGAAAGTTTAGTGGTTAAGATGGCGACAAGCATATCGACCAATAAAGTCACGCAAGCAAGGCTTGAAAGAAACCCCACAATTAGCAAGAATCCACCAACAAACTCGACACCCGATATGAAATAAGTCATCAGGTCAGGAAACGGGACTCTGGCCTCGACGAGCGTTTCGTGCATTGTTTGCTTGCTGCCAGCGACAAACAATTTGTTCGCACCGGAGATAACGAAGAACAGCCCGAGCAATACGCGTACCAGCAGGATGGCATATTGTTCCGAATCACTGCTACCCAGCAGCGCAAACTGGACCAACCGTTTCCAATCCATCTCTTATCCCTCCGTCGGAGGATGTACTGTAACGACAGCCCAAATCATACAGTTCGACTTCTGCGGTAACTACATGAACCCCGCAAACCTGATCTAGATCTTAATGACCCAAATTTTCGATGGAAATCGTTGATATCTTTGGTGGAGCTGAGCGGGATCGAACCGCTGACCTCCTCGTTGCGAACGAGGCGCTCTCCCAGCTGAGCTACAGCCCCCCACCAGATGCGCATCGAGCACCGCTTTCGCAGGCACGCGCACTGTCAAACGACATCTTCGAGTGTATCAGCAAGCGGCCCGCGGCTCAAACATCAAAGTGCACGCACATGCGCCTTCACTGGAGTGCCCGCCGCCAGAGGCTTTTCCACCACGTGCCATATCTCTCCGGCATCATCCACAACGATATTAAGCACCGGAACTACCAGCTTTACACCGCTGGGCGCAACCGCTTCGAGCGTTCCTACATCTCCCGCGCCAAACCCTGTCCGGTCAAGCGCCATCTGCCAGCGCTGGTGCCCAGCCACGCGAGATTCCTCGCGGATATCCACAACCACGGCCTCAAACTTCCCATTTACTCCAACACTCATTTCAATGCTCCAAGCTGTTGCACATCGTCCAAACGCCCCACAGGATACAGACCCACGCGATTGGCCGCGAACCACGGCGACCTCTCATAGAAGAATTCCAGGCGCGCACTGGCATTTCCAGCAAATGCCGGATCGGCCGCTACCTTCTTCTCGAACTCTTCTTTTAATTTCGGGTCCTTGGCCATCATCTCCCGCGCCAGCGACTCCAGCACATAAGCTTCGCCGTACTCCTTCTGCTCGAAGATCGAATCGAAGAACCCCCACTGCAATGCCGAATCAGGTGCAGCCGGTTCCAGCCACTCCATCACAACCTTCGACAGGCGCTGGTTCAGCCGCACCACCGCCGAATCCGCTGGAAAGCTCATCTTTTGGCGGATCAATACGCAGCTACCAAACTTGCCGGGATCGTGCGTTGCCTCGCCATTGAAGGTCGGATGCCGTCCCTCAAACGGAGGCTCCTGCCACTGCATTCCCGCACACTGGTAGGTCTCGACCTCTCCCGTCCACGCCTTTGTAGTGCGCTGTATCTCCACTTGATGTGCTGCCAACACTCCAATCACATCCGTCCACTGTGCAGGAATGATGTAGGCCGCCGGGGGAGCAGCCTCTACCGTCACCTTAAATCCCGACTGCATCGGCAGCGAGACGTTCCATGGCTCATGCGAATACTTCACCCACATCACACCCGAAACCGCACTCAACTCCCTCGTGTACCTATACCCGCGAAACAGAACCGGCGTCGTCTGGCCCCCCCATCCCAGCGCAAGCGGAAACTTCACATCGCTCAGCGGATGCGCCCCCAGACCCTCCGCCTGTTGATCCGCAGCAGCATTCAACGCAATCACTTTGTCGGCATCGCGATTCATTAACTCCATCAAGCCCGCAAGAATCTCATAGTTCCCTGTCACCCGTGTCTTGTAGTCCTTCAACATGTGCAACTCAACCAGCATGCCGGGGCGTCCTTCGAGCACCATATATCCGGTAGAAAAGCGCGGCGGATCGTCGTTGAATCCCAGCCCCTGTGCAGGATCGTTGTCATTCACCAGATTGATGTAATTCGGAAACGCTAGATGCCCATGTGCATCGACATACTTCTCGAGCGTAGGATTCGCAACCTCATCCACCCACTTCACCGTGGCGGCAGGAAGATTCGGCCCATCGTCGATGGTGAAGGTAACGTCATACTGATAGTCCGCGCCATCGGTCACATGGTCGTCGACAAAAAAATCCGGTAGCCAATGATGGAACATCGCCATAAACGCCCGCGTCTCCGGCGCATCGGCCTTCAGATAGTCGCGATTCAAATTTAGGTTTGTTCCATTCCCTCGCCAGCCCATCTCCGCTGGTCCGTTCTGATTGATACGGTTGTACGCGCTGCGCCGTTCATGCCCGTCGGCGTTATACATGGGGATAAACACGAACACTGCGCGGTCCAGCAGCGAAGCCTTCGTCTTATTGATCACCATGTCACGCAGCAATGCAAGACAGGCATCCTTGCCATCCATCTCGCCTGCATGGATTGAGTTCTGCACCAGCACAATCGGACGTTTCGCCGCGTGGATCGCGGCCGGATCGAACACCCCGTCACGCGAAGCAATCACTATGTCTAGTTCCCGCCCCTCGCCTGTCTTACCAAAGCCCTCGATCTTTACCTGCCCCGGAGCTACTGCCTGCACGCGCCGCAGATAAGCCATGGTCTTGTCATAGTCAGGTGTCGTGGCATAGCAGCTCTTCTCCGCCGGAGTCAGCCACTTTACATCACCACTCGGCACACACGCAGAAGCCGACGCCGTACGCGGCTGCAGGCTGTTATCCGCAACCGTCTGCGCCATTGCACCAATCGAGCCCATGCATAAGACCAACGCAGCAAATCGCGCAAAAGCAGTCAAAATCACCCTCCTGGAAATCCGGTGCGGCAAGCGCCGGTCGGCATACGTTTCCCGCAGTTCTAGGTCAGATCGTCCGCATCGAAGGCCGGCCTCTTCCGCCCTAGCGCAGAGGTATCCTGAACCCCTTGTACCAGACTCTCGACCACCTGATTGACCTCATCCACATCCGCAGTCGCCGACAACTTCTTCACCGGTTCAGGCACAGACAAGCTCTCCAGCAGAACTGTAACGTGGGCAACCGCAACATGGTCCTGATTCAAACCCTCCGGTGTCTTGGCCTTAATGCCAACCTCACCCGGTTTCAAACCCAACAGTTCTGCCACGCGCTCCCGCAGTTCACCGGCAATCGGAACAATCTTGGGTCGCGCCATCACCAGCACCGTATCAATATTGACGATCCTGTATCCGGCCATCGCCACCTCTTCCAGCGCCGTCTTCAAAAACACGCTCGAGGCCGCACCCTTCCAGCGCGCATCGCTCGGAGGGAAAAACGTCCCGATATCTCCTGCTGAGACCGCACCCAGCAGCGCATCGGTAATTGCATGAAGCAGCACGTCACCATCCGAGTGGCCAGCCAACCCCTCGCTATGCTCAATCGCCAACCCGCCGATCACCAGCGGCACGCCCGCTCTGAACGCGTGCGAATCAAACCCATATCCAATTCTCATGCTCATTCGCAATTCCTCAACGTATCGGCCGCGAACTCGCGCGGGATCGATACGGATTTCTTCTTGTCACTCTCAAGTATGAACTGTTTGAACTCCGACCGGGATCAAAATTCAAAAGACTCCCACCTCAGCGGACGAATCTTTACATATCCGGTTCGTCATCCCACAATCAACGATTGCCCGAGCTTAGATAAAACTCCGCCAGCTCAATATCGCCCGGTTGCGTAATCTTGAAGTTCCGCGCCGAACCCGGCACCACAGCAACCTCAATTCCCGCCCGCTCCAGCACGCTGGCCTCGTCCGTACCCGAGAACCCATCCGCCTCGGCCTCTTTAAAAGCCCGCTGCAACAGCCCAAACCGCGCTCCCTGCGGGGTCTGCGCCAGCACCACACGCTCCCGAGGAATGGTCGAGGCGATAATCGCTCCATCCGCAGTCCGCTCCACCTGCTTGATCGTATCGACGGCAGGCAAGCCGACAATCGCCGCACCATGTTTCACCACCGCCTCGATCGTCCGCTCAATCGTCGCCGGATCGATCAGCGGACGCACCGCATCATGCACCAACACCACATCATCGTCGGCGCATTCCAGCGCCGCCAGCGCATTACCCACCGACTCCTGCCGGTTGTCGCCGCCCACGACCATCTTCACGCGGTCTCCCAGCTTGTACTCCTTCATCTGAGCCTCAAGCCGTTCCTTCTCCTGCGCCCGCACCGCGACACATACTGTGTCAATCTTCGGCACCGCAAGAAACGCCTGCACGGAGCGCACCAACACCGGAACGCCGCCGATCTCGAGAAACTGCTTCGGCGCAACCGCCGTCGCCCCATGCGCGGCCATCCGCGTCCCTATTCCTGCTGCCGGAAGAATCACAAAAACTCGCATAACCACCGGAGTATACAAGATCGGCACCAACGGTAAGTGATAATAAACCCGTGCCCTTACCCACTGAGACAACGCCGTCGGAGGAATACAGACAACGCCAGCAGGCCCGCGAAACCTCGGTAGCCCAACTCGACCAAACCCACCGCACGCTCGGAAACCTGCGCCTTCTGCTCGTCATCATCGCGCTTTTGATTGCATGGTTCTCCTTCTATCGTCACAATCTCTCCGCCTGGTGGCTTCTCCTCCCCTGCGGAGCATTCATCGCAATCGCGACATACCATGCAGCCATCCTCCGTAAAAAATCGCTTGCCGAGCGAGCCGTCGACTTCTACCGCAAAGGGTTGGCCCGCATCGAAGACCGCTGGATCGGCAACGGCCAGCAGGCTCCGCGCTCCGATGCAGCCGCCAGCCTCTACGCATCCGACCTCGATCTCTTCGGAGCCGGCAGTCTCTTCGAGCTGCTCTCACAGGCACGTACCTGTATGGGAGAAGACACACTCGCTCACTGGCTGCTCTCACCCGCTCCGGTCAGCGAAATCACCGAGCGCCACGCCGCAGTCACCGAACTTCGCAACCGCCTCGACCTCCGTGAAGACATGGCCATCCTCGGCGAAAACGGCGAAAAACTAAAGACCGGAGTCCACCCCAAAGCTCTCCTGCATTGGGCCGAGCAACCCACTCAGCTCAAACAGCAAAGTCTGCGCTGGACCGCCCTCCTGCTCGCCATCCTCGCCATCGTCGGAGCCATCTTCTGGGGCGAAACAGGAATCAAGACGCCCTTTTTCCTCGTCCTGGTCGTCGAAGCCTTCATCGCCTTTTCGCTCAAGGATCAGGTCAACAAAGTCTTCGCCGGGACCGATCGCGCACTCGCCGACCTGGAGTTGCTTTCGTCGTTGCTGGCGAGGCTCGAAGACGAACAGTTCACCTCTCCCCGATTAGTGCTTCTCAAGCAGCAACTTTCTTCCCACGCCATCCCCGGCTCAAAGGCCATCGCACGCCTCAAGACAATCGTGCAGTACATCGACTCACGCGATAACCTCTTCATACGCGTCTTCGACAAACCGCTCATGTACTCCGAGCAGGTCGCCTTCGCCGCAGAAGCATGGCGTCGTGCCCATGGTCAGGCTGTAACCGCATGGTTGAGCACCGTCGGTGAGATCGAAGCGCTCCTCTCCATCGCCGCTTACAGCTATGAGCATCCAGCCGATCCCTTCCCCGAGTTCATCGAAGGCGCACCCACCTTCCACGCTGAAGACCTCGGCCATCCGCTCATCCCTATCGCCAAATGCGTTCGCAACGCCATCAGCATCAGCGGAAAGACACGGGCACTCCTTATCAGCGGCTCCAATATGTCTGGCAAGAGCACCCTCATGCGCACCGTCGGCATTAGCACTGTCCTCGCCATGGCTGGCGCACCCGTCCGCGCCCAGCGCATGCAACTCACGCCGCTCCACGTAGCCGCAAGCATCCACGTCAACGACTCTCTGCAAGAAGGCAGTTCCCGCTTCTATGCCGAGATCACCCGCCTGCGCCACATCTGCGATCTCGCCGAGCAGCGCCCTCCCGTCCTCTTCCTTCTCGACGAACTGCTGCAAGGCACCAACTCCAAAGACCGCCTTATCGGCGCCGATGCCGTCGTCAACGAGTTGATCGACAGCGGTGCAATCGGCATCATCAGCACGCACGACCTCGCCCTAACCGATATGCAGCACTCGGGCGAAGGCCGCCTGCACAACATGCACCTTCAAGATGAGATAGAAGACGGCAAGATGAAGTTCGACTTCAAACTCCGTGACGGCGTCGTTACCAAAAGCAACGGCGTGGAACTCATGCGACTCATCGGCCTCAAAGTCTGAGATTCACCTCTCCGCCTTCTTCGCGCTGCATAATAGACAAATTCAACGGCTCCCCACAACGACAATCTCAAGGAGATCACTATGCCGCTTCCCTCAGACGAAAGACTCATTGCCCTCAGCAACGACCTGCTCCAGCAGTTTGAAACCATCTTCGGCCAGCATCCCGGCTTCCGCCCCGCCCACGCCAAAGGCACTCTCCTGACAGGCACTTTCACGCCCACACCCAGCGCAACCACTCTCTCCCGCGCTTCCCATCTCACACGCTCCTCCACTCCGGTCACGGTACGCTTCTCCAACTCCACCGGCCTGCCCCTTATCCCCGATAACGATCCCAACGCCAGCCCCCGTGGCATCGCCATTCGCTTTCACCTCGCCGAGCACTCCCACACCGACATCATCGGCCACTCGACCGACGGCTTCCCCACCCACACCGGGCAGGAGTTCCTCGAGTTCCTCCGAGCCATAGCCGCCAGCGCCTCCGCGACTTCACACCCCACTCCCGTCGAGGCATATCTCGGCAGCCATCCCGCCGCCCTCGCCTTCGTTCAGGCAGCCAAGCCCAACCCTTCCAGTTTTGCCCGCGAGTCCTACTTCGGCGTCACCGCGATGCGCTTCATCAACAAGGACGGTGCCAGCTGCTACGGCCGCTACCGCATCCTTCCCGAAGCGGGCAACGACTTCCTCGACGAAGCGGCTGCCGCCAAGAAGACTCCGAATTACCTCTTCGACGAGATCGCCGAACGAATCGCCAAAGGCCCCATCAAATTCCGCATCCTGGCGCAGCTCGCCGACGACGGAGACGTTGTGGACGACGCAACCATTCACTGGCCCGAAGATCGCACGCAGCTCGAACTAGGCACGATCACGCTCACCCAACCCGTAGCTGACAACGCCCACGAGCAGAAGCAGATCATCTTCGATCCCATCCCGCGCGTCGACGGAATCGAGCCGTCCGACGACCCGCTGCTCGAGCTGCGCGCCGCCGTTTACCTCATCAGCGGACGCCGTCGCCGCAGCGCTCACGAGCAGTAGCCACGAAGCGGATGTGGCGAATCAAGGTTTACTTCCCCGCCACATCCGCCTCGCTCCACAGAATCATCTCGTTCGTCGATTTAAATCCATTGCGCTCATACAAGGGCCTGCCGAACTCCGAGGCGTGCAGCGACATCACCTTAATCCCTCGTTGCCGCGCATCGTTCATCGCCACATCCAACAACTCTCTGGCAAGCCCACGCCCGCGAAACGCAGGGTCAACATAGACATTCAGCAGATAAGCACGCACCGGCTCGGGGTCCATCCAGTGCGGCGGAAAGTCCATGAACAGCACCCCCGCACCAGCCACCACATGCCTCTCTTCTGAAGTCAGCCACCCCACATAGCGGCCATCGATCAGCCTCTCGCGCACCCAAGGTACAAAGTTCTCCGTAACCTCGCTCAAACGCGCATCACTTACCTGAGCAGAGTCCACGAACATCCGTCGCCGCTGCTCACTGATAAGCTCCGCATCCGCCTCTGTCGCCAATCTCGTCTCAAACATCCATCCAGTATAAGAAGTCACGTCTCGCGCTGGCCGCAAGTACCATAGACCTAATGCCACCCCCCGCACTTCTCTTCGACCGCACCAACATCAAGCCCGGCGACCGCATCTGCGTCGCCATCTCCGGCGGAGCGGACTCGGTAGCCCTGTTGCTCGCGGTTCATAACGCCAACACCGCAAAACGAGATGCACTCGGCGTCGGCCTGAGTGCCGCCCACGTCCACCACGGCATCCGTCCCGGCGAAGCCGACACCGACCAGCAATTCGTCGAAGCTCTCTGCGCTCGCCTCGACATTCCCCTTCACCTCCATAGCGCCAAGATTCCCGAGCGCGTAGCCAAAACCGGCGAGACCATCGAAGAGGCAGCCCGCAACGTCCGCTACGACTTCTTCGCCTCGCTCATCGCCACTGGCGAGGCCGACGCCATCCTCACCGCCCACACCCTCGACGACCAGGCCGAAACCGTCCTCATGAAGCTCCTCCGCGGAGCCTGGACCGAGGGCCTCAGCGCCATCCACCCCATCGTCCAAGTTCCGCCCCAGACTCCCGGCATCCGCCCCGGCAAAATCCTCCGCCCTTTCCTCAACATCCGCCGCGCCGAGATCGAGGCTTACCTCAACCAACTCAACCAACCCTGGTGCGAAGACTCCACCAACACCGACACCGCCTACACCCGCAACCGCATCCGTCACGAGCTGATACCCCAGCTCCGCGATTACAACCCCCATCTCGACCAGACCTTAGCCAATCTTGCCGAGCTGGCACGCGAAGAAGAAGCCCGCTGGCAGATCGAGCTAAACCGCCTGCTTCCACAGATTTTGCTCCCCGGCAAGCCCGTCCGTGGCGGTGGTCGCTCCGTCAGCACCGCCCCCGGCCAGTCCGCCGTGGCCATCGAGCTTGACCGCCTCCGCTCGCTCGACCCCGCCCTTCGCCGCCGCGTCCTCCGCGCCGCCGCCCGCCAGCTCGGTGCCCGCCTCAGCTTCGATGAAACCTCCCGCCTTCTGGCCCTCTGCGGATTTCTAACCCTTCCGACCGTCGCCGCCCGCACCGGGGCAGCCCTCCACCTCTCCAGCCAGCTCCGCGCCGAGCGCTCTCACCGCGAACTTCGCTTATTTCTCCAGAAATAGCCCTCGTTGCCTGCCACACCTTTGGCTACAGAACATTCAGAATTCATCTCCCCCGAATCCCCAGCCAAAGAGTAGAATCTAACTACTTGACTCGGTAGGACGATTCTCCAGGGCGGCTCTTAAACGTTCTTCCCCGGCACCTTCCCCTATCGCTGTCGTCTAACGATGTAGGCTTTCGGGGCTTTTGGTAATCCCGGCAGCCGGGTCCAGCAAGCGCCAGCACGTTCAGAGGTTGCTGCAAAGACCGGAAAATGAGGAAATTCGCTTTGAACTCGACTGTCAAACAAATTCTGATCTGGGTCTTCATGGCAACCTGTCTCTTCGTTGCCTGGCAGTTCGTCGTCAAGAACACAGGCGCCGGTCAGGACAAGGCCATCAGCCTCACCCAACTCCTCAACGACGCTGACGCCGGCAAGATCAGTGATGTCGTCGTCAATGGCTCCGAAGTAACCGGCCACTATCGCGACGACGTCAAGAATCAGTTCCACACCGTCATTCCGGCTAACTACCCTGACATGTACACGACGCTCCGCAGCCACGGCGTCAACATCAACGTCAAGGACACCAGCGGCAGCACCTGGCTGAACCTGCTCATCAATCTGGCCCCCTTCGCTCTTCTGCTCGGCCTCTGGTTCTTCATGATTCGCCAGATGCAGTCCGGCGGCAACAAGGCCATGAGTTTCGGCAAGAGCAAGGCACGCCTGCTCTCCATGCAGCAGAAGAAGATCACCTTCAAGGACGTCGCCGGAGTCGATGAGGCCAAAGAAGAGCTCAAGGAGATCATCGAGTTCCTGCGCGAGTCGCAGAAGTTCCAGCGCCTCGGCGGCCGCATCCCCAAGGGCGTCCTGCTCGTCGGGCCTCCGGGCACCGGCAAGACCCTGCTCGCTCGCGCAGTCGCCGGCGAAGCCAACGTTCCCTTCTTCTCCATCTCCGGTTCAGACTTCGTCGAGATGTTCGTCGGCGTCGGTGCAAGCCGCGTCCGTGACCTCTTCGAGCAGGGCAAGAAGAACGCCCCTTGCATTATCTTCATCGACGAGATCGACGCTGTAGGCCGTCACCGTGGAGCAGGTCTCGGCGGCGGACACGACGAGCGTGAGCAGACCCTCAACCAGCTTCTGGTCGAGATGGACGGATTCGAAGCCAACGACGGCGTCATCCTCGTCGCTGCCACCAACCGTCCCGACGTGCTCGACCCCGCACTTCTCCGTCCCGGCCGCTTCGATCGCCGTGTCATCGTCGATCGTCCCGACATCCGTGGCCGCGAAGAGGTCCTCAAGGTCCACTCCAAGAAGATCCCCATGGCCGAAGACGTCAACCTCAATGTCCTCGCTCGCGGAACACCGGGCTTCAGCGGAGCCGACCTCGCCAACATGGTCAACGAAGCCGCCCTTACTGCCGCCCGCTTCAACCGCAAGTCGGTCCATATGTACGACTTCGAAGTGGCCAAGGACAAGGTTATGATGGGCGCCGAGCGCAAGTCGATGCTGCTCACCGACGAAGAGAAACGCGTCACCGCCTATCACGAGGCCGGTCACACCCTCGTCTCCGCCCTGCGCGAGCACTCCGACCCGCTGCACAAGGTCACCATCATCCCGCGCGGTATGGCTCTCGGCGTGACCGTCTACCTGCCCGAAGAAGATCAGCACACGGTCACCCGTGACTATCTCGAAACGCGCCTCGCCACCCTCATGGGCGGACGCTGCGCCGAAGAGATCTTCCTCAAGCAGATGACCACCGGTGCCGGCAATGACATCGAGCGCTCCACCGAGCTCGCCCGCAAGATGGTCTGCGAGTTCGGCATGAGCAACCTCGGTCCCATGACCTACGGCAAGAAGGAAGAGCAGATCTTCCTCGGCCGTGAGATCGCACAGCACCGCGACTTCTCCGACGACACCGCCAAGCAGATCGACGCCGAGGTCCGCCGCTTCGTCGAGGCCGCTTATAAATCTGCCTACACCATCCTCGACTCCAACCAGGACATCATGCACCGTATGGCAGCAGCCCTGCTCGAGCGTGAGACCCTGGACGCAGCCGAGATCAAACTCATCATCGAAGGCAAAGAACTTCCGGCGGTCCGCTCCGCGCTCTCCGGTGTGGACTCCGGCAACGGTGAGGCCCAGAAGGTGCTCAAGCCCGAATCCGGCCGCAAACCTGGCTTCGGCGAAGGCCACACCTCACCGGCATAACAAGTTGACAAGCAACCAAAATGGGCGGCCCATCGGCCGCCCATTTTTATGCCCAGACCCATCCCAAACTCACGTCATCTCGACCGAAGGCGGCGCATTTGCCGCCGTAGTGGAGAGACCCCTGTATTTCGCTTAGCACCACCTTTAGCTATCGCCCCACCCAATGCGACAATAGCTAAAGACGAATGCGCCTCCGCACCCTCACCCTCTTCCTTCTCCTTCCCCTCGCCGGATGCGGCTACCATACCGTCGGCTCCGCCACGCACATCCCCGGTAACGTCAGTACCCTGGCCGTGCCTATCTTCACCACCCGCGCGCAAGCCTTCCATACCGAGATGGCCTTCACTCAGGCCACTATCCGCGAGCTGAACACCCGCACCAAATACCGCATCCTCAACACCGACTCCTCCGACGCCGACGCTACCCTCCACGGCACCATCCTCTCGCAGGCCGTCGCGCCGCTCACCTACGACGCAACCAGCGGCCAGTCCTCCAGCTACCTCGTCACCATCACCGCCAAAGTCCTGCTCACCGCCCACGACGGCCACGTCCTCTATCGCAACGACGCCGTCATCTTTCATGAGCAGTACCAGTCCACCCAGGACCTCAGCGGCTTCATTCAAGAAGACCCCGCCGCCGTCCGCCGCGTCGCCCGCGACTTCGCCCAGGCCCTCGTCAGCGACATGCTCGAATCCTTCTAGCCGCCCTAACTCGGCTTATCGTTCCCATTTATCCACCCGTCAGCGTTACCACTTATCTACTTTTGCCCTCTTATCGCCTGACAAATCGGTAAAATCCCGATTAGGTGTTTCTGTCATCCGTCTCACCCGCGGCCATCCGCGGTCGGTCTTTCTCTAACGATGCCCACCTCACTTCGCAGCTTTGCCAGCACCGACCGCTTCATCGAAGAGATCGCCTCGCCGTCCCTCCGCCCCGGCTACGTCCTCATCGGCGACGAGATCTTCCTCTACGACCGCTGCCGCAAAGCCGTCCTCTCCACCCTTGCGCCACCCGAAACCCGCGACTTCTGCCTCCACGACCTCGATCTCGCCGAAACCAGCATCTTCGAGATCCTCGACCGCGCCCAGACTCCGTCGCTCATGGCGCCCTTCCAGGTCCTCTTCGTCCGCGGCCTCAAAGCCCTCTACGGACGCGGCAGCAAAAAAGAAGAGTTCGCCGCCATCGACGCGTACTTCCGCTCACCCAACCCCTCGGCCCTCATCCTCTTCGTAGCCGACCATCTCCGCATCCCCACCGACCTGCGCAAGATGGACTACCAGGACAAGGAGCGCTACGAAAAGATTCGCGAGACCCTCGGCGACTGGTGCGGCCTCGTCGAGCTGGCCCGCGTCGAAGACACCGACGCTATCAAGTGGGTCATCGCCACCGCCGAATCCCGCTCCGTCAAGTTCGACCCCGACGCCTCCCGCGAGCTGGTCGACGCCCTCGGCGCCGACATGATGCTCATCGCCAGCGAGTTCGAAAAACTCCTCCTCTATGTAGAAGGAAAAAACCGCGTCACCCTCGGCGATGTAGAAACCATGGTCCTCGCCGCAAAACAACGCAGCCTCTACGAGCTGACCGACGCCATCTCCGCCAAGGACCGCCCCCGCGCCCTGCTCCTGCTCCACGGCCTGCTCAACGCGTCCGACGGCGGAGAAGACGCCGCCATCGGCCACCTCTACATGCTCGCCCGTACCTTCCGCCAGATGCTCATCATCTCCGAGAAAAACGTGCGCGACAGCCGAGCCATCTGGCAGGCGCTATGGCAAGGCTTCCGCATGCCGCCCTTCGCCGCCGAAGACCTCATCAAGCAAGCTCGCCGCTACAAATCCCGCCGCGACCTCACCCGCGCCATCCGCCTGGTAGCCCGCGCCGACCTCGAACTCCGCAGCAGCCCCGCCAACAAACTGCTGGTGCTCGAGCGCCTGATCCTCGACCTCTCCACCGAACCCAAAGCGAACACCTACGAACCCTCCCACCAGTTCGCCATGGAACTCTAGTAGACCTCAGACCTCGCAAAGATCAATCAACGGTTACCGACTGGCATGCCGTGTCACTGCGGCTTCGCAGTCTCCAGATAAGGTTTTTTATCAACCCAGTGCATCAGACGAAACTCTCCATCTCTTTCGCAGGCGAATCCAGAACTCGGTGCGGGCGCAGTATTCATTGCGCCAACTAACGTTCCATCATCACTGCGAAACTCAAATATCTGGAATTTGGCATCGGAGCCAGAGTCCGGACCATCCACGCGCAGCAACCATCTTTTATCTGATTCGACCAAGGAATCCACGGTATAACCCTTTGGGATCTGTGGTGTAACTGTACTTATCGCCCCGCTTGAGGTGACCAAAATGATCTTGTTGGAGATACCGTATCTAAATAAGGCCAAGCCTGTCGGAGTGTGCTCGATCCTATAGGAACCTAGACCAATCGACAATTTCATCAACTCCGACCCCTGGCCGAACCCCTTAGATACTGTAGCCGCTAGCGCATCGTTAGACGGGATCTCATTCCAGAGATCTACGTAGGCGCGAAGTGATCCATCGGAGTGGAGTATCGCAGCTTGAGGAGTCAAATTCACATCGTCAATGCCCAACACCAAAAAATCGCCATTCGGAAACACTCCGAAACGTATTGGATGAAGATGTAAATCGAGATGATTTGTCTCCTTAAGCTGCCCTTGATCGTCATATCGCAGAATGTCATAGGTCATTGAATCACCCACGTCACCCTGAACGGCATTTCCAGATGCATCCTTCTGAAAGCGATGCGTAGTGGCAGTAAGGATATAGGCACCTGAGTCGTTCGCATCGAACTGGAGAAAGTTGCGAAGAAACTTCCTGTCCGTTGGATCAGCTATCGAAAACGTGCGAACTTCTTTACCGGCTGTGATTGAATACAACCCACGTTCGACATAGTTCGGAGGCATCGCAAACTCAAGCAACTCCGAATCTTTGAATCCACATAACGGTAATCCAGCAACTACCAGGGAAGGCAGAGCAACCGGCACCTGTGCAGTTTCAAATTTCAAATGTACAACCGGCACTGGTGTAGTAGTTGCATTAGCTTCCTGCGAAACACTAGCACTTTGCGCTATACCTTGTCCGGAATGAACCATCAAAATCAAAATAGACGCGCCTACAACAATGGGGATACGAATGCTCATCGTCTCAACGCACCGAGCCTTTGAAATTTCACAGTTTCACCAAATTGAGAAGGTGGTGCCAATACCGTATCCGCATGCACGCTCTCCAAATAGCCATGAAAATCCACCGCAAGGACGTCATCAAGCAATGCCAATTCGGAGAGGCGTTTCATTGCCAGAGGACTGAGAGATTGCCTTGAGCGGTGCCGTGACAAACGTAACGTATACCAAGAGTGCAAAAATCGCTTGAATCTCAGCACTGATTTCCACCCTCAAACGAAGGTATTTTGCGCAGGCACCGACGAATATTATTATGTATGCATTTATGTGTCAATAAACGAATTTATCTTGGTGTTCTACACGTCCGCAACGATCGCACTCCTACCTTCGCACTGTAATCACTCCCTTTGGCATAAGATGAAAGCCACTCAAGCGAATCTCTCTACGCGAGGGGACAAACTATGCTCCGACACATTGCGATTGCAGCTCTTATAGCCTCGACATCCGGAATACTCGCGCAGGCCCCCTCGCAGCCTCCCTCTCCGCGCCCCAAATTCGACGCCTTTGAAGTAGCCACCATCAAGCCGGTAGAGCCTGCCGATAAGACCCCCCAATACATCACCATGCAGGGACCGCACCGCTTTGTCGAAAAGTACTACACCCTCAAGCTGCTGATCGCGGCGGCCTACGACCTCAATCCCAAGACCATCTCCGGCGGCCCATCATGGATCGACTCCAACCGCTATGACATCCTCGCCCTCACTCCCGGCGACGTTCGACCTACCCGCGACGAGCAGATGTCGATGCTCCGAAATCTATTGACCGACAGGTTCAAGCTCGCCTTTCATCGCGAACAAAAAGAGTTCTCCATCTTCGAATTGCAAGTCGCGAAGAACGGCCCCAAGCTCAAGAAAAGCACAGCAGCCCCAGACGATCCCGCTGCACTCATCAGCACCGTCTACCCACAGCGCATCCTGCTGCCCGCACGCAACACCACCATGGGCGAGTTCACCTCTCTGCTGCAACGCGCTGTGCTCGATCGCCCGGTCGTAGACAAGACCGGCATCATCGGCAAGTACGACTTCGACCTGACATGGGCTCCCGACAGCTCTCAGTTCGGCGGAGGCGTGGCAGCGGCCTCACCGGATGCCCCAAGCCCGCCCTTCTTCACAGCCGTGCAGCAACAGCTCGGCCTGAAATTGGTGGCGACCAGAGGACCAGTAGACGCGCTCGTTGTCGATAAAGCGGAACGCCCCACAGATAACTGATCGAGCGGCCTAAACCTCCGTATCCAGCCGAAACGCCTCTCGATAAGGCACCACCGGATATCCCTTGGCCTTCCACGCTCCCAACCCGCCCCGCAGAATCTTCAGCCGTGAAAAGTTCAAGCTCAGCGCACGCTGCAGGATCTCTCTACTCGTCTTGTCGTCGGGACACGTACAGTACACCACCGCATCCTCTTCTCTTGGAATCAACGATGGATTCGCCATTACCTCCTTCGGCGGAACCCGCGTCGCCCCCGGGATCAGCTCGGAGTAGGCCAGCAGATCCAGCGGCTGACGAACATCGAAGATATGCACTTTTTCGTTTGCGGTTAGCAGATCATGCAGCGTCTCCGGCTCAATCGAGTGCAGTTCCAATTCACGCCGCTCTCGGCCCCGCTTAATCCTGTTGCCCACAAAAAGTGCAAGACACAACGCCGCAACGCAGATAGCAATTAGAGCCATTCACACTCCTCCTTGCAGTCGTATCTATCTGATTCCCAGAAAAACCGGAAGGATTCGCCAATCAAACCACTGTTTTCCGCTCCCTCGCCCGATGCAGGATCGTCATCGAAAGATAGGCCCCGATCCACGACCCTATCGCTGCAAAGCAAACATACACCCAATTCTTTGTGTAACTAAT
Source organism: Edaphobacter dinghuensis (assembly GCF_014640335.1). Taxonomy (NCBI): domain Bacteria; kingdom Pseudomonadati; phylum Acidobacteriota; class Terriglobia; order Terriglobales; family Acidobacteriaceae; genus Edaphobacter; species Edaphobacter dinghuensis. The sequence goes on along the minus strand of NZ_BMGT01000003.1, from coordinate 376,316 downwards.
AACGGCAAAGGCCGAAAGCAGATACCAAATGCTGCTCCACGTCGCCGCAGGCACTCGACGTTTCGCCGATACCGCCGAATTGAACATCACATAAACCGCATCCGTCGCTGCGGTCGACACCATCACGCCGCACGCAAGCCAGGCATCAAGACGAACCATGATCCGCACCTCCTCAATCAGTTTTCAGGGGAGCCCAATCTCAGCCTTCGCCAACGCCGTCAGAATACCTGTATTCATCAAATGCTTATGCTCAGTAAGCGAGGCGTGTAGCGAATTACTTCCTTTTCATTCGCAAAGCTTTGCAAGATAAGTTTCAACGACCAGCCGAATTCTTGCGGAATCCTGAAACCCACTTGGCATAAAAAATGCTGCTAATCAAACATGCCATGATCTGGACTTCACTCCCCCAGGATGCTCAATGAAAAAAATCATGTTCTGCCTATGCACAATTATTGCCATCGCAGTTCTAATCTCCGCCCTGTCAGTCCATGCATTCGCGGATTCTTATCAAGTCTTAGCATTATCCACGGACGCAGACGTCTTTATCTACGGCATATACGCGTCGGGAGCAGTCGTACTTGACGTTCCATATTCCTTCGGAGATTGTCCTTTTTTTACAGATGAATGCTATGTTACTTATGTAAATGGCTTACCCTTCAGCGGTTCTAGTATTCCCCCGTCTATTCCTCTAGGAGGCGCCAGCGGATATGGGAATATATACCCACTAACAAATTCCTACGGTGATACCGTATGGGATGATGTTTTTCAAGAAGAAATCTACGAAGACTACGACGTAACAACCCACCTCGGCGAAGTTCCCGAGCCTGGCAGTTGGACCTTCATCGTCATAGGAATGCTGCTGACGACTGCGGTCATACGTAAGCGTGAGTTCTGCTAATACTCCGCAAACAAGTTGCCCTGTCTTTGAGTGGAGACAGGGCAATTATTTTGTCCTCAGCATTCACAGGCCGTCACTGCGGAGACATAGCCGCCTTCGCAGCTTCTCTGTCGGCCTTATCCTGAGCCTTATCTGCTTTCTTTTGCGCCTTGGTCCTCATAGCCTTTCGCTCGGCCTTGTCAGCCTTCGCCTGAGCCTTATCGGCTTTACGCTGTTGCTTCAACTGCTTCTGTGTCTCGCGGGTCTGATCGACATTCGTTTGCGCAAAGCCTGATCCAACCAGCACGAGCGACAATGTAAGAGCGGCAGCTAACTTGTAAAGTCTCATCTCTTCTCTCCTTACGATGATTTGGATGGCAAATAATCAGAGAACGATGGCTTCTAGCGTTATTGCGCCTTTTTACTGCTGTCCTTGGGCAACTCAAGATAGACAAGAGCAAAGCGAGTCGAGCCACGGTGAGACGACTCATCAATTCCCACAATGCGAAATTTTTGTGGAGAGCCGGCGCGAATCTCGTGTCCCGAAGAGGAATCAGAGGCCGTATCGCCGCTATCTTTCTGATCGCATGTCAAACCGCTGCGTGTAACAGTAAGCGAACCTACAGGTTTACCGTGATCACATTCAAGAACCTGTCCATAACGCGATAGCGGCTTCCGATAGAAGTTCAAAACCTGCTCAGGCGAATCCTTGGTCACATAATTGATCGCCATCAGGCTGAAATGAAAATCGCCGAAGCTGAGTCCCAGATCGCCTCCCGAATCATTGTCCTTGCCTTTGTATAACGTGGCTCCAGGATAAACAGGCAGACCGATACTCGCTGCGCTGGCATGAGAATTAGCATGCAGTTCGACATCGCCATCCGAGTTCTGTCCCGAGGATGTTGCGCTACCGCAAAGCATAATGATCGCCAACAGCGCCATAGCCGATAAAACTGAGGAGAATCTAATTTGCAGAGGCATAAATCTCCTATCTACAACTGAAGTATCCGTAGATACGCCGTCGCAAAGAATAATGTTCCGCCGCGTGCAAGTCTCTCCTTAAGCCACATCAATGTGTAACGTAAGCGCCCTGCAATTGACGTCAAGCCAACACATCGGCCACTTCATATCCCTTCAGCTTCCCCTTCGCCGTAAGCGCCAGATTCTCCGGCCGATACGTCGCCACGTTATCCAGCCGCATCTGCACTGTATTGGCCATCGCTGCACCGTAAGGAATCTCTCTGTGCTCGGGAACGCCCCACGGAACGATCTTCCACTCATCATGCGCCACCCCCTGCGCGTTCTTCGCATCGATCTTCATGTACTTCCCCATCGCATCATCGCTGAACGCAAGCCCGCACTTGATTGCGTTCTTCATCATCCAGCCCAGCGTAATCTCCGACAGCTCGCAATCGTCATAGCCTCCGCCGATATCGCAATGCACCCCTGAAAACCACACCTGCTGCACCTGGTCATCGTTGGCCCGCGGCGATCCATCCTTGTTCGTCCACAGAGTCGGTTTGAACTGCGCACGCCTCTCGTCAATGCAGACCGCGTGATACGCGTTCTTAACACTCGGATGCAACGACGTATCGAGAAACCCATACTTCTGCTGGTGCAGCACGCTGAACAGCATCCCCGGCACACCCAGCGATCCTACCGTGTCCCACACGCCGATCATCCGAACATCTGCGTTCGTCAGCGCATACTCCGTACTCAAGTCCCCCTTCATGTTCGCGCGCAGCGTCGGATCGGTCTGACGATATGCCGCAAAGATCTTCTGCACTGTCATGTTGTCGAAGTTCTTGTTCGGCACGCCGAACCCCGCGATCATTCCGCCCAGGCTGCGCGCTGTATACGCTCCGCGGCTGAACCCGAAGATGTAGATCTCATCTCCTGGGTCCCACACATAAGCCAGAAACTCATAGCCATCCTGCACCTTCTGAAACAGGCCGTCGCCCATGGCGCCACCGGCCAAATGATCGATCGGCGTTCCATCGGTTCCCACACCGCTGTCGTAGTACCGCATCTGGTCCGGAGTATCGGCCAACGCACAAAATAGCTTGCGAACGTTCGTATCGTTTGCGAAAGCGCCAGCGCCGTGGGACGAATTCCAGGTCCCATCCGCGCAAATGATGATCTTCTTTGCCATCTCATCCTCCTGCTTCGGGGCCCGGGGAAAATAATCTTATCCTGAAAACTCGACAAAGCGCCCAATCTTGAAACGAACAAGCCAAAGGAAGAAGTCCGAGAGATCGATTTCGGCGCACATGCATCCTACTCACTACAGGGCCACAACAGTCACATACCTCATGGAGCGGAACCAATGGCGTCGAGGCGCGAAGAAACGACATGGAAGCAAATCACCTTCTACCTGCTTACCCTTGCCATCCTCGTCGTATGCGGCTTTCTCCTCTATCCCTTCTTCATGGCCATCATCGGAGCGATTGTACTGGCCGTCATTACCCAGCGCCCCTATGACTGGCTGGCCTCAAAGATCAGGCATCGTTCCACAGCCGCCGCTGTCGCCGTCATCCTCGTCATGCTGGCCGTCATCGTCCCCGGCTACTTCCTCGCACAGAACCTCGGCAAGCAGGCGCTCACCGCCATCAGCGTCCTGCGCGACGACGCCAACCAGCAGAAGTTCAGCGAGTTCATCGGCGGCCATCCTACCATCGCCTCCGGCATCGAGACCATCTCCAACTCCATCGACCCCGGACACGCCGCACAGACCGCCGCCGCCTATGTTGGCAGCAAGCTCGCCGGTGCACTCGGCAACTCCTTCCGCGCCATCACTCAGATAGTCGTCATGCTCTTCGTTCTCTTCTTCCTCTTCCGCGATCGCGACCTCGCCCTCGATTTCCTACGCTCTCTCCTCCCTCTCCACGAAGAGGAGAGCCACGAGCTGCTCGACCGTGTAGGAGACACAATCTACGCCACCGCACTCGGCAGGCTGGCCGTCGCCGGCGTGCAGGGCGTTCTCGCCGGACTCGCCTTCTGGGTGCTCGGCGTCCCCGGCATCATCCTCTGGTCATTCTCTACCGCCCTCTTCGCCATGATCCCCGCCTTCGGAGCCTTCCTCGTCTGGGGTCCCATCGCCATCTACCTCGGCATCTCCGGCCATTGGGGAAAGGCCGCGCTGCTGGCCATCTGGGGAGGCGTCGTCGTCAGCACCATCGACAACTTCCTTTATCCCATCCTGGTCGGCACGCGCCTGCGCAGCCATACCGCGACCATCCTCATCTCGATCCTCGGCGGCATCGCCGTCTTCGGTATCATCGGAGTCATCCTCGGCCCGGTCACCTTCACCATTGCAGCCACGCTGCTCGACCTCTGGCATCGCCGCCTCAACGACCCGCACATCAAGCTCTCAAACCCCGTCTAACGCTAGCGGAGAGCCCCTGTATTTTCACCATCCCTTGAGCCACGACCCTCCAGCCGCAATCACTTCCCTGTCACTGCAGCCTCCGGTTGCCCCACAATATCCGGCCCCAACTCCACCTGCGTCCGCACCAGATTGTCCGCAACCATCCGACCGAACAGCGCCTGCCCCTTCGCATTCAGATGAGTTCGATCCAGCTTCGTCTGTCCTTTACTCTCCGCCTTCGCATCCGGATGCCCACTGGCATCAAACTCATCGGCCTGCGCCTGCGTCATTCCTTCCAGCAACTTCACAGACATCGTATTAAGGTCAACAACAGTTACATTCTCTTCTTCAGCCACGCGCTTCGCCGCATTCACATAAGCAGTCAGGTCCTGCACCAGAACTCCGTCCTTATAGTTCCGCCGCGACAACGAAGTCACAATCACAGGCACCGCCCCAATCGAACGCACATCTCGTATATAGCGTCGAATATTCGCCGCATAGGTCGTATTCGGGTCCGTCGCTCGCGCCGGGTCCTTCTTCTGATCGTTGTGTCCAAATTGAATCAGATAGTAATCTCCCTTATCCGCCAGCGCCTTCGCCCAGGCACCCTCATCGATAAAGCTCTTCGAACTACGTCCGTTCAGCGCCTCATTCACACATGTAACGTTAGTAGTTACAATCGCGCAAAAACCCTTGCCCCATCCGCCCTCAGCATTCACCGTCGAATCACCCACCAGTACAATCTTCACCGGTCCACCGCGAATCACCTGCATCGCCTTCACGCCCGCCGGTGGCAATATTGCTGCCTGTGGCCGCACATACTGCTGCAGCGCAGGCACCGCCTTCCCCATATCGATGGCCACGATCCTCCCAAACACATAGCTTCCCTGCCAGTTCAAATGCGTCTTGTCGAAGATCGTCTTGCCGTCTTTGTCCTTCTTTGTAATCGCCAGCTCATCGCCAGCCTTTTCACCCACGCGATCGAGATAGGCAATACTGTCCCGCTGCAGGTCGATCACCGGCACCTTCATCTGCGCCGCAACCTTCTTCATCGTCTCCGAGTACGCCGTCAGGTCGGAGTGAATCTTCCCATCCGCGCCAAAGTACCTCCGCGTCAGCGGAGTCACCAACATCGGCTTGATGCCCGCTGCCCGTGCCTCACTCACAAACCGCCGCAGGTTCGCCTCATACTCCGCCATCGTCGTCTGCCGAGGCAGATGCTCCGGCGTCTCCATATCGTTATGCCCAAACTGGATCAGCATGTAGTCCGGCTTCGTCTCCAGACTCTCCTGCCACAGCCCCTGCTCACGAAATGTCTTTGTGCTCGCTCCTCCCCTGGCCATGTTCACGCAGTCCACCGCTGCCGTCACATTCGCGCAGAACCCACGGCCATATCCCGCATTGTTCGTCTGCGTCGAGTCCCCGATCAAGTCGATCCGAACCTTCGTTCCCGGAGCCCGCTGCGCGGCCGTCGCCGCATCAAAGAGCCGCGGCGGATCGCCCTGCGCCATCGCTACACCTGTCATCACCCAAGCCGCAATCAAGATTTTGGTCCAACCAATAGCCATCAAAATCCCCTCGCCGGAAGTCTACTGCATCCGCGTCATCTCGCCACATTCGTTCGATAAGCGCACAGATGTGCGATACCCATTGACACTGCTCCCGTAACAGGCGAACCATGGAGCCTAAGGAGTCCCTGCGCCTATGAAGAACGCACCCTCCACCGCCAACTCTCCCGCGGCCCCTCCCACCACCAACAAGCACCTCATCCGCTGGGTCGAAAAGATGGCGGAACTCACCCAGCCCGATCACATCCACTGGATCGACGGTTCGCAAAAAGAGTACGAGCAGCTCTGCGACGTCCTCATCAAAGCCGGAACCTTCTTCCCACTCAACGAAGAGCTCTGGCCGGGCTGCTTCTACGCCCGCTCGTCACCCAACGATGTAGCCCGCGTCGAAGACCGCACCTTCATCTGCTCGCTCTCCAAAGACAACGCCGGCCCCACCAACAACTGGGAAGACCCCTTCACCATGCGCCGCAAATTGAAGCAGCTCTTTCGCGGCAGTATGAAGGGGCGCACCATGTACGTCATGCCCTTCAGCATGGGCCCGGTCGGCTCTCCCATGTCGCAGATCGGTGTCCAGCTCACCGACTCCGCCTATGCCGTCGTTAACATGCGCATCATGGCCCGCATCGGCGCTCCCGTCTTCGCCGAGATCGACAAGGACATTAAGCGCGTCGTTCCCTGCCTGCACTCCGTCGGCGCTCCCCTCGCCCCCGGGCAAAAAGACGTCCCCTGGCCCTGCAACGACACCAAGTACATCGTCCACTTCCCCGAGACCCGCGAGATCTGGAGCTACGGCTCCGGTTACGGCGGCAACGCTCTGCTCGGCAAAAAGTGCTTCGCCCTGCGCATCGCCTCCAACATCGCGCGCGACGAAGGCTGGATGGCCGAGCATATGTTAATCCTCGGCGTCGAATCCCCACCCGACAAGAAGGGCAAGACCGAAAAGACCTACATCGCCGCCGCCTTCCCCTCAGCATGTGGCAAGACCAATTTCGCTATGATGATCCCGCCCGCGGGCTTCGACGGCTGGAAGGTCTGGACGGTTGGCGACGACATCGCCTGGATCAAACCCGACGCCACCGGCCAGCTTCGCGCCATCAATCCCGAGGCAGGCTTCTTCGGCGTAGCCCCCGGCACCAGCGCCAGGACCAACCCCAACGCCATGGCGACCCTCGCCCGCAACACCATCTTCACCAACGTAGCCCTCACCCCCGACGGCGGCGTCTGGTGGGAGGGCATGACCGACACGCCTCCCGCCGAATGCCTCGACTGGCAGGGCAACAAGTGGACCCCCGCCATCGGCAAAAAGACCGGCAAACCCGCCGCGCACCCCAACGGACGCTTCACCGCTCCCGCCAGCCAGTGTCCCACCATCGACCCCGCGTGGGAGGCACCCGACGGCGTCCCCATCTCCGCCATCGTCTTCGGAGGCCGTCGCGCCACCACCATGCCCCTCGTCTACCAGGCATTCAACTGGTCCTCCGGCGTCTACATCGGAGCCACCATGGGCAGCGAAACCACCGCAGCCGCCGGCGGAGCCCTCGGCAAGGTCCGCCGCGACCCCATGGCCATGCTTCCTTTCTGCGGATACCACATGGGCGACTACTTCCGTCACTGGCTGCGCATGCAGCGCAATCTCTCAGCTACCCCACGCATCTTCCACGTCAATTGGTTCCGCAAAGACGCCGACGGCAAATTCCTCTGGCCCGGCTTCAGCGAGAACATGCGCGTCCTTAAATGGATCGTCGACCGCGCCCACGGCCGAGCCCTGGGCAAGGAGACTCCCATCGGCTGGACACCCCGCTACGAGGACATCAACTGGAAGGGCCTCGACTTCCCCCGCAAGACCTTCGACGAGCTGCAAACCGTCGATCGTACCCAATGGAGACACGAGGTCATGGACCACGAAGAACTGTTTTTGCTCGTTCACGACCACCTCCCTCCCGAGATGATCTACGAGCGCGAGCTTCTCATCTGCCGCCTCTAAACCAGCCTTCAGGGCCATATTGCGAAGGCTGATTTCTGAAAGTATCTCAAGCGAAATCATGTACTTCCGTGCATTTCAAATCTCCCTTGACTCTGCCACCCTTTCGCTTTACCTTAAAGGGGTGGCAGGACTCCCTTCGGGTTGAGTCGGTCATAACGAAGTCCACCCACTTCGTTGCTTTACCGGAATACCCACGCAACAGCCCCCACCGCGCTGCGTGGGTTTCCTCTTTAAGTCGCAGTAAATACTACATCTTCTTCCTCAAAACTTGACGCCACCGCCCAAACCATCTAACCTCACTTCATGGGATTGATGCACATCGCAGCTTGTACCTGTTGCCTCTGTTGTATGGGCAATGGCTGCTGCGTTGGATCTTCCCAGACCTAAGCGAATAGAACGAACTCAAGCTTAGACACTTCAAGGAACCCACGTATCAGCGTAGATCGCGATACGTGGGTTTTTCTTTTTCCGAACCAAAACGCAGGAGACTTCATTATGGCAAGCTCGCAGAACCAGACACCAACCAGACCGCACGCCGCCAGCAGACTGTCCATCAATGTCGATCTCATCGCTGTAACCATTGCCCTCGCGCTCGCCGCCCTCATCCGCTTCAACATCATTCCTTCCATCCCCTTCTAGGCCCTGTTCCGCTGGCCACTCTCATGTCCGCCCATACTTTACCCAACCCGACCGCCAGTCCGGCTTCTTCCCCTGCCTCACGTTTCGTTAAAACGATTCCAGGCATGGCGCTGCTCTTCGGCGTTGGTCTTCTGGGTAAAGTCTTCGAGCACACCTTCGCCGTCCTCCACGCTGAACATCCCACCTGGCTCCTTCCCCACATCGAGTACGTTCTCTGGGCCATCATCCTCGGCCTCGTCATCAGCAACACCTTCGGCGTCGCCCGCATCTTCCAGCCCGGCGTCGCCACCTACGAGCTCTGGCTCAAACTCGGCATCGTCCTCATCGGCGCCCGCTTCCTCATGCAGGACCTCTTCCACATCGGCGGCATGACCCTCGTCCTCGTCGCCATTGAGCTTGTCCTCTCGCTCACCGTCATGACTTTGCTTGGCCGCATCTTCAAGCTGCCGCCCAAACTCACCAGCCTGCTCTCCATCGGCAGCAGCGTCTGCGGCGTCACCGCCATCATGGCCACGCAGGGAGCCATCGACTCCAGCGAAGAGGACACCTCCACCGCCATGGCAGCCATCCTCACCCTCGGCGCCATCGCCCTCTTCACCTTCCCTGCCATCGGCCACGCGCTCCACATGAGCCAGCAGTCCTACGGCATCTGGGCCGGCCTCGCCGTCGACAACACTGCCGAAGCCACCGTTACCGGAGCCATCTACGGCGACGCCGCCGGACGCTTCGCCGTGCTCTCCAAAACAGCGCGTTCGTCCTTCCTCGGCTTCGTCGTCCTCGGTTACGCCGTCTACTGGGCATCGCAGGGACAAGCCGCCGCCGTCGAAAACAAAGCCCTCTTCCTCTGGCAGAAGTTCCCCAAGTTCGTCCTCGGCTTCATCGCTATCTCGGTCCTCGCGACCTCTGGGTTCTTCACCCACGGACAGCTCAACAGCCTTTCCAACCTCTCCCGCTGGGCCTTCCTTCCCGCCTTTGCCGGAGTCGGTGTGCGCACCAATTTAAGAGATCTCGTCGGCCAGGGCTGGCGTCCTCTCATCGTCGGTATCCTCGGCGAAATCTTCATCGCATTAGTCACCCTCGGCCTCGTCTACTGGAGCTACCGCCACGGAGCAATCCAATGATGACCACCGTTAGCCTCGCCCTTCAAAGCTGTTGTTGTTGCGCCTAAGCAAGAACCAGCTCCCCTAAAAAACTTAAAGAAGAACGCGCAACCTCGCACCTTAACCAACCAGCGAGGAGCGCTCCTACCCATACATTCTGGAGACCCCATGTATCACTTCATCACTAAAAAACTCCCCCTCGTCGTCACAATCCTGACGATCTCTCTCGCTATCTCCGCGCACGCGCAGATCGTCGGCGGCACCATCTCCGGCACTGTTACCGATTCGACTGGCGCCGCCCTGGCCAACGCAAAAGTCCTCGTCCATAACGACGAAACCGGCAACGAGCGCAACCTCACCACCGCATCCGACGGCCGCTACTCCGCGCCCTCCATCCCCGTAGGCACCTACACCATCAGCGCAGAGCTCGCGGGCTTCAGCCCCGCGCACCGCATCGGCATCCCGCTCACCGTAGGCCAGAGCAAGCAGATCGACCTCACTCTCTCGCTCGATTCGGTGGCGCAGCAGGTCACGGTGCAGGACGCGCCCTCCGTCGTCAACACCTCGACGCAGGAGACCTCCGGTCTGGTCGACGAACGCCAGATCAAGCAGCTTCCCCTCAACGGCCGCAGCTACGACCAGCTCATCACCCTCAACCCCGGCGTCGTCAACTACACCGGCCAGCGCTCCGGCACCATCGGCACTTCAAATTCTTCGGTTGGCAATATGTTTGCCATCTCCGGCCGCCGCCCACAAGACAATCTCTTTCTGCTCAACGGCATCGAGTACACCGGAGCCTCGCTCATCAACGTCACTCCCGGCGGCACCAGCGGCCAGCTCCTCGGCGTCGACGCCGTGCGCGAGTTCAACGTCGTCAGCGACACCTACTCCTCCAGCTACGGCAAGCGCCAAGGCGCGCAGATCTCAATCGTAACCGCATCAGGCACAAATAAACTGCACGGCTCCGCCTACGAGTTCATCCGCAACTCCGCCCTCGACGCCCGCAACTACTTCGACCAGGCCACCATCCCCGAGTTCCAGCGCAACAACTTCGGCGGCTCGCTCGGCGGCCCCATCAAGAAGGACAAGCTCCTCCTCTTCGCCAACTACGAAGGCTACCGCCAGAACCTCGGCCTCTCCGACGTCACCCTCGTTCCCGACAACGCCAGCCGCGCCGCCGCTGTAGCCAGCGTCAAACCGCTGCTCGCACTGTGGCCCGTAGCCAACGGCCCCGAGCTGGGTAGCGGCATCGCCGAAGCCTTCTCCAACCCCATGCAGCACATCCGCGAAGACTTCGGCACCACACGCTTCGACTACAACATCAGCCCTAAAGATCTCTTCTTCAGCGTCTACACCATCGACGACTCTACCGCCAACACGCCCACGCAAAATCCGCTCTCTCTCATCAACGAGAGCCTCCGCGAACAGGTCCTGAGCGCGCAGGAGCAGCACGTCTTCTCGCCGCAACTTCTCAACACCGCGCGCTTCGGCTTCTCCCGCGCATCCTTCTTCTTCCTCGGCTCGACACCGGTTGATGTTCCCGGCTGGGTCGAAGGCAAGCCCATCGGAGCCATCGTCATCGCAGGCAGCACCGCCTCCAACGGCTCATCGCAGATCACCGGAGCAGGCGGCAACGTAGGTTCCGACAACACCACCACGCGCAACCTCTTCACCTTCGACGACCACATCTTCTGGACCCACGGTCGCCACCAGATCGAAGCCGGTGGCTGGATTCAGCGTCTGCAATCGAACGACAACCTCGCCCAGAACCAGTACGGTCAGGCCTCCTTCGCCTCGCTCGCAACCTTCCTCCAGGGCACCGTCAAAACCTTCACCGTAGTTCCCGCGCCGACTGAATTGGGCTGGCGCTCTTTCATGGGCGCAGGCTACATCGAAGACACCATCCACTTCACGCCGCGCCTTGAGGTCCGCGCAGGCTTCCGCTTCGAGTCCACCAACGGCTTCAACGAAGCACAGGGCCGCGCCTCCAACTACGCCTTCACCCCCGGAGGCCCTGGTGGATTAGCCGTCATCAACACCACGCCAACTGTAGGCAGCTCCGCCCTCACCACCAACCGCGCCAGGTTCCTCCCCGAGCCTCGCGTCGGCCTCGCATGGGACGTCCTCGGCAACGGCAAGACCTCTGTCCGCGCAGGCTTCGGCATCCACCGCTCTCTGCTCGATAACCTCGACTACCGCCTCGACCAGTCCGCCCCGTACAACACCACGCTCTCGCTCTCGAACGTTCCCGTTTCCAGCCTCAACATCACCGCCAACACCAAGCCATCGGCCAGCTCTCTCGTCTCTCCCTCCAACGTTCAGACCGACATCTACACTCCAACGGTCCTTAGCTGGAACCTCCGCGTCGAGCAGCAGCTCGCACCCAACACCTCGCTCACCGTCGGCTACGTAGGCTCGCACGGCTACCATCAAATCCTCTCCGCCGACCTAAACGAACCCGTCACTACTCTCGTCAACGGAACCATCTACTATCCGACAACCACCAAGGCCAACCCGCTCGTAGCCAACACCACCTCGTGGATCTCCGGAGGCATCAGCAACTACAACGCCCTCGAAGCCGACCTGCACCGCAGCTTCGCCAACGGCTTCCAGATCCGCGGCAACTACACCTGGTCGAAGAACCTCGACAACGGCTCCGCGTGGAACACCAGCGTCAGCGCCAACACGCCCGCCTTCACCATGTATCCCGCCAACCCCAACCTCGACTACGGCCCGTCCGCCAGCGACATCCGCAACCTCGCCTCCATCAACGGTACCTACGATCTGCCCTTCGGCGCAGACCACCGCTTCGGCGCGAACTTCAACGGCCTCACCAACCGCGCCATCAGCGGCTGGACGCTTAGCGCCATCGCAGCCATCCAGTCCGGCTTCCCCTTCTCGCCGCAGCTCGGCTACAACCCCACCGGTAGCGGAGACACCCGCAACCCCGTCCGCCCCAACATCAACCCCAACTTCCACGGCAACCTCTACCCGCATACGCCGACGCAGTTCTTCAACGCCGCCGCCTTCAGCGCACCGGCCTATGGAACCTTCGGCAACCTCGGCCGCGACACGCTCGTCGGCCCCGGCTTGGCTAATCTCGACCTATCGCTACACAAATCCACCCAACTCGGCGAACACGTTCACGCACAATTCCGCGCCGAGTTCTTCAACATCCTCAACCACACCAACTTCGCCACACCCAACGAGGTCGTCTTCTCCTCCGGACCCACGCAGGGAACGTTGGCCAACCAGACCGCAGCCGTTGTCGCCAGCCCCACCGCCGGCGTCATCACCGCAACCGCAACCAGCTCGCGACAAATCCAATTCGGCTTGAAGCTCCTCTTCTAAGCAAGAGAAGTCGCAACTTAACAGCAAGAGCGCAGCAACAAAAGCACGTCATCTCGACCGAAGCGAAGCGCAGTGGAGAGACCCCTGTATTTCGCCGTTGCAGTTGCCGTTGCCTGTTCTTCCCAAAGCAAAAGCCTCTCCGAATCACCGGAGAGGCTTTTCCATTCAGCCACTCACTACACAAAAAACTTCCGCCGCACCACACCTAAAGCACCCAGCGCGCCCGTACCCAGCAGCACCAGTGAAGAGGGCTCAGGAACCTGCGACGCAGCCACAGCCGAGAACGTAGACGTTCCAGCAGCCGTCAGATCCAGGCCACCCTTGTTCGTTCCATAAACAGCCTCGCCCAGATCGGTGGCGAAGTTGTTGAAGATAGACGAACCCGAGGTCGCGCCAATCGCGCCCAGCTCATAAGCCGCAAACGCCGGATTCGACGTGTAGAGCAGCGCGAAGTCATTCGTGTTATCCCCCAGCCCGGCAATGTCGCTCGACTGATTGACGAAGAGTTGCAGGCTGTCCGTGAACACACCACTCGCTCCACCAGCGATGCTGAACGCCACCGGAGTCGAAGGCGAAAGCGCAAAGATGCCGCCACCCTCATTGATCAGGCTCGAAGGATCAGCCGTTGCAGTAAACGTCACCACGGCGTTATTGAAATCGACACCACCCACGCTGCCGCTGCCGGTAAACGTATCGGTGTAGGTAAGCGACGAGGCATGCATCGCAAGCGGAACAGCAATCACAGCCGCAAGAGTCAAAAGTTTAAGAATGCGCATTCGAGGAACCCCCTCCCTAGGGGTCATGCGCACAACGTCTCACGGCTGCATTAATCCCAAGTCAAAATTTACCCATGCAAATCTTTGCACATCAATGAGTTACCTTATTTTCCCTTGACCACTCCCAACGTCTCAAAGCGCAAAATCTGCGGACTCTCCATGCCAATTACCGCTTTACGCATCAGACCTTATTCGGATGCAAAACCCGTAAACTAGCCCAAGCTCATGCCATTGGAGACCCCCAACACCGGCCCGGCGACATCGGCAGTTCCACCAACGCCAAGCGGCTTCGCGCCGCTGCGCATTCCGCTCTTCCGCGATCGCTGGATCGCCAGCACCATCTCCTCCGTCGGCACATGGATGCAGGACACCGCGGGCACGTGGTTCATGACCTCGCTCACCACATCTCCTCTGCTCATCGCCCTGATGCAGACCGCGGCCAGCCTTCCCGTTCTCATCCTAGGTCTGCTCGCCGGTGCCACCGCCGACATCTTCGACCGCCGCAAGCTGCTCATCTTCTGGCAGGCATGGATGCTCGGCTCCGTCAGCATCCTCGCCGTGCTCACCTTTCTCGGCTATGTCTCGCCGTGGACGCTGCTCGCGCTCACCTTCATGCTCAACATCGGCTCTGCCATGAACAACCCCGCATGGCAGGCCATCATTCCCGAGCTTGTTCCGCGCGAGCTGATCCCCGATACCGTCTCCCTCAACTCCGCCAGCAACAATCTCGCACGCGCCGTCGGCCCCGCTCTCGGCGGCTTGATGGTCGCAGCCTTCAAGCGCATCGACAGCGGCGCAGGTTCCGTCTTCCTGCTCAACGCCGCTTCTTACGCCGCCGTCATCTGGGTGCTGGTCAACTGGAAGCGCATCCCACTCTTCAAATCCACCCTCCCCTCAGAGCGCATCGCCGCCTCCATCCGCTCCGGTCTACGCTACGTCCGCTACTCGCCCGAGCTTCGCTCCTCGCTCGTCCGCACCTTTACCTTCACCTTCTTCCTCTCTGCCATCTGGGCGCTGCTCGCGGTCGTCGCCAGCCACGTCCTCCATCAGGGAGCGCTCGGCTACGGCATCCTCAACGGCTCGCTCGGCGTAGGCGCGCTCGTCGGAGCCACCTCGCTCCCTCGCATCCGCCGCCGCTTCTCCGCCGACCGCATCATCGCCGCCGCTACGCTCTACAACGTCGTCACGCTGCTCATCCTTGCCTTCGCGCACATCCCCTGGCTCATCATCATTGCCCTCATCCTCTCGGGCTTCGCATGGACCAGCACTCTCTCCACGCTGAACACCTCAGTCCAGCTCGCCGTTCCTGCATGGGTGCAGGCACGCGCTCTCGGCACGTATCTCATGACCTTCCAGGGCGGCATGGCGCTCGGCTCCGTCCTCTGGGGAGCGCTTGCCGAACACACCTCCACTCCCATCTCGCTCGCCACAGCCGCCGCCGGACTCGTCATCACGCTTCCCATCGTCAGCCGCTTCCACATCCTGCAAGGCCCTGTCCCCGATCACACACCGTACCAGTGGAAGCGTCCCGCGCCGCAGCCTCTTCCCGCACTCGAGTCCGAGCCGGCCGACGACCTCAACTTCGCAGGCCCAGTGCGCATCTCGGTCGAATACACCGTCCCCGCAGAGAACTACGCCGAGTTCACCCACGCCATCCACCAACTGCGCGGCGTCCGTCTCCGCGACGGTGCGCTGCGCTGGGGCATCTACCGCGAAGCCACCAACCCCGAGCATCTCAACGAGACCTTCGTCATGGAGTCATGGCTCGACTACCTCCGCTCCCGCGAGCGCGTCACCGCCGCTGACGAGGCCATCCGCGAGCGCGTCCGCGCCCTACACCGCGGCCCCGAACCGCCCCGCACCACCCACCAGATCTACGCCAAAGAGATCACCCATCCCAACCCATAACCCACATCTCTCAGCGAAGGCAGGTCATTTCGATCTAGCCGTAACCGAAGCCGCACCCAAGACACATCATCTCGGCCACCTCAATCGAAGCAGCAACGCACGTCATCTCGACCGGAGCGAAGCGAAGTGGAGAGATCCCTGTATTTGCTGTTGCCTGTTCTTCTGAACCTGAGACAAGCCCTCACCGCGAACCATCCACTGGCGTCTCCATCCCCGGCAGAATCGTGCTCGTCACCTTGAACTTTCTGTATCCCGAATCAACCTCACGAAAATTCCCATTGAATTTGAAGAGCAGAAGCATCCGCGCCGTTCCATGCCCATTCGCTTCGACCGGCAGCCAGACCTCATCATTAATCTTGCGCTGCTCCAGCGAAAAGCTCGTGCCCTTTTGAATGTTCGCAACCAGTCCCGCGCCAATCTTGAATGTCTCAAAAAAATGTCCCTCCAGCTTCGCGATGGCGCGGTCGTCTTCATCCACCCAGACCGTTCCTGCCATATCGCGAATCACGCCCTCCAGCCGGTTCCGTATCTTGGCCTTGGGATCGCCTGCATAGTCCACAGCAATCGTGCTGCGTCCATTGAGCGTCACTCGCCGCGCATTGCTGAAGCTGCCAAGCTCAAGCAGTCGCGACACGGTAACTTCGTCGTTGCCCTCAGGATCGGTCGCCTTCCCTTTGGCATCGGCCTTCGCTAACCGCTCTTTGGCCTTGGCGACTTCCTTGTCGATCCGCTCGTCCTCTTTCTTCAGCTCCTGCGGGCTCAGATTGCGGCCGTCCTTGCTGGTCAGCTTATGCACCGGTACACCTTCTACCCAGAAGACATCGTATCCACGGCTCTCGGTCTTCTTTACACGGCCATGCCCGTCTATCTCCTGCATCGTGTCGATCGCGTGATAGAGATAATCCTTTTGAACGGCCTCTGATGTCCTCTCGTGTTCCTGCACTTCATGCATCAGCTTGGGAATGTCGGGCAGCGGGCGCTCTTCGCCCTCGGACGCAGAGATCTGGGATGTAACCGGTAAAAAGGCAAGATACAGGTTACACAGGGGGCTAAGGAGGGCTAATGTAACCGGAGAAACAGCCTGATACCGGTTACCAGCCAAAAAGCCTATACTTGCCGCCAAAGATACCGATCCAGCAGACAGCCGTCCCAGAACTACGATTAGAAGCAGCGTTCTCCAAGCCCGACTCGCCATGTTTCCATCTTAGTTGCCATCGCCGAGAACGCTCATAACAACAGTTCCGAAGATTACATATCTGTAATAGAGTAGACTGTGGTCTTACCATTTACTGGCTTTGCGCATTCACGGCCATCGCGCCGAGGAAAAGAAAAGTTAATGCCCAAAATGCTCATCCTCGGCAACTCGGACGACGTAGCCGTCGCCCTCAATCCGGTAGACGCCAATACCTTCATTCCCGAGTTGAAGATTACAGCACTCGCTGACATTCCCGCCGGCCACAAGATTGCCCTGCGCACCGTCGCTATTGGGCAACCTGTCCGCAAGTTCAACCAGATCATAGGCTTTGCACCCAAACCTATCGCCGTGGGCGAGCATGTTCACACCCACAACCTTGTTACTGGAAACTTCGAGCGCGACTACTCTATCGGAACCGAGGCTCACCCAACCGAGCTTCTCGACCCTGTTCAGGCAGCTACCTTCCAAGGGATCGTCCGCGCCGATGGCCGCGTCGGTACACGGAACTATGTCGGTGTTCTGACGACCGTTAACTGCTCGGCCACAGTCGCCCGTCGCATCGCCGCCCACTTTACCCCTGAGGTTCTTAGTGCCTACCCGAACGTCGACGGCGTAGTTGCCATCACCCACGGAACCGGCTGCGGCATGGCCGAACACGGCGAGCCGGCAGACCTGCTACGGCGCGTCTTTGCAGGCTACGCAACTCATCCCAACTTTGCTGCCGTCCTTCTGCTGGGCCTCGGTTGCGAAACCAATCAGATCGACAGCCTGATACCTCTGACCGGAAGTTCCTCCGATCTGCGCACCAGCACCATTCAGGAAGAGGGCGGTACCGCTACGGCGATCCGCAATGGAATTGCTACGGTCAGGGAGATGCTGGAGCAGGCCAATCGTGTAAGCCGCAGCACCGTCCCGGCTTCAAACCTGATGGTGGGCCTGCAGTGCGGCGGCTCTGACGCCTATTCCGGCATCAGCGCCAACCCCGCCCTGGGAGCCGCGGTCGATCTTCTCGTTCAGAACGGAGGCACGGCCATTCTCTCTGAGACACCGGAGATCTATGGGGCGGAGCACCTGCTGACTCGCCGCTCGGCCAGCCCTGAAGTCGCTGCGCGGCTGATCGAGCGCATCCATTGGTGGGAGGAGTACACCGCTCGGCACAAGGGCTCGATCGACAACAATCCTCAGCCCGGCAACAAGACCGGCGGCCTGACGACGATCCTCGAAAAGTCGCTGGGAGCGATATCGAAGGGCGGGACGACAAACCTGGTCGAGGTCTACCGCTACGCTGAACCGATTGATAAAAAGGGCCTTGTCTTCATGGATTCGCCCGGATTCGACCCGGTCTCGGCCACGGGACAGGTCGCGAGCGGAGCCAACCTTCTGTGCTTCACAACCGGTCGCGGCTCGGTCTTCGGCTGCAAGCCGACGCCATCGATCAAGCTGGCCTCAAACACCCCTCTTTACAACAGGATGGCCGACGATATGGACATCAACTGCGGCACTATCGTCGACGGCGAGCAGACGGTACAGGAGGCGGGAGCAAAGATTTTTCAGGAGATGTTGGCCGTGGCCTCGGGCAAGCAGACGAGAAGCGAAGAGCTGGGTTTTGGCGAAGAGGAGTTCCAACCCTGGTTACAGAGTGCAACTTTGTAGTCGGCTATCGCACAACATCGAATGAAGTAGATGCGGCGCGCCGCCGAAAGGTCTAGCATAAAAGAAGTACGTTAATTTCGCTTTCGCGAATAGACCTGAAGTGAGGACGCAATGGCCACCAAGGCAGGGGTAGTGACCCCACCACCGGCTTCGGCAGTAGAACCGCAAGATCGTGAAACAGTTTTCGATATCTTCCGTCGTTGGGGATATCTTCAAGCTTCGCTCGACCCTCTCGGTCAATACCTCCCCCCCGAACCCTTTCCAACTCCTGCTCCTGAAGGCGAAGCCGCTGCAACAGCACGCGGTTTTTATTGCGGCACCATCGCTGCCGAGTTCATGCACATTCCGAGCCCGGAGCAGCGGCAGTGGCTGCAGGAGCGCATGGAGCAGACGCCTCCCGCTGCCGATCAGAAGCTGATCCTCACGCAACTGATTCGCGCCGAGATCTTCGAGCAGGTGATTCAGTCGCGGTATCTGGGAACGAAGCGCTTCTCGCTCGAAGGGCTCACCGCTCTGATTCCCTTCCTCGACCGCGTGCTCGCCGTCAGCGCAGATCTTGGCGTTAGTAAGAGTGTGATGGGCATGAGCCATCGCGGACGCCTGAACGTGATGACCAACACCATCGGTCGCAAGGCTGCCGAGATCTTCACCAAGTTCGAAGACGTCGATCCGCGCAGCACGATGGGCGGCGGCGACGTGAAGTACCACATCGGCGCGACTGGCGAGTACCGCTCTCCCAAGGGCCAGGTGATTGGTCTGCATCTCGCGTCGAACCCAAGCCATCTTGAAGCAGTCGATCCCGTCGTTCTGGGACGCGCGCGCGCCAAGCAGGAGCGCATCGGCAAGGGCGGAAAAGCAGCCGTGCTTCCGCTAATCATTCACGGCGACGCGGCCTTCGCCGGACAGGGCATTCTTGCCGAGTCGCTGAACATGGCGACGCTGCACGGCTATAACGTCGGCGGCACGATCCACGTGATCGTCAACAACCTGCTGGGATTCACCGCGATTCCCGAAGAGTCGAACTCGACGCGCTTCTCTTCCGACATCGCGAAGCGTCTGCCGATTCCGATCTTCCATGTGAACGCGGAAGACCCGGATGCTGTAGTCAGAGTCGCTGCGATTGCCGCGGAGTATCGCGCACAGTTTCACTCCGATGTTGTGGTCGACCTGATCGGCTATCGCCGCCATGGTCATAGCGAGGTAGACGATCCGACGGTGACGCAGCCGCGTCGTTACGCCGTGATCAAAGACCATCCTCCTCTGTTCCAGCTCTATGCGCAGCAGATCGGTGTCGATCCTGCGAGCGAAGTGCAGCAGGTGCAGCAGGAGTTTCTCGACGACCAGAAGACCGCCACCAAGGCCGAGCATGTGCCGCTGCTACGTACCATGCCCGACTACTGGAACCCTTATCACGGCGGCGAACTGCGGCCGGAGGACGAGAATGTCAAGACCGGTCTGCCGAGCGAGCGCATCAACGAGCTGGTGCAGGCGATCACAAAGTATCCAAGCGACTTCCATATTCACCCCAAGGTGAAGAAGCTGTTTGAGCAGCGCGTAGAGATGGGCACGGGTTCAAAGCCCTTCGACTACGGCACTGCTGAGCTGGTGGCTTATGCTTCGCTGCTTGAGGCAGGCACGCTGGTGCGATTAACCGGGCAAGACTCGCAGCGCGGCACGTTCAACCAACGCCACTCGGTGATGGTCGATACGGAGACCGAGGTGAAGTATTCTCCGCTGGCCCACCTGAGCAAAGACCAGGCGCGGTTCGAAGTCTTCAACTCGCTGTTGTCTGAAGCGGCTGTGCTCGGCTTCGAGTACGGTTTCGCTCGCGACTATCCCGAGGCGCTGGTGCTTTGGGAGGCGCAGTTCGGCGACTTTGCCAACGGCGCGCAAGTCATCATCGACCAGTTCATCGCGTCGAGCGAGATGAAGTGGGGTCTGCTGTCGGGCATTACGATGCTGCTGCCACACGGCTACGAGGGACAGGGGCCGGAGCACTCGAGCGCAAGGCTGGAGCGCTATCTGCAACTGGCCGCGAACGACAACATGCAGATCTGCCAGCCGTCGACGGCAGCGCAGCACTTCCATCTGCTGCGACGGCAGGTGATGCGGTCGTGGCGTAAGCCGCTGATCGTCTTTACCCCGAAGAGCATGTTGCGGCATCCGGATGCATCGTCGTCATTGGCCGACTTCGCCAAGGATCGCTTCCAGAATGTGCTGCCTGACAACGAGGTAGTGAATCCGCGACGGCTGCTGGTCTGCAGCGGCAAGGTAGGACACAATCTGCGTATGGAGCGGGCGAAGCGCAAGGACATGGGCGTCGGCATCATCTTTGTCGAACAGCTTTATCCCTGGCCAGAGGCAGAGTTGCAGGCCGCGCTCGACCAGCATCCCGGAGCCGAGGAGATCGTCTGGGTGCAGGAGGAGCCGGCGAACATGGGCCCACTGTTCTATGTGATGCCGCTGCTGCGGCGTCTTGCTGGCGACCGTGCCGTGCTGAGCGTGAAGCGCAGTCCGAGTGCAACACCTGCCACCGGATCGGCCAAGGCTCATGACATGGAAGAGAAGACCCTGATCGATCTTGCCTTCGGAGCTTAGCTCTTCTTCGTTGAACAAAGCCCCACCTCATACGAGGTGGGGCTCTGTTTTGTCTGCAATCGCAATGACATTAAAAAGATGGCAGAGCAGCCGGGAGGAAGTTGTTCCTGCCCTGACTGCTCTGCCATTGATACAACCTTGGTGCTGCGCTGACGCGATGGGAAGACTAGACGCCCATGCGACGGCGAACGAGGCCGGCCATTCCGAGCAGACCGCTGCCGAGCAGGATGATGCTGTTGGGCTCGGGTGTGGTCGCAACCAGATCGGACGTAAGGACGCCGGGAGCTCCGTTAACCTCAGCATAGAGAAGGTCAACTGAGAAGGTCCCCGTGGCGCTTGCGACAAAGCTGGAGACTTCGGCCGAGGTAGGCGCACCCGCATTGATCACGGCAACACCGTTGATATAGAGGATGGCTCCGTCATCATGGGTGACCTCATAGGTATGACCCGCAATGAGGTTGGTGTAGCCAGTGAACTCAAAGATGGTGTTGTTGAGCGTGTCGCCTGCGATGGCCGACAGACCCGATGCGTTTGTTACCGTGTTGCCGCCAGTGGTAAGGAAGCCACCCACGGTATATCCGTTCGCCGTGTTGCTGGAGTTGAAGTTAATTCCGTTCACATCGAACGTAGCGGAGGGCGTCCCAAGTCCTGAGGTGTTGGCAGGCAAAGAGTTGGGGTAGGAAGTGGCATTTTCCCAAACGGAACCGGTGAATGTATCTGCGTGAGCGGCGCCGGTTACAGCAAGAAAAGCTGCCAGGCAAGGAATTGCTAAAAGAATCCGTGTCTTCAATTTCATGAGGCCTCGTAAGTTTTAAATTGGTGAAGCTTGACCCGCCCCTGTCGGAAGCAGGTTGCCCGCCATTTCTCGCAGGAAAGTTAAATTTTTTTAGTTATTTATTTTCAATGAGTTAGCAGGATAGGGCAGGTTGAGCCCCCTTCAGGCTGTGTTCTTCATGCAAATCTCTGCCTGAGAATTGGGAATTGTGCTTCGCTTTGTGTGAAAAGAAAGACACATAAGCTGCTGAAAGATAAAAGGTTGTTGGACTCTTACCCTTGGACCTCCAAAATTGCTGCCGAGCGCTTCCTCTTTACAGGAATGCTCGGCAGCGATGGAGAATATAGATCTATATAAGGTCTTTTGGTGCAGCTTAGAAACTCATCCGACGACGAATGAGGCCTGCGATTCCAAACAGTCCGCTGCCAAGCAATATGATGCTGCTGGGCTCCGGAGTTACTCCCACGGGAGCATTGTTGACCGTAAATAGAAGATCGGACGGTGCGCCGCAGCACTCGGCATATTGAAGTGTGAAGTTATACATGCCTGCTGAAGCTGCGTTGACGGTGAAAGGAGAGTTAGAGAAGCTGGTGGGGCCGGGAGCGTTGACAACGTTACCGAAACCGGCGATATTCAGCACGGCACCATCGTCATGTCCAACAGCGAGACTGTTGGAGCCAGCGTTCAAATATAAGCTGCCGGTGATGACCAGCTCAAGGTTGTCTGCGGTGTCATTTGGATTGAAACCATTGACCTCATTGCTGAAGGTTGGATTGTTAAGAAAGCCTGCAACGGTGTAGGCGGCCGGCGGGCTTTGGAAGTCGATGCCGGATGAGCCGATGGTGAAGTTGGCACTGGCCAAGCTGGCACCCTGGTTTGCCGGATCGGCTGCATTGCTCGCATCAGGTACATTTTCGTAGACGGTCGCACTGGTGATATCCGCATGGGCGAATGTGGTTGCGGCCAGTAGCACTGCGGAGCAGACGACTGGCGTAAACAAACGGAGTGAGAGCTTCATAAATTTATGCCTCGATCAAAAGATTGGGGGCCTAAAGAAGCATCTTGGTGCGAGCATTTGGATAGCCGTTAGTCGCACCTCTCTTGATTTCCGGTAAGCCATCCCCTCTGAATCATTTAGTAGAGAACAAGAAAAGGAGCGGCTAAAGAAGGTACTCAGGCTTTACGCAAGAGTCTGCAAGGACAAGTGGAAGTTGCTTCCTTGTTCGCATTCATTCTGATTGGGCCAAAGGGATGATGCGGGGATGGTTTAAACGCGAAAAGGGACAGCCTAAGCCGTCCCCTTCGCAAATCTTTGTTATTGTGGTGTCTTTAAAGACTAGAGAGGCTGAACGTCAGACGCTTGCCATCCCTTGGGTCCCTTGACCACGTTGAACTGTACGGCCTGGCCTTCCTGAAGGCTTTTGAAACCGTTTGAATTGATCGCCGAGTAGTGTACGAACACATCCTCGCCGTTCTGACGGCTGATAAAGCCAAACCCCTTGGCATCGTTAAACCACTTTACTGTTCCCTGTTCCATTTGCTTCTTTCCTTGTACTGCAATTTAATTTCCGTAGATCCAAATCGGGGTTCTTACATTGGCTAGCGCTGCAGAAAACCAATCTGTTTCAAACGATGTGAGAAGGTTAGCACATCTTGCAAGTTTTTTTGACGAAAAGAGATAAATAGTTTAGTTGCACCACTTTCGGTGCAACTGCTTTGATGAAATCAATAGAACTATTGATCTGCTGGAAGATGAGCGCGAACGATCTCCTCGGCCCGCGCCAGGACCTCTTCGAGTGTCATGGCGGTAGAGTCAAGGATCACCGCGTCAGCAGCGGGCTGGAGCGGGGATTCGGCACGGTGACGGTCGCGATAGTCGCGCTCTTTAAGGTCGCGCAGAATGGCTTCTTCGGCGGCGCGCTGCTCTTCGGCAGACTGCGGCGGAGGAACCTGCCGGCCGGAGTCTGCGGGGATCTCAGAGAGCTCAGGCGAGGGTGCCGGAATGGTCTGGCGGTAGCGGCGGTTACCGCGAACCTCAGGCGCGGCATCGAGGAAGATCTTGACCTCAGCGTCGGGGAAGACAGCGGTGCCGATGTCGCGGCCTTCCATGACGACCCCGCCCTGCTGGCCGAGGGCGCGTTGCTGTAGGACCATCCAGGCGCGGAGATTGTGGTGGATGGAGATCTGCGAGGCGGCAGAGGTGACATCCTGCTCGCGGATGCGGCGGGAGACGTCCATCCCGTCGAGCAGGACGCGGTTGCCTTCCATCTGCGGCTCGAGCGCGATGCGGGTGTGGCTGGCCAGCTCGAGCAGCGGCGCCTCTTCGTCGAAGGCAAAGTCGTTTTCGATGGCCTTGAGCGCCAAAGCGCGGTACATAGCCCCGGTTTCGAGATTGAGGAAGCCGAAGCGGCGGGCAAGATGGGCAGCAAGTGTGCTTTTACCCGCGCCAGCGGGGCCGTCGATGGCGATGACGGGCCGCTGGCGCTTGGTCGGTTCAGGCTGCGGAGTTGCAGAGGAAAGCGTCATTCGGCAGAGCCACCTTTTTCAGGTTTGAATTTACGCGCCGGAGGTCGTTTGCCGAAGGGCTTTTTGTTGCCCTTGAACTTGTCGAAGGTGCTGCCGGGTTTTCCGGAGTCTTCTCCGGCGGATTTGCGGTAAGGCTTTTTGCCGCCGAAGCTGCCACCGGTGGATTTGCCGCCCGACTTGCCGTAGGGCTTCTTCGCTCCGAAGCCGCCGGAAGACTTGCCTGCGTAACCGCCTGAACCTTCGCGGCTGGGACGCGCCGGACGGTCAGACGAGAACGGACGGGCTGGGCGGTCGCCGCGATCCGAGGAGAAGGAACGTGCTGGTCGATCTCCCCGATCGGAGAAGGGACGAGCCGGACGGTCGGAACGATCTGAAAAGGAACGCTTAGGACGATCGCCACGCGGTGCGTCGAACTTGCGGAAGGGAGGGCCGCTACGTGGGCCGCGCTCGCCACGATCATCGCGGTCGCGCGAGAAGCCGGACTTGCGCGGGCCACCGAAGGACGGCTTGTCGCCAAAGCTGCGGCGGGGGCGGCCTTCGTTGTCACCTTCGGGCCGCGGGGTGAACTCGCGGCGAGGCGGGCGCGAATCGCCAAAATCACGACGCGGCGGACGCGAGTCTCCGAAGTCGCGGCGGGGTGGGCGGCTGTCGCCACGGTCAAAAGATTTTCCGGCAAAGCCTTCACGCTTGCGCTCGAAGCCTCCGGGTCTAGAGAAGCTCTTGCGCTGTGGACGGGAGTCGCCTGACTCGTCGTCGCGACGGAAGGCGGGTTTTTCGCGGTCGAAGCGGGGCTTGCCGCCGAAGGACGGCTTCGGGCTGTAAGGGCGCTTCCCTTCACGGTCGAAGCTGGGCTTGCGATTGTAAGGACGGGCATCGGAGGCTGCGCTCTCATTTGCATCGCCTTCGTCGCGGACTCTCGAAGGAGTGCGTGCGCGGGAGAGACGTGCGGCCTTTTCTTCTTCCCACGGCTTGTTGAAGCTGGGGCGGCCAGATTCGCGTCCGGATTCGCGGTTGAACGGACGACGCTCGCGGTCCGAGTTCTCCGGTCTGCTCTCCAGTCTTGGGTTCGGCCTTGCAATATAACCGGTGCCGACCTTGCGCGGCTTGGGAATGAACTTCTTGATACGCTCGCCCGATTCGGAACCGGCGGATTTATCTTCGCCTTCAGCGGCTGTAGCGATGGTCTCTCCCTCTTCGGAAGCGGGTGCCGCGACGGCGAGGAACTCAGGGAGATCGCCGTTGACATGGAGGACGGTGCGGCCTTCGATGGCGATGGTCTCAAGCTGGCGCGCCGACATCAGCGCGTGCACCACGTCGCGGATGCGCGAACGAGAGGCAACGGGTGAGAGGAAGGTTTCGACATCATCTTCAGTCGCGACGATGGCCTGACCGAGATAGAGCGAGGTGAGCGCCGAAAGTGCCGTCGGCTGGCCTGCGTTGGCTCCGGCCTTGATCTGCTTGGTGAAGCGGGTGGTGGTCAACTCCCACAGCGTTGCAGCGCCATCGGCTTGAGGAATCGGCAGGACGCGGAGGTGCTGCCACAACTCGGTGAGAGCGCGGAGAACGGCGGCCTCGGTGACCTCTTTACCAAGCTGCGTGGCGAGGTCGTAGGCCGACATGGTGACGCGCTCTACGAGCAGGTTGTAGGTTGCCAGAGCGAGAGGAGAGACCTTGGAGGGGCCGCTGGTGGTGGGGGGCTGCTTCCACGCCTTGTCGCCGCGCAGGGTGAAGATGTAGGGGAAGGCCAGAGGAGAGACGATGAAGTCCGGGGTCTCGGTACCGGTGCCGGTCGGGTTGCCGAGCAGATTGAGGGGAACGGCTCCTCCATCGGCGATGAGGCGCGCGAGCAGGCTGCGCGGCTCGTCGGTCTCGGCCAGCGTGGGCGCGGCGTTGGGAGTGCCGAGGATGGCCTCGACGAAGGACGGCGCGGGGGACGGAATCTGCTGCGTGCGCGGCGTGTAGAGGACCAGGCCAGAGGTGTTGAGCCAGTCGCGGAGCATGTTGATGGTGAGAATAGGCTGGCCGTTCTGGTGCCAATGGGTGAGGCGGGCGGCGGCGAGCTGGTCGGCCGTGGAGTTGCTTAGGTTACTCAAGGTGTTGCCTTCCTGCTGGGCGAAGTTACCGCACGCAGCAATCATTCAGCCTGGGCTGAACGAGGATAGTTCTGATGGGTCGATGGAACAGCATGATTCGATTGGTTTGAAGTCCCTGCCGCTGCTTCAAGGATACCCTAAAAACGTAGTGAAAAGTTGGGACTTAGCCCTATTGCTGCGCTCAGAGTGAAAAGCTTCTCCTATGCTGTGCCGGATTGAAACTAGATGCGCTGGAAGGCTTTGGCAATGTCTTTGTGGGAGTACCGCAATGCGATGGGGCGGCCATGCGGACAGCTTGTGGGATGCTCGGTTTTTCCCAGTTCGGCGAGCAGCCAGTCGATTTTGACGGGTTCGAGAGGGGTGTTGATCTTGATGGCGGCGTGGCAGGCGATGCTGGCTGCGATGCGGCGTCGGCGAGTCTCGGAGTTCTCGGTTTGCTGCTCGCGGTCGGGAACGGCGAGGACCTCTTCGAGCATTCGCTCCAGTTCCCTGCCTTCGAGTCCTACCGGAGCGGCCTTGATGGCGATGGTGTTGGGGCCGAACGGCTCGGCCTCGAAGCCGTTGCGGTCCAGCTCGTCGGCGAGGCGGGCGAAGGAGATCATCTGCGCGGGCAGGAGATCGACCAGTACCGGCATGAGCAGGCGTTGGCGCTGGACTTTTTCCACCTCGCGTTCGCGGAGGATCTTTTCAAACAGGACGCGCTCGTGGGCTACGTGCTGGTCGACGATCCAGAGGCCCTCGTCGTTGACGGCGAGGATGAAGGAGTCGCGGAGTTGGCCGAGCGGCTTCAGCGTAGCGAGGGCGTTGAGTGTCTCGTTTTCGTTCGGCGCTGCCTCGGCTTCGTAGCCTACGGGGATCTGGGCTTCAGGAAAGGCCAGGCTGCCGGGAGACTCGGGGGCTTGCGGTGCAGAGAGGTTGAAGGGCGCGGTGTCGGCTGGGCCGGGATCGGCTTCGGACTGCGGCTCTGACTGTGGTTCGAAGACGGGCTGCGACGGGCCGTTGCTCATGGGGCTTACGTCGAGCAGAAGCGAGGCGCTGGCATGAGGTGTGTTGTGCAGGGCGGCGGCGAAGCTGGCTACGGGGCGGCTCTGCATGAGCGTAGTGCGGACGGTGTCGCGGATGAAGTCGTGGACGAAGCTCGACTGGCGGAAGCGGACCTCCGTCTTTGCCGGATGGACGTTGACGTCGACCTCCTGCGGCGGCATCTCGAGGAAGAGCAGCACGACAGGGAACGATGTTGGCGGAATGATGTTGCGGTAGGCCTCGCCGAGCGCGTGCAGGACGAGCTTGTCGCGCACGAGGCGATGGTTGACGAAGACGTAGACGGAGTTGCGATTGAGCTTTTGCAGTTCGGGCTTGGAGACGAAGCCAGTGATGCGCAGGTAGCCGGGGTCGGGCGGCGTGTAGTCCTCTTCACGCTTCCATGGCGGCGGCTCGGGCAGACCGGCGCGGGCGAAGTCCATCTCGGCGGCGGTGGAGAGCATGAGGCTGGAGGTCTCGCGACCGAAGATCTGGAAGAGGCGGTCGGCGCTGTTGCTGACCGATGGCGCGATCAGCAAAGCTTGCGTCGCAGAGTGTAGCTCGAAGTGTTTGGTAGGGTGCGCGAGCGCGTAGTTCGTGACCAGAGAAGCGATGTGCGAGAGCTCGGTCTGCTCGGAGCGGAGAAATTTGCGGCGTGCCGGTGTATTGAAGAAGAGGTCGCGGATGGTGATGGTGGTTCCGGCGGGAAGGCCCGCCTCTTCGACGCGGAGGATGTTGCCTCCAGCGATCTCGACGAGCGTGCCGGAGTCTTCTTCGGGAGCGCGAGTCTCGAGCGTGAGGCGGGAGACACTGGCGATCGAGGGCAACGCTTCGCCGCGAAAGCCGAGCGTGGCGATGGAGAGCAGATCGTCGGAGGTGCGGAGCTTGGAGGTGGCGTGGCGCTCGAAGGCGAGCAGAGCGTCGTCTTTGACCATGCCGTGGCCGTTGTCGGTGATGCGGATGAGCTTGCGGCCACCGGCTTCGACCTCAATGCGGATGCGGGTCGCACCGGCGTCGATGGAGTTTTCGAGCAGCTCTTTGACGACGGAGGCTGGGCGCTCAACGACTTCTCCGGCAGCGATCTGATTGGCTACCAGGTCAGAGAGAATGCGAATGCGGCCCATAGAGAGCGATTGTACGGGAGCGGCGGATGTGAATGTCTGGGACGGAATTGAGAACGGGATTGCAAAAAAAATTGGCCGCCTCGTTGTGAGGCGGCCATCGCTTAGTTGTTACAGGTACGGCAAGTCGTGGAAAGCCAGTTTCGGCTTAGGAAATACTTCTTTAGCAGCTTTTTGCGCTAACGGTTTCACGAGCCATACGGAAGTAGAGAAGCCCAGCCGCGCCGAGAAGGCCGGTTGCAAACAGCAGGAGCGACGAAGGCTCGGGAACTGGCGACGGCGAGGTGCCTGCGATGCCGGCAACAGAGAAAGTGCCATAAGATGCAGCTTGGCCGTCGTTGTAGTAGAAGGCATAGCCCGCAGTGGAATCGAGAGTGAAGCGCTCGGGCGTCGTTCCGATAGTCTCGGCAAAGGTGATGTCGTTGAGTTGGCCGTTGAGGAAGCGGACGAGGGTGGTTCCGGTCGCTCCGGCGAGGGAGAAGTTCTGGCCGTCGATGTTGAAGGTGACATCGAGCAGACCGCCGTTGGCCTGGGTGTAGTCCACCTGCCCGGTTGCGGGGACAGCGCTGTTGAGCGTGATCGTTCCGGTACCGCCAAAGGGCGATCCGGCGCTGGGGGTGAGGGTCAGGTTATAGGTAATGGATGATGCATGCAAAGCAACTGGCACGAACAAGGCAAACACGGCGGCACAGAGTGCAAGCAGAGTCGCTTTGCGGGTGCGGCGAGATCCAGGCAGAGAGAACATTGAAAGTCCTTCAAAAAAGAGATGGGTACAAGTTGCTGTCAACGTTCAGTTAGCTAGCATTTGGATCGCCAAACTCCTATACCCCCTGATTTCAAAGGAAAATTGCAAAAACAGCGATTGCCCCGTCGATGTGCCCTCCGGGGAATGTCCATCGAGTTACCCATGTGTGCATTTTTTTGCCCACCCTGGTTATTTGGTTTTTCCCATCACTTGGAGATGAAGAAAACGATAGTGGCCAGACCACTTCAAAGTTGTGTACACTTCGCTGGCCAACAGAGGAGTGACTTTCAGGAAAACTATTTCTGTTTGGCACAAGCGACTTGAACCGATGGGTTTACCGCAGGGCGAGTTCCCTGCGCTCCCGGAGGGGTGGAAGACGGCAAGCAGGCGGCACAACCAATTGACGAGGGAACGAGGAGACGACGCAATGGCATCGCAGGATACGAACCGAAGAAATTTCTTGAAGATAGGCAGCTCGGCGCTGGCAGCGACGGCAGTCTCGTGGAACGCAACCAGCTATGCCAGCATCGTTGGCGCGAACGACCGGGTGAAGGTCGGCATTGTGGGCTGTGGCGACCGTATGAAGGGCGCTTTGATTCCTGCGTTTCAGGCCAATGCGAAGGACATGAACTTCGAGATCGTTGCGGTGTCGGATATCTGGAACCGGCGGCGCGAAGAGGGTGCCGCCTATATTCAGAAGATGAGCGGCAACCAGATCGCGCCGGTGCGTAACAACGATGAGCTCTATGCACGCAAAGATATCGATGCCGTGCTGGTGGCGACTGCCGACTTCCAGCATGCACGCCATGGCACGGAGGCCGTCAACGCCGGGCGCGATGCCTATGTCGAAAAGCCGACCGCGCACACGATGGAAGACGCTCGGCTGTTTCGCGCTGCGGTGCATAAGACGGGAAAGATTGTTCAAGTGGGTACGCAGCGGCGCAGCACTCCCAGCTATATGAAGGCGGCCGAGTACATCAAGTCGGGCAAGTTCGGCGACATCGTGATGGTGGAGATGACGTGGAACGTGAATCAGCCGGGACGCTGGCGCAGGCCGGATGTTGTGCCGCTGCTGAAGGAAGAAGACACGGACTGGAAGCGCTACCTGATGAACCGTCCTTATGAGCCGTTCAATGCACGGAAGTATCTTGAGTTCCGCCTATTCTGGCCTTACTCCTCGGGCATTCCCGACCAGTGGCTGGTGCACCAGATCGACACCGTGCACTGGTTTAGCGGATTGCCGCACCCACGCAGCGTCGTGGCCAACGGCGGCATTTACCTGTGGAAGGACGGCCGCAAGAACTGGGACACGATGACGGCGGTCTTCGACTACGGCCCGCTTGATGATCTGTCGAAGGGATTCCAAGTGCAGTACACCTCGCGCTTTACCAACTCGGCTGGCGGAGTGAAGGAGCTCTATTACTCGAACGGCGGCATGCTGGATATGTCGAAGCAGACGGTGACGCCGACGGGCGGGCTGACGGCGAAGTCGGCGGCGGAGATGAATATGAAGGCAAACCTTCTGCCCAGCTTTCCACTGGTGGAGCATGCAGAGGCGATGGAGACAGGTCTCGGCACGCATGTCGATGCGGAGACCTCGGCTAACATGCGCAACTGGATGGAGTGCGTGCGGTCGCGCAAGACACCGAATGCCAGCATCGAAGCCGGGTACAGCCATTCCATTGCACTGTGCATGAATATCGCCGCTATCCAGACTGGAGAGAAGGTGACCTTCGACGACAAGACGCAGCAGGTGATGGCGGGAGGAAAGGTGCATGCATAAGCTGGTTTTGTACAGCGTGATGGCTATGGTTGGGCTGGGAGGCTCGGTTCAGGCTTTGGCGAAGACGGCAGATCATGATGTGAAGGTCACAACGAATGAGGCGGAACGGCGCGTCGATATCACCATCGACGGCCAGCCGTTCACCTCGTACGTGTGGCCGACGACGCTGAAGAAGCCGGTGCTGTTTCCGCTGATCGCGCCGGATGGGGTGACGGTGACGCGCGGCTATCCTCTGGCACCGCGTCCGGGAGAGCGCGTGGACCATCCGCACCACGCGGGGCTGTGGTTCAACTACGGCAACGTGAACGGGTTCGACTTCTGGAACAACTCGGACGCGATCAAACCTGAAAACCGCGACAAGATGGGCAGCATCTACCAGGAGAAGATCGTGTCTACGAAGAGTGGACGCAATCAGGGCGAGCTGACCGTCGATTCGGTGTGGGTGACGGGTAAGGGCGAGAAGATCATTAATGAGACGACGCGCTACACCTTCTCGCAGCATGGCGATGTCAGGGCGATCGATCTCGATATCACCCTGCACGCACTCGACAAGGTGGTCTTCAACGACGACAAAGAAGGCGTGCTGGGCATTCGCGTAGCGCACTTTTTGGAGTCGGCGACGGAGAAGGGCGGAATCTTCTCCGATGCCAGCGGACGTCCGACGAAGGTTGATGCCGGGAATACCGCGGGTGCAACCGGTGTCTACCTGACCAGCGAAGGCAAAAAGGGCGATGCGGTGTGGTCGACGCGTGGACGCTGGTGCGAGCTGACCGGCACCAACGCCGATGGCAAGACGGAGACGATTGCGATTCTCGACAACCCGAAGAATCCGGGGTATCCGACTTACTGGCACGCTCGCGGGTATGGTCTGTTCGCGGCGAACCCGCTGGGGCGGAAGATCTTCGATCCGAAGCAGACGGCGTTTGATTACACCATCGATAAGGGACAGAGTGCTACGTTCCACTATCGGGTGCTGCTGCTCTCGCATGCTGTTTCGGCGGAAGAGATGAACAAGGCTGCGGACCGGTTTGCTGCGGAGTAGGTTTGCGGCTTAGTGAAGAGGAACCAATACAGGGGTCTCTCCACTTCGCTTTGCTTCGGTCGAGATGACGTGCTTTTGGGGTGCGTCAATTACAAATGCAAAGATGAAGGGCGAGACTCAAATCTCGCCCTTCATCTTTTTGTTGGAATGGTATTTACTTTTTCTTCTTTAGCTTGGATTTGGGTTTGGCCTTTGCCGCCGATGTGTCGCGGTCGCCCACCATGTGCAGACGCATGAAGTTGGTTGCGCCGGACTTGGTGCGGGTTCCGGCGACGATGCCGACGATCTGGCGAGGCTGCACGTGGCCTCCTCTTTCGAGAACCTCTTCGGCCATGTTGACCAGCTTGTCGGTATCGCGGAAGCGGTCGCAGAGGATGGGATAGGTGCCCCAGAGCAGCATGGAGCGGTTGATGACCTTCTCAAACGGCGAGAGGGCAAAGATGGGCGGCTCGGGGTGGTACTTCGAGAGCAGGCGCGCGGTCATGCCGGTCTCGGTGAAGATGGCGATGGCGGCAACGTCCAGATCATCTGCCGCGTGGGCCATACACTCGCAGATGGTCTCTGCGATGGAGAGGCGCACGCTGTGCGAGCGGCCGAGCGCGGGACGAGGATCGAGGCGAATCTGGTGCTCGGTCTCGGTGACGATCTTGGCCATCATGGCGACAGCTTCGACGGGATACTTACCGGCGGCGCTTTCGGCGGAGAGCATGACAGCGTCGGTGCCATCGTAGATGGCGTTAGCGACGTCGGAGGCCTCGGCGCGAGTGGGGCGCGGATTGTCGATCATGGATTCGAGCATCTGCGTCGCGGTGATGACGGGCTTACGATACTCGGCAGCGCGGCGGATGATGTGCTTCTGGATGGCCGGAACTTTTTCCGGTGGGACTTCGACGCCGAGGTCACCGCGGGCCACCATGATGGCGTCGGTGACTTCGAGGATGCTGTCGAGGTGCTCGATGGCCTGAGGCTTCTCGAGCTTGGCGATGATCCAGGCGTCGGACTTGAGCGCGGCGAGGCGGCCCTTGACGTGGCGAACGTCGTCGGCGGTGCGAACGAAGGAGACGGCTATGGTGTCGACGCCCTGGCCGATGGCGAAGATGAGGTCTTCCTCGTCCTTCTCGGTGAGTGAGGGAACTTTGACGGGGATGCCGGGGAGGTTGATGCCCTTGTTCTCGCCGAGGGTGCCGCCGTTAATGATCTCGCAGACGACATCGACGCCCTTGACCTGCTCGACGCGCAGCTCGATGAGGCCGTCGGAGAGGAGGATGCGGGAGCCAGGCTCGAGGTTCTCGGCCAGCGTCTTGAAGGTGGTACCGACGAGGGCTGCGGTACCTTCGATCTCGCGTGGGGTGATGGTGAGACGCTTGCCCGCGACGAGTTGGACAGGCTTATGTCCCTTGAGCTTGCCGGTGCGGATCTTTGGACCTTGCAGGTCGGCGAGGATGCAGATGGGCTTGCCCTCTTCCTTGGCGACGGTGCGGACCATCTTGATCAGCTCAGCCTTTTGCGCGTGGCTGCCGTGGGAGAAGTTGAGGCGGGCAACGTCGAGTCCTGCCCGAACGAGCTTGCGGAAGACTTCAGGTGAACTTGAGGCAGGCCCTAGAGTAGCAACGATTTTGGCGCGGCGAAGGCGCTCGGTTCCGGTAAATGAGGAGTCGTTCGGGAGGGAATTTGGAGAAGTCGTCATGAAATCGTTTGCCGCATTCTTTCTAACCCGCGGTGAACCGCAAGGTATGACCAGTGAGTTTTGCTACCGATGGCAATTTTACCCGGTGGGAAGGGTCTGTGGGTTGGAAAGGGTTGAATCAGTTGGAACAGGAGGAAAAAAATGTGCGTTGCACTGCGCGTTGAACTCCGCTCCGCAGAGAACGCTGAGCGAGATGATGTAGAGCCAGAAGAGCAGAGCGATGCCGGCGCCGAGGGAGCCGTAGACCTGCGAGTAGTTGGCGAAGCGGGTGACGTACCAGCCGAAGACCAGTGTGGTTAGAAACCACATGGCAGTAGCGAGAATCGCTCCGGGAATGGTGCGCTTCCACGACTGCCGCATGGGCGTTCCCATGTGATAGATGAGCGCGATGATGCCGATGCTGCCAGTGAAGGCGATCAGCCAGCGAACAATCACGGCGATGACGTAAACCGGGGTGCGGATCGATGGCATGATGTGCATCGCCATCCAGGAACTAATGAGGAAGTGTCCAAAGACGACGAGCAGGCTGGCGATGGCGAGCGGAATCAGCGAGAGAGGAACAAGCGCGAAGGCACGCGCGCGACGCTGCCAGAAGGTCCAGCAGTCGGGCGGGAGATTGTGGGCACGGCGAAAGCCTTCCATAAAGGTAGCGATGACACTGGAGGCGCCGGTGACGCTGACCAGGATGCCAAAGATGATCGCGCGAATGGATTTAGGGCTGTGGTGGGTAGTCTCGAAGTAACTCTGCAAGAGAGGTGTGACGTCAGAGGGCAGAATGCTGTTGAAGAACAGAGCGAGCTGAAAACGCAGCGGTGCCATGCCCGGCACGAAGCCGATAAAAGCCGCCGCGATGATGAGCGCGGGAAAGAGCGAGATCATCGCAGAATAGGCTGCTGACTGCGCCACGTTGAGACAGTCGTGATCCAGCACGCTGAGCAGCGTGCGGTGGAAGACCGAGGAGATGCGAAGAAATCTTCTCAAGGTTGACGCTCGCGCGGTTTAAAGAGGAGGGATGTGCTGAATCAGGCCTTCCACTTGTTAAGGAACTCGGTCACATCGCTCGAACTCATATTGCGCATGTTCTCGAACTGGCCGGTCTGCTGAGAGTAGAGCAGTTTGCCGTGAGCGTCGAGGACGGCGAGCGCCGGAACGCCTTTGTTGATGGGAACGTCATATTTCTTTGGGATGTCGAGGTTCTGGTCCATGTGGCCGATGTAGACGTGGACGACGATGAAGTGTTTGGCGAGCAGAGCAGCGTTAGGTTGCTGGCGGAAGTAGATGTCGAGGACCTGGCAATCGGGGCACCAGTCACCGCCGAAGTCGAGGAGGACGCGCTTGTGCTCGACGCGTGCCTTTTTGAGGGCGGCAGCGATGTCGGCGGTCGGGTTCGCAGTCTCGGAGTAGATGTGCTGCTTGACGAAGGGCGTTGTGAGCTGAGCCTGAGCTTGATTGGGCACCGCCGCTGCCGTCGCAATGAGAGCTAACGAGAGCAAAGCTGTGCAGAATCTGGAGATTACCTTCAACATCCTGGAGATCATAGGGACACGCCTTCCTTGACACCGCCGCCGCTGACGAGGGTCACTGTAGATGATGCACGAAGAGGATGGAAGGACGCAAAGACGCGCGTCAATCCATCCTGCGCGGAGCCGAGTCTGCGCTGCCGGTGTAGTAGCCGTCGCGGGTCTGAACGGTAAGTCCTTTACGATTTACCGAGAGATCGATCTGGTGATATCCATCAGAGGCCGTGGTCTGATCTGGTGTATAGCCAAGGCGATACTGGGCGCGAAGCTCTTCGGCGATCTGGTCGTAGATATCGGCCACGGTCTGCTTCTTGCTGACCTCAAAGAGACGGCCGCCGGTCTCCTGCGTCATGCGCTCCAGAATCTTTTTGCCGTCGACATGGCTTGCACTGCTTCCGCCGCCTGGATTATTGCCGCCATGCCCCCCACCACCGCCGGGGTAGCCGCCTCCTCCCGGATAGCCTCCACCACTGGGATAGCCGCCGCCGGGATAACGGCCGCCGCTGGGAAAGCCACCTCCTCGTCCACCGGGGAATCCTCCACGGGAGCGATCGTTATCGGAGTGGGACTCCTCTCCTTTGAAGTAGATCGCGTAGAGGATCGTGTCCGCTCGCTGGGCCGCTTCAATGGCCTTGGTCAGGTTTTCTTTGCTTCCACGGTCGACGCCGTCGGAGAGGATGATGAGGGCCTTGCGGCCTTTTTGCTTGCTCATCAGCTCGTCGGAGGCGAGAAAGGTTGCGTCGTAGAGAGTGGTGCCTCCGCGAGTGCGATGGCCGTTGCTGCTGGAGTCGTCGGGATCGTTGGTCGAGCTGTCGTTCGGGCTGGGGGTGTCAATCTCTTTGAGGGCTGCCTGAAGTTTGGGCTTGGAGGGCGTAAGGTCCTGTAGAAGCTCGGTCTGGCGGGCAAACTGGATGACAAAGGCCTGGTCGGGAGCGCGGTTCGGTGGGGCCGTGAGCATCTGCTCGAGAAAGGTTCCGCTGGCAGTGCGCTCGTCGTCGATCACTTTGCGCTGGGAGGCGCTGGTATCGACCAGCAGGCCGAGGGTAAGTGGAAGATTCGAGTCGAGATCGAAGTAACGAATGGTCTGCGGATGGCCATCTACTTGAAGAGTGAAGTCGGCCTTGGTGAGGTTTTGCACCAGCGCGCCCTTCTTATCGCGAACCACGACGGGAAGGTTCACGAGACGGGCGTCGACGGAGATGGTTGGGGCAGTCGACGAGGGTGCAGGAGCCGGAGATGCCGGCTTTTGCTGAGCAAAGAGAGGTACTGCAAGAAAAAGGCCACCGAGCAGGCTAAGTCGAGTAAAACATTGAGCAACCATGCGATGTTAGACGTGGATCTCCGGCGGAGGTCTCAAATGCAAAAGAGAACGAGAGCGGGTCTCCCGAAGGCTGGAAATCCGCGTGCGAAAAGGGTTGCGGACAATATGTCAGATACAGAGATACACTTCTGCTCATAAAAAGCTCGAGCCTTAGCGAAGGGGGAACATCGGATGGGACTTTCTGACAGAAAAATACTTAAATATTGTTTATCAACGCGAATTAAACGTTACTCTCGTAACAAGAAGTAACGCTTCTCTGTGTAGGATTTCCTTCATATCCTGATGTTCGATTGAGGTTCTTAGATTGAAGGCTCGAGTTCTCCCGCACCTGCGGGCCTGGAAGATTGGATTGCTCGCAGTGGCTCTGGGGCTGGTGCTGACGGAGTTTTTTCGTCTAAGTCACTGCAACTACTTTGGCACAGTCTTCGGAGTCACCCTGGCAATGGGGGCAACGATGTTCACCCTCGGAGTTCTGTGGCGTGAGCATGATCGGGAGATTCGACGCAGAGCCACCGAAGAGGCACAGTCGAAGTTCCTGGCCGCCGCCGAGACCAGCATGGATGCGTTCGTCATCTTTGAGGCTGTCCGCAATGCAGCCGACACCATCATCGACTTTCGCTTCCAGTATGTGAACGCCAACTTCGAACGGATGATGGGCAAGACGAGGTCGCAGCTACTGGGCCAGCTACGATCGACCATCACGTCTGTGCCGACCCAGAGCGGGCTGTTTGAGCGGCTCTGCAAGGTTGTAACAACCGGCGAATCGATGGGTGAAGAGTTCCTGATTGTCGATCCCGAGATCAAGGCTACGTGGCTCCGGCTACAGGTCACCAAGCTGGGAGACGGCATCGCGATGACCTGCTGCGATATCAGCGGGATCAAGTCGGGACAGGAGCGCTATAAGCATCTGCTGGAGTTCACCGATTCGGTCTTCCAGAACGCGCCTTTCAGCATTGTGGCCACCGACACGGAGGGAGTGATCACCGCGATGAACGTCGCGGCGGAGAAGCTCACCGGCTACAACCGCGAAGAGCTGGTCGGCAAGGCTCCGTTGACCATCCTGCACGACGAAGCGGAGCTTCTGGCAAAGAGCGGCAATAACGATCCGGCGCCAGTGCCCGCAAGCTTCGGTGTGCTGACCGCTACGGCTGCCGTAGGTGATCTGGAGGAGCAGGAGTGGACGCTGGTGCGCCGCGATGGCTCGCGAACTCCGATTAGCCTGGCGATGAGGGCCGTGCGCTCAGACGCGGGCGAGATAACGGGCTTTGTCGGCATTGCAGTAGACATTACGGAACGTCAGCAGATGCTGGACTATGTGACGCACCTCGCGACCCACGATCAACTAACCGGGCTGATGGGACGCGCTCTGCTGCGCGACAAGACGGTGGAGGCTGTGGAGCGGGCGCGGCGCTTCGGCACCAAGGTCGCCGTCTTCATGCTTGACCTTGATCACTTCAAGCGAATCAACGACCTGCTGGGTCATACGTCAGGCGATCAGATTCTGGTAGAAGCGGCCAATCGCCTTCGCCGGTCGGTGCGCAGCACCGATATTGTTGCGCGCGCAGGCGGCGATGAGTTCGTTGTGGTGATGTCCGATATCACCAGCGTTGCCGATGTCGACCAGTGCGCGGCGAACCTAGTGCTCAAGCTGTCGCCAGAGATCTCCGTCGATGAGCACTTGGTGAAGGTAACGACCAGCGTAGGCGTATGCATCTATCCCGACTTTGCCTCTGACGTGAAGCACCTGTTCAAACGCGCCGATGCAGCGATGTATGCAGCCAAGGACAACGGCCGCAACCAGCACCAGATCTTCAGCGAAGACATGCTGAAGGAGACCACCGACCGACTGATGATGGAGCACGCGCTGCGCCACGCGATTGCCAACGGAGAGATGGAGCTGCACTATCAGCCCCAGGTCTCGCTGACGACGGGGGCCATCACCGGCATGGAGGCGCTGCTGCGCTGGACGCATCCACGTTTGGGCAAGATCGCGCCGGCACAGTTCATTCCACTGGCCGAAGAGACGGGATTGATTGTGCCTATCGGCGAATGGGCCTTTATGATGTCGTGCTGCGAGGGCAAGGCCCTGCAGGATGAGCTGGGGATAGACCTGACGGTATCGGTCAACCTGTCGCCGCGACAGTTCCAGCAAAAAAATCTGGTGCAGGTGATCGAGCACTGCCTGGCGAAGAGCGGACTTTCTGCATCTCACCTGGAGATAGAGATTACCGAGGGCATGCTGATGGTCAACTCGCATGACAATCTCGATAAGTTGCAGAAGATACGGGAGCTTGGGGCGAGGATCTCGATCGATGACTTCGGCACAGGATTTTGCAGCTTCTCGTACCTGCTGCAGTACCAGGTAGACAGGTTGAAGATCGATCAGAGCTTTGTGCGGCAGGCAGAGACGGACATGAATGCCGCCGCCGTGGTGAGAACGATTATTGCGATGTCCCACGGATTGAATATCAAGGTCGTCGCCGAGGGCGTGGAGACCGACGAGCAGTTGCGTTTTCTGCTACGCAGAAAATGTGATGAGGCACAAGGCAACTTTCTGGGGCTGCCCGTCGCGGCAAGGGACTTTGCCGCTGCTGCGAGAGCCTATGCCAACAATATGGGCTCACTGCAAAGCCTGGAAACGCGATGAAAGGATGTCCCACAGGGATAGCGATGGAACATCCCTGGGTTGTGTTACGCGGCCTGGCTGCGTTTGATCAGATGGTAGATGCCGAGCAGAATGAGCGCTCCCACAAGCGACATGAGGAAGCCCGCAGACTGACCCGGTTGATAATGGCCGATGGCGCGGCCAATCCAGGTTCCCAGAAATGCGCCGGCAATGCCGATGAGCATGGTGACGAAGATCCCGCCAGGCTCCTTGCCGGGAATAATGAGTTTAGCAAGCGCACCTACTATAAGCCCGATGATTGCCGTCCACAGCAGATGAAGCATAGGGATTCCTCCGTATTTTCCCGGGGTCGCCGGGGAGATCTACAAATGGTGCGGAAAGCATACTCCAGCTCTTCGAAGATGGGGAAGATTTGTTTTATCTTCAGCGCGATCGAAGAAAAGCAGTAGTAAAAGCTCATCGACTCAATCACGAACGAAGTTCGGGGCACTTCCGGCGTATTGCAGTTAATTTATGGGACTTAAACGGCTCTTTCTCTCAGGCTTGCTAAAGATCAAATAGCGGTCCTATCCGCTGTTGCCATCCTCCTACAGGAGTTGTTTCAGCATGAAATTGACCCATGGTGCAGTCCTATCCTTTTTGTCTTTGTTCATCCCTGCGGCCCATGCACAAACGACTCCCGTTCTCCATCTTCCCCTCCCTGCTCCGCTCATCTCCTCGTCCTCCGGCGTCAGCTCCAGCACGGACGGCAACGCAACACAGCCCTCTCAATCGCTTGGCGCATCGACGGGCTCAGGCGCGATTGCAATGCGTTCCTCGCGTCGTCTTGGCGTCGATGTGCATGCAGGCCTCAATGGCATCGGCGGCGATATTGCACTGGCGGTTGCGCCTCACTTCAATGTGCGCTTAGGAGGCGAGCTCTTCGGCTACTCCACCGCGTTCCAGGAGGAGGGCGCGAACGTCAACGCGACGTTGCGCCTTGGCGGCGGCCGGGCCTCGCTCGATTGGTTCCCTTTTCATAATGGCTTTCACGTAAGCCCTCTGCTCGTCTTCCTCAATCAGACCAACGTGCGTGCCTCGGTGATTGTGCCTGCGGGAGAGACGATCTCTCTGAACAATGGAGATTACGTCAGCAGCCAGACCGATCCGCTGCATGGAAGCGCCTCCATCGGTGTCTGGAAGACCTCGCCGGGATTGACGATCGGTTATGGCAACATCATCCCGCGCAGCGGAAAGCACTTCAGCTTTCCGGTCGAGGTAGGCTTCTACTACGTCGGCCAGCCAACGCTGAAGGTCGACTTTAGCGGAAGCGCCTGCGATCCGTCGCAGCCGGAGCCGCTGGGCTGCCAGCCTGTGCAGCAGGATGCAGACTTTCAACACGACCTTGCAGCATTCATTCGGCGCAACAATAATAACCTGAGCTACGCTTCGTTCTTCCCTGTTGCCTCTTTCGGTGTTGGCTATAGCTTTTAATCAATATCGAGAAGCCGCGTAGAGTGGCGTGTGGCAGTGAATTTTGCAGCGCTCATGCCGCACTCGCATGAATGCTGGGCAGAATCATCTCAACGCTTAAGCCGCCGCCGGGATCATTCACAGCGCGAATCGTACCTCCATGAAAGCGCACAATCCTTTTGGCAATTGCCAGGCCAAGCCCCGCGCCGGTTGAGTTTGCATCTCCAGGATTGTCCAGACGATAAAAAGGCTTGAAGATCTGCGTAAGCTCCGTCTCAGGCACACCGGGCCCGTGATCTCGCACGACGATGATCGCTTCATGATTCTCCGACGCGGTGTTCTCGCGAAGATTGACTTCGACGGCCGTACCGGCTGCCGTAAATCTGACCGCATTACGAAGAACATTTTCAATCGCGCTTCGCAGCAGACTCGGATCTCCCATCACGGCCAGGTTCGCTTCCTGAACAATGTCTACGTGGCATCCTCGCTGTTGCGCTTCAAACTCGGCGTCGCCAGCGATGCTTGAGACAAGCCCTGACAGATTGACCTGCACGGAGTTCTGTAACGTCGAAGCTGCTTCAAGCCTGGCGACCGTCAACAACCTCCCAATCATCTCATTCAGCCGCTGCACATCGCTCTCCATGCGATCCAATGCTGGGTCTTCGCCGGAACGACGGCGTAGCAGATCCAATGCCACATTGATTCGCGCCAATGGAGAGCGCAGCTCGTGAGAAACATCATTCAACAACTGGCGCTGGGTAGAGATAAGATTCTCTGTCTTGCTCGCCATTCGATTGAAGTCTCGCACGAGATCTCCAAATTCGTCCCGGCGCAATTCCAGCACGGTATCTGCACGAACGCTCAACTGCCCGGCTGCAATCTCCTGCGCGGCAGAGCGTAAGCGAAGAATGGGCTTAGTCAAATAGCGCGTCAAAAAATAACAGACAATGCCGGACACAAACAATGCCAGTCCCGCACGCAGCAGGACAACCATGGGATTGAGACCAAATGCAGCGCTAGGTCCGGCCAGCAATTCGGTCGAGTAGATGTAGCTGCGGCCGCTGGCACCTTGAATAGGAATGGCCATCCTTACCAGCCCCCGCCGCATCTCGAAAGCCCTTGGCCTGCCAGAGATGATATGAGTGACGAGCTTTGAAAACTCCGCGCAGTCCTGGCCTGCCAGTGGCTTGCCCACAGCGTCGAAGAGACAGGCGCGAACATGCGCGTCGTCCATGGAAAAATGGCGATGCATGTGGCGTGTGGGCTCGGTGACATCTCCCTGCTCGAACGTCTCAACGGCTGCACTGCCAAAGTATCTGGTCGTATCTTCGAGGCTTTTCTGCCAGTGGGAAGGCACGCTTTGCGGTTGCAGCGCAAAGGCGAGCACAAGCGTGATTCCGGTGAGGACCACGGTGGCCCAGAACCAGAGAAAGATCTTGACGAACAGACGCTGCATATTCAAAGCTCCTCAGCCGAACGAGATGCGAGGAGATAACCGCTGCCTCGAATGGTCTTGATGCGCTCCGTGTCGCCGTGTGAGTCCAGCTTCTTGCGCAGATTGCTGATATGCACGTCGATCGAGCGATCGAACGCTCCCTGCTTTCGCCCCAGCGCCGTGTCTGTCAGGTAGTCGCGCGTCAACGCTCGCCCTGGGTTTCGAACCAACGCTTCGAGCAGGGCAAATTCAACGGTCGTTAGCGACACCGGTTTACCGGCGACCCATGCCTCTCGCTGTGCGGTATCGATCGTGATGTCTCCTGCGGTGAAGCTGTTCGATCCTGCTCGCCGCTCATCGAGTCGCCGCAGAATTGCCTTGATGCGGGCGACTAGCTCTCGCGGATTAAACGGCTTGGGCAGATAGTCATCTGCACCTACCTCAAGGCCGATGATGCGATCGATATCGTCGCCGCGCGCCGTCAGCATCAGAACAGGAATCGAGGAGCGCATCCGCAGCTCGCTGAGCACCTCCATCCCTCCCATTCGCGGCAACATCACATCGAGGATCACAAGAGAGTAGGCACCGGTGAGGGCGCGCTCCAGCCCCTCTCGCCCATTGTGCACGGCGTGCAAAAGAAAGCCTTCTTCGGCGAGCCGCTCGGTAAGTAACGTGCAAAGCTCTACGTCGTCGTCGATGATCAGCAATGAACTCATGGCAGCGTGTTTAACCTCTCGACTCCATCCCTCACGATGTTAGCCGCATTAACAGCCGATGGAACAATCTTTACTTGTCTTTACAATCCTTTACCAACCTTAATCGCACTCTCCTCTTACCGATGCTGTACTCGAGATAAGAAGTTGGAGAGGTGTACGAATGAAACGCAAAACTTTTTGGATAGTGACAGTAATCGTAGTGATCGTCATCGTTGCCGGTGCTGCCGTGGCACGAGCAGGGTTCAGAGGAAGACGCGGCTGGTGCGGCCCTGGCTGGCACCGCGGACCGCTTGCTCATGTGGCTCGCGAGCTGCATATGAGCAAG
Organism: Edaphobacter dinghuensis; assembly: GCF_014640335.1. Classification (NCBI taxonomy): domain Bacteria; kingdom Pseudomonadati; phylum Acidobacteriota; class Terriglobia; order Terriglobales; family Acidobacteriaceae; genus Edaphobacter; species Edaphobacter dinghuensis. Next base: position 333,110 of record NZ_BMGT01000003.1, on the reverse strand, counting down.
GCGCAGGTGGCCGAGACGCGCTCGATTGTCGATGCGGAGAGGCCAACCGTCGCAGCATTGTTGCAGGAGTTGCTCGGCGAGGCTCATCAGATGGTCGACGCAACTGTCAATGGGGCATTTGATCAAAACAAGGTTCAGACCATCGCTACTGCCGAGGGTAATACCTTCGCCAAGCTGATGGTCGAGAAAGAGCTGATCAAATCACGAATCTATGCCAAGGTGCTCGACGATAGCCAGCGCAGATCGGCAGATGATATGCAACGCCGCATGCTCGACAGGCTCGATCATGTCGCAGCCAGAATGCAACGGCAGATTCAGTAAGCAGCAGCGATACATTGGCGACTCGCCACTTATCACAAAGATTCATGACGAGGAAGATAATGAAACAGGATGCGATTTCCATACCAGAGCAACGCCACGCTGGTCCTAATCTGCTGTTGCTGACGATCGTCTACGCCGGGCTGTTGATAGCGGGAGGATCAAGGCTCAACGCTGCCTTTGCCATTCCGCATGACTCTGCTGAAAAGGCGGTCGCCTATATTGCTCAATATGGCTGGACGATTAAGCTAGGCTCTTTCTTCGAGCTGCTATCCGCAATTCCACTGGCTCTCTTCATCGCAACCACGGTGAGCCGTCTGCGATTTCTTGGCGTCAGTGCTGCCGGAGAGTCCATCGCATTCCTCGGCGGTATCGGCGCTACGGTGATGCTGGTACTCTCAGCCCTTGCAAACTGGTCACTCACCAGGCCCGGTATCGCCGAGGCAGGAGGCGCACTACAGGCCCTGCGAGCCGTCAGCTTCGCGGGTGCGGGGCCGGCCTTCGTGATACTGCTCGGCTTCTTTGTCGCAGGCGTATCTCTGACGGCAAGCTGCTACAAGTTCATACCGCGTTGGCTGATGTGGCTTGGCATTGCTGTCGCCGTTGCGTGTGAACTGGCGACGCTGACGGTGCTTACCTTCAAGGCAGGCTACTTCATTCCTGTAGGCCGCTTCATCAGCATTGTCTGGATGATTGGCGTCTCGCTCAAGCTACCGTCGAGCCTCGCGGCGAAGAAGATCGATACCGTTGCCGATCCAGTTGCAGAATAATAAGTCTGTTGCGACCACGAATCGACCGCTCATTGCTAGCGAACGAGCGTTGGCGGCGGCCTCAAGGTGAAGTCGACATAAATGGTGGTAGCGATATCCTGCGCTTGGCCATCGATAGAGTACGGCTTGTATCGCCAGGTGCGAACAGCAGCAACCGCCGCGCTGCGCAAAGATTCGGGCCCCTTGATCGCATGCAACGCTCGAATCGACCCTCTTCTCGATATGATGGCCTGAAGCACAACCTGTCCTTCGATATGGTCGATTCGAGCCCGCGTGGGATACTCGGGCCGCGGTGCAGAGAGCAGATATCCTTCCATCATATTCGCCGGAATGTACTTGATCTTTGGATCGCTGGAGAGGGAGCGTGCGTCTGCTTCCGATGATGATGCTGTAGAACTGGTGTCTTCAGAGGCGGAAGTCGTCGCTGCAGGCGCCGGTACTGCTGCATTGGCACCAGTAGCATTGTGCTGATCCGACGACGGCGGCGGAGTCGTGGAGGATGTACCCGTTGCGGGTAGTGGTGTAGCCGGTGGAGTTGCCGCAGGAGCAGAGGGCGCTGGGGTGGGAGAGCTGCCAATGTGATTCTGCTTAAAGCGCGCCAACTCTGCATTCAACAACGCACTGCCCCGCGCAGAGTGAACAAAGAAGAAGATCGCTATGCCGATCGCCGCCAGAATGATGAAGATGGCAAGGGGAACGATGTTGCTTCTTTTTTCAGTGCCGTAGGCAAACGTCGGCGATGAGAAGTCGTCATCGTCGTCTGCTCCGGATACATCGTGAAAAGCTGGCCCGGAGAATACAGCGCGGCCGCGAGTCGACAGAGGAGGATCAATTGGCGTGGGCACCTCTCTCGGCATCTCTCTGACGACTGGCGCGACAGGCTTTGGAGCTGGGATATCGGTTGTGCCGCGGTGAAGAAGAGGCTCAAGTCCTGCCAGCTTGTTTACCGGATCGCTCATTGGGGCCGATTCGAGCTTGCCAATCCGCCGCTCAATGGATTCCAGATGCTGTTTGACCTGCTGGGTATTGCTCTCAAGACGAGAAAGCGTCTGGCGCAGCTCCTTCGAGATCTCAAGCAGGCTGGCTTTGTCTTCCGGCATCTCGGCGGCAGGTTTCGTTCGCGAGATAGGAAGCGAGATCCGGATCGGCTCAGGCTCTTCCATACGAACCGATGGCGCGGCAGCGCGTTGAGCTATCGACCTGGTAACACCGAACTGCTTCCAGTTCCAGCAGCCGGTACCCAGAAGGAACTCCATCAGCGTGTTCGTCGGCTTTGTGATATCGACATCTGTATCCGTGACAGACGGGCCACCAACCGAAGCGGCGATGATGCTCATCATGTCGGTGAGCAGCAATTCGTCTCTCTCTTTACTCATGACCGATTTAACCATCGCGGAGAGATCCATCCGAAACTGGTTGCTCTCTTCGAGTGTTCTCGTAAATTCGAAGAGATCGTTCGGCGATCCATGAGTAACGTGATTTCTATCGAGCAGCGAGCGGAACTCCGCTACAGCACTCCCAAAGCGCTGCACCGTCTCCCGCGTATCTAAAAAGAAGGGCACCCCTCTATGATGGACCCCGCTTTTACAAGGGTTGTGTGCATTGTTTTTCATCGACGAGCTTGCGCTGTAAACAGTGTTATATCAGTAGATAAATTTTGAGCTCGATCTGCGAAAGAGAGCGGGTCTGTCAAATAGTGTAGGTAGATCGAGAAAAAATAAGCCCACAAAGAAGATCAGGCCGGCTCCGAAATCTCGGACCGGCCTGATGGTTTCGACTGAGATGCTTCAGATTTAGTAGACGTCTCTCTGGTAGCGCTTCTGCTTCTTCATTGCAGCCAGATACTCTGCCGCATGCTCCAGCGTGCCGTTCGATCCTTTGGCGATGACATCGAGCAATGCAGTCTCCACGTCCTTTGCCATACGAGTGGCATCGCCGCAGACGTAGAAGTACGCTCCGCGCTCAAGCCATGCATACAGCTCCGCAGCCTTCTCCTGCATGCGGTCCTGCACATAGACCTTCTTCGCCTGGTCGCGCGAGAACGCCGTGTCGAGATGCGTCAACACGCCATCCTTGTGCATCGCCTGAAGCTGTTCTTTGTAGAGAAAGTCCATCGCCTCGCGCTGTTCGCCGAAGAAGAGCCAGTTGTCGCCGGTCTCGCCCTTCGCCTGACGTTCCTCAAGGAAGGAGCGGAAGGGCGCGATTCCGGTTCCCGGTCCGATCATGATCACCGGAGCCGAGGTGTCCTCAGGCAGACGGAAGTTGCCATTCGCATGAAGGAAGATCGGCATCTTGACGCCAACACCGGCGCGGTCGCCGAGATGCCCACTAGCCACACCCTGACGGCTGCGGCCATGCGCGTCATAGCGCACCACACGCACTGTGGTCTGCACATTGTCCTTGTGCATCGCCTGGCTCGACGCGATGGAGTACATGCGCGGCGTCAAACGCTGCAACACATGGAACAGCTCCTGCGGATCTTTCACCACACCGGGAAAGTCCGTCGCGAGGTCAACAAACTCGCGGCCCCAGCAATACTCTTCGGCGCGAGCCTTATGCTCGGGGCCAACCATCACCTTCAGACCTTCGATCTCGGGTGCCAGCTTCGCGTACTGGTTCACGCTGCCGCGCGCGAGCTTACCGATGCCAAGCCGTGTCCGCAGCGCCTCTTCGAGGCTGATCTCGACCTTGTAGTGGTCCAATACGCGCTCATCGCCCTTAAAGCCCAGCGCCGTTAGAACCTCTGCCACCGCCTCAGGGCGGTTCTCGGGAAGAATCCCGACCGCATCACCGGGGGTGTAGGTCATTCCATCTTCGAGCGATAGCTCTACGTGCCGGGTCTCTTTTTCAGACCCCTCAGCCGTCAACAACTCGTTGACAGTAACTGTCGAAAAGTACGGATTGTTGCGTGTGTACTTCGCAGCGTGCGCAGACGCTCCCTTAGCTTCCTGCTCCAAAACCTCAGTCATTCTTTCTCCAGAATCTCGGTCATCTTTTAATGATAAAAGGTAATGGCCATTCCGCAAAATACATTCGTACGCGGCTGACGCCCCTCTTACGGCAGTCGAAACACGATTCCCGTGCTCAGCGTCTTGGGAACGAAGCTGTCTCCAAGGCCCGCTAGCCTGCCATAGCTGAAGTCCACGACTCGCCAATCGATCCGCGGCAAGATCGTAAAGTCAACGCCACCAATAAACTGGTAGGCAAATTTGGTCGAGGACGTCCGTGCCGATCCTTCGCCGGTCTTCAAATGTCCAAGGCCACCCAGCACCTCTCCATAAGGCTTGAACGGCAGAACACGCGGCGTGATCGCAAGCCGCACACCACCCTCGACGGTGTCGAGCAACTGGTTGGTATACGCCCCATTGGTGTTTCCGCTGCCCGCAAACGTTCCTCGAATATCAAGCCCGGTGGCAAACAATCCATGCTCTGAGTCGTGATACAGGCCCACCGTCGGCCCATACATCCACGACGTATTTGGAGCACTCAGCTTGGCTGCTGTGAACTCGCCATAGATTACAGTCTGCGCGTGGGCCACACCCATCAGTCCCAACGCCATCATTCCCAGAAAACAAGTTCTGATAAAACGCATGTACATCTGCAAAGTTTAAACTTCTCGCGCGGCGGAGTCCACCATTGCCAAAGGAGAATTTGACAAGGACTCCAATTGCAAACTATAAGCATCACTGACCGTTATATGTAAAAAATAAATTTCACATGCAAATACGCTTACACGGGAAACTCCATGCAACGTTGCCTTTGCGCCATCACGCTTCTTGTCAGCAGCGGCTTCATCCTTCCAGCCGCTGGCGCCCAGTCACCTAAAGCTGCTGCACACGCGAGCATTCTTGAGACCATCGAGTGGACATGGGCCGCGAAGCCTGACGCCCCCGATCCGGCGCTGCCCAATGTGCTGTTGCTTGGCGACTCCATCACTCGTGGCTACTATCCCGAGGTGGCGAAACTTCTGACTGGCCGCGCCAACTGCTATCTCTTCGCGACCTCCGCAGCCTCTGGCGATCCACGCCTCATTCATCAAATCGACGACTACTTCGCCATGATTCCGTTGAAGTTTGCCGTCATCCACTTCAACAACGGAATGCACGGGTGGAAGTACACGGAAGCCGCCTACGGCAGCGCTCTTCCCCAAATGGTCGAAGCGCTGCGCGCAAAATCGCACGGAGCAAAGCTGGTCTGGGCCACCACCACTCCTGTTCACGCAGCCGACTCCGGCGGAGCCACCAACCCGCGCATTGACCAACGCAACGCCGAATCTCTTCGCACGATGCAGCGTTTCCATATCCCCATCGACGACCAGCACGCTCTTATGGCTGCGCATGACGATCTTCACAACGGCGATGTCCATTACACCGAGGCAGGCAGCGCTGTGCAGGCACAACAGGTTCAGCAGATCATCGAAAAGATGTTGCCGCCCCGCTGAGGCGGCAACACACTAAGAGACCTTCCACTTTGTAGCTAGCAGATTCAACTTATCGCTCATCGAGATCTCCGGCTTCTTCGGAGCCTCTCTCGGTGCTCGCTGGGCCGGTCCCATCAACGCTTTCATCGACAAGGCAATCCGCTTCGTTTTTGCATCCGCGCTCAGCACCTTGACCTTCACGATCTGTCCGGCCTTCACCGCCTCTGACGGATCTTTGATAAACCGGTTCGACAACTCGCTGACATGCACCAGCCCATCCTGGTGCACACCGATGTCGACGAACGCGCCGAACTTGGTCACGTTCGTCACTACGCCTTCCAACACCATATCCGGCTGCACATCGGTAAACTCGCGCACCGTATCGTTGAAACTCGGAGCAACAAATTTATCGCGAGGGTCGCGCCCCGGCTTCTTCAGCTCCTCGAGAATGTCCTTCAGCGTATAAGTTCCCGCCGAAAGCTGTTTCGCATCCACCTTCGCCAGCAGCTCCGGTCTGCGAATCAGCTCACCTACCGGAGCATCCAGCGACTTTGCAATCTCCTCCACCACGCCATACGACTCAGGATGCACTGCCGTCATATCCAACGGATTCTCTCCATCCCTTATCCGCAAAAATCCTGCCGCCTGCTCAAACGTCTTCGCTCCAATGCCGGAGACCTTGTTCAGCTCAGCGCGCGAACGAAACTGCCCATGCTCGTTGCGATAGCTCACAATATTCAGCGCCGTCCGCTCCGTAATCCCCGAGACATAACGCAGCAACGTCCATGAAGAGGTGTTGAGATCAACGCCCACGCGGTTCACGCAGCTCTCGATCACTGCCTCCAACGACTGCTGCAACTGCCGCTGATCGACGTCATGCTGATACTGCCCCACCCCAATCGACTTGGGATCGACCTTCACCAGCTCCGACAGCGGGTCCTGCAACCGCCGCGCAATCGAGATCGCGCCACGCACCGTCAGGTCAAGATCAGGAAACTCCTGTCGCGCAATATCCGACGCCGAATAGATGCTGGCACCCGACTCGCTCACCGTGACAGAAAAGATATTGTCCAGCCGATGCTCGCGCAGAAAGTCGCGCACAAAGGCATCCGTCTCTCGCGAAGCCGTTCCATTGCCGATCGCAATCGCGCGAACATTGTGCTCGACCAGCAGCTTCTCCAATACCTTGGCCGCGCTATCCGCAGCGCCCTTTGACGTATGCAGATAAAGCACATCATTTGCGAGAAACTTGCCCGTCTGGTCGACCACAGCAACCTTGCAACCCGTACGCAGCCCCGGATCGATCCCCAAAATCGAGATCGGCCCGGCAGGCGGAGCCAGCAGCAGATGGTGAAGATTATCGCGAAACACCTGAATCGCATCCGTATCCGAACGCTTCTTCAACTCCAACCGAAGCTCCCCTTGAATCGAAGGATTCAACAACCGCTTCCACGCATCTTCCATCGCCTGTTCGAGATGCACCGTCCAATCGCCCGCTCTCCGCAATACGCGCGATTGCATCACGCCAAGCGCACGCAGAGGCTCCATCTCGATCAGGAAGTAGAGCACCGACTCGCTCTCGCCCCGGCGAACCGCCAGCATACGATGCGACGGAATCGTCTTCACCGGCTCACGATACTCGTAGTACATCTTGAACTTTTCCTGCTCGTCGACCGCATCGATCGCCTTGCGGCTCACCACAATACCTTCGTCGAACATTAGCTGCCGCAGCGCCTTGCGCAGGTCGGCATCCTCGCTCAACATCTCGGCAACAATGTGTCGCGCACCCTCCAGCGCTTCATCTACGCTGTTCACTTCTTTCGTCGCATCCACAAAGCCTGCGGCCATCTCTGCCAGCGGCTGCGGCCCCGCCTCCTGCGCCATCAGGTAAAGCGCCAGCGGCTCCAGTCCCTTCTCGCGCGCAATCGTGGCCTTGGTCCGTCGCTTCGGCTTGTAAGGAAGATAAAGGTCTTCAAGCTCACTCTTATCGAGCGTCGCCTCGATGCGCGCCTTCAACTCATCGGTCAGCTTGCCCTGCTCCAGAATGGAGGCAAGAATCGTCTCGCGCCGAGCCACAAGGTCGCGGAAGTAAGCCAGCTTCTCTTCGATATCGCGAATCTGGACTTCGTCCAGATTTCCCGTAGCCTCTTTACGATATCGCGCAATAAACGGAACTGTTCCGCCCTCGTTGAGCAGTTCAATGACAGCGACCAGCCCACGCATGGGCACATTTAACGAAGTAGCAATATGAAGAAGAATTTCAGGAGAGAGAACTTTAGGATCAGCCATGGATATCTTCCCATCCTAGCTGCAAACGATCTGGAAAAATCTCTCGCGGCCCACCCGCGCTAAACTAAACGCATGCTCGACGAAACGACATTCCGCCGTGAATCCGACCGCGCCCTCGAAGCCCTCAAGCAATCCCTCATCGCTGCCGAAGAGGAATCCGAGGCATTTGAGGCTGAGGAAAACAATGGCGTCCTCAACATTCTCTTCGAAGACGGCACCAGCAAATTCGTGCTCACGCCGAATACTCCCGTCCGCCAGCTCTGGATCTCTGCCACCTCCACCAGCTTCAAGCTCGAGTGGTCAGAAAGCGCAAGTGCCTTCGTCCTCCCAAAAACCGGAGAAGATCTGAAGACCCTCACTCAGCGCCTGCTGCGCGAACACCTCAACGACGCAACCATCACGCTGGCCTAGCCCTTTCCTAAAAACAGAGACCTTTCATGAAGCCGATCTTCTCTTCGCTCGTCCTGCTGGTTGCCGTCTCCGCCACTGCCCAGACCACGACCCACAAGGCAGCCGCAGTTGTTCATCATCACACTGCGACAACTGCCGTCTCTAAAATCCCACGCGTCCCCGGGATTCCCAAGACGCTCTACACCCTGAAGTACGTCGACATCGTTGTCGGCAAGGGAGCGCTCGCGGAGCCGCATAAGTGGTACACCGTCCGCTACACCGGCTGGCTTACCGACGGCACCAAGTTCGACTCCTCTTATGATCATCCCGGCGGTGCACCGATCACCTTCCCCTACGGGGCCAAGCGCGTCATCATCGGCTGGGACACAGGGTTCGAGGGCATGCATGTGGGCGGCAAGCGTCGCCTCTACATTCCGTACCAGCTTGCGTACGGAGAGCTGGGCCGTCCGCCCGTCATCCCCGCCAAAGCAAATCTCGTCTTCGATGTCGAGCTGGTAGCGATGTCCGACAATCCGCCGGAACAGCCTGCTCCCACGCCCACGCCGTCAGAACAGCCGTCTCAGCAGACAAACCCAGCACCTGCCACGCAGCTACAGACTTCTCCGCATCCAGAGAGCCTCTAGCCGCGTCTAATTTTGCAGCGACTTAGATCAGATTTTCCGAGTAAGTTTTCAGTTATTTTTATGCTCGATCAACTTAGACCGCTATTTCCGTACCTCAAGCGATACTGGAAGAGTCTCGCCTGGGGCGGCATCGCCGTCATCTTCTATAACGTCATCAAGATTCTCATCCCACTGGTCATCGGCAGCGCTGTCGACGACATGCAACATGGCCTCACCGAAGCCAAGGTCGTCCACCATGCGCTTCGACTGCTTATCATCGCAATCTTTGCCGCAATCTTTCTTTACATTACGCGTGAGGTCATCATCGGCGCCTCGCGCGACATCGAATACGATCTGCGCAACGATCTCTTCTCCAACCTCGAGCGCCAGTCTGCGAGCTTCTTCCATACGCATCGCACCGGCGACATCATGGCCCGCACCACCAACGACCTCAACGCCGTGCGCATGCTTCTCGGCCCGGCCATCATGTACAGCGCCAACACCATCGTCTTTACCGCCGCCGCGCTGCCTTTCATGATTCGCATCAGCCCCAAGCTGACGCTCTGCGCCTTCGTTCCCCTCCCCATCGCCTCAGTCCTTGTTCAATACTTCGGCAACCGCATCCATCGCCGCTTCGAGCGCATCCAAGCCATGTTCTCCGACATCTCCGCCAAGGCCCAGGAGAACTTCTCCGGAGCGCGCCTCATCCGCGCCTTCGTTCAGGAAGAGGCAGAGATAGCTTCTTTTGAAGCTGCCAATCAGGAGTACATCAAGCGCAGCCTCTATCTCGTCCGTCTCATGGCCATGCTCTGGCCAACGCTCGAGTTCGTTCTTGGTCTATCGCTCATGATCACCCTGCTGGTAGGCGGTCACGAGGTCGTCGCCCACCGCATCTCCGTCGGCCAGTTCACCTCGTTCATTGTGTATATGGTGCAGCTCACCTGGCCCATGATCGCCGTCGGCTGGGTCGTCAACCTCTTCCAGCGCGGCACTGCTTCAGTCGTCCGCATCGACGAGCTGCTTCAGCAAAAACCGTCCATTGCAGATGCCCCTTCTGCTGTCGACGATCCGATCACCGGAGATATCGAGTTCCGCAACCTCAGCTTCGCCTATCCAAATGCGCCTGAGGTTCTCCACAACATCGACCTGCATATTCCCGCCGGCACAAGTCTTGCGATCGTAGGCCCCACCGGCTCAGGCAAGTCCACGCTGGTCAGCCTTATCCCCCGCCTGCATGATGCGCCTGTCGGCACAGTGCTCATCGACGGCCAGCCCATTCGCCACTTCACGCTTGCCGAACTTCGCAAGAGCATCGGCTTCGTGCCTCAGGAGACCTTTCTCTTCTCAGAGACCATCCGCAAGAACATCGCCTTTGGCAGACCGGATGCGACCATGGAGGAGATCGAAGAGGCCGCCACAACGGCCCACATCAGCACCGAGATCCTCGAGTTTCCCAAAGGGTTCGAGACGATGGTTGGTGAGCGCGGGGTGACGCTCTCAGGCGGACAGAAGCAGCGCACCTCTATCGCGCGCGCCGTCATTCGCAATCCCCGCATCCTTATCCTCGACGATGCGCTCGCCAGCGTTGACACCTATACCGAAGAGCGCATCCTGAACGGCCTGCGCCAGGGAATGGGGAGCCGCACCACCGTCTTCATCTCGCACCGTATCTCGACCGCACGCAATGCCGATCAGATCGCCGTTCTGGTCAACGGCACTATCGCAGAACGCGGTACCCACGACGAGCTGCTGGCGCGAAATGGCTACTACACCAGCCTCTTTGAGAAGCAACGCCTCGAAGAAGAGCTCTCAGTTACAACCTGACTATGCCAGCCAGCGTGAGACGCTAGCCTCGCTGTCTGCTGCGCGCACCTCTGCAACCGGCAAAAATTTTTCTTCTCTCGTCCGCAGCTCCCTGGGCAGCACCTTTCCAGCCTCCGGATCGCGCGCGACAATCACCCATGCATCCCGAACATTTCTGACGCAGGCAATCACCTCTTCAAACTGCTCCTTCGACGCAATGTGCGATGCCTCCAGCGTCATCGTGAACATCGTCGCATAGAAATCGGCAAGCGATGTGGCAACGCTTCCGCCAAGATCTGGCCGAAGCCGCGCCTGCAGATACATCAGAATGTCGACCACCTTCTTTACGGCGATGCGGCGGCCGCGAACATCATCCTCTTCCACGCACTGCATGGCCCTGTAGAGAAAACGGATCGCCGCATCGTAGAGCGCGACCACAAGCTCCACGCCGGTTGCACCCACCAAAGCCTGCTGCTGATAACTCATCTCGCCCACTTGGCTATCCTCCATTTCCCGTGTTGTAGCCCGTCACGGCGCTATACAGTTCGTTGACCTCGTTTAGCTGGCTGGGGATCGATTGCAGAACCTGATTGGCAGTATTCAGTTCTGTCGTAAGGTTCGTCTGCTCTGTCGCCAGAAGCGCTTCTTCGTTGCTGACGCTAAGATTGAGCGCAGCCTCCTCCGCGCTGTTCTGCTGTTGCGCAAGATAGATCGCTCCATCGGGTGCCTGCGTCCCTAAATTATTCAGCGTCGTGACAAACGTCTGGCCAAAGCTGCTGGCGTTCTGGAAGAATCCGGTAACGTCAGAGAAGTTGTTGTCCAGCGCGTTATTGAGTGTGTCTCCATTCAGCGTCAGCGTTCCATCCTGATTAAATCCAATCCCCAATTGAGTGATACTACTGATAGAACCGCTCGCAGCTCCGCTGATAAGAGCGCTCGATAGCTGGTTTTGCAGTAAGGACAAGGTGGGGCTTCCAAAAAGTGGCTCTGGATTTCCGCTCGAATCATTTGCTTCCTGCCCTTTGATGTCTTTGATCACCGCATTGTAAGCAGTGACGATATTACTGACGGCAGTGGAAACATCGGTCGTGCCATTCGTGATCTGCACTTGCACCGGATTAGCAGAAGTCGACAACAGTTGAAAGGTAACCCCCGGAATCGCCGTGGTCACAGTATTGGAGCCGCTGGTGAGCGCGATTCCATCAACCGTCAGACTGGCATCCTGGCCGGTCTGCCCGGTATGGAACCCAATGCTCGTACTCGTCGTTGCGTCGGTCAACGCACCCGAAATGGTAAGTTGTCCGGCTGAGCCGCTGGTAGTACTCACCAGGGAGAGCCTCGAACCGGTGCTGTCCGTAACGACACTCGCATTTACGCCGATATTGGCCGAATTGATCGCGCTCGCAAGCGTCGCAAGCGTATTGTTGCTGCTGCCGATCGTGATCGTATCTCCCTGAATGGTTAAGCTGCCGGAGAGCGTATCCGTCGCGCTCGCAAGCGTATCGGAGTATTCCGACGATACTTGCGCGAGCTTGTTCACCAAAATAGTATGGCTGCCTGCAGTGGCGCTCGTCGTGGCCGAAGTTAATGACAAAACATCTGTATTCGAACTCGAGCCCTGCTTCTCTGAAAAAACGCCGCTGAAGTCGGTGAGCGCCTGCATCGCCGTCGTTAGCGACGAGAGATCAGTTCCAAGCGTCGTAAAGACAGTGTCCTGTGCCTGTAGCGAAGCCAGTTGGGTCGTCCAGGGAGTCTCAATCGCCTTTTGACTCGCCAAAATCGCAGTGACCGTAGAGGCCACGTCGAAGCCCTGTCCGCTGCTTGCCGCACCAAAGTTTATTCCGACTGTACCCATCGCACCTTTTACTCGCCGTTGACTACAGCAGTAGCAATCCCAGAGCCAACCTTGCGTCCGGCAAATTAGACGCGGCTAAGATTTCAAAAATAAAGTTGCGGCAGCCGCTGAAAAACCAGCAGCTGCCGCAACTTCGAACGATTTATTGCAACAGCTTCAAGATCTCCTGCTGCACGCTGTTCGCCTGCGCCAGAGCGCTGATACCGGTCTGGCTCAGCACCTGGAGCGAAGCCATGCTGCTGGTCGCCTGGCCATAGTTGGTCGAACGAACGCTGTCCTCGGCTGAGGTCAGGTTCACAGACTCCGCGCTGGCAACGTTAGAAGCAGCATTCAACTCGTTAATGCTGGCACCGATGTTGCCTCGCTGGTACGCAACATCCTGCAGCGCATTGGTGACATTGGTCAGCACCGCCGATGCGCTTGCCGAGGTAAGCGATGTTCCGGCAAGGTTCACGCCCGCGCCCGGTGTGGTCACCGAAGCAGTAGTGTCAGAGAGTGCCGTTCCCGTCAAGGTAAGGGTGTTCGCCACACCGGTTGGACCGGTGATGATCAAGTTATTCGGCGACGTGGGACTCTGGCTTGCGACCAATCCCGCAGTCCTGAAGGACACGTCGTCGTTCAGCTGGCCAACGGCCTCGGCAAGCGTCGTACCGGTTGCAAAGTTCTCCGTAACAGCTCCGCCAGCCCCCACAGCGATCTTGAGGGTACCGGATACAGTATCTGCTGCCGAGCTGAAGCCAAACGTAGCGGTTCCAGAGGTTGTTGCCGTCGGAACCGTCGGTGTCGGATTGGTGATCGCTGTCGTCGTACCGGCAGTGGTCGTTGCGGTAGATGTACCCACGCTCGCGTCGCTCAACGAACCAACCAGCTCCTGAAACGTTGTTGCGCCCGAAGCCGTTCCGTCGCTGACAAACACGTTCGTTGCTGTATTGGTAAATACATTGTTGCCGTTGAAGTTGGTCGTCGATCCAATGTTGCCGATCTCAGTCAGGATGTTCTGGTACTCCTGGTTAGCCGATCCAATCTGGCTCGAGTTCAGCGTTCCGTTGGCCGCCTCGGTCGCGAGTGTCACTGCGCGATTCAACAGATTGGTCACCTGCGAAAGCGCGCCGTCGGCAGTCTGCAACAGGCCAACGCCAGAGGTGGCATTCTGCGAGGACTGCGTCAGTGCCGCTTCGTTTGCATGAAGGCCGTCTGCCAGAGCAAGACCGGCCGCATCGTCCGCGCCGCTGTTGATGCGCGAACCGGAGGAGAGCTGCTGAAGAACATTCTGAAGACTATTCTGCGTCTGGTTCAGATTGTTCTGTGCATAGATTGCTGCGATGTTGTTCAAGACACCCAAGGACATGTAGAGACACTCCTGTATTGCTCGATTTGAACTACCACGAAGCCTGTCCCCGGGTGCCGATCCGAAATCTCACCCTACCGACATCGGCAGTAAGAAGCTTCGGTTCACCTTGCGGAAGACTCCGCGTTCACAGCCCTCATCGGCCTCGCGGATAAGCACTTTAGCCCCAGCATTACCTTTGGTCAGTTCGCTCCTCTGCTCCTATTGATAAGGGCCCTCCCTGCCGATGTAAGAGACAGAGGGCCTCTCCCGCATGATCGAACTGACACGCCTCAACGGCAGTCGCCTTATCGTCAACTGCGACCTGATCAAATACGCTGAATCCGCACCCGACACCGTACTCACGCTGGTCACTGGCGAAAAGCTGGTTGTGCTCGAGCCTTCGAACGAAATTCTGCTGCGCACTCTCGAATACCGCGCCCACGTTCTTGCGGCAGCGTGGCCCGAAGCCGCTACCGCACTTGGCGCGAAGTCCGCCTGCGACGCGCAAAAGACGGTCCGTGATATCGAACACCAAAAGTCGAAAGACTAAGCATCAGAGAGGATCTTTTATGGATTTCGCCAGCATCGGTGGCATCGCACTTGCCATCATCGGCATCATGGCCGGCATGATGATCGAAGGCGGCAGCATCTCGCAGGTCACCCAGCCAACGGCGGCGATGATCGTCGTCGGAGGCACCATGGGCGCGGTCCTGCTTCAGTTTCCTCTGAAGATCTTCATGACTGCATTAAAGCAGGCGATGACCATCTTCCGGTCGCACGGCTCCGATGGTGAAGAGGTCGTAGCCCAAATCGTAAAGTTCGCCAACAAGGCGCGAAGAAGCGGCATCGTCTCGCTCGATCAGGATCTCTCCACAGTCGCCGATCCCTTCCTCAAACAAGCGCTGACCCTTGCGATCGACGGCACCGAACCCACCGAAGTCCGCAAGATCATGCAAATGGAGATCGACAACAAGACCGAGATGGAAGAGAAGATTCCGCAGGTCTTCGAAGCTGCCGGTGGATACTCTCCCACAGTCGGCATCATCGGCGCCGTCATCGGACTGATTCAAGTCATGCAGCACCTCAACAACATCGACGAGGTCGGCCGCGGCATCGCCGTAGCCTTCGTCGCTACCATCTATGGCGTGGCGCTCGCAAACCTCGTCTTCCTTCCCGCCGCAGGCAAGCTCAAGATTCGCCAACGCGAAGAACAGATGATTAAAGAGATGATGCTCGAAGGCGTAATCTCCATTCTCGAAGGGATGAATCCACGCATGATCGAGACCAAGCTTCGCACCTTCCTCTTCGATAGCAAACCCGACAAACTAACCGAGGTCGTCACAGCATGAGCCGCAAGAAGAAGCACGAGCACGTCAATCACGAGCGCTGGCTGGTCTCCTATGCCGACTTCATCACGCTGCTCTTCGCATTTTTCGTCGTCCTCTTCGCCTCCAGTCAGTCAAATAAAGCAAAGCAGACCGAGCTCTCGGAGGCCATGCAGAGCGCGTTCACACCGATGGGCGTCTTTGAAGCCCACTCGAAGACGCCGCCATTAACAGACCGTCATGCCGCCCCGGTCAACACAACGCCCGCTGCCCTTCCCCTTCCGCTTCCCTCAGTCCGAATCGAAACTGCGGAGGAGACCGAAAAGCATCTCAACAAACTTCTCGCCGAACAAATCGCCGCAGGCCACATTCCACCCGGCAGCGTAACCATGCGCATCACGACCGATGGCCTCGTCATCTCGCTGCACGAAGCCGGCTTCTTTCCCTCCGGTTCAGCCGAAGTCCGCGCCGCCTCCATCCCCATGCTGTCGAGCCTGGCGATGACCTTGCCCCAAGGCCCGCTACGCATCGAAGGCCACACCGACAACGTTCCCATCCACAACTCACAGTTCCCCACTAACTGGGAGTTATCCACCGCGCGCGCCACAGCCATCGCACGTCTTCTGCTCGAACGCGGCCCCATCGATCCCGCCAATCTCTCCGCCGCCGGTTATGCCGAATTCCATCCCGTCGCCAGCAACAGCACCGCTGAGGGCCGCGCTCAAAATCGCCGCGTCGACATCATCCTTTTGCGACACCCAGCAACTTCACGATGACGCGCTTGGGCCGCTGCCCATCGAACTCCGCATAAAAAATACGCTGCCACGTCCCCAGATCCAGCCGCCCCTTCGTAACCGGCAGCGTCGTCTCGTGATGCAGCAGCAGCGCCTTCAGATGAGCATCCGCATTATCCTCGCCCGTCTGGTGATGCTTGTATCCCGGCCATGCCGGAGCAAGCTTTTCCAGCCACGCGCCAATATCTTCGATCAGGCCGTCCTCATTGTCGTTCACATAGATCGCAGCCGTAATGTGCATCGGAGACACAAAACAAAGACCATCGTCGATGCCGCTGCGGCGCACAATCTCTTCGACCTGAGGTGTAATATGCACCATCTCATAACGTTCGTCTGTGTGTAGCGTCAGATACTCGGTATGCGCTTTCATCGTTGACATAGTGAACTCCGCTCTTCAATCTACCCGTCAGCTTATTTCACACCCCTGACACGGCCCTGCTGAATTTATACTGGAACAGAAATCGTTGTGCCGCATGAAACAGCTCTTCCGCAATCTCGCCGCTGTCCTCTGCATACTGGTGTTGATCACCAGTTCAGTGTCGTGCATGGAAGTCGCGAGCCACAACACTGCCTCATGCAGTCACTGCACAAAACATTCGCCGGTCAACCAGCAGACTCCAGTATGCTGTGATGCGCATCATCAGCCTTCGTCTGTCACAACCGCCATAACCATCGAGCATCCCGCTCAAATCTCACTCGCCGAAACTGCGACGATCAGCATCGGCACCATAGCGATCCTGTCGCCTCCCGATCAACTCGTCTGGCCGCCTCCGCATCCCCCACGCCTCACGCTTCGCATCTGATTCCACTCCTACGCCTCGCCGCAACGCAGCGCGATCTGCGCTGTACGCCGACCAGCAATCATCAGGAGAAGAATCTGCTATGCCCCGCACTCTCGCCGCAATGCTTTTTGCACTCGTCTTATTTCCTCTCGCCACCCGAGCGCAGCAACCCAACATGCCCGATATGCCCGGCATGGACATGGGCTCCAAGCCAATGAATATGAAGATGAAGAAGATGAGCATGATGAGCGGAATGCACCAGCCCACCACGCTCATCGAAGCTGAACTCAACCACACCTCTTCCGGCACCAGCGCCGAACCCGCCTCCACGCCGACTCCCATGCTCATGTCGCACCACGGCCCATGGATGCTGATGCTCCACGGCAC
This sequence comes from Edaphobacter dinghuensis, assembly GCF_014640335.1. Lineage (NCBI taxonomy): Bacteria > Pseudomonadati > Acidobacteriota > Terriglobia > Terriglobales > Acidobacteriaceae > Edaphobacter > Edaphobacter dinghuensis. Next base: position 316,024 of record NZ_BMGT01000003.1, on the reverse strand, counting down.
CGCCTTCATCTCCGACACCCAGCAATCAGGCCCGCGCGGTGCTGACAAACTCTTCTCCACCAACTGGCTCATGCCCATGGCCATGCGACACCTCGGCCCCGGCCAGCTCACCTTGCGAGCAATGTTCTCGCTCGAACCCGCGACCGTCAGCGGCCGTCAATATCCCGAGCTCTTCCAGCAGGGCGAGACCGCCTTCGGCAAGCCCATCATCGACGGCCAGCACCCTCACAACTTCTTCATGGAAGTCGCCGCCCTCTACGACATTCGCCTCGGCCAACAAACTCTCCTCAGCTTCTACGCCGCGCCCATCGGAGACCCCGCCATCGGCCCCACCGCCTATCCGCATCGGCTCTCTGCATCCGAAGACCCGCTCGCCGCACTCGGCCACCATCAGGAAGACTCCACCCACATCGCCTACAACGTCCTCACCGGAGGCATCACCTGGCGCGGCCTCCGCTTCGAAGAGTCCGGCTTCCACGGCGGCGAACCCTCCGAGCAGCGCTGGGGATTCCAACCCTCACCCAACGGCCACGCCATCGACAGCTACTCCTCGCGCATCACCTTTTCTCCCACACCAAACTGGAGCGGCCAATACTCCATCGCCCACATCGTCAGCCCCGAAGCCCTCTACCCCAACGAAGACCAACAACGTCAAACCGCCTCCATCATGTACAACAAACCTCTCGGCGGCACAACCCACACCGGCAACTGGTCCAGCACGCTCCTCTGGGGACGAACCCGCTCCCTCTCCGACAACAGCAAAGAGAACAGCTACCTCGTCGAATCCCTCCTCCAGTTCCGCACGCGCAACTATCTCTGGACGCGCATCGAAAACGCAGGCCGCTCCAACGAACTCCTCATCTCCCCCGGCAGCCATCTTCCGCCCAACTTTGAAGAGTCGCCCATCGGCCACGTACAGGCTTACAGCATCGGCTACGATCTCGACTTCCACATCCTCCCTCACCTGCTAGCCGCACCCGGAGCACAGTTCACCACCTACACCGCACCCGAAGCCCTCGTCCCCACCTACGGCCATCACCCCGTCGGAGTTGTAGCCTTCGTCCGCTTCCGTCTCCACTAAATCTCAAGAGACACGTCATCTCGACCGAAGCGAAGCGCAGTGGAGAGACCCCTGTATTTCGCATTTCTTCCGCACCACGATTTGCCATCTACAAAAATCCTCTAGCATTACATCCAGACAAATGAACCTCTACATTGCTACCTCAAATCCCGGCAAACTGCGCGACTTCGCCGCAGCCACCACGCAGGACATCTCGCTCCTCCCACTCCCCAACCTCAAAGAAATCCCTCCACCTTCCGAAGACGAACCCACCTTCGAAGGCAACGCCCAAACCAAGGCCATCTATTACTCAAACCTCGCTCCCGGCGCCATCGTCATCGCCGACGACTCCGGCCTCGAAGTCGACGCCCTCCACGGCGCACCCGGAGTCCGCTCCGCCCGCTACGCCGACGACCACCACTTTCATCCGGTTGAAACCTCCCATCCCCTCACCACCGACCAACGCAATAATCTTTATCTCCTTTCCCTCCTCACCGGGGTTCCCCTCACCGAGCGGAGCGCCCGTTACCACTGCGTCCTCGCCGCCGCTCGCGACGGCAAAGTCCTCGCCATCGGCCACGGTGCCGTCGAAGGCGATATTCTCTCCGCCCCACGCGGCACCGAAGGCTTCGGCTACGACCCGCTCTTCTACCTACCCGAGCGCGGCAAAACCATGGCCGAGCTCGATATCGAAACCAAGCTCACCTTCAGCCACCGAGGCCGCGCGTTCGCTGCCTTACTCAGCGAACTGGCAAGCAACATACCGTAAATTCGCACAATCACAACGATAACCGCACAAATCCAGCCGCTTTCCTTGACGCTGACAAGACCCGAGCGGAATAATCACCATGCTGCACTCTATCTACCGCAGTGCACCCTTCAAGATCTTCAAGGAGTCCTCATGGCCGCAGCCGCACCGCCAGCAACCCCTGCCGCACCCCATTTACGCGGCGTGCAACCGCTCCGCGCCGGTCAGGGCCATTCTTACTTCTGGCGCAAACTGCACTCGCTCTCAGGAATCGTCCCCATCGGCGCCTTCCTCATCGAGCACATCATCTCCAACTTCGAGGCCATCAACGGCCCCCTCGCCTACGCCAAGCAGGTCCTGTTCCTCAACAGCCTCCCGATGGTCCGCATCCTCGAGTGGGCCTTCATCTTTATTCCGCTGGCCTTCCACGCCGGATACGGCGTCTTCATCTGGCTGCGTGGCCGCTCCAACGTCAACGTCTACCCCTGGGCGGGCAACCGGATGTACCTCATGCAGCGCGTCACCGGCCTCATCGCTCTGGCCTACATCGTCCAGCACGTCTGGCGGCAGCGCTTCTCCGGCGTCAGCCTGCCCGAGCATCCCGGCGCAGCCTTCGCCAAGGTCCAGCACGAGCTCCACAACCCCTGGATGCTGGCTATCTATATTGTTGCGATGATCGCGACCTGCTGGCACTTCTCCTACGGCGTCTGGCTCTTCGCCGCCAAGTGGGGCATCACCCCCGGCGACAAGGCCCGCAAAAAGTTCGGCTACGTCTGCGCCGTGGCTGGTTCCGCCCTCTGCCTCATGGGCCTCATCAGCATCTACGCCTTCGTCGGGCCAAAGTACCAGAACGCCCCCGCAGACGTCATGCCGGAGCAGCCCGCCGGCATTGCTTTACCCGCACCAAGTCCAGTTCCGCCCAACTCAACGAATCCAAGCCAGCCTGGTGAGGTGCAATGAACTATGCATCTACATCCTGCAGGAATTGGAATCTGTATAGCCGTAATGGCGATCTGTTTCCTAACGGGTGCTCTAATTCTGATCGAGATCATCGGTCAAACCAACAAGGCCAATCCCGCGCTTTCAATTCGCGATTGGGGACCCAAGTCTCCATTTCATATTCTGCGGATAGTCTCATTTCATCGCCAGCAATTTCCCAAAAGCCGTTTGCGACAAGCTTATTTTTCATTGGCTCTCGTTGGATTACTTGCATGGGCCACTGTGGCCTTCAACCTTTTTTTCTCGAATCCTAATTCATTGCAACGCTAATTCGAGCGATCGGATAGGAACTAATTCATGGCAGCAGCAACTCCCAGAATCATCGTAGTAGGTGGCGGCCTCGCCGGACTCTCCGCCGTCATCAAGATCGCCGAAGCCGGCGGCAAGGTCGACCTCTTCTCCATCGTCCCGGTCAAGCGCTCGCACTCCGTCTGCGCGCAGGGCGGCATCAACTCCGCCAAGAACCTCAAGGGCGAAGGCGACAGCACCTGGGCCCACTTCGACGACACCGTCTACGGCGGCGACTTCCTCGCCAACCAGACCCCCGTCAAGCAGATGTGCGAGCAAGGCCCCGCCATCATCGATCTGCTCGACCGCATGGGCGTCCCCTTCAACCGTACCCCCGAAGGTCTGCTCGACTTCCGCCGCTTCGGAGGCACCCTCTTCCACCGCACCGCCTTCGCCGGAGCCACCACCGGCCAGCAGCTTCTCTACGCGCTCGACGAGCAGGTCCGCCGCTTCGAGGCCGAGGGCAAGGTCACCAAGTACGAAGGCTGGGAGTTCCTCTCCGCCGTCCTCGACAGCAAGGGAGCCGCACGCGGCATCTGCGCCATGGACCTCCGCACCATGGAGACCCGCACCTTCCCCGCCGACGCCATCATCGTCTGCACCGGCGGCAACGGAGCCATCTTCGGCAAGTCCACCAACTCGGTCGTCTGCACCGGCTCCGCCCAATCCGCCCTCTACCAGCAGGGAGCCTTCTACGCCAACGGCGAGTTCATCCAGGTCCACCCCACCGCCATCCCCGGCGAAGACAAGCTCCGCCTCATGTCCGAGTCGGCCCGCGGCGAAGGCGGCCGCGTCTGGGTACCCAAGGACAAGAACGACAAGCGCGCCGCGCAATCCATCCCCGAAGGCGACCGCTGGTACTTCCTCGAAGAGTGGTATCCCAAGTACGGCAACCTCGTCCCCCGCGACGTAGCCACCCGGGCCATCTTCAAGGTCGTCTACGAACACGGCATGGGCATCGACGGCCAGCCCATGGTCTATCTCGACGTCTCGCACCTTCCGCCCGCCGCCCAGCACAAGCTCGAAGGCATCTTGGAAATCTACGAGAAGTTCGTCGGCGACGACCCCCGCAAGGTCCCCATGAAGATCTTTCCGGGCATGCACTACACCATGGGCGGTCTCTGGGTCGACTTCAATCAGCAGACCAACATCCCCGGCGTCTTCGCCGCGGGCGAGGCCGACTACTCCATCCACGGTGCTAATCGCCTTGGAGCAAACTCCCTGCTCTCATGCATTTACGGAGGCTTCGTCGCCGGGCCGCAGGCCCTGGCCTATGCCAAATCGCTCCCCGCACAGGAAGGCGACGGTGGCCACGCCGCCGAGCTTCAGCGCCAGAACGAGAGCAACAATCTCCTGCTCAACAACAAGGGCACCGAAAACCCCTTCAAGATCTGGCGCGAGCTTGGCGAGACCATGACCAAGCACGCGACCATCATCCGCTACAACGCGGGCCTCGATGAAGCCGACGCCAAGATCGTCGAGCTGCTCGACCGCTATCGCAACGTCAACCTCTCCGACAAGAGCCAGTGGGCCAACACCAGCTTCGCCTTCACCCGCCAGCTCTACAACATGCTCCAGCTCGGCCGCGTCATCGTCCAGGGCGCACGCCTCCGCGACGAGTCCCGCGGAGCACACTACAAGCCCGACTTCCCCGACCGCAACGACGAAAAGTTCCTCAAGACCACCAAAGCCAGCTTCAAAGACGACGCCCCCGCCTTCGAGTTCGAAGCCGTGGACATCAGCCACATACCACCCCGCGCGCGCCGCTACGACGCCACCGCCTAATAAAAGAGAGGAGGCATCATGACAAAATCCGTCTCTGAAATGGCCAGACTTGTTCCTGCCTCCAGACACTCCAACGTTCTTGCCTCCAGGAACCCAAGCGTTCTTGCCTCCGGATATCTCAGCGGTTTTGCTTCTAGGTACCCCAAGGCTTCAGCCTTGGGCCTCTCCGATGCCAGCAAAACGGGGGCTTTAGCCCCTGGGGTATGCCCTCTTTCGCAACCAACGTATCGCCTAAAAACCCGTTCGCACCATCTAACCGGACATGTCAGGCATACACGTCGTCTATCTCGTCCTTGCACTCATATTCGCGATCTTCATCACGTATATGTTTGTGTACAACATCCGCACCAACAACCGGCAGAAGGCCCTGAGGTCGAGACCTCATCCGCCCATCGGCCATCGTTAAGGCATCGCCGCTGCAATCATCTATCCCTGCCGGCGAATGAAATCTATAGCAAGAAAGGCCTCCACACTCTCTACTCGTCGAAGGCGTAGGGAGAGTTCCGGTCTTACGGGAGCATTTGCATGGCACAGAGCATCAAAGTCGAGATCAAGCGTCAGTCCAACCCGAACTCCCCCGCCACCACCGAGAAGTTCGAGGTTCCCTACCGCCCCGGCATGAACATCACCTCGCTGCTCGGCGAGATCGCGCTCAATCCCGTCGACGTCTCCGGCAAGCAGACCACGCCCATCACCTACGACTCCAACTGCCTCGAAGAGATCTGCGGCTCCTGCGCCATGCTCATCAACGGCAAGGCCCGCATGGCCTGCTCGGCTCTGGTCGACAAGCTGCGCGGACCAAATAACGACCAGCCCATCACCCTCGCTCCCCTCTCCAAGTTCCCCGTCGTCCGCGACCTCGCCGTCGACCGCAGCGTCCTCTTCGAGAACCTCAAGCGCGTCAAAGCCTGGGTACCCATCGACGGCTCGTACGATCTCGGAGCCGGGCCACGCCAGGCTCCTCAAATTCAGGAGCAGCGCTACCCGCTCTCCAATTGCATCTCCTGCACCATCTGCATGGAGGTCTGCCCTCAGTTCAACGACGTCACCAACTTCGTCGGCGCAGCCACCATCGCTCAGGCAAAGCTCTTTAATATAGACCCCAGCGGCTCCGTCCTTAAGGAAGAGCGTCTCCGCGCTCTCGCCGGTGACGGCGGCATTCAGGAGTGCAGCTTCGCCCAGAACTGCGTGCAGGCCTGCCCCAAGGAGCTTCCGCTCACCGAGGCCATCTCCGACATGGGCCGCGACGTCTTCGTGCAGCAGGTCAAAGATCTCTTTACTCGCTAACCGTGCTCGTCCTGCGATCCTGTCAAGCCAAGAACACAGATAACCGACACAAAACAAAATAGATAAGCATTGCAGATCAGTTCCCTTCCATCTGCTACCATTGAGAAGACAGTAGAAAAGAACCATAGGCTCAGCATGCTCGCTGGGCCTAACTCTTTTAGAAAGAAGACTTTACGATTTAAGTCCTTTAGATGCAAGACTTTACAGTATAAGTACAGAGGGGGGTACCTCCGAAGAGATTCGACTCGGTAAGCCGGACACGGATCCGGCAAATCGAAGCTCAACGGCCTTCGCCAAGAGAAAAATAAAGTTGACCATATCGATCAACCCAACTTCGTTGAACCGAATCACGATCCGCTGCATCGACGCGGTACACCTTTGTACCTTGTTGTCGTCTAAACAACTGTGAAGCCCCTGATGCCCTCTAACCGGAGAGAGTATCGAAAACAATTTGACTAAACTCAGACTTCGCCCGCGAACCGGACGGGCGCAATGGAAACGCACGAAAAGAGGTCAGACTTTCTAATGGACATACGAAACAACCCTTCTCCGAGCCTGCTGGATCGCATGCGCGCACACCGCCTCACCACGACCTTCACCCTCCTCGCTACCCTCTCCATCGGAATCCTCGTCGGCTCCGTTCTTACGCAAAATGTCAGCGGCAAGGAACAGGCCAAGGTCGACACTTCGGACGCGAAACCGATCGTCATTCCCTCCCCCGTCGCGCTCTCCAACGGCTTCTCTCAGATCGTGAAAGAGGTCAGCCCCGCCGTCGTCAACATCAACACCGAAGAGATCCCCAAGCAAAACCTCAACAAGCGCGGCCGGCGCGGTATGCAGCAGAGCCCCGATGGCGATGACGACCAGGATCAGGGTCAGGGCGACATGCAGGACTTCTTCAACCGCTTCTTCGGCGGCCAGGGCGGAGGTCAGGGCGACGATGACGGCGGCGGACAGATGTCCGGTGAGCGTCGCGCTCTCGGCTCCGGCTTTATCGTCGATCCCCGCGGCTACATCATCACCAACAACCACGTCGTCGACAAGGCCGACAAGATCTACGTCAAGCTCTCCACCGACCCCGACGATCAGGACAGCTCCGAAGGCCATCCAGCTCACGTCGTAGGTGTCGATAAGGACACCGACATCGCCGTCATTAAAATCGATGTCGACAAGCCCCTTCCCACCATTAAGCTCGGCAACTCCGACGGAGCGCAGGTCGGTGACTGGGTGCTCGCCATCGGCAGCCCCTACAATCTCTCCAAGACCGTTACCGCCGGTATCATCTCCGCCAAAGACCGCTCGATCCCTGAGACCGGTCCCAACAACATCGACCAGAGCCAGTTCCAGCGCTTCATCCAGACCGACGCTGCCATCAACCCCGGCAACTCGGGCGGCCCGCTCGTCGATATGGCCGGTCAGGTCGTCGGCATGAACACCGCCATCTACACCCAGTCCATGGGATCGATCGGCCTCGGGTTCGCCATGCCGTCCAACACCATCGCCAAGATCTACAACGATCTCATCGGGCCAACCCATAAGGTCGTCCGCGGCTCTATCGGCGTCAGCTTCCAGCCCGCCGTCAGCTCCGCCGTCAACCGCATGTACGGCTTCACCAATGGTGTGATCGTCAGCACAGTCGTTCCTGGCAAGGGCGCGGCCAAGGCCGGCATCCAACCCGGTGACATCCTCGTCTCCATCAATGGCCGCTCCATCAAGGGCGGCGACGACCTGGTGAACGACATCTCTTCACGGGCCATCGGTTCCACCATCAAGCTCGGCTACATCCGCAACGGAAAGCAGGACGTTGCCAACGTCGTCATCGGCGACCGCGCTGAAACCTATGCCGAACTCACCGGTGGCGGGGACGATAACTCCTCTCCACAGCCATCCGACGTCGGGCAGACCACGCTCGGCATCACCGTCTCGGCCATTCCTCCGGATGTCGCATCCAAGACCGGAATCAGCCGCGGCGTCATGATCACCAGCGTTCGCCCCGGCTCCTTCGCCGATGAGATCAACCTGGGCAAGGGCCTGATCATCACAGCGATCAACAAGAAGCCCGTCACCGACGAAGGCAGCTACCGGGCCATCGTCTCCACCCTCAAATCCAAGGATGACGTCGTCTTCGTCATCCACTTCCCAAATCAGAAGAACTCCGGAAACTCCTACATCGGCGGAACACTGCCGTAGAAACCCGGTTGTAAACCGAAGAAAAGGGGATGCCGAATCCGGCGTCCCCTTCTTCATTGCGACAAATTTTCCCAAAAAGAGCCGGTCTCCGAACTTTTGTCCACCATTCTGCAAAAAGTACTGCTAACGGGGAATATCATTCCTATTGTGAAACGGTTACTCTCGGGATACTCTGATCAGACGATGAATAGAAACAGCGCTTCGTCTATTCCATACTGAAGTTTGAGGTTTTGCTCCATGAGGTTTACTCAACTCGTTCTATGCTCCGGTCTCATCTTCGCTACGGCGATTCCCGGAGTAGCTGTCATTCATGCACGCCGTGGTCCTACATCGCATCACAGGCTGTTTCACACCCGCAGCAGCCACAGCAAGCATACGAAGGCAGCAATACGATCAGTTGGTCAACGCTCTATCGATGACGGCCGCGCCACCCAGATTCAAACCGCACTCGTCAAATCAGGCTACCTCACTGATCCCTCTGGTCATTGGGATTCCAGCACCTCAGCCGCCATGCAGAAGTATCAGGCAGACAATGGCTGGCAGACCAAGCTGGTTCCCGACTCCCGCGCCATCATCAAGCTCGGCCTCGGACCTGATCGGGACGCTGACCGCGCCGCCGCTGCCTCCACCCTGGGCACAACAGAGTCGGCCTCCGCTTCCATGGTCACGCAATAAGACTTTCATTGACGTCAATAAAAAAGAGGGCCGCTTGGCCCTCTTTTTATTGCTCCATTCGAAACAAACTTATCCCTGCGAGCCTACGGTAAAGACATAGTCGTTCATGTCTTCTCCGCTGACAGGAAACCTTCCCAGCTTCCCTGCCGTGCCGCTCTCCAGCCAAAGCCGCAGCCAGTAGTAATGATGCAGCCGCACCAGGCGAGATGCCGTCGGCTGCTTTTGTTCCAGAATCCCTGTGATGCGTCCCGCCAAAGTGTCCGCGTCTGAGACGGACTCGAGCTTTGTCTCAATCGCATCGCTTTCGAGCAACCTGCTCCGTGCAGCTCTGAACTGAACCTCGTTCAGGATCCCGCTCTCGACCGTAAGGCCAGTCATCCGTTCAATCGCGAGAGAAGACGACGCATCAAGATGATCCTCAAAGGCGAGGTAGAGAATGCGACCGCCCGCAATCCGCAGCGGCATCAGGCCAAATTTTTCTACAAAGACCTTCGGCATCACCAGCGCCATCGCCTCTGGAGAAAATCCTTCGACGCTGAGCACCGGACAGTTCCATTGCATGCTCAGGCCGCGCGTAATCTGTTCGGCTTCAAGACCGCACTCGGCGATAAGCCATTCGCCGATCCTGCCTGTACCGTTCTGTCGTTGCGCCTCGAGCGCCCGTCTCAACTGCGGCGGCGTGATCCAACCCTGCGACAGCATCAACAGGCCCAACGGAACTCTGTGGTAATGCGGAGTTGCCGCTGCATCCGCTGCTCCGTGCGCAGTCTCACGCCGCAGCGCGTCGCGCACCATTGCAAGCACACAGCGGCCGCTGCAACCCCACTGCCCTTCAAAGATCGGGCGCCGACGGCTTCTCCACGGCATCGTCCAGCCGCCGGAGCAATCTGCCGAACCGCAGATGCGCCGCTGTGCCTGCGTCAGCGTTGCGGGTAGCTCGATGTCATCCACCTGCTGCCCAGCCCATAGCTCGGTGTGGTACTGATCGTTTCCGAAGAGCGAATCATCGACCGCTCTGTTACTTCTTCTGTCTAGAAAAGGCATCGTATGCTCTCCAGCCGCAACTGCGGCGTTGCAACTTCTGTTACGCGAAGCGCAAAGTTTCCGCTCACAATGACCACTTCTCCGCGGGCCACAATCCTGTCGCCGATGACGAGGTCCACCGGCTCAGAGACATGCCGGTCCAGCTCAATCACATCTCCAGGCCCAAGCTCGAGCACCTCTCGCAGCGGCATCTCTCGAGAGCCAAACTGCAGCGATGCATCCAATTCGATATCGCACAAGAGCCCGATCGCCTCGGCTCGTGCCGTCTCCTCTGCACTCATTCCGTTGTCCATATCTGCCCTCTCGCTCAGTTCACACTCATCGCTAAGTTGTCTGCCGGCCTGCTCAAAGACTGGCCAATGTAGTGGCTACTCATAGCCTCATCCTCGAACTGCGCCCCGCGATGCTCTCCGGTTCGCACGGGATACGCAGAGGCCAGCTGTAGATTTCCAACCCGCAGCTCCGCAGCCGAGGTCTTGGGAAGCGGAAGCCGCAACACCATGCCAGGCACAAGGGCCGCTATATCGCTTGCGCGCAGCCGCATCTGCGGAAACTGCAGCAGTGTTCCAACCTTCACCTGCCCCAGCAGATCTCTCATTCGCATATGGGCCTCTTTCGATCGCCGGCGCGGACGGTCGCCTTCTGCAATCAGCCGCCGAAGAATCGCATTGAGCACCACCGCGGGCAGGCAAAGATTGATCACTCCCTGCGCCTCAGGCATGCGCGCCTCAAAGCTTACGCACAGCGTCCTCTCTCCCGGAGTCATCATTCGCGCAACCGCAGCTTCGGTCTCACGCTTCTCAAAGACAAACTCAAGCCCAACTGCTTGCCACGCGAGGTTCAGCTCCTGCACGACAAGCTGCATCACCGAGGTAAGAATCGCCTCTTCGATATCCGTCAGCTCACGCACCGGCCATGCCTTGCCTACGCCGCCCAGCAATACATCGATGACCGACGACGAGATCGCCAGCTCAAGCTCCAGCAGACCAACCGCCCCCAGCGGCTCCAGCCGGAGCGAGCAGACGAAGGTATGGATGGAAAGCCTCTCTAAAAATTCTTTGAAAGGCAGTTGCTCGCCGGCGACCAGCTTGATGCGCAGCGGCGTTCTCAGCCATGCTCCAAGCGTGTGCATCAAATTGCGCGCGAACAGATCGTTCACCGTGCTGATGGCGCGCATCTGTTCATTGCTGATCTGTCCCGCGCGGCTGAAGTTGTATTGTTCCGGCGGAGCTGCATCTCCCTCGGACGCCGCCTGCGCCGCAGCATTTGCTCCGGCTGCTGCGAAGAGCGCGTCGATATCTCCCTGTTCAAGCTGCTTCCCCATGAATCGCCTCTCTACCTGTATGTTTGGTTACGGTTCCATTCATCAATTGCCGCTAGCACGAAGCGCGCCGCTTCCCATTGGAGATCTTGCCGCCGGGACCGGAGTCCGTCGTGCGAAGGCCCGCCAGAGCAGTTCTCAGCCGCAGCACCGCAGAGGAGTGAATCTGCGAGACCCGCGATTCCACCACTCCAAGCGTCAGCCCGATCTCCTTCATGGTCAGCTCCTCGTAGTAGTAGAGAGTCAGGACCATGCGCTCCTTCTCCGGAAGCTCGTCGATTGCGTCTGCCAGCCGCTGCTTCATCTCGCCCTTCAGACAGCGAAACAACGGATCTTCCTCCGGAGGACCGGGAATATACGACAGCTCCTCATCGCCTGAATCCTCCGACCGTTCGACGTGAAGGCTGCCGATCTCCAACCCCTTCAGATCGCCGAGCAGCTGCTGATACTCTGCCAGGCTCAGTTCCATCTCGCCTGCAATCTCTTGCTCGGAGGGAGCCCTTCCCACCCTCAGCGTTACAGTGCGAATCGCCTCCTCTACCGCCCTGCCCTTTCTTCGCAGCTCTCTCGGGCTCCAGTCCAGCGTTCGCAATGAGTCGAGAATCGCACCGCGAATCCTGAACTGCGCGTAGCTCTTGAACTGCACCTTCTTCTTGTGGTCGAACTTGGAGAAAGCGTCGATCAGGCCAACCACACCGGCGGAGATGAGATCGTCCAGCTCAACATGCTGCGGCAGGCGTTCGTGAATGCGCCGCGCCAGATACCGCACGGTCGGCAGATGTTCCATCAGCATAAGATCACGATCCATTACAGTCTCACTTTCACGCTCTCCCTCCGGCTGGTCCTTCGCCGTGAATGGGATAAAGAACGACGACGTTGCCTCCGGCTGGCCGCACAACAGCTTCGCCCCCGACACGCCATGCAACATCTCTACCGGAACCGCCCTGCCCATATTCATCACTTCCTCCGTATCCTGCTCTTCTTTCCGCGCCTTCATCTCTTCTCACTCGTCATCGATGCACTTCAACCAACTGTTCCCATGCTTCGCACTCGAACCTCGCTGGGTATCTCGATAGGCGCCAGCACTGTCACCTTTGGCAAAAATGGCTCCAGCCAACGCCGCACGTGATAGCGGGCTGGACTTGGGCATAGAAGCACGGGAAGTGCCGAGGTAGAGCCTCCTCCGGTTAGGCGTTTCACAGACTCCACCATGCGGCGCATAAAATCTGCGGGCATGCTGCCTGTTCGTACGCCATCGCCCAGCAGCAGAGCGCTCTTGGCATCGAAGGTGTTCAGCAGATCTGTCTCCAGCGTCGGCTCCAGCATCAGCACTCGTAGACTTCCCTCTCCATCGAGCAATGGATGAACGAGGCTTCGCCCAAGCGACTGGCGCACCGTCTCCACCAGATGCACGACGTTCTTCGACGTCTGCGCTGCTTCAACCAGATATTCAAGGATTGCGCCGATATCGCGAATCGAAACCTGCTCGCGCAATAGCTGCTGCAAGACTCGCTGCACCTCGCCCAGCGTCATCAGCTTTGGAACCAGCTCTTCCACCAGCTTGGGATAGCTTTCATTCAGGCTATCGAGCAGGCGCTTGACCTCCTGGCGTCCCAACAACTCGTGTGCATACCGGCGTATCAACTCTCCAAGATGCGTGCCGATCACCGTCGTCTGATCGACGACCGAATAACCTGCTGCGAGCGCCTGCTCCTCCAACCCAGGTTGAATCCATCGCGCCATGACACCGAATGCCGGCTCTCGCGTCTCCACGCCTGGCAGCACACGCGCCTTCGGATCTGCATTGACCGCAAGCAGGCAGTTCTGCTCCGTCTGCCATCGCGCGATCTCAATACCACGCAGGCTTACGACATACTCGCGCGGCTTCAGACGAAGATTATCTGTGATGTGTATCGGAGGAACAATAAATCCAAGCTCCGTCGCAAGATGCCGTCGCAGGGCCCTTACACGGTTGAGCATCTGGCCACCCTGTTTTTCGTCAACCAAGGGAATGAGCTGAAACCCAATCTCCAACGTGAGCTCATCCATCTTCAACAACGACGCCAGGTTTTCTCCCTTCGCCGCATCGGCAACCTTTGCCTTGTCCTTCCCGCTAACACCCTCCTCCGCACTCTCATCCGCAAGCTCCAATGCGCCTTCTTTTGCCGCAGGCAGCTTGCGCGCGATCAAAGCAACTCCCAGCGCCAACAGAACAAACGACAGCTTTGGCAGGCCAGGAATCAGTGCCAGTGCAAGCAGCACTCCGCAGGCAATCCAGAGCGTATTTTTCCCGCGCAATAACTGCGTTCCAAGCTCTGTATCCAGCGATGCGGCTGAGGACGCACGCGTCAATATGATGCCACCTGCAAGCGACACCAGCAGGCTCGGAATCATTGTGACCAGGCCGTCGCCAACGGTGAGGATCGTGTAAGTCTTGACCGCCGTTCCGAGATCGGCTCCCTGCTGAAAGACGCCAATCAGCAATCCTGCAATGATGTTGATCGCTGTAATCAGGATCGTCGCCATCGAGTCGCGCTGATTGAATCGCGCGGCTCCATCCATCGCGCCATAAAACTCGGCCTCGCGCGCAATCGCCTGCCGTCGCTTCCTCGCGCCCTGCTCGTCGATCAACCCTGCGTTCATGTCCGCGTCGATCGCCATCTGCTTGCCGGGCAGCGCATCCAAAGTAAAACGAGCTGTGACCTCGGCCGTGCGCACCGCGCCATGGCTGACGACGAGAAACTGGATTGCGATCAGGGCAAGAAAAAGTACGAACCCCACAACATAATTTCCGCCAACAACAAACTGCCCGAAGGCCTCAATCACTGAGCCGGCGGCATGCGTTCCCTCATGCCCATGCAGCAGGATCCTTCGACTGGATGCGAGGTTCAGAGACAGCCGGAACATCGTCAACAGCAGAAGCATGGTGGGAAACACGGAGAAATCTACCGCTCGCCGTACCTGTACCGCTGTCAGAAAAACAATCACCGACGCCGTGATGGACGCTGCCAGCAGCAGGTCCAGCACAAAGCTCGGGACCGGAACCAGCATGACGAACACCATGCTGATGGCCGCCACAGGCAGCAGCAGCGGACGCATCTTCGATGCTTCCCAGGTGCCGCTCTTCTTTGTCAACGCTTCGCTCACATTCCACCTCCATAGCCGCGCAACCCGACCAATCCGGGCGCTGCGGGATGCCCTGCAGCCTGCTGTGCCTGCCGCATCTGGCGTTCTCGTCTCATTCGTTCTTCTACTTTTTGCCGATACAGATAGGCCAGGATTCCTGCGACCGCGGCATACAACTCAAAGGGAATCGACTGACCCGGCTCGACCATTCGATAGAGGCTTCGCGCCAACGGAGGATTTTCAATGATCGGAACACCCGCCCATCGAGCCTCTTCGCGAATCTCCGCTGCTAACAGGTCCCGCCCCTTCGCAAGCACAGTCGGCGCCTGCATCGTCTCGAAGCTGAACTCCAGCGCCACGGCATAGTGCGTCGGATTTGTGATGACGACACTCGCACGCGACATGTCAGCTTTGACCTTGCGTTTGCGCATCGCCCTTTGGATCTGCCTCACTCTTCCCTTGGTCTGTGGATTCCCCATCGAGTCCTTCATCTCTTCGCGCAGCTCCTGCTTGCTCATCTTGAGCCGCTCATTCCAGCTCCTCCACTCGATCGCATAGTCCAACGCCGACCACGCAAGCGTTATCCACGCCGCATCCAATGCAAGGCCGTACGCCGTCGAGAATGTCGTCGACAACCTCACCAGGCTGAGCACCGGCATCGGCGTCATCAGCGCCTTCAAAGCGTTCCAGCCGACCACGATCATGGCAGCAGCAGGCACCAGCGATTTCATCACGCGCGTCGCAGACTGCAAGCTGAACAGATGTCCTAGATTCGTTACCGGGTTGAGCTTGTTGAAGCGAAGCTCGATTGCGCTCGGATGTATCTCGATACCGCCGACCTGAGCTACCCCTACCACCAGAGTTCCAATAAAACTTGTCGCCAGCACAAGGCCCACAGGCAACAGAGCAGGCTCAAGCATCTGCCGGATGGCCTCGTTCCAGCTCTGCTCGCCATTGACTTCGCCGACAGCCGCCGAGCGCAGGCTCTCCTCATACACCTTGCCCCAGCCTGACAGGAATCCGTGCGCCGTAATCCCAAGCATGAGAACGCCGCCAAGCATTGCCACCGCAGAGAGAAGCTCGCGACTGCGAACGCTGTCTCCTTTTTCCTTCGCCTTCTTCTTTCGCAGAGGAGTGGCTTGCTCTGTTCCTTTTTCGCTCATACCGTGGCCATCAACCTTCCTGCTGCGTCGAGCAAGGCGATAAAGTGATGCTCAATCCATCCGGGCCACACCGCCAGGCTCCCAATCAGTACGGCATAGGAGACCATCGTCTTCAATGGAATGCTCATCACCATTGCAGGAAGCTGAGGCGACAGCCGCCCCACTAACGAAATCGTCACTTCGACGGCAAGCGAAGCCGCAATGACCGGCGCTGCCAGCTGCAGCCCTGCCAGAAAAACTCCGCCTGCCATCATCGCCAGCGCAGAGCCGGTCTTTGCGGCAATCAACGCCTGACCTACCGGCACCGTGCGAAAGCTTCGCACCACCGCTGCCAGCAAACTTCGATCCAGCCCAGCTCCAATAATCACCAGCACGCCCAGCCAGCTGAGCATCTGTCCCAGAACAGGCGTCTCGATCATCGAGTTGGGGTCCAACAGATTAACGAGCGAGAAGCTGAACTGCATTCCCAGCAGCATGCCGGCAAACACCAGTGCCTCATTCAGCAGCATCAGCGAAAGGCCAAACACCAACCCTACGCCCAGCTCGCCCAGGATGGAGCACGCATCGAGCGTAATCCGTAGATTCGGAATTGCAGCCACCGCAGGCGTCAACAATACCGTCATTGCAATTACGAGTCCCGCCTTAATGCGCGGAGCAATCGCCGACGACGAGAACAGTGGAGCGAACATTACTAATCCGCTGAGCCGGATCATTACCAGCACTCCCGCCGTCAGGTATTGCGGCCAACTCTCAATCAGTGTGCTCGTCTCAGGAGTCATGGCGTCTCTATCCCAGGTACCGATGAAAGTCTGTGAACAGACGCACCGTGAAACTCACCATGCGATGCACCATCCACGGCAGCGTCGCCATAGTCACAAGAAACACAGTCACTAATCTCGGGACGACAGTCAGCGTCTGCTCCTGTACGCTGGTCAGCGTCTGCAACAGGCTGACCACAAGACTCACCATGCAAGCCGCCAGCAACAACGGCGCGCTCAACATCATGGCCTCTACAAGCACCTTTCTCATCATCTCTACGGTCTGGTCAGGTCCCATCGATGCCTCTCGCTCAATTGCTCAAAAGCTCTTAATCAACTGATGGGCCAGCAGATTCCATCCATCGACCATCACAAAGAGCAGAATTTTTAATGGTGTTGAGATCACTACAGGCGGCAACTGCATCATGCCGACAGACGTCGTGATACTAGCGACTACCAGGTCCACAAGCAGGAAAGGCAGGAACAGCACTGCGCCTATCTGAAAGCCTGCCTTTAGCTCGCTGAGAATATAGGCCGGTACCACAACCTGAATAGGAAGATCGGCCCGCGACTGCGGCCGCGCTCCAATCCCCGCCGCGGCAAAGACCTCGAGATCTTTCTCGCGTGCGTACTTCAACATGTATTCCTTGACGGGCGCAAGGCCACGGCTCATCGCCTCTGTGCCGGAGATCGTTCCCTGCTGGTAGGGAACGATGGCAACCTGCTCCACCTTCTGCAGGACCGGTTGCATCAGAAACCAAGTCATCATCAATGCCAGTCCCATCAGGATCTGGTTTGATGGAGCAGTCTGCGTTCCCAATGCCTGCCGCAGAAAGTGAAAGACAACCAGCAGACGCACCATCGGCGTAATCGACAGGAGCAACGCCGGCAACAACGTCAAAAAAGTCAGACCTAAAACAATCGACCAGGGCACGCTTCTGTTCGCTTCAATCGCCTTCGCGATCGTGTCGTTACTGCTTTTGACCTCTGGCCTGTTGCTAACCTCGGTGCTCGCCGGAGCAGCACTACTTTTGTGAGCAGCCTTTACCGGCTTTGGCGCATGATTTACCCAGAAGGACTCCGAAGCAACAAAGGCTCCCGCCATTGGGACGCTATTGATTCGTTGCGCGTTCAGCGCTGGCGACAACGTGTTCAACATCGCCAGCAGCAAACACAGTCGATATGCTCCACGGGCTAAAGGCATACATGGTCCGCCTTCTTCGCCGCGACACCTCGTGAGGATTCGCTGTTGACCCTCACAATCGTCTCAACGCCCTCGATGCTGCCCCCCACGAGAAAGAGCTCTCCTGCACAACTGACCAGCATCAGGTTTCGTTTGCCACCCAGCGATAGCGTCTCCACCAGGTGCATCTGCTTTATGGCGGCGCGACTCCCATCCGTCCTTCGCAGGCGGCGAAGCAGCCATCCGGCAAGGCCCCCGGGATCGGAGGTGGTCTTTATTCGGCTCTCCGGCTCGACCTCTCGCAGACGATGCATCTTCACTTCGCCTTCAACCACTTCATTGCTTGCTCTCATCGATCTCATCTGCGGCTAAACCAACCTCGTCAATCTCAACGCAATCTTCTGCTCGACTACCTCAAACTCGGTCCACCCCAACTGGACGTCGCCCACTCGCAAAGGAATATCTTCGGTATCTGAAAATGTGCTCTCGAACACCTGCCCTTCAGCGAGCCGCAAGAGATCCTGCACCTTAAACCGAAGCAGGGGTACTTCAACTGCCATCGTCAGGTCCAGCCGCGACAGCTTCGGCCATGCGGGGTGCTCTTCGATCTTTGACATCCATGGAACCGCCGGATTCGCCATCGAGCCAATGTCATTCTTTGTCGTAGCCGTGCTGTGGTCCGTTATCTCCGCTTGCTCCATCGCTCTCTTCGCCTTTCGAATTTGCCGTTATCGTTGCACCAGAAAATCGGTGAAGAGTATCTTCTTCACCTTCAGGCTAGGAGTCTGTTGGTTCAAAGCCTTCAACAGCTCGGCCTTCAATTGTTCTTTTCCATCGGCTGCTAATAGACCGTTTGCCGTCTGTTGACCAAGCACGGTCAGCGCAGTATCGCGAGCCGTCGCTATAACGTCGTCGCCACTCTTGTTGCTCGCTGCCTTGGGCTCCTTCGCCGCGCCGGCATCTTCCACCTGCAGCGTGATCGACAGCCTCACATAAGTGCTCTCGCCTTCGTCTGCAAGATTTACGAGAAGCGGATCGAGCGCCACAAGATGCGTAGCGACCTCTGCGGGCGTCACGCTCTTTGAGATCGCCCCTTTTCGCAGCGATAGCCTCCCCGAGTGCGCAAGATAATAAAAAATCCCGCCGAACCCCAACGATGCAATAACTGCTCCGACCAGCATTGCGATCAGTAAAGAGGCAACAGGAGCCTTAGCCGATCCAGGCACAGGAGAAGTAGCGGCCGACAAATTAGGAGCAACATCCGTAAGCGGAGTAGAAGTAGCCATGATGCTCGACATAGTGCAAGCCGATCACCACTTCACGCAGAGAAACATTAGCTGTTCTTTAGAGAGATGCCACCATTGTTTCCATAACGGCACAGCCCCGTCAAAACAGATATGGGCACGAATCGACTAGACGATTCCGTGCCCATATTCGCTGTACGCCTTCGGCAGAGGGTTATCTGATCATGGAAAGCGTGTCCTGCGTTACGGTGTCAAAGGTAGTGACCGTCTTTGAGTTCGCTTCAAAGGCTCGCTGTGCGACGATCAGGTCCGCAAATTCGGAAGAGATGTCCACATTCGAAAGCTCAAGCGCGCTGTCAGTAATTGTGCCGCGAGAGCCCGTCCCTGCAACTCCGATATTGGCTTGTCCCGAAGACGCCGTGGTCATGTAGTTGTTATTTCCGGTAACGGTCAACCCTTGATCATTCGCCACCGTAGCGACTGCGACCTGACCGACGATCTGCTTTTGGCCGTTGCTATAAGTGGCCGTAATCACTCCACTCGAGTCAACGCCAAATCCGTTGTATACCCCGCTTGTAAATCCATCCTGAGCGCTGGCGCTGCCCGCGGAGGCCGCCGTCGTCTGAGAGACGGTCGGATTACCGCTCGAATCATCGAGGTTCCAGTTGAAGCTCAGATCGCTTGCTCCATTCGGCAGCCCGGGAAACTTGATGCCGGATAACGTACCCGTCGGCGAAACCAGGTTGCCGCTGGAATCGAAGGTCAGTGTTCCCGTAGTGTTTGCCGCTGTTCCGGTGTAGTCCCCAGCAGGCAGCGACACATTGTAGCTCCAGGTATTCGCCGCAGTTTTGGTAAACGATATGGTGAGCTGGTGGGTCTGACCGAGAGAATCGTACACCTGCACCGGCGTAGAAAAAGTTGTGCCGGTCGTTGCACCGGCATTCAGATTCGCCGTCAGCGAAAAGTTCTGCGTTGCCTTTGCCGACTCAGTGGACCCGGTCGGCAGCGTTAGCGGAGCAAGCGAGCTGCTGCCGCTGATGACTCCATTGACAGCGTTGTACCCCATCACACTTTCACCATCTGTTGTAATGAGATGTCCGTTTGAGTCCAATTGAAAGTCTCCGGCGCGAGTCAGCGACTGTATCCCGTTCTGCTGCACGACAAAAAAGCCGTCGCCGCTCAAAGCCATATCGTTGGTGTCGCCGGTCGGATTGAGGCTGCCCTGAAGATAGCTGGTCGATGTGCTGGCAACCTTTGTACCAACGCCGACCTGGATGGCATCGTTCGCTCCGTTCTCGCCAATCTGCTGATAAAACAGGTCCTCAAAGTTCGTTGTCTGTTTCTTGAATGCCGTTGTGTTGAGATTCGCCAGATTGTTTCCAATCGTATTGAGCGCCACCGAATCCGCGCTCAAACCACTGAGTGCTGTTGAAAATGATCCCATTCCTCTTCTCCTCTTTCGCTTGGTCAAACTTCGGTTGTGGTTAGGCTTTGCGTCTAGCTACCGGTAGCGGGGGTCGATGTTGTCGCCGGTGTCAGATCCTGGTTGATCGAGATCAGCTGTTGCAGGCTGTTTACGCCTACCAGTTGCTGAATATAAGCATTGGGATCGGTTGGCTGCGTGGGGTCCTGGTTCTTCAGCTCGGTCACCAGAAGCGTCAGAAAATCACTCGCCGTAATCGTCGCTCCATCCGTGGCTGAACTACTGGTGTTATTCGTGCTACCGGTGCTGCCTGAACTACTTCCGGTTGCCGGTGCATCTTTCGCTGTAGCTCGCGGCGCCAGTGCAGAAGCTACCGTACTGGCTGCCGCTGCATCTGCAGCCAAATTTGTGCCTGACACATTCATCCCTGCTCTCCTTGGTTAAACTTTTATTTGCTTCGCTTCATAACTTCACGCTCTTACACTCAACCAACTTCCTCCTCCCGCATAAAACCCGGAAGGGAGCGCCTCATCTCCTCCAACATCGCCAGGGCCGTTGTAAAGCATATTTGCTCTGGCATGACTCGACGATGTATCCGCCGGGTGCTGACGACCATCTCCCTGCGTATTGCCTTGAGGCGACTGTCCTTGTCCGCTGCCGGCACCGGCAAAGGAGTTCATCGGACCTGCGCCACCTGCAAGCACCGGTTGAACGACAACGGTATTCACCGTGACATGTTCGTTCTGCAGAAAGGCAGTCAACGATGGCAGCTCGCGATGCAGCATCTCCTGACCAGCAGGCGAAGAGGTCGACAGAGATGTGTTGACTGCTCCTCCATCCGCTATCTCGGCCCGAATCTTAAGCCATCCGCGAGTTCCGTCGGCAACGCCAACCTCAAGCGATGTAGGAGTAGCCGCCAATGTCTTATGCGCTGTGTCAGCCGGCATTGGAGCATCGATAACATTCGTACCGCCCTGCGATGTCTCAACCGCATGCGAGATCGCCTCTGTCATATGCGGGTTTGCAGCGGCATCATGGATCGGAGCTTTGCCAGCAACATTTCCGCCTACAGGACCAGATATTGCCGGTACGGCGTGTAGCTGCCCTGCATCCGCAATCAACGCCGCCATAGTTTGCGTCTTACCCTTGTCACTCTCTGGATCGCCTGTGAGAGATGGTCCCGTCTTCAGAGCATCTACCTCTGGCTTTGCCGAAGAAGCATCCCCTGCTGCGACCGAAGTTGCCATTGGACCAGAGCTCTTCGTCTTGTCCTCATCGGGCTTCTTCGCACTGGCAGCTTTGCTGTCCTTGCCAGTCGCAGCGACTGTATTCCCAACATTTTTTTCGGAGGCCGCAGGAACGACAACGGAGAACGCATCCATCTCTGCAGCAGCTTCCGATCCAGGTTGTTGTCCACCTGTCGAACCCACTGGCGCAACGGCGCAAACTGTAGCCTGGGCCACGCCGCCGACCGTGGTAACTCCCACTCCAGCCTTCTCTTCCGTCTTTCCTTCCGGCTTATGAGATTTATCTGTCTTCGTTGGAGCATCATGCTCTTCAGAGATCTTCTTCGGCGAGCTCGCCTGCTGGCTCTTGTCCGCAATCGGCATCACGCTCTCTGCCGCGGTTAGCTTGCCATCGCCGACCGTCGCAACTGGCGTTGTCGCAGCGGAGATCTCTGCATCAAGCTCTTCGCTTCCATCGGTGCCGTCCGTCGTCTTTGCCTCAGCGACTGCATCCGCGACCTTCGCGCCTTTATTGGCTTCGACTCCAGAAGGAACCGGCGAAGGCTGATCTAACATCTCTGGCGGAACCATCGTGCCCGTCACACTGCTTTGAGACGCTCTTCCAGGCACACTCGAACTCGCCTTACTTCCATGAGCCACAGTCGTCTTCCCAACTCCTGTCTGCCCCGGCAACTTCCCGGGTATAAGAACGCCTTGCGCTTTCGTTGCGACGTTCGCACCTGAATCTTTAATGACTGAAACCATCGAGGCAGTCTTGCCGACAGTAGCTCTCTCGCCTTCGGCCGCTGTCATGCCCTTCATTGGATCGGCAACATGCGGTGGCTCGCCTGCAAGGGCAGCTTCTTCACCAAAGCTCACAGCGAACAGCGTATCCACGCTGCCCTTTCGCTCCGAGGAGACAGTGCCGATGCTCGTCGTATCCGTGCCAAGTGATGTCGAAGTTACTGCTGCCATCAGCATGTCTCTTCCTCTTCCGTCGCAAAGACAAGTGCACTTCGTCTGCCAAAGAAGGGATTTGAGAGATTAGGAAGAACTTATCTCAATCGAAGCCCGCAGTTCCTCACGCATGTCGGTCCATCGTCGCCGAGCGAGAAACCGGTCGTCGAGCGTTGTCTGCGTCTTGCGACCTTCCTCTACCTCCATCTGCGCTGCCGTGTTGCCGACGACATACTTCATCTGCTCGCTCTGCAGGCGGGTCGCGATATACTGCTTTCGCGCTTCGTCTTTCAGCATCTCTCGCTCCCGCCGAATCTCCCAGAGACGTTCCTGCCGCCACTCCGCGATCTGCCGCTGCGTCCGTGCTGCGGCCAGTCCAAGAGCGTCCCCTGCGATCAAAGCATCGCGACCGTGGAAATTAGAAAGCCGCGCGCGCTCTTCTTCCATATCAATCGCCTGTTCCGTCTCTTGAACCGCCGCGATGGCCCGCTGCAGGTCCATCGAAGAGATCTCTTCGATGCCTCCATACAACGACATCAGCCGCTTCAACGCTGCCAGCCTCGCATGCATGGTTACAGCTCCATCGCATGCAGCCGCGCTACCGTCTCTTCGATCGTCACCCGCTCGTGGCTACCCTGCTCAAGAAACTGGCGCAGCCCAGGCATCGCCCGCATCGCACGGTCCAACTCTTCATCGTTCCCCGCTTTATAAGCTCCGATGCGGATGAGGTCCTCCGAACGCGCATGTGCCGCAAGCAAACGACGCGCAAGCGAAGCCTGAGATCGATGCTCCGGCGTCGTCACCGCAGGCATCAATCTGCTGAGCGAATCCAGAACATTCACCGGCGGATACCACCCTGCGGAGGCCATCGCCCTCGACAAGACCAGATGACCATCCAAAAGCGATCGCACCGAGTCAACCACCGGGTCCTGTTGATCGTCGCCCTCCATCAATACGGTGTAGAACGCCGTAATGCTTCCATTCTGAAAGTTCCCTGCACGCTCTACCAGCTTTGCGAGCCGCGCAAAGACAGACGGCGTGTATCCCTTGCTCGCGGGAGGTTCCCCGGCAGCCAATCCAATCTCTCGTGCCGCCATCGCATAACGTGTCAGCGAATCGAGCACCAGCAACACATGCTTGCCCCGCGCTGCGTAGTACTCGGCAACTGCCGTAGCTGCCATCGCTGCTCGCATTCGCATCAACGGACTTTGGTCCGAAGTGGATACCAGCACCACCGAACGCCGTCGCCCCTCTTCGCCAAGCGAGTCCTCTACAAACTCACGCACCTCGCGCCCGCGCTCGCCGACCAGGCCCACTACCGTAAGATCAGCGGCCGTATTGCGCGTCATCATTCCAATCAGCGTGCTCTTGCCCACTCCCGATCCGCCAAAGATGCCGATCCTCTGGCCGCGTCCCACGGTCAACATTCCATCGACCACCCGCAACCCCGTCTGTAGCGATTCTTTAATCGGCTCTCTCTCCATCGGGTGCGGCACCGCACCGTCCAGCGGCCACATCTCCGTCGATCGCGGCACCGACATCCCATCAAGCGGAGCGCCCAACGCATTCAGAATGCGCCCTTCCATCTCTTCGCCAACCGCAATTCCCGGAGTCGCCCCCATCGCCATCAGCGAATCGCCGTACCGAATCCCTCGAGGCGCCTCGAGCGGCATCGCCAGCACATGCCGTCCGCGAAATCCGATCACCTCGGCACGATGCCGATTGCCTTCTCCATCCAGAATCTCGCAACACTCCCCCACCGAGCACAGCGGCCCATCCGCCTCGATCGTCTGCTCGTTGGCCTCTACAACGCGGCCACTCCATTGCAGCGGCGAACGGTTCGATAGCTGCATAAAATATGAAGCGAGTATTCGGTGCTCCGTCTGCTCTTTCAGCATCAGGCGGGCCTCTGTCGCAAAAGATCGAAGAAGCCTTTTTCAATCTCCTCCAACTGCGCTTTCACGCCCAGCTCCACTCTGCCAACCAATGTCTCAAGCGTGCACTCGCCCGCGTCCAGACGCTCATCTCCCACCAGCTCCACCCTCGACCTCGTCTCCATCGCAAGGGCGCTCTTCCATCTCTCCAGCTCTGCCGCAGGAACGCGCAACTCCATCGTGCTGTCGTCGGCGATCTTGTCCACGACAACCCTTACTGCCGCCGTGAGCAGCAAAGGATCGAGGTTCGCCTCGCGATGCAGGATGCGCGCCGCAATCGCCAGAGAGAGCTTTACCACCTCGGCCTCTACATCGAGGAAGTATCGCTTGCGCTCCCTGGCAAACTCTTCGCAGGCCCGCGCCACTCTGGCCCGTTCCATCACGATCCTCTCGTTCAGCTCAGCGTCCCACTCCTGTCGCGATTCCATCTTCGCCTCTGCCCGCGCTCTTTCAAGCTGAACGTCGAACTCCTGTTGCTGCAACTTCAACTGCTGCCTGATCTCTTCCACCTGCTCCTGTGTGTAGACCTCTGCCGCATTTAAAACCTGTACCGGCTCCAGCTCCTGCGCTAAGCTCGCTCCCGATTCACTCACTGCATAAAACTCAAGCCGCGAGACATCATTGCTTCTGTAAGAACCGCTCCTTATCCTCTCCGGCATGCCCGGCAAAGGACTGCTTGCTTCCCCGTTGTAAATGCCCTTAATGTGCGGGTTAGATAGCGAGGTCATCATCGACCTCCATCTTCAGGATCATGCGGCCTTCACTCTCAAGCTGCCTTGCCAAGGCCAGCAGCTCCTGCTGCGCGTGGTTGACCTCCTTCAGGCGCACAGGCCCCATCACCTCCATGTCTTCCTTCAGCATCTCGATGGCACGCGAGCTCATCGCCTTGAACAGGTGCGATTTGACGTTGTCCCGCGCGCCCTTGAGCGCCAGCGCCAACACCTTCTTGTCCGCCGCCGCAACAAACTCGCGAATACTCTCCGGCGGCACCGTCACCAGGTCTTCAAAGGTAAACATCAGGTTTCTGATGCCGATGGCAAGCTGCGGCTCATCGTGCTCGATCTCTTCAAGAATCCCTTTGCTCTCGAGCTGGTCCAGCCGGTTCAACAGCTCCGCCACTGCCTTAAAGCCTGAATAGGATTTTCTTCCCGACGAACCGGCTCCCTCCATTCGCTTGTGCAATACCAGGGCAACCGTCTGCGCCATCTCCGGAGAAAACTGTCGCATCTCCGCCAGCCTGCGCACGACCTCAACCCGTATCTGCCCATGCAGACTCATCAGCACCGCCGACCCGCGCTTTGCATCCAGATGCGCCAGCACCAGCGCAATCGTCTGCGGGTGCTCGGTCTCGAGAAACTTCGAAAGATGTTGCGGGTCCATCTTCTGCAACATCGCCATATCGCCGTTCGTGCGCTCGCGAATCTTCTTCACCTGCGCCAGAAGATCTTCAGCCTTGCTCAAGCCGAAGGCCTCCGTCAACAGCTTGAGCGCATACTCCGGGCCGCCGCGCACCATGTACTGCTGCGTCTCCAGCAGGCCATAGAACTCCGTCATCACCTGCGTCAGTTGCTGCGCGGGAATCTCTCCCAGGCGCGTAATCTCCTCCGTCACGCGTCGAACGTCAGCCTCCGACAAGCTCAGAAAAAGAGTCTTGGCCAACTCATCGCCAAGCGCCACCATCAAAATCGCGGCCTTGCGCAGCCCCGGAATCTCTGCCGGTGCAAACCCTGCCTCAGCCGGCAACAACAGCGGATTATGCCGCACGCTCTCTGCCTCACGCACCTGTATCGCTGCGCCCATCACTCACCATCCTCCGTCGATCCGATCCATGCCTCGAGCAGCCGCGTACTCTGCGCCGGCTCACGGCGAATGTGTTCGGAGACGTGCTCAAAGATCCCCTGTTGCTGCCGCTGTGCCTTACTCTTGACGGGCAGTGGAAGCGGCACCGGCTCCTCCGGCCCCCACTCCGGCTCGCCCGGCAGCATTCGCTCCTGCTGGCCGTCTAAGGCCGTCGGAGTATTCGCCCCTGCCGTGAGCAGCAAAGGCTCACGCAGCGTAGCCGCGACCTGTCTTCCTACCGGGCGCAGCACAAACAGCACCAGCAGCACACCGCAGATGCCTATCACCACAGACCGCATCATCCCCGGCTGCGAGGCTGCAAGCGTACGCGCTCCCTCCATCACGCTGTCGATCATCGGCGGCTTCATCTCCGGCGAGTTGCTGCTGAAGCTGATGTTCTCCATCACCACCTGGTCGCCTCGTCGGGCATCGTATCCAACCGCCGCCTGTGCCAACTGCTCCAGCCGACGCATCTCGTCCGCGCTGCGCGGCTTCCAAACCGTGCGCTCCGACTTTCCTGTGCCCTCTACCATCGACCTGTCGTTCACCAGCACAGCCGCCGTCACTCTTCGTATCCGCCCCGGCCCTTCTTCCGAGTGCAGCAGATGTTTCGTCACGCCATAGGTCCCGTTCTCTTCCTGTATGCTCTGATCGCGCCCATTGCCCTGCTGCGGATACACCGGCAGCGCCTGCTTCTGCAACAGCGGCGGTGTTCCCGGAGCAGCCGCAGCCTGCGACCCCGCCACAGAGCCCGCAGGAGCGCCGGCCGGAGAGTTGCTCGCCGTCCCCGGAACCCCCGACGCCTTCTCCGTCGGCAGCGCCGAGACCTCTTCCTTCTTCTGCATACTCAACGTTGCCGTCTGCGTTGGATCGTAGACCTCGTCCGTCCGCTCCTCGCTGCCCTCGTCGTAGCTCACATTCACCGTTGCGCGAACGTTGTCGCGACCGGCAAGCGGCTCCAGCATCGCAACCAGCTTTGCCTCCATCTCCTGCTCGGCCTCGTCCTTGCTGGCATCGCCCGACTTCGGTTTCAGATTCGCTCTTCCATCTGCATCCACCAGCGTCACCTGATCGGGACTAAGGTTCTCCACTGCTCCAGCCACCAGGCTGCGAATCGCATCCGCCTGCTCCGGATCGACCGTCGGCCGCCGCAGCTTCAAAACCACCGAGGCCTTCGCCGCCTTGTCCTCCGACGCAAACAAGCTCTGCTGGGGCAGCACCAGATGCACGCGGGCCGACCGTACCACATCGAGCGTCTCGATCGTGTGCTCCAGCTCGCCTTCAAGCGCACGCTGATAGTTCACACGCTCATCGAACTCGCTCCCCACCCAGTTCGGCTTGTCGAAGAGCTCAAACCCCAGCCGCCCCGACTGCGGCATCCCCTTCGCCGCAACCTCCATCCGCGCCTTGTCCAACACGTCCGCAGGCACCTCGATGCCCGTGCCGTCCGGCGTCATCTGAAAAGAGATTCCCGCGGCCGCAAGCTCCTGCGACACCTGCTGCGTGTCCTTGCCGTCGAGCCCGTTGAACAGCACGCGCCAATCCGGACGCTGCGCATACCACATGATTCCGATACAGGCCGCAGCCAGAAATGCAGCCGACGCAATCAGCCACGTCCGCTTGCCCACCGGCATCGCCATCAGCCGCTGCTGCATGGCCGACGCTACTGCCGCCGCCCTGTTCACCACCCCATCGCCGGAAGCCTCGGCAGCGCGCTGCCCGGTCTTCTCCAGCCCTGCCCGCTCGATCTCAGCCATCTCGCCTCAGCACTGCTTCCATTTCGTTTAGAACTGCATGCCCATCATCTGCTGGTACGCCGCTACCGCCTTGTTCCGCACCTGCAAGGTCAGCTCAAAGGCCATGTCGGCCTTCTGCGTCGCAATCATCGCGTCGTGGATCTCTACACCCTGTCCGGTCAGCAATCCCGTCACCGCCTCGTTCGCCTTCTTGTCGA
This sequence comes from Edaphobacter dinghuensis, assembly GCF_014640335.1. Taxonomy (NCBI): domain Bacteria; kingdom Pseudomonadati; phylum Acidobacteriota; class Terriglobia; order Terriglobales; family Acidobacteriaceae; genus Edaphobacter; species Edaphobacter dinghuensis. The sequence continues at coordinate 287,820 of NZ_BMGT01000003.1, read as the reverse complement.
GCGCGCTGGCCTGTTGCACCATCGACTGAAACATCCCCGCAAAAGGAACGGCAGCACTGTTGAACCCGGTATTCGTCGCCGCATCCAGAAAGCCGTTCGATCCCGCGGCAGCCTGTGCGCTGCTCATCACGCTTGCCATTGTTCCAGCGTCAATCATTGCTCTAAGCCTCTCTCGTCTTCGCTACTTCAAGATGTCCAGGGACGATCCAACCATGTTCTTCTCCGCCTGAACCGCGGAGGCATTCATTCCATACGACCGCGTCGCTCCCATCAGGTCCGTCATCTCCGTCACAGGATTGATGTCCGGATAGGCCACAAACCCATCCGGCCCCGCATCGGGATGCTGCGGATCGTATCGACGCAGCGGAGCGCTCTGATCTGCAATCACGCCCGTCACCGCGACTCCTCCCGGCGCTCCATTCGAAGCCGTCACATCGCTCGAAAGATCGCTCGTCAACCTGCTGCCGAACCCGGTGTCGAAACCACCCAGCCCATCGCTCATGTCCTCATTCGTCGAGTTCATCTGGCTCATCAGCGAGCTTTGAAAACTCCCGCTCCCCTCGGCTTCAAACACAACGTGATGCCGCTGATAAGGGCCGCCCTCCGGCGTCCGCGTCGTCTCCGCGTTCGCCATATTCGAGGCGACCACCTCGGCCCGCACCCGCTCGGCCTTCAACGCCGACGAACTTACATCCATCACGCCAAACAGGTTCATCGCTTACTTCGCCTCCGCGTGAATCGCGTCCATCACGTTGGTAAACTGCTGCTTCAACAGCTCCACTCCCATACGAAACTGCAACTGCGACTTCGCCATCTGCATGCCTTCGCGGTCCATCGAGACATTGTTCCCGTCAGGCCGCGCAACCAGGCCATCGACCTGCTCGATCTCCGCACCGGCACCAAAGTCCGCATTCGCACTGCCATTCATCTCCTGCATAAACTGTTGTTCGAAGTTGAAGCCCTCAGTCTTATAGCCCGGCGTATCGACGTTGGCCATGTTGCTCGCAGTCAACTTCATCTGCTCGCTCGTCAGGTCCAGATATCGGTTCAGCGCATCGCCCAGCGGCGTCATTACGTCCATGCTCGTCACCTCCACACGATTACCTATGCACTCCTGCTTCCAAACAAAAGCGCCCTCGGATGAGAGCGCTCTTATCTATCGGCAGATCGGCGTCTTCCTTCAGTCCTGCTCACGCGCCGTCCGCCGATAGCGAATCTCTTCGGCGCCAATCTCCATCCGGTCGCCCGATAAGATCGCTCCACGCTCCAGCACATGCATCAGCTCGCGAACATTTCCCGGCCAATGATGCAGGTGCAACTTCGCACTGGCCTCCGCGCTCAATCGCTTGCGCGGCAGCTTCTGCCCCATCTTTTCCAGAAAATGTTCAGCCAGCAGATCCAGGTCTTCCATCCTCTCGCGCAGCGCAGGCACTTCAATCGGAAACACGGCAAGCCGATGATAGAGGTCCAGCCGAAACGTCCGCTCCTCCGACCGCTGCTGCAACGGCTGATGCGTCGCCGCAATCACGCGCACGTCCACGCGGACCACATCGTTGTCGCCCACCCGCTGCAGCTCGCCGCACTCCAGAAAGCGCAGCATCTTCGCCTGCAACGCCAGCGGCATCTCCCCAATCTCATCGAGAAATAACGTGCCGCCATGAGCCGCTTCGATTCTTCCCGTCCGCGACTGCACTGCTCCGGTAAATGCTCCGCGAGCGTGGCCAAACAGCTCCGCCTCGAGCAGCGCCTCCGGAATCGCCGCGCAGTTCAACACCGTAAACGGCTTCGACGCCCGCTCGCTCAGCCGATGCAGCGCCTGCGCCACAACCTCCTTGCCCGATCCCGTCTCTCCCTCGATCAACACCGTCGTCGAGCGCGGAGCCACCAGCCGAATCAGCCGCGCCAGCTCCCGCATCGGCGCGCTCGCACCGACCAGCTCGGGCAGCATCACCTCATCCGGCAAAGCATGGCTCGCCGCGCTCTCCGCGTGCGTGCTCTCCTCGCGCCCCAGCAGAACCGACAACGCTCGCCGCGCCGCCTCCTGATCGAAGCTCTTCACCACCGAGGGTGCTCTGCCCGTATTGCGAGGCAATGTGATCGGTGCCGCCTTCCACGCCGCCGTGTCGTTCAGCGGAGCCTCCTGTGCCTCGCGCAGCGCATGGAGCAGCTCATTCCTTCTCGGGCTGCGCGCCCCTCCATCCACGCCGCCATCCACCCGCAGCATCTCCATCGATGGATACATCGTTCGCACCTGCCCGGCGAACTCGCCCACCTCAAGGTCAGGCAGCCAGCTATCCACCAGCAGCGCCTCCGGACGCGAGGCCTCCAACTGCGCCATCGCCTCCGCGCCGCCCGTCGCCTCGCGCACCTGCCAGCGCAGCCCCGTCAACGACCGCCGCAGCCTCTGCCGCAGTCCCGCATCCGCGCTTGCCAGCACGACCGTGCGCGCCGCCACTTCCACAATGTCCATCCCCGCCAGCGTCTCCTGCCCTGCGCCCATCCGATTCACCTCGTCCTCTCCTGCCCGTCTCGATCTTTCTGTAGCTCGTGCTGCAACATCTCACGCATCAGGCTCACCGCCAGATTCACCCGCGTACACTCCACTAGAGCTTCGGCGATCGCCGTCCGCATCGCGTCCTGTCCGCCGATCAGCTCGCCCATCGCCAGCCTGCATTGCAGCACCGTCAGCGGCTGACACAGCCCGTGCAGCGCATCGTCCATTCTTGCGACAAGCTCCGCGTCCGATGGTTGCGTCCCACTACGCACTGGCAAACATCGCACGTCGCGGAATATCGCAGACCCGTTGCGGCATCTTCCTGATGCTGCCCATCTGGTAGCCCTCGCCGCGCACCGTCTCAATCACGGGATAGCTCGCGTCAACGTCCTCATCGCTTACCGTCAACTTCTTTCTCAGGTAGTTGATGTACACGTCCACGACATTCGTGCCCACATCCGGCGACATGTGCCAGACCTCCTGCAGCAGCTCGGTACGGCTGCAACACCGCCCTCGCCGCAGCATCAGAAACTCCAGCAGGTTGAACTCCTTCACCGTCAGCTCCACGGCCACGCCGCTACGCGAGACCCTGCGGTCCATGCGGTTCAGCTCGACGTCGCCATGACGCAGCACCGGATCGGCAAACTGCTCGCGCCGCCGCAACAGCGCCCGGCATCGTGCCGTCAGCTCATGAAAGCTGAACGGCTTCAACAGGCAGTCGTCCGCTCCCAGGTTCAGGCACTTCACCCGCTCTTCCACCTGGCTCCGTCCCGTCAATACCAACACGGCCATCTCGTCGAAACGGCCCTGCATCTCTGCCAGGACCTCCGTCCCATCTTTTCGAGGCAGACTGAGATCCAACACCATCAGATCGGGCCGATGCTCTTCGGCATAGGCGAGAGCCGCCTCTCCATCCCCGACCCACTGCACCTCATGGCCCTCCAACTTCATACCCTTCTGCAGAAACGATCCCAAGGCGGCGTCATCTTCAACAATCAATACCTGCATTTTTTGTCTCCATCTCCGTTGTGGTCACAAATTCCAACGGCGTGTAACCACCTTGGTTGATCCCGGGCGAGGAGACAAGATGAATGTGAATCTTTTTGCATACCCCCATTTCAAAATGGGAATTATGCCCCACTATCGGTACCTGGAAAAATTAAGAATCAATAAAGTAAAGTTAGCTATTGCAATTCGCCTTTTATTCGCTACAATCTCCGCATGGCTATCACGCGGCGGCAAAAAGAGGTCCTCGACTTTCTCTCCGGCTTCACGCAAAAGAATGGTTACTCTCCGTCCTACGAGGAGATCGCCAGTGGTCTCGGCCTCAGTTCTCTTGCCACCGTGCATAAGCACGTCACCAACCTGCAGAACAAAGGGCTGCTCCAGCGCGCCCATAACCGCAGCCGTTCCATCGATGTCCTTCCGGCCCGATCGGCGAAGAAGGGCTCCGAGCGTCTTCCCCTGCTCGGCCGCATCGCCGCCGGCCAGCCCGTAGAAGCCATCGAAACCGCCGAAAGTATCTCGTTGAACGACATCATCGGCAACCGCGAGGTCTTCGCCCTCGAGGTTCGCGGCGACTCCATGCGCGACGAGCACATCGTCTCCGGCGACTACGTCCTGGTCGAGCGCACCCGCACCGCTCGCGAAGGCGAGATCATCGTCGCCCTGGTCGACGGCTCCGACGCTACCCTCAAGCGCTTCTATCGCGAGGGCAGCATGATCCGCCTCCAGCCCTCCAACGCCGAGATGGCCCCCATCTACGCCCCCGCCGCCAACGTCAGCATCCAGGGCAAAGTCCTTGGCGTTCTACGCAAATATGCCTGAGCCTGGCCTTCCAAAAATTCATCAGCGATATTTACACCCATAACGGAACCAACCAGCAATATTCTGCGTAAACTGCTCCGAGACGGCTCAATCGTTCATCTCAACCGGCATCGGAGCGACCACGTGGCAACAGCGCGCAAGAATAAACGCAAACTCTGGATCTGGGGCGGCATCGCTGTTCTGCTCATCGCAGTCATTGCCGGCATCACCATCGCTGCCACCGGCAGCAGCACCAAGATCGATCCTTCGCAGCTTGCCAAGGTCGAGCGGGGAGACATCGCCCGCTCCGTCGTCGCCACCGGTAAGGTCCAGCCCATCACCAAGGTCGAGGTCAAATCCAAGGCCAGCGGCATCGTCACCAAGCTCTTCGTCGACATCAACGCCCACGTTCATCAGGGCCAGCTCCTCGCCCAGCTCGACCAGATCGAGATCCTCGCGCAGGTGGCCGCACAAAAGGCCCAGCTTGCCGCCGCGGAATCGAACGCACGCGCCGCCTCTGCCTCCATCGAATACGACAAGGTCAACGCCGAGGCGCCCGACCTGCCCATGTACAAGCACACCTACGAGCGCGCCCTCCAGATGTCCAAAGATGGCGTCGTCTCCAAGCAGGCCCTCGACGACGCCGAGCAGAAATATCTCTTCGCCGCCAACACCCGCGACAAAGCCGTCGCCCAGATCACCGTCGACAACGCCAAACTCAAGCAGGCGCAGTCGCAGGTCTCCGAGGCCCAGGCCTCTCTCCGCCAGCTTGAAGAGCAGTTCAGCTACACCACCATCACCTCGCCCATGGACGGCACCGTCCTCTCCCGCGACGTCGAAGTCGGCGACGCCGTCAGCTCCATCCTCGTCCTCGGCTCCACCGCCACGCTCGTCATGACCATCGGCGACACCACCCAGGTCTACGTCCAGGGCAAGGTCGACGAGTCCGACATCGGCAAGGTCTACCTCGGCCAGCCCGCCCGCATCAAGGTCGAATCCTTCAAGGACAAGACCTTCTACGGCAAGGTCACCAAGATCGCTCCCCTCGGCGTCGAAAAAGATAACGTCACCACCTTCGAGGTCCGCGTCTCCATCGACAACCCCGGCGGCGAACTCAAAGCCAACATGACCGCCAACGCCGAGATCATCCTCGACGAGCACAAAAACGTCCTTACCATCCCCGAACAGGCAGTCATCTACGACAAGGACCGCAACGCCTCCGTCGAAGTCCCGGACCCCAAACAAAAGAACGGTCGCCGCAAAGTCGCCATCAAGGCTGGCATCTCGAACGGCACCAAAACCGAGCTTCTCGCTGGACTCAACAGCGGAGACACCGTCATTCTTCAGCAATAGCTAGGCCTCTAATTCTTCGCGTTCAAGGAGCATCTATGAAAGCCCGTGTTCTCGCCACAGCCGTTCTCGCTCTCGCCACCACAGCCGCCCTCGCCGCTGGCGGCAAAGACTTCACCCGCACCCTCAACGTCAGCAACGAACCCACCGTCTCCATCTCTACCGGCTCCGGCTACATTCATCTTCGTCCCGGCTCCGACAATCAGATACATATCATCGGTCACGTTCACCCCAGCAATTCATGGTTCAACAACGACAGCGAATCCCGCGTCCAGCAGATCGTTAACAACCCGCCCATCACACAGGACGGCAACAACATCAGCATCGGCGAGACCCACTCCAACGACCTCTACCGCAACATCGGCATCGACTACGACGTCACTCTCCCCCGTGCTTCTACCATCCACGCTGGCAGCGGCTCCGGCGACGTCGACATTCAGGACGTCGGCTCGTCTATCAAAGCCAGCTCCGGCTCAGGCAACGTCCGCGCCGAAGGCATCCATGGCCCCGCCGACCTCCAGACCGGCTCCGGCAACATCTTTCTTCACCAGGCTGCAAGCGGCGACGTCCGCGCCCAGACCGGCTCCGGCTCCATTCAGCTTGAGGGGCTCTCGGGAGCGCTCAAGGCAGGCACCGGCTCAGGAAACATCGAAGCCGCCGGCCAACCCACCTCCGACTGGAAGCTCGATACCGGCTCCGGCTCCATCCATCTCACTCTAGGCTCCTCCGCTCGCTTCAACCTCAACGCGAGCACCGGCTCAGGCTCCGTACGCACAGCGCAAGCCATCGCAATGCAAGGCGAGATCAACAAACACCACGTCAACGGCACGGTCAACGGAGGCGGCCCAACCATCCGCGCCAACACCGGCTCAGGCGACATCAGCATTAACTAACCGCAGCTTTTCTGGATAGGGAAAAAGGTACGTCATCTCGACCGAAGCAACGGACAGCTCCATCGTCCGTTGCGCAGCGGAGAGACCCCTGTATTTGTTTTCGTTCGACCAGCAACATCAGCCTATGCCAGAGAGGCCTAGCTATAGGCCTCTCTGGCATAGATTTCTTTTTGTTTGTCATTCCCGAAGGGAATCTGCGTTCAGCTCGAATCCCCAAAACGACATCCAGAACAACCTCACTAAAGCGGCAACACCTTCCCCGTAGCAAGATCGTAGTACCCCGCGACAACCTTCACTCCATCATCCTTCATCGCCTTCGCAATCACGGTCGAGCTCACCCCCAGCAGCCGAGCCTGAAACAGCGCATTCGCCTTCACCGCCGCCGCAACATCCTCATGAATGTCTTTGATCGCCGGCATCATATGCTGATACAGCGAGCTGATCTGCCCCGGAACCTCCTGCCCCTTCATCGCCGCGCTCACCGCGCCGCACTTCGCATGTCCCAGCACCATAATCGCCTTGATCCCAAGCACCGCCACGCCATACTCCAGGCTGCCGATAATCTCAGGCGTCAGCATATTCCCCGCAACCCGCGTCACAAACAAATGCCCAATGCTCTGGTCGAAGACCAGCTCCACCGGCACCCGCGAGTCCGCGCACGACAGGATCGCCGCAAACGGCTCCTGCTTCTCCACCGTTCCCGCCTTCAATATCTTCAGGTCAAGGTCGAACGAGGTCAGCTTGCCCGCGACAAACCTTGCATTGCCCGCCATCAGCTCCTGAATCGCCTCATCCGCGCCAACAGGCTGCGCCTCGGCTGCTGTGCCATGCATCATCGCACCGCCTGCAACTCCAGTCGCCGCTACTGCTGCCATAAATCGCCTTCGTGTCCATGCGCTTCTGTCCAGCTCGCTCATATCCGCGTCCTCCTTGCGTCCGCAAGCTTACCGCAGTTCTGTCGATTATCGTTAAGAAATGCACTTCCCCACCCAGCCGCGCCTCATCGTCTTCGACCTCGACGGAACCCTCATCGACTCCAGCGTCGACCTCTGCAACTCCATCAACGCCGCCCTCGCCCACTTCAACAAGCCGCCTCTGCCCGAACCCGTCATCGCCGGCTACATCGGCGACGGAGCCTCCATGCTCGTCCGCCGCGCCCTCGGCGACCCTGAAGGCGACGTCCACGACGAAGAATATGTAACCGAAGTCCTCACTTATTTTCTCGACTACTACCGCATCCACAAGCTCGACTTCACTTACGTCTATCCCGGCGTCATCCTCTCGCTCGAAGCCATCCGCGCCGCCTGGCCCGACACCCTCATGGCCGTCCTCACCAACAAACCCGTCAACCCCTCACGCGACATCTGCGCGCACTTCGGCCTCTCGCGCTTCTTCTTCCAGAACTACGGCGGCAACAGCTTCCACACCAAAAAGCCCGATCCCCACGGCCTCCTCACCCTCATCGCCGAAGCCTCCGCCATCGCAGGTCAAACCATCACCCCCGCCCAAACCATCATGGTCGGCGACTCGCACGTAGACGTCCTCACCGCCCGCAACGCCGGAGCACAATCCATCGGCTGCACCTTCGGCCTCGCCCCACAATCGCTCATCACCACGCCACCCGACCACCTCGCCAACGCTCCCACCGACTGGCTCACCATCCTCGGCATCAACCAACGCAGCTCCTAGCGAAACACCACGGAACTCATCCACCACCCATGCGCCATGCATCGCCCTTGTTCAGCTAACAGCTAGAACTATCTCCTCTAAGGTCTAGCTTCCTTGTTGTCATTCCCGAAGGGAATCTGCGTTTTGCTCGAATCGCCAAAACTACATCTAGAGGAGAATCGCTCTAGCCGTCATCTCACCTAAACCCACGTCATCTCACCCAAAGCACGTCATGGTGGGAAGCTAAACCCGCGAGTATTACGAAACGCCCAACTAGCGCTAGCCTGATTGAACGACTGGCGACAAGCCGACTTATGGGCACTAACTTCTGGCCAGGTAGAGTCGCCTACGCAACCAGAAGGCTACGTTCACTAAGCCAATGAGGGCTGGAACTTCGATCAGCGGGCCGACTACACCGACAAACGCTTCTCCAGAATTTAACCCGAACACAGCGACTGACACAGCGATTGCCAGTTCGAAGTTGTTTCCGGCAGCGGTGAATGACAGCGTGGCCGACTGCGCGTAGTCAGCGCCCAAGTATCTTCCCATCCAGAAACTTACCAGGAACATGACAAGGAAGTAGACGACCAAAGGAATGGCAATCTTCACGACATCCAACGGCAGCCGCACGATCAAATTACCCTTGAGGGAGAACATCACGAGAATGGTAAATAGCAACGCGATGAGTGTTAGCGGACTGATGCGAGGTACGAAGCGAGTGAGATACCAATCCTCGCCTTTCGTACGGATGAGCGCATAGCGTGTCAGGAAACCCGCAGCAAACGGCACGCCCAGATAGAGACCAACGCTTTTCGCAATCTGTCCGATGCTGACGTTCACGACGCTTCCCTGGAGACCGAACCATCTGGGCAACACTGTCAGGAACGCCCACGCATAGAAGCTGTAGAAGAACACTTGAAAGACGCTGTTGATCGCAACGAGCCCGGCGACATAATCCGTGTCGCCCTCCGCCAACTCGTTCCAGACCAGTACCATCGCGATACACCGCGCAATGCCGATCAAGATCAAGCCGCGCATGTACGCTGGTTCACTGCGTAGAAAGATCACTGCAAGGGCGAACATCAACACAGGGCCGATAAGCCAATTCTGCACCAGAGACAGGCCGAGCACGCGTCGATTGCGGAAGACCTCGCTCAGCTTGTCATAGCGGACCTTCGCCAAAGGTGGAAACATCATGACGATCAGGCCGATGGCAATGGGGATGTTTGTCGTTCCAGTCTGAAAGCGGTTCACGAAGGCAGCGGAGCCAGGCACAAAATGCCCGACACTGACGCCTACAGCCATTGCAAGGAATATCCAGAGCGTGAGGAAGCGGTCTAAAAAAGACAGTTTCTTTCGCTGCGCCGGAGAGCATAATGCTGTGCTCACTCGCACACCTCGCAACAGTCCACGGCTGCCGGAAGTGGAGCGCCGGCAAGGTCGTACTTAGCCGGAGAGCAGCAAGCCTTAGAGAGGCGCGCGCGATCTGACTGCATGGCCTTGTCTTCCTTGAGGGAGTCCAGCGTTTGGCGTAGCATCTGCGCTGCCCCGATGTGCTGCGGCATGACGATGCGGTAGTGCATCCACTTGCCCTCGCGCCTTGCCGAGACAATTCCGGCATTACGGAGGTAGGCAAGATGCCTGGAGATCTTCGGCTGAGGGCCGCCCAAGATCTCCACAAAATAGCAGACGCAGACTTCTTGCTCTCCCATCAGGTTGAGGAGTCTTAGGCGTGTCGTATCACCGAGGGCCTGAAAGAATTGGGGCATGTCGAATTGTGCTTTTCGAGCCATGCGATATGTATATGCTTTGACGAATGTGTTTGCAAGAGATATATTCACCTAAACGAATGTGTTTCTGAGGGTGAGTGCATGGCAGAAGAGATTCTTGATTCTGTACGGTTGAAGTACGGTGCAGTGGCACAGAGCAGTCTGTCCAGCAACGATGACGGAGTAAAGGCCGTCGCAGAGGCGTTCGGATATTCCGCCGAGGAGCTAACTTCCATTCCGGCAGAGGCAAACATGGGGTTATCTTGCGGCAATCCTACCGCCACCGCACACATTCGGCCCAACGAGGTTGTGGTAGACCTTGGTTCGGGCGGCGGCCTTGATGTCTTCCTTGCCGCGAAGATGGTAGGGCCGAAAGGCAGGGCAATCGGCATCGACATGACCCCGGCCATGATTGAACGGGCGCGAACGAATGCGGAGTCCGGTGGATATACGAACGTGGATTTTCATCAGTCCACCATCGACCGTATCCCGCTACCGGATGCTTCTGTCGATTGCGTCATCTCAAATTGCGTCCTCAACCTTGCGCCAGACAAGCCTGCTGTCTTCCGGGAGATTGCACGCGTCCTCAAGCCTGGAGGCCGCCTTGCCGTCAGCGACATTGCCCTCAAGGAAGAGTTGCCGGAAGCTGTCTCTCGCAGTATGGCGGCCTACGTAGGGTGCATCGCTGGAGCGATCAAAATCGACGACTACCGCGCCGAGCTGCTTGCTGCCGGATTCGAGCATGTCAAGATCGTGGACAGCAATGCAGACCTCAATGCTTACGCAAAGGTGGAGAACCAATCGGGCTGCTGCTCCCCAGCAATGGCAGAGGGTTCGTGCTGCTCGCCCACATCGAACACCTCCACACTCCACGCCGAATTATCAGACCTGCTGAGCAAATACGACGTGAACACGGCAGTCGCCAGCGTAAAGGTGTATGCCATCAAACCCAGATCGACTGCTTCATGCTGCGGGCCGGACTGCTGCTCGTAGGAGCGACTATGCCACACTACAACATCTTGTTTCTCTGCACCGGCAATTCTGCTCGCTCAATCATGGCCGAAGCCATTATGAGATGGAAGGGCCGCGAAAACTTCAGTGCTTACAGCGCAGGCAGCCATCCAATGGGCGCAGTTCGCCCGGAGGCATTGCGACAGATCGAGTTAGCAAGTCTCAGCACTGCCGGATTGCATAGTAAGTCATGGAATGAGTTCGCCAAGCCCAACGCCCCAGTGATGAACTTCGTCTTCACAGTCTGCGACAACGCCGCTCACGAAATCTGCCCAGTTTGGCCGGGCCAACCTATCACTGCTCATTGGGGAGTACCTGACCCAGCCGCCGTATCCGGTACGCAACAAGAGATAGACCGTGCATTCTCGCAGGCGTTCTCTATCCTCGAACGGCGTATCAGCCTCATGCTGGCGCTACCGCTCGCCAGTTTGGACGCGATGGCACTCAAAACCAAGCTAGACGACATCGGAAAGAAATAAGGAAAACTCATGTTCAAAGTAATCTTCGCTTGCGTTCACAACGCCGGACGGTCTCAGATGGCGGCCGCGTTCTTCAACCATCTTGCAGACCCACAGAAGGCCCATGCCGCGTCTGCAGGTACTGAGCCGGGCGAACGCGTTCATCCTGAAGTGCAGGCCGTTATGCAGGAGGTTGGAATAGACCTCAGCGATGCGAGGCCTCAGAAACTCACGGAAGAACTGGCAAAGAGTGCTCAGCTTCTCATTACGATGGGGTGCGGAGACAAGTGCCCTTATGTGCCCGGTCTGCGCCGTGATGACTGGCCCCTCCGTGATCCGAAGGGACTGTCCGCAGAGGAAGTCCGCGCGATACGTGACGAGGTGAAGCAGCGCGTTCAAGAACTTCTCGAACGAGAAAATTTGGATCAGTCCTCATAAACGCCCTTCTCATCATGTTCCAGAGATTTATGATGTCCTCGCACTTGAAGCGAAGTTGTGATGACTTTTGATATCGCTGCCTTAGTGCTTCGCCCGTGCTGTACAAATCTTCTATATCCACGCATTTCTTTTTGACTCCCCGCCAGCCCCTTGCTACCCTTGCCGCACCATGGCGGACGCTCAAAGCTCGGCCTTGAAGACCACCTGCTGCATCGTCGGCGGAGGCCCCGCAGGCATCATGCTCGGCTTCCTCCTCGCCCGCGCCGGCATCGACGTCACCGTCCTCGAAAAGCACAAAGACTTCTTCCGCGACTTCCGCGGCGACACCATCCACCCCTCCACACTCCAGCTCCTCTACGAGCTAGGCCTGCTCGACGAGTTCCTCGCACTCCCCCATCAGCAGCTCACCCAGCTTGCCATCGCCATCGGCGGCCAGACGCTTCCCATCAGCGACTTCTCCCGTCTTCCCACACACGCGAAGTTCATCGCTCTGATGCCGCAGTGGGACTTCCTCAACTTCCTCTCAGCGCAGGCCGCTAAGCTCCCCAGCTTCCATCTCCTCATGGAGCACGAAGCCACCGGCCTCATCGAAACCCGCAACCGAGTCACCGGCGTCCGCACCAACACCCCCGCAGGTCCGGTCGAAATCCACGCAACCCTCATCGTAGGCTGCGATGGCCGCCACGCTATCACCCGCGTCTCCGGCCATCTCCCGCTCCACGACACGGGCGTCCCCATCGACATCCTCTGGTTTCGTCTCAGCCGCCACGAAGGCGAACCAGAAAACGCCCTCGGCAACATCAACTACGGCAGCTTCGCCATCCTCATCAATCGCGGCGACTACTATCAGTGCGGCTACATCATCGCCAAGGACACCTTCGTCACCCGCATCCAACCTGCCGGTCTCGAAGCCTTCCGCAACTCCCTCGTACACCTCGTTCCATTTCTAAACGATCGCGTCCACGAGATCACCAGTTGGGATCAGCTCAAACTCCTCTCCATTCAGGTCAACCGCCTCACCCGATGGCACAGCCCCGGCCTGCTCTGCATCGGCGACGCCGCACACGCCATGTCGCCCGTAGGCGGCATTGGCATCAACCTCGCCATTCAGGACGCAGTCGCTGCCGCACGCATCCTCGCACCCACGCTCAAAACCAGCCTCGTCACCGAGCTTACGCTCGCTCACATTCAGGGCCGCCGCGAGCTGCCCACCCGCATCACCCAGGCCTTTCAGGTCACGGTGCATCACTTCCTGAACCGCACCCTCGGCAACCCTGCCGCAGTCAAACCGCCCTTGCTCCTCAGGCTGCTCTCAGCTCGCCCCTTCGTCCGCCGCACTTTGGCACGCTTCATCGGCATGGGAGTGCGTCCCGAGCACATTCAGACTCATTAGAAAGGGGTTAGCATCATGTAACCGGATAAAGCGTCTTTAGCTGGTTACAGAGCATATGATGTAACCACTAAAACAGCATCTAACCAGTTACATCGCCATTTTTTTTATCCCTCGAAGCCCCGGTTCCAGCTTTCGATCACGCGAGTCTCCCGTTCCCATCCCAGCACGCTCACGCTGCCCGTCCTCAACGCAAAAAGCCTTCCATCTCTAGCATTTAGCCCAACCCACCGCGCCGCCAGCACCCGCAGAATATGAGCATGCGCAAACAAAGCCACCCGCCCGCCCGAGCCAGCCTTTAAAGCCCGCTCAATCACCCCATCCGCCCTAACCCCAACTTTTTCAATAGCTTCCCCACCTACAATCTCGTTCTCCCAAACCGACCACCCAGGCATCTCCGCCCGAATCTCCTCCGTAGTGCGACCCTCGTGAATGCCGTAGTCCCACTCCCGAAGGTCTTCGTCCACCTTGGCAACATCGCCAAACCCGGCAATCGCGCAGGTCTCAAGCGCCCGCTTCATGGGGCTGCTGAACACGGCCGCAAACTTCGTTCCCGCAAGATAATCCCGTAACTCCTCGGCCCGTTGCCGTCCTCGCTCCGTCAACCCTACATCGGTCCGGCTGGTATGTTTCCTGTTCAGACTCCATTCGGTCTCTCCATGCCGAATCAGCCACAACTCCACATTTGCGCACATTCACCCCTCCAACATCTTCTTTCTCAATTACCAGAAGAGACCTCTTTTCCAAAAGGTATCATCAGCACATTCACACAATGAATGCCAGAAGTTGTCCCGTATATATCACGGGGTCTTGGGTAATTTTTCTGTGCTAGGATGGCTGAATTATTGCCAGCGATGATGAAATGATGAATAGTGGGGACTTGATGAATAGTTGTAGGAATTGCGGAGCCTCGACTCTGCGCGAGTTAGGTTTTATCGGAAATCTTGCTCCATTTTTTCTCAAGCGTGTCTATCGAATCGAATTAGCGACCCGTATTTCGTCTCACCCGTTCAAGCGATTTATCCAGAAACTGACAGCTCCAATACAGTCGCTTGTATCACGAATACAGCCTGCCATCGCTGCAATCGAGATGCAGTCCTGCCTCAACTGTTCTTTTGTTCAGAGTAAATTTCCTTTTCCGGAAGAAGGCCTTGCTCGCCTTTACGCGGACTATCGTTCCGATTCTTACAATAAAGAGCGTTGCCACTACGAACCTTATTATGCTGCGATTGCCAATCAAATCGGTCAGCATACAGAACGTGGCCTGGATCGCATCACTGCTCTTACCAAATGGTTGGAGAGCAGAGTAAATCTCAGCGAAGCTTCCATGCTCGACTATGGTGGCGCTAACGGTCAGTTCCTCCCGAACGTTCCGGGAGAAAAATATGTCTTTGAGATCTCCGACATTGAGCCATATGCAGGAGTTATTCGCATAGCCGATGCTTCTCAGCTCCAGACCTACTCCTACATCCAACTCTCCCATGTGCTTGAACACGTAAATGAACCTCTCATCATGGTCAGGCAAGTCGCTGCATTCTTAGCGAAAGATGGATATCTTCTCATTGAGGTACCCCAGGACAGCAGCTCTGATTTCCTGAAACGCTTGCAAACTGGTGACCTAAACTGCGATGTTGGAGTTCATGAGCACATCAATAACTACTGCGAGCTCTCTGTACAGAAATTGATTGAAGCCGCCGGTCTTCAGTTGATTTCTATCGAAGCGGTTCCAGTCGAAAACCCCAGTGCCAAACAGAATTTCATCCGCGCACTGGCAAAAAACTGGCAATAGTAGAAGGCTCTGAGAGTATCTTCCCTCTTTTTGATTGAAGCCTTGACATATGATCAGTGAATGGATTTCCAGCTCTCCACTACCTATAAGCCTCAGGGTGATCAGCCTCGCGCCATTGAAGAACTTGTGAGCGGGCTCAACGCTGGAGAGAAGGACCAGGTACTGCTCGGCGTCACCGGTTCGGGCAAGACCTTCACCATGGCCAAGGTCATCGCCGAGTCGAACCGTCCCGCGCTGATCCTCGCGCATAATAAGACGCTCGCCGCACAGCTTTATCACGAGTTCAAGACCTTCTTTCCGAACAACGCGGTCGAATACTTCGTCTCCTACTACGACTACTACCAGCCGGAAGCCTATATTCCTGCCGGCGACCTCTTCATCGAAAAAGAGGCGACCATCAACGAGGAGTTGGACAAGCTTCGCCTCTCCGCCACACGCAGTCTCTTCGAGCGTCGCGACTGCATCATCGTCAGCTCTGTCTCGTGCATCTACGGCCTCGGCTCGCCCGAAGCCTACTACGGCATGTTGCTTCTGCTCGAAAAAGGCCAGAAGATCAAGCGCGAAGATATCATTCGCCGCCTCGTCGAAATCCTCTACGAGCGCAACGATGTGGACTTCCGCCGTGGGACGTTTCGCGTGCGCGGAGACATCATCGAGGTCTATCCCACGTACGACGAAAACGCCTATCGCATCGAGCTCTTCGGCGATGAGATCGACTTGCTCTCGCAGATCGATCCTCTCTTCGGCAGCGTTCGTCAGAAGTACTCGCGTCTGCCTATCTATCCGAAGTCGCACTACGTCGTGCAACCGGAGCGCAAAAAAGCTGCTTCCGACTCCATTCTCGAAGAGCTCTTCGAGTGGGAGGCGCAGCTTGAAAAAGAAGGCCGTTTGGTCGAGTCGCAGCGCATTCATCAGCGCACGCGCTTTGATCTGGAGATGATTAAATCCGTAGGCTACTGCCACGGCATCGAGAACTACTCTCGCCATATGTCAGGCCGCCTGCCGGGTGAGCCGCCACCGACGCTGCTCGATTATTTTCCCCGCGACTTCCTCATCTTCATCGACGAGTCGCACGTCACCGTGCCGCAACTCCACGGCATGTGGCACGGCGACCGCAGCCGCAAGCAGAACCTCATCGACTACGGCTTCCGTCTGCCCTCGGCGCTCGACAATCGTCCGCTGCGCTTTGAAGAGTTCGAGTCTCGCACCGGCCAGATTGTTTATGTCTCTGCGACTCCCGGCCCTTATGAACTCACCAAGTCTGCCGGTGTCGTCGTCGAACAGATTATTCGCCCCACTGGCCTCATCGATCCCATCGTCGAGATTCGTCCAGTCAAAGGACAGATCGACGATCTGCTCGCCGAGATCCGTGACCGCACTGCAAAAAATCAGCGCGTGTTAGTGACAACCCTGACCAAGCGCATGTCGGAAGACCTAGCCAGCTACTACACCGAAGTTGGCGTTCGCTGCCGCTATATGCACTCTGAGATCGAGACGCTGGAACGCATCAAGCTGCTGCGCGATCTGCGCAAGGGCGAGTACGACGTGCTGATCGGCATCAACCTACTGCGCGAAGGACTCGACCTGCCCGAAGTTTCGCTGGTGGCTATTCTCGATGCGGATAAAGAAGGATTCCTCCGCTCGCAGGGATCGCTGATTCAAACCATCGGCCGCGCCGCTCGGCATCTGGAAGGCCGCGCCATTTTGTATGCCGATAAGATGACCGACTCCATGCAGCGTGCCATCGACGAGACCAACCGCCGCCGCGAAAAACAGGAGGCCTACAACGAAGAGAACGGCATCACTCCTGTCTCCGTGAAGAGTGCCATCGAGATGGGCCTCGCCGGCATCCTCAAAGCCGACTACGCCGACCTCACCGACGAGGCCGAAGGCGTTCCCGACTTCGCCACCCAGCAGGAGCTGGACACCTACATCGGCAAACTGGAATCGGATATGCGCGAAGCGGCGAAGAAGTTTGAGTTTGAAAAAGCCACCAAGTTGCGTGATACGGTGAAGGAACTCCGCACCAAGGAGTTTTTATTTAGCTGATGCTTGTCAGTTTTCATTGCCGACATTGCGCCCTCTTTGAGGGCTTCTCAGAGCAATGGTGTATTGAAATCCGCAATGAATTGAATTCCCGGTACATCTAACCCCAACAACTGTTTATCCCCGGTAAGAAACAAATCAATGCCTGCCGAAGCTGCAGAAGCCAAATGAATCGCATCGGCGATCTTTAATTTGTTGATAGCTCGTAACCTGCTGAATGGAGTCACAGCACCAGCATCGAAAGGAAGATAAGAGAAGCCCATTTCCTTCATGGTCTGCTGTATCCGCACTCCCTTGTCGGGCGAATTTGCTGCACCAGCCATCACTTCTCCGTAAGCAAGAAAGCTACTATGAAGCGAATCGCTCCGCTCATAGGACCTCTGCAAAAGATGCTGGACTCGTTTTGAATAGGAGGGATTCCCTTCCAGCAGATAGATAAAGAGCATTGAATCCCAAAAGATCTTGCTCAAGCCGCCTCCTCATCGTCAGATCTTATCCACCGGATGAATGCTTCCGCACCGCCATACTCTTTGAGTTCCTCTCTGAGCAACCCCTTCAATTTTTCCGTCAATCGCAGTGCCCGTGTGGCGGCATCTTCCGCAACGTTTGTTGCTCCGGAGGATGCCTCTTGCGTTGCTACTCCCTGTTCGGTCTTTCGGTAATGCACGACAACGGTTGTGCTCAACTTTGAAGGAGGACCGTCAACAGACGTAATTTCCAATCCATTCTCTTTCAAGAATTTCTCTGATCGCAGAGCATTGCACACTTGAGGAGTATTGTTCGAAGGAAATCCAAGCGGAGCCAGATCATCAAGCACATTCCGAACCCGGATCGTAAAAGAAGTCTGGCCGGCACGCAGTGCAGGAGTTACATATTTGTCCTTTGCTACCGACCGAACCTGATCGCTTAGTTTGTATCCCTTCATCTCGACCCCCAGATAGACTGTCTGACTGTCTAAACAGTATACTTTTTGACAAAAGTAAGTCAATCTTGCCAACCCCATTGTCATCTGGAAATTCCCGGTAATCTCTTTCAAGCTTCCTTAGCTCGTCTCCGCGATAAAATCACTGCATGAGCGACTTCATCCCCAAAGCATCTACCCAGAAGATCGGCGGACTCGGCCCTAAGGCAGCCCGCTTGCAGGCCCTGCGCGAGAAAGCTGCTCGCCAGAACGACGGCTCCAAGGCCAATCACGCAGACTCCGGCCCCGCAGCCAAGGCCTCCAACGCCCCGGCTCGCAAGACGGCCTTTCAGCGCAAAGCCACCTAATCCAAACTCAAGGTTTATAGAGGATGTCTCATCCCTCGTAGACTTCGCAGAATATTCTTCGCAAGGGAGCGTCGCATGAGCACGCCGAACGGCCTCGTCACTCACCCCAGCCCCTACTCTGTCCCTGAGACACTTGACCGCCTCGAGGCCGTCCTGCACGCCAAGAACATCAATGTCTTTGCCCGTGTCGACCACAGCGGCGAGGCCGCGAAGGTTGGCCTGGCCATGCCGCCCACGCAGTTGCTGATCTTCGGCAACCCCAAAGGCGGCACGCCGATCATGCTCGCCGCGCCGCTGTCGGCCATCGATCTTCCGCTCAAGGCGCTGGCCTGGCAGGATGCCGGGGGCAAGGTCTGGGTAAGTATCAATGATCCGCGCTACTTGCAGACGCGCTACGATCTGAGCGATGAGCTGCTCAAACCCATTGCCGGAATCGAAGGCCTTATCTTGCAGGCGATAGCCTGATAACCTTACCTCCGTGAGATATCTCAACCGGGCCTTCTTCTATCTCTCGGCTATCGTCTTCGCCATCGCGCTCTTTATGGTGGGTATCTATATCACGATCCCCACGCACAACACCGCCGCCACCCACTTCGACACGCTGATCGTGCTTGGCTACCCGGCCAACGCCGACGGCACCCCTTCGCCGGAGCAGCGCGAGCGTGTCCTCGAAGGTGTTCGCGAGTACAAGGCCGGGGTGGCACCGTACATCATCATGACCGGCACCGCCGCACACAATCAGTACGTCGAAGCAGACGTGATGGCGCAACTGGCACGCTCGCAGGGCGTTCCGGCGTCGGCGATCCTTGAAGATACCCAGGCACAGAACACGATTCAGAACATCTACTACTCGGCCCGCATCATGCACGATCACGACATGAACTCCGCCGAGATTATCAGCTCTCCGAGCCATCTTCCTCGCGCTGCGCTCATCGTCAACACCTTCAACGTCGACCAGCCCAGCCTCTACATCAACTGGCGCACCCACGCCGCGCACTGGCCGCCGGAGTACAGCATCTTCCGCGAGGCCATCCTCTACATCGGAGAGGCACGGAACTGCCTGATTCTGCGCTTCAACGGCTTCCCTTCCTCGCGCTTCCTCCCCCGAGATCGCGCTATTAATTAGCACGCGGTCAACATCGACGAGCCAAAACCTGCTTTCTTCGGTTAGGATCGTTGTGCACCACAAGTAAACGTTCTCTCGCCGTCTATTTCACGAAGGACCTATATTCATGCGCCTCGAAAAATTTGCCGCCGTCCTGCTGGCCGGCCTGCCTTTTGCCGCCATGGCCCAGCAGCCCGCCACGCTCACCATCGACACTGCCAAGCCCATCGCCGCCGTCAGCCCCACCCTCTACGGCCTTATGACAGAAGAGATCAACTACTCCTACGATGGCGGCCTTTACGCGGAGCTGGTCAACAACCGCACCTTCCAGACGAATCGCGGCCCCAGCACTGCTGACTGGACCATTCTGCAAAACGGCGACGCTCGCGCCACCATGACCATCGACAAGACCACCGGCCCCAGCGAAGCGCTTCCCCTCAGCCTCAAGCTCACCGTCGATAACGCCGCGCAGCACTCCGAGGCCGGCATCGTCAACAGCGGCTACTGGGGCGTTCCTGTCCATCCCTCGACCACCTACCACGGCTCGTTCTACGCCAAGGCCGACAACGCCAGTGTCGGCGCGGTAACCATCTCGCTGATCAACGACAAGACCGGCGTCTATGAAGCCATCGCCACGGTCCCGGCCCTCAGCACGGAGTGGCACCGCTACGAGTACACCCTCAAGACCGGCAACCTCGTCGCCTCCGCAGCCAACCACCTCACGCTCTCGGTCGAGCACCCCGGCACCGCATGGTTCTCGCTGGTCTCTTTGTTCCCGCCGACCTATCAGAACACTGCCAACGGCAACCGCATCGACCTGATGCAGAAGCTTGCCGCGATGCATCCGGCGTTTCTACGCTTCCCCGGCGGCAACTATCTCGAAGGCGACCACATAAACGAGCGTTACGAGTGGAAGAAGACCATCGGCTCGCTCGTCGACCGTCCGACGCACCCGAGCCCGTGGAACTATCACTCCTCCGACGGTCTCGGCCTGCTCGAGTTCTTCGAGTGGTGTGAGGACCTGCACATGCAGCCTCTGCTCGCCGTCTACGCCGGTTACTCCATGCGGCAGGAGCACGTCGACGCCGGTCCAGCGCTTGAGCCTTACGTGCAGGACGCACTCGACGAGATCGAATACGCCACCGGCAGCACCTCCACCAAGTGGGGAGCTATCCGCGCCAAAGACGGCCATCCCGCTCCCTTCCACATCAGCTTCGTCGAAGTTGGCAACGAAGACTGGTTCGATAAATCCGGCAGCTACAGCGGCCGCTACGCCCAGTTCTATAAGGCCATCAAGGCTGCATATCCCGACATCCAGATCATCGCGACGGCACCGGTCAAAGGCATCCGCCCCGACATCATCGACGACCACTTCTATCGCTCTGCGCAGGAGTTCTTCGACGATGTACATCACTACGACAAGACCGATCGCAACGGCCCCAAGGTCATGGTCGGCGAGTGGGCCACGCGTGAAGGCTCACCCACCACCAACATGGGCGCGGCCCTCGGCGACGCCGCATGGATGACGGGCATGGAGCGCAACAGCGACATCATCGTGCTCGCCAGCTACGCTCCGCTGTTCGTCAACGTCAACCCCGGCGGCATGCAGTGGCCGAGCGATCTGATTGGCTACGACGCGCTCAACAGCTACGGCTCGCCCAGCTACTACGCGCAGGAGATGTTCAGCACGCACCTCGGTGACCACGTGCTCGACGCGAAGCTCGATACCGTGAATCCACGCCTGTTCGACTCTGTAACGGTAGATAATAAAAACCATCGCGTCATCGTCAAGCTGGTCAACGGCTCATCGCTGCCGCAGGCGGTCAACATTAATCTGTCGGGCGCAAAGGTACACAGCAACGCGCACGTCACCACCCTTGGCGCTCCGACCACCGCGGCCACCAACTCCATCACCGACCCCACGCGCATCGTTCCCGTCGTCAGCACCATCTCGAACGCCGCATCTACCTTCACCCACACCGTACCGCGTTACTCGATCCAGATTCTCGATCTCGATCTGAACTAAGTCGGACCCACGCGGCCAACTCTTATGTCCTGCAAAGACATAAGAGTTGGCCGCAATTCTTTTAAAACCGTCTCCACGCTACGCTCGGATTTTCTTCTACAGACAAGACCCTATCGAGGCTCGTCCTGCACAATAGATCATGCTCGCTGCACTCTAAGCGGGAGCTCCTGAGGCTGGTTTCTTTTTGCTAAGAAAATAGAAGCCAAGCCCAATTCCCAGCAGCGTCAACATCGCCGCCAATCCCAGTATCCGCAACACCGCCACGGTGTACTTGCCCGACGACGGGACGTAGTTGCAGCAGTACAACAGAAATAAATCCTTCGCCGTGGCAATCTTCAGGTGCGACGCATTCACCAGCGCCAGCCGCACGTCTCTCGTCGGATAATCAATCCCCGCCAGATACTCAGACATCTTGCCCTCGGGCGTGGCAAACATGATCACGCTCGAGTGAGCGAACTGGTCCATCTTTCCATCCGGCCCCGGCACGCGCACATAATGAAACCCCGTGGCCTCGGCGAGCGCCGTAATCGAAGGCTGCTGCCCAGTTAGAAAATGAACGCTGTCCCCAGCATTCGGCTGCCCGATTCCGGCAAGAAATGTCTTCTTCGCCTCTGCCGCATCAGCAGGCGTATCCATCGGATCGATGCTCGCCACCACAACGTCGTAATCTTTTCCCGCTGTCAGCCCTGTTCCCTTCAATCCCGCAGCCATGCCGTGCAGCACCTGCGGACACAGCATCCCGCATTTGAAGTAGACCAGCGCCAGAGCAATCGGACGGTAATGGAAGTACTGCCCCAGCGTTACCTGCTTGCCTGCATCGTCGACAAAGGCAGCCGACAAAGGCAGCGACTGATTCAACCGTTCCACCAGTCCCGCGCCCTTCAGGTAGTCCGGCGTCTGCTGCGCCATCGCGCCCATTGTGCCCATCGGCTTGTCCGCGCCGATCTGCTGCCCATACATCGACGTTGCCAACAACCCAAGCCCCGCCAACGCCAATACGCCGAACCGCCGAAACCCGATCAAAGCACCCTCCAACCGACTCTCCTTCCATGCTACGCCCCTTCCATCAGGCAGGCGCTATTCTAGAGAGACAGGCGAGCAACAGCATCTGTCACCGACAACCAGAGGAAAACATGATCATCATCAGCGACGAACACGTAGACCTGTCCACGCCCAACGGCCCCATGCGCACCCACATCGTCCGCCCCGCCGCACCCGGACGCTACCCCGGCATCGTCTTCTACTCCGAGATCTTCCAGATCACCGCGCCCATCCACCGCACCGCCTGCCTCCTCGCCGGACAAGGCTACGTCGTCGCCATGCCCGAGATCTATCACGAGTTCGAGCCCGCAGGCACCGTCTTTGCCTACGATCAGGCCGGCTCCGACCGCGGCAACGCGCTCAAGACCACCAAGACCGTTCAGAGCTACGACGACGATGCCCGCGCCGTCATCGACCATCTCAAGTCCCGCTCCGACTGCACCGGACACATCGGTGCCCTCGGCATCTGCATCGGCGGACACCTCGCCTTTCGCGCCGCCATGAATGCCGACGTTCTCGCTACCGCCTGCTTCTACGCCACCGACATCCATAAAGGCGGTCTCGGCAAAGGAACGAACGACGACTCCCTTCAGCGTGCGGCGCACATCAAGGGCGAACTCCTCATGATCTGGGGACGTCAGGACCCCCACATCCCCCTCGAAGGCCGCCTCAAAGTCCTCGCCCGGCTCAACGAGCTTGGCACCCGTCTGAGCTGGCACGAGGTCAACGGAGCCCACGCCTTCATGCGCGACGAAGGCCCCCGCTACGATCCCGAACTGGCCTACAGCTTCTACGGTCTGGTCTTCAACCTCTTCCACCGCAAGCTGGGTCAGGGCGACCTGGCCGCCACCGCCGCCTCAACCGAGACCCGCCACTAGAGCTATTTCAGGCGATGCAAGAAACGTCATCTTGATCGACCCTATTGACACCCCCGATATACTTAACTCAGAAGACAAAAGGAGAAGCCCGGCACTCGCCGGGCTTTTTCATTTGAACCAAGTCCATCCCTAAGTCCTAATTAAGTCTGGACTTCAGATAGACTCCGTTTGGACTTAAGTGATCTTTTTGGAAGACTTTAGGACTTAAGTACAGGAGGGGGGGTAGAGGTCAGCGCCAGCTCACCGCCAGATGCCAGCGCATCTCCCGGTCACGGGCCTTTTCGAGAACCTCGGCGTACTCCCGCAGCTCGGAGAGCACCTGTTTCCCTTCGGTGCCGAGTTGCTGGGGGTCGTCGCGCAGGGCCTGCAAAAGTGCCTGCACCGTCTTCAGGCCGTCGGCGGGGGTATACCACTGCGGCGGCGGAAGCTTTCGCAACAACTCCTGGTCGCCTGCACCCTCTTCAATAAGAAGAGCCATCGAGTTCTCATCCGCCGAAAAGAACTCAATCAGCGGACGCACCCCCAGATTGAGCGCGAGCTTTTCAAGAGCGTCCTCATGACGAGCGAGCGAACGGCCATTGACGAAGGTATCAAAGCCGGGGTCCTCGCCCTCGACGACGATGTACATAGAAGCTGCCATTCAAGGCAGTGTACCGCTCCGCCACGCGGAAAATCTATCGTATGGAGAGTACCGCATCAGAGTCCCCACCCCTTGAAAGCAGGAGATACGTCGCTCCGGCCACCAGCAGAACCAGGCCAGCGCCCATCCGCAGCGTTAGTGGGGGACGCAAAAACGCGATGCCCTCCAACACGGAGAGGAGTGGGACGAGCAGATAGCGCGTTGCAAGCCGCACCGGAGACATCGCGCGCAGCAGCCATACCAGCAGAAGCAGCTCGACGAGGCTGTAAAGCGAGCGGATTGAGAGCAGATATGACGCTACGCTCCTACTGGAAACAGTGGATAACCCCGTTAACCCGCAAGCCATCAGGAACACGGCGTTCGCCAGAAACACGATCGCTAAAGATTCCAATGTTCCAAGCTCGCGAAGCAGGCTGTAGATTCGTTCACTGCCAAAGCCAACCAACGCAACCACCACAAGAAGGACGGCGAATACGATCTGTCCGCGTGGCGAAGTCGGAAAGTTGAAGGGGAGCAGAAGTAAGACTCCGCCGAAGCTGATCAGTGCAGGGACAAAGAATCGCCGGACACCGGGCTCAAGCTCACGGCCTATGGCGACGACCACGATCACAAACGGCACCAGAGCAAAGAGTGCCGCGCAATTAATGTCCGATATTCCATCGCGGGTCCACTCCACTGCTACTACAGGTACGCCGAGAAGCAGGATGCTCATTGCAGCCGCTTTGAGCCAGAGCAGATCGCCGCGACTCACGCGGGCCCATATGCTCCGATAAGAGAACGCGCATGCCAGCAAGCCAATGATTCCGTAGAAGAAGCCCTGCTGCGCGATGGAAGACTCGTCGGCACCGCCTTCGGGCAGCAGCCATGAGCTCGCCGAGAGAAGGCACAGCGCAAAAAATGCGGCCCATGTCGTCCATCGCATCTGCTGCGGCTGCGCTGTTGTCATGAATCATCTCCCGGAGCTTATGTGCAGCTCTGTATCCTTCAACGGCCTGGCCGTATGGATAGATTGCGATGCGGCGAGTTACAGGTGCAACTCTTTGGAAAAGCAAAAGGGCCGCGCACTCTGCGCGGCCCTTCTATTCAATCCATAACGATTACTGATTGCCATTACCACCGGAACGAGGAGCACCGCCGCCGCCCGGTCCACCACGACGTCCGCCGCGACGACGACGACCGCCGGGACGACGCTGTCCACCGGCAGGAGCGCCTGAACCCTCGCCGACGGGTGCCGGAGCAGCTCCATCGGCGCGGTTGAAGTTCGGCTCGTCCGAATCCGACTCGTCATCGTCCTCGAAGTCGTCACCGTCTTCTGCCTCGGCGACGTTGCCTTCGGAGGCGTTCGGGCGAGGATGCGCCGGTGCGCCATCGCTGCCGACCTGTGCGGGATCAGGAAGTCCCAGCTTGGCGCGCTGCTCGCGCAGGACCGCCTTGCGGGAGAGCTTGATGCGATTGCCTTCGATGGCAAGCACCTTGACCAGAATCTGATCGCCTTCGCGAAGCTCGTCCTTGACCTCTTTGACGCGATGCTCTGCGATCTCCGAGACGTGGAGCAAACCGTCGGTGCCAGGGAAGATCTCGACGAATGCGCCGAACTCTGCCAGACGAACGACCTTACCGAGATAGGTTTTGCCAACCTCAGGCACCGCGGTGATGTCGCTGATCATCTGGATGGCGCGATCCAGTCCTTCGGCGTCGCTTGAAGCAACGTTGACGCGACCGCTGTCGTCCACATCGATCTTGACGCCGGTGGCATCGACGATGCCGCGGATGACCTTGCCGCCAGGTCCGATGAGATCGCGGATCTTGTCGGTCGGAATCTGGAGGGTGTGAATACGGGGAGCAAACTTCGACTTCTCTTCATTGGCTCCGGCGATGACAGCATCCATCGTGTCGAGCAGCGAGAGACGACCGCGACGTGCCTGCTCCAGCGCCTCGCGCATGATCTGCGGCGTGATGCCCATGATCTTGATGTCCATCTGCAGCGCGGTGATGCCGTTGCGCGTACCGGCGACCTTGAAGTCCATATCGCCGTAGTGATCTTCAGCACCGGCGATGTCGGTGAGGATGGCGTAGTTCTCGCCTTCCTTGACGAGGCCCATGGCGACACCGGCAACCGATCCCTTGATGGCAATCCCGGCCTGCATCAGCGCAAGCGATGCGCCGCAGACCGTTGCCATCGAAGAAGAACCGTTCGACTCCAGAATGTCGGAGACGACACGCAGCGTGTAGGGCGACTCGTCCTCGGCGGGAAGAACAGCCTCGATGGCTCGCGACGCGAGAGCGCCGTGGCCGATCTCGCGACGGCCTACGCCGGACATGCGGCCAACTTCGCCGACCGAGAACGGCGGGAAGTTATAGTGCAGCATGAAGCGGCGCTTCTGCTCGCCTTCGTAGCTCTCGAGGCGCTGTGCATCATCGGTCGTACCGAGGGTCGCGCTTACAAGGGCCTGCGTCTCTCCGCGAGTAAACAACGCGGAGCCGTGAACGCGGGGAAGAACGCCGACCTCGACCGTGACGTGGCGAATCTCGTCGAAGGCGCGGTGATCGGGACGGATGCGCTCCTTGAGAACCTGCTCGCGGAAGATAATCTCGCGCAACAGCTCGTAGTATTTGCTGAGCTTCTTCGCGGCGGCGGCATCACCTTCGGGAAGGTCGCGCTTGAGCTCGTCCTTAATCTCCTTGACCAGAGCGTAGCTCTCGAACTTGGGGTGCTTCTTCGTGTCGAGCGCATCCTTCAGCTTGTCGCCGATCTTGGCGGTCAGGGCGTTCAGATACTCCTGATCATTCTCGACCGCGGTGACGAGACGCTTGGCCTTGCCTGCGCGGCTGACGAGGTCCTCGATCGCAGCACAGATCTTCTTGATCTGTTCATGCGCGAACTCGATGGCGTCGACGACGCGGTTTTCGGCAACTTCCTTCGCACCGGACTCGATCATCACGATGCCGTCCTTGGTGCCGACGACCATGATGTTCAGCTTGCTGTTCGCGCGCTCGGCATAGGTGGGGTTGACGATGAACTGATCGTCGACCAGGCCGATGCGAACTGCGCCTACCGGGCCGTGGAAGGGAATATCGCTGAGGGCCAGGGCGCAGCTTGCGCCGTTGATGCCGAGCACGTCAGGATCATTTTCCTTGTCGGCGGAGTAGACGAACGCGACCACCTGGGTCTCGTTGCGGAAGGCTTCGGGGAAGAGCGGGCGGATAGGACGGTCGATCTGACGGCTGGTCAGGATCTCCTTCTCGCTGGGACGGCCTTCGCGCTTGATGAAGCCGCCGGGGATGCGGCCGCCGGCATAGGCGAACTCGCGGTACTCGACCGTGAGGGGGAAGAAGTCGATGCCTTCCTTGGGGTCGGGCGAAGCCACGGCAGTCGCCAGAATTACGTTGTCTCCGCTGGTGGTAAGCGCGGCGCCGGAGGCCTGCTTGGCCATGCGCCCTGTCTCAAATTTAATTTGCTTGCCGCCGGCAAGCTCAACTGTAACGTCCTGCTTCATGTTGCCCTCTCATTTTTTGTCTATTTGGAAACTTGTTAAATCGCGTCATCCTCTTGCGGGCGCGAAAAGGCAGCTCCACGGCGACGACTATCGGGCCGCCTGGAAGCTGCACTGAATACAATCTTCGATTGATGGTGAGTGTCCGGCGCGATCCGTCATCGACGCACGACGAGACCCGCTCATCGTCAGCAATTCCAGCGGCAAGGTCTTCAATGACCTAGCACGAGAAGTTGCAGCCGAACGAGAACGGGCCGTGCATGCTTCCATAGGATTGAACGGTGTCTCCGGAGACAATGCGCTACTTGCGGATTCCCAGCTTACCGATCACGTCGCGATAGCGGTCCGCGTCGCACTTTTTGAGGTAATCAAGCAGACCGCGGCGCTTGCTCACGAGCATGAGAAGCCCGCGGCGCGATCCGTGGTCCTTCTTGTGGGTCTTGAAATGCTCCGTCAACTCGCCGATGCGCTCACTCAGAATCGCGATCTGAACCTCGGGACTCCCGGTGTCTGAGTCGTGTGTACGGAACTTTGCAATAATGTCTGTCTTTTTAGCAGATGCCAGCACAGATTTCTTTAACTCCTGATTCTTCTAGTCCACTCTTAGTGTCTACGATAGGATAGCACCGCTCACGCAAGGCAGCAATAAGCAGAACCGCATTTCAGGGGATGGCTGCCGCATTGATTTAATTACACTTGCGGCGACTTCTTCATGGTGCAGCGCAGCTATCCCGGTGCGCGTACCAGCACAGGCACTTATTTCCACGTGAATGCCCCGTAAACTGGCAGGATGGACAAGTTTGTTGTACGCGGCGGAAATCCGCTTCTCGGCACGATTAAAGTCTCCGGAGCGAAGAACTCCGCCCTTCCCTGCATGGCCGCCGCCATCCTCACCGAGGATGAGGTCATCCTTGAAAATATCCCGCAGGTGCGCGATATCGAGACCGAGCGCAAACTGCTGGCCAGCATGGGAGCCGAGGTTGAGCTGGGCTATGGACGAGCGCAGCATCGCACCCGCATTCGCTGCGCTGTGCTGTCGGACCCGGTGGCCAAGTACGAGATCGTCAAGACGATGCGTGCCAGCTCACTGGTGCTGGGCCCGCTGGTCGCCCGCACCGGCATCGCACGTGTCGCTATGCCCGGAGGCTGCGCCATTGGCGGACGGCCTATCGATCTGCACATCAAAGGGCTGGAAGCGATGGGCGCTACCATCACGCAGGAACATGGCTACCTCGAAGCTCGCACCAACAGGCTGAAGGGAGCGCGCATCGTCTTCGACAAGATCACCGTCACAGGAACGGAAGACCTGCTGATGGCAGCCACGCTTGCCGAGGGCGAGACGATCTTCGAGAACTGCGCGAGAGAGCCGGAGGTGACTGACCTTGCCGCGATGCTGGTCGCGATGGGAGCCAAGATCGAGGGGGCCGGGACATCCACGATCCGCGTGCAGGGCGTCTCGAAGCTGCACGGAGCGCGGCACCGCATTAACCCCGACCGTATCGAGGCCGGGACGTTTCTAATTGCCGGAGCGATTACCGGCGGCGATCTTAATGTGGATGGCTGCGAGCCTGCACATCTGAGCGCGTTGATCTACAAGCTGGAGCAGTGCGGCGTTCGCATCGATGTGGGCACGGACCATATCCGCGTCCGCAGCGGTGGTGATCTGAAGGCGGCGGACATCTCGACCGAAGAGTATCCGGGCTTTCCGACCGACATGCAGGCGCAGTACATGGCGCTGGCCACGCAGGCTGAAGGAACGACGATTGTTACGGAGAACATCTTCGAGAACCGCTTTATGCATGTGCAGGAGCTGAACCGCATGGGCGCGAACATCACCGTGCAGGGTCGAACGGCTACGGTGCAGGGCAAGACTCCTCTGCAGTCAGCTGCAGTGATGTGCTCGGACCTGCGAGCTTCGGCGTCGCTGGTGCTGGCGGCGCTGGTAGCGGACGGAGAGACGATCCTCGACCGCGTTTATCACATGGATCGCGGCTACGAGCGGTTGGAAGAGAAGCTGCGTGGTGTAGGAGCGCAGATTCGGCGGATGGGAGACGTCTTCGGCAAGAAGTAGAAGATTTTCGAAATTCGGCTGTGCAAGGTTAATGAATGAAGATCTTTCTGTTTGTCTTTGCTGCAACCGTGTTTGAGGCTGTAGGCGACGCCGTGGTACGGATTGCCCTGAACCACCCTTCGCTGCCGGCGCGGATCGGCCTCTTCGTCGTTGGAGGCACGCTGCTGACGCTCTACGGAACTTCGCTCAACCTTGCGCCGGTAGAGTTTGCTGCCGTGACGGGGATGTATATCGCAACTCTGTTCGTGGTCTTTCAGCTCACCAACTATGTCATCTTTCGGACTGCCCCGACGCCTGCCGTCGTAGTGGGTGGAACCCTGATTGTGACCGGCGGCCTGATCGTCTCGCTTTGGAAGTGACGCTGTCATTGCAGTACCGCAATTCGATATCTCTCGCTGCAACCGGGTTAGAAGGTGTACAAAGGTTGCACAACACGCATACAGGGTCCCTGGAGAACCATGACAGGAAAGAAAAAAACATCCGAGGCCGGCAAACCGGTAACGCTGAAGATCCTTGCGGAGTACCTGGATCTCTCGCCGGCGACCGTCTCCATCGTGCTGAACGATTCGCCGGTAGCAAAGTCGATCTCGACTGCAACGAAGGAGCGGGTACACGCTGCAGCGAAGAAGTTTGAGTATCGCCCCAACCTGCACGCGCGTATGCTGCGAACGAAGGTGACCAACACGGTTGGCCTGATCGTGCCGGAGGTCAGCGAAGGATACTTCACCGGCGTCATGCTGGGCGTGGAACAGTATCTTTTGCAAGAAGGTTTTCTCTACTTCACTGTCAGCCATCTGGGACGGCCGGACCTGATCGAAGAGTATCCGCAGCTGCTGATGAACCGGGCCGTCGATGGCTTTCTGACGGTGAATACAGAGCTGAAGCACAAGGTGCCGCTGCCGATGGTGGGCATCTCGTCGCACAGCAAGACGCCCGGACTCACGAACGTGGTGCTCGACCATAACCGCGCAGCAAAGATGGCGCTGCGTCATCTCTATGATCTGGGCCATCGACGCATCGCGTTTATGAAGGGGTCCAAGTATGTAAGCGATTCGGTGGCGCGGTGGGAGGCGATTTGCAGCATCGCGCAGGAGATCGGCATTACGATCAGGCCGGAGCTTTGCATCAACCTCGAGAAGAACTCGTGGTCGCCGGAGCTGGGCTATCCGCCGGTGCGAGAGCTGCTGACTCGTACCCGCGACTTTACCGCTATCTTCTGCTTCAACGATACGGCTGCGATTGGCGCGATTCGTGCCATCGAGGATGTGGGGTTGAACTGCCCGCGCGATATCTCGGTGATCGGCTTCGACGACATCATCGTTGCCGAATACTACAACCCCCGGCTGACGACGATACGGCAGCCGCTGCACAAGATGGGCTGGACTGCGGCGCAACT
Organism: Edaphobacter dinghuensis; assembly: GCF_014640335.1. NCBI lineage: Bacteria > Pseudomonadati > Acidobacteriota > Terriglobia > Terriglobales > Acidobacteriaceae > Edaphobacter > Edaphobacter dinghuensis. The sequence goes on along the minus strand of NZ_BMGT01000003.1, from coordinate 256,788 downwards.
GCTGGTCAACCGGATTCAATCGCCGGATGAGCCGTATCCTGACGCGGTGTGGTTTGAGCCGGAGCTGGTGGTGAGAGAATCGACGGCGGGAGTTCGCGAAGATCGCCCGGTGAAGGGACATAAGGCAAAGCATTAGATCTTCTGAACTGCATAACAGACGCGAAATACAGGAGTGCTTCCCTTTCGGCTATGCTCTTGGTCATAATGAGGACGCGAGAACAGCGCATTGCCAGGAACCACACCATTGACCTCGGATGCTTTTGAGACACGGACGAGCACTTTGCGCGTGTTGGGGCCGGTCTTCTTCTATTTCTTTGTAGCGGGCATTGCGACCGTAATGCTGGGGCCGCTGCTGCCGGCGCTGATCGGCCGATGGCATATCCAAGACGCGCAGGCCGGAACTTTGTTCACAACCACCTTTGCAGGCCAGCTTTGCGGAGCATGGTTCGCAACACGCAACCTGCGGGCGAGCATGTTGTATGGCGCGTGCATGAGCGCGGCAGGATGCGCCTTGATGGGCTGGGCCGATTTCAACGCGGCGCACATCGCGTTGTTCTGCGTTGGGCTTGGGTTAGGCGCGGGACTTACTGCAGGAAATGTGATCTCGGGGATAGCGATTCCGTCGGCACGCACCCGTCTGATTGCGCTACTCAACATGACCTGGGGAGCAGGAGCGATCAGCTGCTCGCTGCTGGTGCGTGCCTGCGGGCCGGGTCGAGTACGGCTCTTCTTCTGCGTGCTTGCAAGCTGCCTGGTTCTGGCGGCTGCTTTTGCAATCTTTCTGCCGCGCGATAAAAAACCTGAAGTAGCAGCCACAGGAGGTAACGAAGCGAAGGCAGAGATTCCAATGCCGATGTCACTGTGGCCGCTGCTGATGTTCTCTGCTGCGATGCTGCTGTTCGTAGGAGTAGAGAACGCCCTGGGAGGATGGCTGCCGAGCTACGGCGTACGCGCCAGTTCCGCTCTGCTGGCCTCGTCGATTGCGCTTTATTTCTGGGTGTCGGAGATGACCGGACGTCTGATGTTGGCTGGGCTGATCGAGATGTTCGGCGAGGCTACGCTCTATCGAGGCAGCGTGGTGCTGCTGATAGTGGCAGAGGGCGTGCTGATTGTGGCGAAGCATCTAAGCGCCGGTGGAGTGATAGCGCTCACCATCTTTTGCGGGCTTGCCATTGCACCCGTCTATCCGTTGATTCTCTCATTCTTTTTGGCGCGGACAGGCAATCATCCGCGGCTTGGACGGGTGTTCGCCGCAGCCTCCGTGGGAGGAGCAACCCTGCCCTGGATGACCGGGGTCGTCTCAAGCAGGTTCCATGGGTTGCGAGCGGGGCTTGCAGTGCCAGCCATTGGAACGGTGTTGCTGTTACTGCTGGCCGGCATTATCACCAGTACATCCATCATTCCTTCGAGAGCAACCGAAAGATAAATCGCGAAATCGTCAGTGAAACCATAGCTTGCTTGTTACATCTTCTCTGACTTCTTTATAGTTTTGCGTATGCACCACGCGATCCGCCTTGAAGGAAACCTATGACCCCGATGTCGCCGGAAGAACTTGCAAAGAAGATTGGAGCGGGGCTACTCTCGTTTCCCGTCACTCATTTCACCGATACCTACGCATTTAACGAGGCTCCCTATCGCGAGCATATTGAATGGCTCTTGCAGTACAAGCCGGCGGGGCTGTTCGCAGCGGGAGGCACGGGCGAGTTCTTTTCGCTCAACCTGCAGGAGTTCTCTGCTGTCGTTACTGCCGCAGTGCAACAGACCAATCATCGCGTGCCGGTCGTAGCGGGTTGCGGATATGGCACGGCAATCGCAAAGCAGTTCGCGCAGGCGGCGGAGAGTGCCGGTGCGGATGGAATACTGCTCTTACCTCCGTACCTCGTCAACGCAGAGCCTGCGGGAATCATGGCACACGTAGAGGCGGTCTGCGCTTCCACCAGCCTTGGGGTCATCTTCTACAACCGCGACAACGCGATCATCAACGATGTGACGCTGGCTCGTCTGTGCGAGCGCTGCCCCAACCTTGTCGGCTTCAAGGATGGATACGGCGACATCGAGCTAATGACACGAATCTATGCGCGCATGGGCGACCGGCTCACCTACATCGGCGGTCTGCCGACGGCGGAGACCTTTGCCCTGCCCTATCTGGAGATGGGCGTCACCACTTACTCTTCAGCGATCTTCAACTTTCTTCCGCAGTTCGCGCAGAACTTCTACGCCGCGGTACGCAGGCGCGATCATGCGGAGGTCTTCACGCAGTTGCGCGAATTCGTTCTGCCTTACATCGACATTCGCAATCGGCATAAGGGTTACGCGGTCTCGATCGTCAAAGCCGGAATGCGCGCCATTGGCAGACCCGCAGGTCCCGTCCGCACACCGCTCACCGATCTCGATCAAAACGAGATGGATGCTCTCACCAAACTGATCGCTGGCCGTTCCTAAGCTGAATGGGAGATCGATGAACGCCGGCAAACAGACGCACATACGCTATCTGATCGTATCGATGCTGTTCATCGCCAGCTGCTTCAGCTATGGCGATCGGGTCGCTCTCTCCATCGCAGGCACCGCGATGGAGAGAGAGTTGGCGCTGGACCCAGTAAAGCTCGGCTTTCTGCTGTCGGGCTTCAGCTGGGCTTACGTGCTTGGCCAATTGCCCTCGGGCGGGCTGCTGGACCGCTTCGGATCTAAACGCGTCTACGGCATCAGCATCGTCTGCTGGACGACCTGTGCATTCCTCATCGGCTTCACCGGATATCTCGCGGCAGCGTGGGTCTTCAGCGCGATCTTTATTCTGCGGCTGCTCTCGGGGTTGGCCCAGTCACCGGTCTTTCCCGGCAATGGGCGTATCGTCGCTGCATGGTTTCCGACGGCAGAGCGTGGCGGAGCGTCGGCGATCTTCAATGCGTCGCAGTATTTTGCACTGGTTGCGTTCGCTCCACTCTTCGGATGGCTCACGCACTCCTATGGCTGGAGAAGCTGCTTCTGGTTTATGGGAGTGTTCGGCTTTGTGCTGGCCTTCGTCTGGTGGAAGACCGTCTACAACGTGAAGGACCATCCGCTGATCTCGGAGTCGGAGATCGAGTGCATCGAGCGAGGCGGCGGATTAGTTAACGTCGATCGCGTGGCGGGTGGGAGATCGACTGCCCATGCTCTTACCTGGTCCGGCGTAAAGCAGTTGCTGAGCCAGCGAATGCTGGTCGGAATTTATCTCGGACAGTTTTGCATCACGACGTTGACTTATTTTTTCATCACATGGTTTCCCGTGTACCTGGTGCAAGCGCGACACATGTCCATCCTTCGCGGAGGATTCGCAGCGGCGTTGCCCGCGCTATGCGGCTCTGTGGGTGGCGTGCTTGGCGGGCTGTGCTCGGATGCGCTTCTCCGTCGAGGCCGCTCTCTTACGTTTGCGCGCAAGGCGCCGATCATCGCAGGCATGTTGCTCTCGGTCACGATGATCGCGTGCAACTATACGAATGTGCAGGCAGTCGTGATGTTCCTGATGTCGCTGGCTTTTTTCGGCAAGGGCTTCGGCGCACTGGGCTGGACGGTAATCGCAGACACATCGCCGAAGGAGTTGATCGGACTGAACGGCGGACTCTTCAACCTCTTCGGTAACACGGCCGGCATCACGACGCCGATTGTGATCGGATATCTGGTGAAGAGAACAGGCTCGTTTAACGATGCGCTGATCTTTGTCGGCTTTGCCGCGCTGCTGGCTATCTTTAGCTATCTTGTCATTGTCGGCGAGATCAAGCGGCTCGAGCTGCAACCTCAAGCGTCGTCAAGATAATGCAAAACGATAGATTCGGAGAATAGCGGTGAATTCGGTAGAGACGCCCATCTCGCACAAGGACACTCCCACCATCACGAGCATGCGGGTCATTCCCGTAGCCGGGCATGACAGCATGCTGCTGAACCTGAGCGGAGCGCATGCGCCGTTCTTCACACGCAGCGTTGTGCTGTTGACCGATAGTGCCGGCAACACCGGCGCGGGCGAAGTTCCGGGTGGCGAAAAGATCCGCCGTGTGCTTGAAGAGTCACAAACGTTGGTAGTAGGACAACCGTTAGCTGCGTATAACGCAATTCTGAACACGGTTCGAGAACGCTTTGCCAACTACGATAACGAAGGCCGGGGACTGCAGACCTTCGATCTTCGCACGACGGTCCATGCAGTCACTGCGATCGAATCGGCGTTGCTCGATCTGCTCGGCCAGTTTCTTGAGCTGCCAGTCGCAGCCCTCCTGGGAGAAGGTCAGCAACGTTCAAGCATCGAGGTTCTGGGCTATCTGTTCTTCATTGGTAATAGAAAGAAGACAGATCTTCCCTATCGCAGCGAACCCGATGCAGACGACGAGTGGCTGCGGCTGCGACACGAAGAGGCGTTGACGACCGATGCTGTGCTGCGATTGGCAGAAGCGGCTCAGGCGCGCTATGGATTCAATGACTACAAGCTAAAGGGCGGTGTGCTGGCAGGCGCAGAGGAGATGGAAACCGTTACCGCGCTTGCGGAGCGCTTTCCCGATGCACGCATTACGCTCGATCCGAATGGAGCGTGGTCGCTCGATGAGGCTGTCCGCCTCTGCCAGGGCAAGCAGCATGTGCTGGCATACGCCGAAGACCCGTGCGGCACAGAGAAGGGATTCTCCGGACGCGAGATCATGGCCGAGTTCCGGCGTGCCACTGGTCTCCCCACGGCGACCAACATGATTGCGACTGACTGGCGCGAGTTGAAGCACGCGATTCAGCTCAATGCCATCGACATCCCGCTGGCCGACCCGCACTTCTGGACGATGCAGGGCTCGGTACGCGTAGCGCAGCTATGCCGCGAGTGGGGACTCACGTGGGGATCGCACTCCAATAATCACTTCGATATCTCGCTGGCGATGTTTACGCATGTGGCAGCAGCGGCACCGGGCAAGATTACTGCAATCGATACGCATTGGATCTGGCAGGATGGGCAACGCCTCACAAGGGAGCCTCTGCAAATTGTTGGCGGCAGAATTACTGTGCCGGAGCGTCCCGGACTTGGCATCGAGATCGACATGGAGCAGATCGAGCGCGCCCATGCGCTCTACAATACGATGGAGCTGGGAGCACGGGACGACGCGAAGGCGATGCAGTTTCTTGTTCCGGGCTGGAAGTTCAACCCAAAGCGGCCCTGCCTGGTCTCGTAGACTTTTGGCGGCAACAGCAATATAAGGAACAGCATGCCCAGCGGAAAAAAGTTGCGTCCCCTCTTTGTACAGGTGCACCCACACGACACGGTGGCTATCATCGTGAACGAGGGCGGTCTGCCTGCAGGCACAGAGTTCGATTCAGGGCTGAAGCTGATTGAGGATATTCCGGAAGCGCACAAGGTGGCGCTGGTCGATATGCCGGCAGGAGCGCCCATACTGCGATACGGCTCGGTGATCGGTTACGCAGAGTATCCCATTGCAAGAGGCAGTTGGGTGCATGAGGAGCGGATGCGCCTGCCGGTTGCTCCCTCGCTGGATAACCTTCCTCATGCGACGGCGGTGCCAGCGCCGATGCCACCGATTGAAGGCTACACCTTCGATGGCTTCGTCAATGATGACGGATCGGTAGGCACAAAAAATATTCTTGGCATCACAACTACTGTTCAATGCGTCGCTGCGACCGTCGACTTTGCTGTCAAGCGCATCAAGGCTGAGATCTTGCCGCGTTATCCCAACGTCGATGACGTTATCGCGTTGACCCACAACTATGGATGCGGCGTCGCCATTGATGCCCCTGGCGCTGAGATTCCTATTCGTACACTGCGCAACCTCAGCTTGAACCCTAATCTGGGCGGCGCTCCCATGGTTGTTAGTCTGGGATGCGAGAAGCTGCAGCCAGTGCGGCTATTGCCGAACAGCACTCTACCTATACTGGCAGCAGAGCCCTATGTCGTTCGCATGCAGGACGAAGAGCACCATAGCTTCGGCGACATGGTGGCTTCCATTATGCAGTTAGCGGAGAAACGACTTGCGGAGCTCAATCGAAGAACACGAGTGACGCGACCTGCCTCCGATCTCGTTGTTGGGCTGCAATGCGGTGGGAGCGATGCGTTTTCCGGCGTCACAGCAAACCCCGCTGTGGGCTACGCATCCGATCTGCTGGTTCGTGCTGGAGCCACAGTCATGTTCTCTGAAGTGACCGAGGTTCGCGATGCGATTCATCTGCTGACGGCACGCGCTGCGGATGAACAGGTGGCGCGCGATCTCGTCCGCGAGATGGCATGGTATGACGCCTATCTCGACCGTGGAGGAGTAGATCGCAGCGCCAACCCTACTCCCGGAAATAAAAAGGGAGGATTGACTAACATTGTCGAGAAGGCGCTGGGCTCGACAGCTAAGGCCGGCACCAGCGCTATTGCGGGCGTCTTCGGTCCGGGTGAGCGAGTTACAAAAAAGGGATTGATCTTCGCTGCCACTCCGGCCAGCGACTTCATCTGCGGAACGTTGCAACTCGCCGCTTCCATGAACATGCATGTATTTACGACCGGGCGCGGCACTCCCTATGGTCTTGCGATGTGCCCTGTAATCAAGGTAGCGTCGCGTTCCGCCCTAGCAGAGCGATGGTCTGATCTCATCGACCTCGACGCAGGCAGTATCGCAACCGGCGATGCCACCATTGAGCAGGTCGGCACTCAACTCTTCCAACTGATTCTTGATGTGGCCAGCGGGCGCAAGCAGACACGTGCAGATCAATGGGGGCTGCATAACGATCTTGCGCTCTTCAATCCTGCTCCGGTGACTTAACGTGACGAATCGAATTTCAGCCTCTGTATGCCTCAGTTGAGGAGGCAGCATCAAAATCCAGCTCCAGAGGTGAAATCATCGGCATCAGCCACTCGCCCAGGGCCTGATGAACGAGATGCGGAAAGTACGCCTCCAACGCAGCCTTATCGACAAACTTCATCACGCCGCCAAACGCGTAATCCTGTCCTCGGGGCGAGACGTTGGTGCCGACATGCGTCTCAAGCAGACCCGGGATCTTGCCCTGCAGCGCGAGGATTTCCTTCTGAACGTGCTTCTTCTGCTCTTCGGTGATTCCTTCTACCCAGCGAAACGCAAACGCGTGAATATACATGTGATTGAATCCTCTGTATCCGAGCGCATGGCGCTGCGGCTTGAATATTTGCCTGTCTTGCCTTCAAAAATATCACCTTGCGCAGACGCACGGCGCGATGGAGTTCTCCTTATTTGCTTCTTCATCTTCTACTTATCAATAGGCAACCGAAAGACACTTCGATGCACCCTATTTAATGCGACCTGTAAGGTGTGGATCGCGAACGGAACATTCTTATTTTCAGGAATGACTTTTCGAATCCCTATTCAGGAGCTCAATCATGAGAACAAGTTGTCGGGCAATCAGCAGGTTGATGCACAGCCTTCCTGTGCTTCTCACAGGTGCGGCGCTTCTCAGCGTTCCCTGCGCCATCGCGCAGATGTCTCCTGGGGGCGGCCAACAACAGTCATCTCCGACCCAGCAGACGACACCGGGAACCCAGCCGGGAATGCAGCCCGGATCAGCGATGAATCAGGCGACCACCAGCAATCAGGACCCGAACGGGCCTGCAGCCATGATGGACAAAGCATTTGTTCGCGAGGCCCTTCAAGGCGGAATGGCCGAGGTTCAGATGGGGCAACTCGCCCTGCAAAAGAGCAGCAATCCGGATGTAAAGCAGTTTGCGCAGAAGATGGTCGATGACCATACCAAACTTGGCGATGCGATGAAACAAGTCGCTCAACAGATGAACGTCAAACCGCCGTCCTCACTGTCGGGCAAAGATAAATCGACGGTGTCCAAGCTTAGCGCGCTAAACAGCGACGAGTTTGACAAGGCCTACATCCAAAACATGGTGAAAGACCATAAGCAAGATGAGAAAGAATTCAAGCAGGAAGCGCAGAATACCTCGAACCCTGCGCTGAAGAGCCTTGTCTCTCAAGGTGGGCAGATGATCGACCAACATTTGCAGATGATCGAGCAGATCGCCCAGAAGAATAACGTCGTTGCCTCAAAGTAAAACATGCTGAACATCCGCAAATGGGCGCTACTAGTAGCGCCCATTTTTATTGTCTGCAAACTCGCTATACCTCCCCGGTAGATGAATGACTTCTTGCTTCGCACCGTACACAGCGAATTGCGATTAGTATGGGTTCGTCAGCATTGATGCGAATTTTGGCCTCCGCGCACAGCTGGCTCCTCCGGAGAAAATATGATGCAGACGATTCGCAAACTCCTTCCACTTGCCTTTGTAACGCTTTTCATCTTCTCTGCCCTGAGCACGCACGCTCAGGCACAACCGCAATCTCAGCCCGACGCACAACCGCCGATTTATCTTGGCACCGCATGGTATCCGGAGCAATGGCCTGAATCGCGTTGGGACGCCGATCTCACGCTGATGCAGCAGGCCGGAATTCGCTTTGTGCGCATCACAGAGTTTGCGTGGTCGTCGATTGAGCCTGAGGAAGGCGTGTACAAGTTCGACTGGGTGGACCATGCCATCGCCGACGCTGCGAAGCACCACATTTTTGTCGTGCTGGGAACACCTACGGCTGCTCCTCCTGCGTGGTTGACGCAGAAGTATCCGGAGACGCTGCGCATCAAGGAAGACGGGCGGCCAGACGAGCATGGCAACCGCGAGCAGTTCAATTGGGCCAATCCAAAGTATCGCGAACTGTGCCGCGGTATTGCCGAGAAGATGGCACAACGCTATGGTCACAACCCCAATGTCATTGGCTGGCAGATCGACAACGAGTACGCAGCGGAGTCGTATGGTCCCGATGTGCAAAAGCAATTTCAGGACTGGCTGAAGGCACGCTACGGAACACTCGATAACTTGAATGAGCGCTGGACGACCGCCTACTGGAGTGAGACCTATTCGGACTGGTCTCAGATTCCCATCGAAGAAAAGTACGGCAATCCTGGCCTTCTACTCAGTTGGAAGAGATTTGTCTCGGACACCTACAGGAGCTACCAGAAAAATCAGCTCGATGTGATTCGCGCCAACAGCGACGCACGGCAATTCATCACGACGAATATGATGGGCTGGTTCGATGGCTACGATCACTACACGGTATCGCAGGACCTCGATCTTGCATCGTGGGATGACTATGTTGGACGCGGTCATCTCGATCCGTATCGCAATGGCGCAGCGCATGATCTGACGCGAGGATTTCTGCGCAAGAACTTCTGGGTAATGGAGACACAGCCCGGCTTTGTAAACTGGGCTCCCGTAAACAGTATGCTCGATAAGGGCGAGGTTCGCGCGATGGCGTGGCACGATGTCGGTCATGGCGCGGATGCGGTGAGCTACTGGCAGTGGCGTTCTGACCTGAATGGTCAGGAAGAGCTGCATGGCACGCTGCTCGGTGCCGATGGAACGCCGGTTCCGGTCTACTCCGAAGTTGCGCAGATCGGGAAAGAGTTTGCCAAGGCCGGTCCGGCGCTGGCCGGAACCAGCGTTCATTCGCAGGTTGCAATTCTTCACTCCTATGACAGTCGATGGGCCATTAACTGGCAGCGGCACAATCAGGCATTCGATCCAGTCACGCAGATTGTGAGCTACTACAAGCCTCTGCGCGAGGTCGCACAGTCGATCGACATCGTTCCGCCAACGACACGGCTCGATAGCTACAAGCTTGTTGTTGCGCCGGGGCTTGAGGTGATCTCAAAGGCCGAAGCCGAAAACCTGATCGCCTATGTAAAAAACGGCGGGCATCTTGTTCTGGGACAGCGCAGCGGGATGAAGAACGAAGACAACGGGCTGTGGCCGGAGCGCGAGCCCGGCCCGCTGGCCCAACTGCTCGGAGGGAGGGTAGATCAGTTCTACGCAATCGACGACAAACCTGAGGACACGGTTCCTGTAAACGGAGTATGGGGTGACACCACCTCGAAGATATGGGCGGAACAACTTAGCGTCTCAGCACCGGATACGAAGGTGCTGATGCGCTATGGCAAGAGCAATGGCTGGCTCGACGGCCAGCCCGCCGCCATTACTCGTAAGGTGGGCAAAGGCCAGATCACCTATATCGGCGCATGGATGGATGAGGCGACGATGCTGAAGGCTGCAAAGTGGATGGCGGAGACCAGCGGGGTTACAGCGGCGTTTGGGCCTGTACCTGCCGGTGTCGATGTCTATCCGCGCGAGGGAGATGGGAAGAAGGTCTTCATCCTCGTCAACTTCAATAAAGCAACGCAAACCGTCACTCTGCCCGCTGAGATGCGTGACGTGCTTCATGACAAAGAGGTACACACCGTATCGCTCGATCACTATGGGGTGGCCGTGCTGCAAGCAAAATAAATCTAACCGCATGAGCAAAGAGGAGCCGGGGCTATGGCATCCGGCTCCTTTTGCTACTTACCGATCCGTACAGACCTGGGTTTGGGGCGGTAAGTAAGACGAATGCGGCTGGCCCGGAGTGTTAGTCTTTCTTTGATTTTGCAAGCGCAAACTGATCACGAAGCTGAATAAAACCGATAACGACAACCGCAAGCAGGGATGGGATAAACAAGAGGTACATAATGCCTCCTACTGATGAACATGCGACTTGAAGCGAGTCCCTGCTATGCCGATCGTGGTGGCCTGCGAGCATCTCTACTACCGCGATCGGCATAACTTTGCTGCAACGACATACCACCGGCCCTACGAAGATATTTGCTGCTTATACCTGAAGCGTGGCTTGCACTTTGTTGCGCGGTTCTCCTCGGCTCACCACGAAGGCAAGCTGCTAAAGACCAATGATTAAGATCTTGTGCGCCCCTGGATGCAGGCGATCAGATCGAATATGTGTGTACGGGATAGATGAAAGCAAGTAAGTTGCCAAACAGCAAAGCAAGAAAAATTGATGGATTTTCTATGGGAAATGGCGAAGACCGCGACTTTTTAGGAAAAACTTTTCCTGCAATCTATTACAAGAATGTAAAAGATTTGCAGAGATGCTAATGAGCGCACTACGTAAGGCGCGAGAGCGCATCTGTACTTTGGTCTGTAGTTGCGCCCGCTTTTACTGATCCGGCCTCTGCTTAGACGGCAACGGTAAACGTGTCTTCGCTTCGCGTCACAGCCCGGTACAGGGTGTCACGCTCGAAGGGCACACGACCCGCCTCGGTAATCAGGCGGATGAGGTCAGCGCGGCGCATACCCTGCGGAGTCGTCGCTCCAGCCTCATGATAGATCTTCTCTTCGACGACAGTGCCGTCGATATCGTCAGCTCCGAAGCGCAACGCGATCTGCGCCATCTTCGGCGACACCATCTGCCAGTAGCTCTTGATGTGGGAGAAGTTGTCGAGCATCAGGCGACCGATAGCGATCTGCTTGATGTCGAGCACACCGGTCGTGCGCGGAATATGCGCAAGCGCGGTGTGGTCAGGATGAAACGCCAAAGGAATAAAGGTCTGGAAGCCGCCAGTCTCATCCTGCACGGCGCGCAGTCTCACCATGTGGTCGACACGATCTTCGTCGTTCTCAACGTGGCCGTAGAGCATGGTCGCGTTGGAGCGCAGCCCCAACTGGTGGGCCGTCTTGGCAGTCTCCAGCCACTCGCCGCCGTCGATCTTGTGATCGCAGATGATGTGCCGGACGCGATCGGCAAAGATCTCTGCTCCGCCACCAGGCATGGAGTCGACCCCTGCGTCCTTCATGCGCTGCAAGGTCTCAGGAATGGTCATCTTGCCACGCTTGGCGAGAAATGCAACCTCGACCATCGTGAACGCCTTGATGTGGACCTTGGGAAAGCGCTGCTTGAGCCCACGCACCAGGTCCATGAAGTATTCAAATGGCAGGTCGGGGTGCAGTCCGCCGACGATATGAAACTCAGTGATAGCCTCGGAGTACCCGGAGCCGGCCGTCTCCCACGCCTCTTCAAGCGCCATGGTGTAGGTTCCGACCTCGCCCTTCTTGCGCCCAAAGGCGCATAGGCGGCAGGAGGCAACGCAGACGTTGGTGGGGTTGATGTGGCGATTGACGTTGAAGTAAGCCAGATCGCCGTGCAGCCGTTCGCGAACGAGGTTAGCCAGCCAGCCGATCGCCAGAATGTCGCCGCTGCGATAGAGGGTGACACCGTCATCAAAGCTGAGCCGTTCGCCACGCTGCACCTTCTCCGCGATGGGGAGAAGAGAAGCATCGTCTGTCTGAAAAGAGTGTCGCGAGCGCGCTGCTGCCGATGAAAGGCTCATCCTTCGATTCTATCCCTTCTAGAGCAGGTTTTCCTGTAACAGGACTCTGAAGGGCAGATCATGCCGGTCTAAGGCCGGGCGATGATCGCCGGTTTTGCGGATGTCTCCGGCGTGGTCGATGCCTCGGTGTTGCTGGACACCTCTTTTGAAGCCACCATGCGCGGCTGCACCACGATGCCGTCAAACAGGGTTGCCCCTACCAGATGATCTCCGACGGGACGGGCCATCCGAAGCGACCAGCCTGCGTTCCAGTACTGCACTTTTCTGTCGGGCAGATGCACGGCATAGACAATCGTGTTTTTGTTATTGGCCGTAATCAGAATGCGCTGTTCTCGCGCATCGTAGAAGAGATTGGTGACATCGTGGATGGAGAATCGGCTCATGGTGTGCCAGGTCGCGCCCTCGTCTTCGGAGAAGAAGACGCCTTCGCGGCCACCCACCCACAGCCCGCCGACCCCATCGACTGCCACAGCGGCAAGCTGTGTCACTGGGGAAGGCAGGTTTACCGTCTTCCACTTCCTACCGTTATCCATCGAGAGCGAGACGCTATTCAAATCGGCTACTGCCGCCATCGACCGCGCAGCGGCGACATACCGCCAGCTCTGACGCCCCAGTCCGGGTGTTAGCTCCCAGTTCTGGCCCGCAGTTACACTCTGCAACAAGCCATCTGTGGTGGCGGCATAAAGTGTATCGCCCGACCTCGCGATTGCATTGACGCTGCCGTCGAAGGGGTCTGCGTGAGGATGCCGAGGAGAAACAACTGCCCTGCCCAGCCGTCGAGCGCCTGGCCTCTTTGTCGGTATCGGGCTTACAGCCTGAAGGCTCACGTCATCGACCCGGCTCCATAGTTGTCCCTGAAGCCGATAGAGACCATGGGCAGTACCCGCAATGATCGTTCCGTCTGAGGCTTGCCCGAGGCTGAAGACATCGCTGCCGTTGAGGCCAGCGCTGAGCTGGCTCCATGTCAGTCCGCCATTGTTGCTGACGAAGACGCCACCCCACTCCTTATCGTTGACCACGCCGACATAGATGGTCGCCGGATGCTCGTCATCCTGCACATAGGCCACGATCTGGCGCGAGGAGAAGCCGCTATTCGAAGGCAGGAAGCTCATGCCTCCATCGTTGCTGGCCAGTACACCGCCCCGGTCCGTCGCCAGAAGAACGCGGTTCGAGTCTGCCGGGTCGACATACACATCATTGACAATCACGTCAGGCTCGGTCGTACGCAGCCATGATTTGCCGGAGTCGCTCGAGCGGAACAAGCCCTCTGTGGTTCCTGCGAAGACGATGTTCAGGTGCTGCGGGTCCTGCATCAGCACACGGGTTCTGCGAGCAGTGGAAGGAATACCCTGTATCTTCTGGAACTTGAGGCCCTGATCTTCGCTCTTGTAGATGCCGGAGCAGGCACTGGCGTAGACAGTAGCTGGCTGTTTGGGATCGACGATGATCGAGAATACATCAGAGTCGTCGATGATGCCTTCTTTGATGTTCTTCCAGTGCTCTCCACCGTCGGTCGTCTTCCATGGCAGGTGCCAGGTTCCGGCGTAGATAATTTGCGGGTTGACTGGGTCGATGGCTATCGATTCGACTTCATGCAGTTCTTTGCTACCTTCGGGGCTGATGAGTTTCCAGTGAACACCACTGTCGCTTGACTGGTATACCCCAAGCAACGTTCCAGCAACAATGATCTTTGGATTGGACGGAGAGGCGGCCAGAGCAAGTATGTACTGGCCTTTCATATCACTATTGCCAGTCCAGGTGATGCCGCCGTCGTTGCTGCTATAGAGGCCTCCGTCGCGACTACCCGGTACCCAGGCACCCACCAAAATATGCTTAGGGTTTGATTCGTCCAGGACAACCGAATCCAGCGCCAAATTATTGCGTCCACCCACAAGAGCCAGTCGTTTCCAATCCTTGCCGCGATTATGGGACTCATAGAGCCAGCCATTCATAGTGCCGAGGTACAGATGCGAAGGATCCTGCGGATCGGCTGTCAATGATCGAGCGTCCCCACCATCCGGGCCAAACGGCAACCAGGTGACTGCGTTGCCACGCAGGCTGGTGAAGGCAAGAAACAATACAAGGAAAAAGATTTGCAATCTGTAGCGTCGGGTCAACGTATTCATCCAGTTCTACAAGTTCAATGTTATAAGCATAAGCCGTAGCGCGATAATCGCGCTCAACACAAAGGCTGACTGGGAATCATCCCAGTCAGCCTTTGGCTTAGGTTACATGCTCGTGGTTACTTCTTGTGGCGACGAGCATGGTGCCGGACAGGAGCCGCAAGTGCGCTCTCATCGACAGCGGTGATACCAGTGCTGTCCATGGTGGCGCCGGCAGGGATGAGGGTCGTCGTCACAGTCTTACCGTCCTGAGTACCGGTGTAGACCGAGATACGGCTGGCATCAATGCCCTTCTCCTTGACCAGGTAGTCCTTGGTGTTGACAGCGCGCTCAGCAGCGAGCTTCGGACCGTGCTTCTCGGTGCTGGCGGCATTGCCGACGAGTGCGAGCTTCGCATCCGACGACTGCTGCAGCTTGAGGGACACGTCATCGAGGCAGGCCTTACCTTCGTTGTCGACACGGACCGGGCGGCGCTTGTCACGCTCGAAGTTGACCGAGCAGAGGCTGCTGACCGTAGGTGCCGGCGGCGGTGGCGGCGCGGCGATGGTGACGCTGGTGGTGGACGATGCAGTCTGACCCTTATCGTCAACCACGTTGCAGGTGACGGTAATGGTGCCAGGTGCTGCGCCGGCGGTGCTCAAGGTTGCCGTGTTGCCGTTGCCGCTGACCGAACCCTCGGTGGCGCTGTAGCTATAGGTCAGAGGACGGTTCTGCGGGCTGACGCCTTCTGCCGTAATCGTGGAAGAATCTCCAGGATTCAAGGTGGAAGGATTGGCCGAGCAGCTGATGGTTGGCGGCTGGAAGGCTTCGACCGTGTACTGGGCCGAGCAATCTGCCATCTGGCCAGGCTTGTTGCCCTCGGTTACGTGGCCCTTGGCCGTGTAGGTTCCGGGAGCAGCATTCTTGGTGTCGATGTTGGCAACGTTGGAGGTGCCGGTGATCGTGCCGCCGTCAGCAGTCCAGCTGTAGGTGGCCGTCTTCTTGGGGTTGAGGTTCAGAGCGGTGCCGGTGACGGTCAGAGGATCGCCAGGGTAGCCCTGTGCAGGCGAGACCGCGCAGGAGTAGGTGACAGGCGGCGGCGGAATGACATGGCCGAAGTGCGTCACGATACCGGTGCTGAGATCCACGCCGCTGAGGTTCGCGCGACCACCCATGACGCCGCCCGTCGGGGGAGGTGTGTAGGGGCCGAAGCTGGTGTGAATATAGCGATAGTCTGCTTCGAAGAGACGAAGCGAGAAGCGGTTGTTGAGGAACGGCAGATCATAGTCCATGCCGCCACCGGCCGTCAGGGTCGGGCCCCAGGTGTAGGGCTCGTGGTACGGGAAGGGGGCTTCGCTGTTCGGGCCGCCCAGCTTGGCGCCGCCGACCAGGCCATGCGCGAAGAGGGTGAAGTTCTGCATCGGTGCGCGGAAGATCGGACCAGCGGAGGCCGAGTACAGGCCGTCGTTGTTGCCGTCCGGGTGCGCAACGAAGTTTGCCTCGGCACCGAAGTACTTATTGAAGTAGTAAGCGCCGCTACCAATGGCCCCGAGATCGATCGAAGAATAGTTAATTCCCGCAGGCTTTACCTGTCCATGGGCTCCGAAGTACGAGTAACCGGTGAAGACATCCACTCGCGAAGGGTTAGGCCCCATCGGGGCGGTTGTGCTGGGCGTCTGTGCGCCCAGAGTGGCTACTCCAAGGCTGACTGCACATGCAGCCAGTACGAACCGGCCAACACTACGAAACGGGCGATGAACCATTGAACTTCCTCCGCTAAAAATCTTTCATTTTGCAAGCCTATTGGCTCGTTTAGTTTAGTTCGATTCAGTACAGCTTACGTTGGTTGTGAGCCGTACCAGTTTAAAAGCTACTTTCGGCTACTATCTTTTCAATACTTTACCAGCCGTAATTCTTAAAAGACCCTAGATATCTCCCGGAATGAACCTTGCAAGTAATCAGCTGTAAACCTTGAATCACGCCAAATTAAGAGTCTTTTTCAGCGAGCCGCGCTCGTGCTGAATCTTCTCCTGCAATAACGTGATGGCATACAGCAACTGCTCCGGACGCGGTGGGCACCCGGGAACATAAATGTCGACAGGGATCACCTGATTGACACCCTGCAACAAAGCATAATTATTGAAGACACCGCCCGAAGTGGCACATGCCCCCATAGATATAACCCATTTAGGTTCAGGCATTTGCTCATAGAGGCGACGAATAACAGGCGCCATCTTCTGCGAGACGCGACCGGCAATAATCATCAGGTCGCTCTGACGCGGCGAGGGGCGAAATACCTCCGCTCCAAAGCGGGCGATGTCGTATCGCGAACCGCCCATCGACATCATCTCGATGGCGCAGCAGGCGAGGCCAAACGTCATGGGCCAGATGGAGTTCTTTCTCACCCAATTAAGGGCTCCGTCGAGCG
Organism: Edaphobacter dinghuensis; assembly: GCF_014640335.1. Taxonomy (NCBI): domain Bacteria; kingdom Pseudomonadati; phylum Acidobacteriota; class Terriglobia; order Terriglobales; family Acidobacteriaceae; genus Edaphobacter; species Edaphobacter dinghuensis. The sequence continues at coordinate 240,075 of NZ_BMGT01000003.1, read as the reverse complement.
ACGCCAGAACGATGCCCTCCGGCTGGTCATACCCCCAGCTCACCTCTTCCAGCTTCTCCTGGTTTTTGCCAAAGCTGTCCAGGCTGCCGAAGATATAGCGATCATTCTTTTGCGGAACCGCAGTCGGACGGCCGCTGCTCGTTGTTTCGTTGGCTGCTGTACTCATATATCTAATAATAAAACCGATGTCGCCCGACGACGACATTTTTCATGTGATTGGCAAATATTTGCACAAACTAGGTCAAAGCAATCTGGTGAGACGCCGCTAAACCTACCTAGGTTGCTCGGTTACCGAAAAAATATCTCAAGAACGAGCATTTTCTTCTATCGCCCGCAACAAAGCTTCCCGAAGCGCCCGTTCCTCGTCCTGATTCAGCTTCGCACCCTTGCGAGTCAGGTAGAAGACGTCGATCGCCGTCTCTCCCTCCGTATCGACCAATGCCACCTCAATATTGCAGTTTTGTCGTGCCAACGTCAGGCTAAGTGCATGCAGCAGCCCGGTCGTATCCTGCGCGACTACTTCAAGGAGCGTGCTGTGCGATGACGCAGCATCGTCAAATTCGATGCGCGACTCCACAACAACCTTCGGCACCTTGCGCCTTCCCCGCCTGCGTCCGCTCAGCAGTTTTTCGACTGACAACGCGCCGGTCATTACCTCGTGGACACTCTTTACGAACGTCTCGTGCTCGGAGGCATTCATCTCCAGAGTGCGGAAGCTGTCGGTAAAACGAAAGCTGTCAACAACAACGCCGTGCCGGTTCGAGAACGCGTCGGCAGTCACGATATTCATGCCCCACGCCGCCAGCGCTCCCGTCATATTTGCAAATAGCAGCGCCCGATCCGGAGTCACCAGGGTCAGCTCGCTCACCCCCGGCGCATAGCGAAAGTCCAGTTGCACCGCATCCTCAGAAAATCTCTGGAACCGCTGAAAGTTGGCCCTGATCTGCTCCGGCGTCCGCGTCAGCACATACCGCTCGGGAAAGCCATCCAGATACTCGGCGACCGCTGCCTTCTGACCCGGCAGCAAGGCGGAGACGCGATGCACCAGCTCGCTCTCCTCCTGCGCGCCGACGCGGTCCTCATCGACGTTGCGGTCGAGGTAGTTCGACGTCGCAATGTAGAGCCGCCACAGGTTCTCCGCCTTCCACGGTGTCAACGCATCGGGATGCACGGCATTGATATCGGCATAGGTAAACAGCGCCAGCATCCGCAGCGCTTCCGGCGTCTGCACCTTGCCGGCAAAGGCGCGCACCGTCTGCCGGTCAAAGATATCGCGGCGCATGGCCAGCGACATCTCCAGATGGTTCTCGATCAGGCTGCTCACCAGATCGCTCTCATACGAATCCAGCTCCAGCCGCTCCAGCACGCCCCGCGCCATGGTCATGCTCTCTTTGGCATGATCGTCCGTGCTGCGGCCCTTGCCGGTGTCGTGCATCAGCGCTGCCAGATAAAGCAGTCCGGGGTGAGGAAGCTCGCGCAGCAGCCGCCCGAACTGCGCGGCCCACTCGGCCATCGGGCCCTCCTGCGCGCTCTCCAAACCATGCAGCGTATCGATCAGCACAAAAGTGTGCTCGTCCACCGTGTAGCGGTGATAGGCATCGCGGATGACCAACGCATCGATGCCGTGAAACTCCGGAATTAGAAGCTCCAGCACGCCCAGCACATGCATCGTGCGTAACGCGTCTCCGGCGTAGCGTCCGGTCAGGATGCGTTGCAGATGCTGCCACAACGCCGGTCCCTCCTCGAGATGCGCCGAAAGTATCGGCAGCGCGAGCAGCAGCCGCTGCTCCGCCTCTTCTCCCAGCGTACATCCTGTTCGCGCCATGGATTCAAAGACATCCAACACCACATCGGGGTCCTGCGCCGGATCGTGTGCCGGAGCGCCACTTCCGTCGTCCACCAACGCATCCAGTACGATGCGGCCGCGCTCCACACGAAACCCCTGCTGTAACGGCTCCGTGCGCCGCTCTCGTCGCAGCCCCAGCAGCTTCAGGCGGGGCTTGTCCAGAGGAGTCTCTCCCATCATCTGCGAGACGCGCCGTTCGATCCGGCGCGCATGGCGGAAGTAGAAGCGCATCCAGTAGGCTGCATCTGCATTAGGAGGCACGGCGCCATCCATTCCTACGCCTGCCGCTGCCGCCGCATCCTGCGCCTGCCAATCAAGCGAGTTGTCATCGCGCTGGTGCCGGTAGTGCAGAAAACATCGAACCAGCCACAGGAACTCCACCGCCTTGCTGAACTCGCTGTCCTCTTCTACGTTCCCATTACCCACGACGCGACTTGCTGTATCCGAACCAGTTCCGCGCAACAGCGTCATCCAACTGCAGACATGGATATCGCGCAACCCGCCGGGGCAGTCCTTAATATTCGGCTCCAGATGGAAGAGCGTATCTCCGTACTTCGCATGACGCGCCCGCGTCAGCTCCGTCAGCCGGGCCATCAACCCCTTCTGCTCGCGTTGCAGCAGCCTGGGTATGGTCACGGTCGCCAGCTTGCGGTAGAGAAGCGCATCGCCGGTGAGCTGCCGATGGTCCATCAGCGAGACTGCAAACTCGGCGTTCTCCTCGTCGAAGCGCTCGCACTCCGCCAGCTTCCGCGTCGCGGGCGAGATGCGAATCCCCGAGTCCCACATATCCTGGTTGACGCGCCGGATCGCGTCCTTCACGTCCTTCTCGGCCAGCCGTCCGTCCAGCAGAAAGAGCAGGTCGACATCGGAGTAAGGAAATAACTGTCCCCGCCCATATCCGCCAATCGCCACCAGCGCGATGCCCGTCGCCAGCCTGCGGTCGCGCTGGACCTCTTCCGCCCAGAGCCCGCTTGCCAATTCGTCGATGGCCTTCGACCGCGCCGCAATCGTCGCCGCGCCCGATGCCCCCGAATCGAACGCACCGCGAATCTCCAGCATCTTCTTCTGGTATCGCTCGCGCAATTTGCTGCCTGTGGACTCATTTGTGCTCATGCTGTTTTCTCCCTAAAGAAAACCCAAGCCCAGAGAGGCTGCTGAAAAACCTTGCCGGTTACAAATTGTTAAAGCGCAAGCTCGCCGCGCTCATCGTTGCGGATGCGGATCGCCTCATCGATCTTCGACACAAAGATCTTGCCGTCGCCGATGGTGCCGGTACGCGCCGCCGTCGTAATCGCCGTAATGGCCTTGTCGAGCATCTCGTCCTTGACCACTAGTTCCAACTTCACCTTCGGCAACAGGTCGACCGAATACTCCCGGCCACGGTAGAACTCGGTGTGGCCCTTCTGCCGCCCGTGGCCGCGTGCCTCGGTGATCGTCATTCCCTCAACGCCAATGTCCACCAGCGCATCCTTCACCGCGTCCAGCTTCGATGGTTGAATCACCGCTTCAATCTTCTGCATAGCTGTATGTCCTCTCGCGCCTTCAATCTCACTACCATCTCACTGCAATGCTAGTGAGCCCAATCGTATCCTTCTTCGCCGTGTTGCGACAGATCCAACCCGATGCGCTCGTCTTCTTCACTTACCCGCAGGCCAATTGTCTTGTCCACAAGGAACAAAAGGATCAGCGTACCCACAATCGAGATCCCCCACGCCAGCCCAACACCCAGCGCCTGATGGAACAGTTGACGCCAGTTCCCCTCAAGCAACCCGGTAGCTTTGCCTGCACCGAAGATCGGATTGATGGCACTATTCGCGAAGATGCCGGTCAGCAAAGCTCCCAGCGTTCCGCCCGCACCGTGGACACCGAACGCATCCAGCGAATCGTCATAGCCAAACCACGCCTTCACCTTCACGACCATGGTGTAGCAGAAGGCTCCGGCGATCAGGCCGATCCAGATGGCCGACATCGGGGACACAAATCCCGCGGCAGGCGTAATCGCGACCAGACCGGCCACCGCACCTGAGATTGCTCCCAGCGCCGACGGCTTGCCCTGCCGAATCCACTCCACCGCCGACCAGCCAAGCACCGCTGCGGCCGCGCCAAATTGCGTCGCTACAAAGGCCGAGGTTGCCAACGTTCCCGCCGACAGCGCGGAACCCGCGTTGAACCCGAACCAGCCCACCCACAACATACATGCTCCGATAAAGCTCAACACCACCGAGTGCGGCGGCATCGGAATCTTCGGATATCCAATGCGTTTGCCCAGGTAAATCGCCGTCACCAGCGCCGAGACGCCTGAGGTAACGTGCACCACCGTTCCGCCTGCAAAATCAAGGCAAGGCAGCGATCCGGTCGCATTCAAAAATCCGCCCTGGCCCCAGACCATGTGCGCCATTGGGCTGTAGACGACGATCGACCACAGCACCGTGAAGACCACCATTGCCGAAAACTTCATGCGCTCGGCAAACGCTCCGGTGATCAGCGCCGGGGTGATGATGGCAAACATCATCTGATACACCATGAAGGTCTGCAAAGGAATCGTCCCCGCATAGGCCTTGTCCGGCGCCAGCCCCACGCCGTGCAGAAATGCATTGTGCAATCCACCGATAAACGCGTTCCCGCTGCTGAAGGCCAGCGAGTAGGTCAGCAGTCCCCACAGCACCGTGATGATGGCCATCATGGCGAAGGTCTGCATCATCGTTCCCAAAATATTTTTCTTGCGTACAAGGCCGCCGTAAAACAGCGCCAGCCCGGGCCCGCTCATCATCAGCACCAGCGCAGCTGAGACCAGCATCCAGCCGTTGTCCCCTGCCGTCTGGGCCGCGGCAATCGCAGCCGCGTTCTCGTCCGCTCGTTTTTCGAGAGCGGCAATCCGGTCTGTCTGCGCGGTCGCGGGCGTCTGGGCCATCGCGACCGATCCGCACAGGACCGATCCGCCGAAGATCAGGACAAACAAAAATGAAAGAAATACCTTGGCTGCTCGAAGACGCATGTGTCTACCACTCTTTTCAGAATTTGGAGGAACGATGAAAGAGATACTTCGGCAAACCCGCGGTCATGGCGGTGTGAACAAAAACAGCGAACTTCACTACATCATGGGAGCGAAGGCCACATTTTGCACTGATGCATTTAATCTACACAAGATAGCCGGCAACACAAAGCCGTAAATTCATCAACCTGCAACAAATTCAACCTCGCGTAAGTATCTCCCTGACAATCTGTTCCCATTCGCTCCGCAAATCGCTCTTGGCAGTCTCTCTCCCCGCCTGACGATACCAATAAGCCGCATTCCCCAGATCGCCCTCCTTGCGATGCAGATAAGCATGGACCCACGCTCCGTCCGCATCCGGCACGTCCTGGGCAATCTCATGCGCCTTCTGCCAGTCGCCCCGTCCGTCCCACCAGAGAGCGAGCAGAGCCCCCGTGAATTCACTGCTCTCCGCCGCTCGAAACTCCGCAACCGTCATCATCAAATTCCCGTCAATTCCCTGCGGCAGCAGGCGCGGCATAGCCCCGTTCCCGCATCCACTTGATCAGCAGGTCAGGCCATACGCTTAACTGAGGATTTGCTGCCGCCAGCCCTGCCCCATGCGCTCCATGCTGAAACAGGTGCATCTCCGCCGGAACCCCAGCCTTGACCAGCGCGGAGTAGAACATCACGCTGTTCATCACCGGCACCGTGCCGTCGTCTGTCGTCGCGAACAGAAAGGTTGGCGGCGTATCCTTCGTCACCTGCAACTCCGCCGACATCGACTGTTCAAGCGCCGTATCCGGATTGTCTCCCAGCAGATACTGCCGCGAACCGGCGTGGACATAGGGATTCATCATGGTGATCACCGGATAAGCCAGAATCAGAAAATCGGGGCGGCTGCTCTGCCGGTCGATCACGTCAGCAGCACTCGGATTGCCCGCGTCGAAGTGCGTTCCCGCCGTAGCCGTAAGATGTCCGCCTGCCGAAAAGCCCCACATTCCCAGATGGTCCGGAGCGATGCCATACTCCGTCGCACTGGCACGCACCATGCGAATCGCCCGTTGCGCGTCTCCAAGCTCGATGGGGTTGTGATACGTCGGCCCCAGCCGATACTTCAGCACAAATGCTGCAACGCCATGCTCGTTCAACCAGTGCGCGATGTCCGATCCTTCTTTCGTCATCGAAAGATGCTGATAGCCGCCTCCCGGCGCGACCACAACTCCGGTCTTTGTCGCATTCACTCCCGACGGCAGATAGACCGTCAGCGTCGGCTGGTCCACATCCGTCGTCCCCTGCGCTCCCGGAGCCCCCGCGGGCCAAAGCAATAATGTCTTTTCTGTAGTCGCCGCAGGTGCCTGCTGCCCCTGCGCCATTCCAACACCCAATCCGATTGCCAAGACTCCCCCACACACCAGGAATAGCTTTGTCCTCATCCGCTTTACATCTCCTATTGCACCGCGAAGCATCCTATGGCGCAGCGAAGAAATTGTATCTTGCGCCGACTGCGTGCCCAAACATCGCGTGCGTTTACCGGGCGGTATTATTCCCGCGATAAAATCACACATCAGCTTCACCACGGAGACCGATGAAGGAACTCGTTCAAAAGCAACTGGCCCAGTCCATCACCACGATGCAGGCAGTCCTTGCCGACACTGCCATCGTCGAGACCATCGTCAGCATCGGCGAGCTGACAGCCGCAGCCATGAAGGCCGGCAAAAAACTGCTGGTCGCCGGCAACGGCGGCTCTGCGGCGGATGCTCAACACCTCGTCGCCGAGTTTGTCGTTCGCCTCACCGTCAATCGGCCTGCACTGCGGGCCGTTGCGCTCACCACCGACTCGTCGATCCTCACCGCTACCGGCAACGACTTCGGCTTCGATCGTCTCTTTGAGCGCCAGGTCGAGGCACTCGGTCAGCCTGGGGATGTCTTTCTTGGCATCTCCACCTCCGGCAACTCCACCAACATCATCAAGGCCCTTGAACAGGCCCACAAGATGGGCATCACCACCATCGGCTTCAGCGGCAACGGCGGCGGTCAGATGCGGTGCCTCTGCAACTATAACGTCGTCATCCCCTCATCCGTCACGATGAACATCCAGGAGTCTCATCTCGCTCTTGAACATATCTTCTGCATGGTCGTCGAGCGCGCCATGTTCGGCGCCGACTTCGAGACCCGGCCCCAGATATTGAGCGAATAGCTCCTCCAGCACTTGCGCGAACCGAATCATGCTGGCGTATACTCGGCGTGCTTTCTGAACTACAACTTAAGCTTCAAGGAGATCAACCGATGCTAAAAGGCTTTCGCGATTTCGTCCTACGCGGCAACGTGATCGATCTGGCAGTCGCAGTCATTATCGGTGCGGCGTTCACTAACATCGTCGCATCGTTGACCAAGGACATCATCAATCCCTTAATTGCTGCCATCGTCGGCAAGCCGGACTTTTCCTATCTCGTCGCACACGTCAACGGAGGCGCCGTCACCTATGGCAACTTCATCAACGCGGTCATCGCGTTCCTGCTGCTTGCCTTTGTCATCTACTTTTTCCTTGTGCTTCCGACCAACCATCTTCTTGCCAAACTGAAGGGGCCTGAAGCTGCCAGCAACAAGACCTGCGGCGAATGTCTCTCGGAGATTCCTCTCGCCGCGCACCGCTGCAAGTTCTGCGGCCAGCCCGTAGCTTAAAACTGCGAAGTTCGACCTAAGGCCATCATGCCCACGCTCAGCCGTGGGCATCGCCGTATTCCAGATTTTCTGCGCCAACCAATCCCCGCCAAGGCAAATTCGTTGACATCTCCCCGCATACTGGCCTCCCTGTCGCTTCTCGTCGCGCTCGCTCTCCCCGCCCAGCAGCCTGCACCATCCCTCGCTCCGCAACAGGTCTTCGGTTATCGCGACTTCGCCCAGCAAGCCAAGTGGGACGCCGCCTTCATGGCCATCCCCGACGCAAAGCTCGCAGGCGAGCACCTAAAAATCCTCACCGCCGAACCCCACTGGGCCAGCTCCCCCGAAGACTACAAGACTGCCCTCTACGTCGCCGACAAATTCAAAGCTGCCGGTCTCGAAACCACCATCGTTCCCTATAAGGTCCTCCTCAACAAGCCCAAGAGCATCCTTATCGAAGCCTTCGACGCCGACGGCACCAAGCTCATGTCCGGCCCCACTCCCGAGCATGTCGATCCCGCAAAATACGGCGGCGACCCCGGCCAGGACGATCCCCGCATTCTCCCCGCCTTCAACGGATACTCTCCCTCCGGCGATGTCACCGCCCCCGTCGTCTACGCCAACTACGGCACCCTCGCCGACTTCAAAAAGCTCGCCGAACTCGGCGTCAGCGTCAAAGACAAGATCGTCCTCGTCCGCTACGGGCAAAACTTCCGCGGCGTGAAGGTCTACATCGCCCAGCAATATGGAGCCAAGGGCGTCCTCATCTACTCCGACCCCGCCGACGACGGCTACTTCCGCGGCGACTCTTACCCCAAAGGCCCCTATCGCCCAGCCTCCGCAGTCCAGCGCGGCTCGGTACAGTTCCTGCCCATCTATCCCGGCGACCCCGAGACTCCCGGCATAGCCTCCACCCCCGACCTCCCCGACTCGCAGCGCACCAAAGCCCCGATCGATCTGGCCTCCATCCCGTCCAACCCGATCTCGTATAAAGACGCAGAGCCAATTCTCAAAGCACTCGACGGCCCCGAGACGCCCCACGGATGGCAGGGCGCGCTGCCCTTCACCTATCACCTCGGCGGCACCAGCGCAGTGACCGTCCACATGAACATTCAGCAGGACTACGTCCGCCGCACCATCTGGGATGTCATCGGCAAAGTTCCCGGCACCGAGGCAGGAGACAACTGGGTCGTCGCCGGCAACCATCGCGACGCCTGGGTCTACGGCGCCGTCGATCCCAACAGCGGCACCGCCGCCATGCTCGAGACCGTCCACGGCATAGGCGATCTGCTCCAACATGGCTGGAAGCCCAAACGAACTATTCTCTTCGCCAGTTGGGACGCCGAAGAAGAAGGACTCGTCGGCTCCACCGAATGGGTTGAGCAGCACGCGGACGAACTTAGCCACACCGTTGCCTACTTCAACACCGACGTCAGCGTCTCCGGCCCCGACTTCACCGCCGCCGCCGTGCCTTCGCTCAAGCAGTTCGTCCGCGAAGCCACCACAGAAGTCCCCAGCCCCAAAGGCGGCACCGTCTACGATCAATGGAAGAAGACGGAAGAAGCTGGCGCTGAGGACCACGAACATCGGTCCCACTCAGAGAATGCCGTCCCCATCGACAACCTCGGCTCCGGCTCCGACTACACTCCCTTCCTCCAGCACGTCGGCGTGCCCTCCACCGATATCGGCTCCGAAGGCCCCTACGGCGTCTATCACTCCACCTTCGACGACTACAACTGGTTCATCAAGTTCGCCGATCCCACCTTCGTCTACGAGCAGGAGATGGCCCGCGTCTTCGGCCTCGAAGTCCTGCATATGGCCGACACCGACGTGCTGCCCTACGACTATCAGCTCTACGGCAAAGAGACACTAGGCTACCTCGAACACGCACAACGCCACGCCGAAAGAGCCGGCCTGAAACTGGACTTCACCTCCACGCTAGCCGCAGCCCAGCGCTTCGCCGCCGCCGGTGCCGCCATTCGCGTCGCGCAACTTAACCCACCCGCCAATCCCGACCAGCTCAATCAAGTCCTGCGAGCCACCGAGGAAGCCTTTCTGAATCAATCCGGCCTGCCCCATCGTCCCTGGTACAAACACCTCATCTACGCTCCCGGCGAATACACCGGCTACGAGGCCGTAGTCATCCCCGGAGTCAACGAAGCCATCGCAGCCGACGACGCCCCTCGCGCACAATCGCAGCTAACAGCCCTCACCGAAGCCCTCAACCGCGCAGCAGAGATCTTAGAGTCTGCATCGAAATGATGCAGACTACCCCAACCCATCCAAAGCCTGCCCCAGATCCGCAACAATATCCTCCACATCCTCGATCCCCACACTGATCCGCATCAGCCCATCGGTAATTCCCAGCCGCGCCCTGCCCTCCGCACCAACCGCCGCATGAGTCATACTCGCCGGGTGACAGATCAGCGTCTCCACCCCGCCCAAACTCTCCGCCAGATACCCCAGCCGCAAAGCCTTCGCAAAGGCATTCGCCCGCTCCAACGAACCGAGTTCCATCGAGATCATCGACCCGAACCCGCTCTGCTGCCGCTTCGCCAGCTCATACTGCGGATGCTCAGCAAGCCCCGGATAAAAGACCTGCTTTACTGCCTTGTGTCCCTTCAGAAAATCGGCAACCACGCGGCCATTCGCATCATGCTGCTTCATCCGCACCGCCAGCGTCTTCACTCCACGCAACAGCAGATAGCTCTCAAACGGCGACAGAATCCCGCCCGTGCACTTCTGCACAAAACGAAAACGCTCTGCCTGTTCCGGCTTCGTGCAAACCAGCACCCCGCCCAATCCATCCGAGTGCCCATTCAAAAACTTCGTCGTCGAATGCATCACGATGTCCGCACCCAGCGCGATAGGCTGCTGCAAATAAGGCGATAGGAAAGTGTTATCGACACTCAACTCCACTCCGCGCGCATGGCAGATGTCGGCGACGGCGCGAATGTCCGTAATCGCCATCATCGGATTCGTCGGCGTCTCGATATGCACCAGCTTCGTCGCCGGAGTGATCGCCGCCGCGACATTCTCCGCCACACTGCTGTCGACATAGGTAAACGTCAGCCCATAGTTCGTCATCACCTTGTCGAAGAGCCGCCCCGTGCCGCCGTAGACGTTGTCCGAACACACCACATGGTCGCCCGCCTTCATCATGGTGCACATCGCCGTAATCGCAGCCATGCCGCTGGCAAACACATGGGCGCTGGCGCCGCCTTCAAGCGAGCGCAAACTCTCCTCCAGCGCATCCCGCGTCGGATTCGTCAGCCGCGCATACTCATGCCCCTTATTCTTGCCAATCTCTTCCTGCTGATACGTCGAAGTCAGATAGATCGGCACGTTCACCGCACCGGTCAGCTCGTCCGGCTCCTGCCCATCATGAATCGCCCGCGTAGCAAATCCCAGCTTCTTCTCTGCCATGTTCTTTTCCTTTTCAGAATCCAAAAGATACCCCAAGGCTTTAGCCTTGGGTCTCTCAACCGCCCCCAGATAGAGGGGCTTTAGCCCCTGGGGTATGCCTTCACATCCAGCACCTTCACCCCAAAATCCCCTTCGACAGATATCTCTCCGCCGAATCTGGAATCACCGTCACCACCCGTTTCCCTGCACCCAACTCCCGAGCCACCTCCACCGCGGCATGCAACATCGCTCCCGCGCTCGATCCAGCAAAGACACCCTCTTCCGCGGCCAGCCGTTTCACCATCGCGAACGCATCGTCATCCATCACCTTGATGATCCGGTCGCAAACGCTGCGGTCAAACGTAACCGGAACAAACGTCACCCCAATCCCTTCAACCTTATGCTTCCCCGGCTCACCGCCCTGCAATATGCTGCCCTGTGGCTCGACCGCGACATTCACCACCGATGGCCGATGCGCCTTCAAAAATCGCGCCACGCCGGTAAACGTCCCCGCCGACCCAACCCCCGAAACCCAGGCGTCGACACGGCCCTCCATCTGCTCCCAGATCTCAACCGCAGTCGTCTGCTCGTGAAAATCCGGATTCGCCGGATTCTCAAACTGCAACGCCGCAAACGCGTCCTCGGTCTCGGCCTCGTACTCCAGCGCCCGCCGAATTGCGCCAGCCATCCCTTCGGCCTCAGGAGTCCGCACCACCGTAGCTCCCAGCCCACGCATCAGGATGCACTTCTCCTCGGCAAATCCCTCCGGCACGTACAGCATCACCTTGTAGCCGCGATTCACGCCGATCAGCGCCAGCCCCACGCCGGTATTGCCCGCCGTCGCCTCCACAATCGTCGACCCCTGCCGCAGCACCCCACGCCGCTCCGCATCCAGAACAATCCCCAGCGCAGCCCGATCTTTAATGCTGCCACCCGGATTCAGAAACTCCAGCTTGGCCCATATCTCCGCGCCGCCCGCCGGGCTCAGACGCCCCAGCCGCACCATCGGCGTCTGCCCCACCAGATCGATAATGCTCTCCGCAACCCGCATCACTGCTGTCGCTTCCCCGGATCGGTCAAGCCCTTCTCACTCTTCGTCTCATCCGCCACCTTGGGGAAGTACCCGGCCCGCGTCCGCACCGATAGCCTGCTGAACCCCTTCTCCTTGGCCTCGACATGCACCTGCCGGTATCCGCCCAGTGTCGGCGACTTAGTCGAGTGATACGCAATCGTATATTGCGTCCGGATATCTTTTGCGACCTCGGCCGCAATCTCGTCCACATCCTGCACCGACTTGGGGAAGTAAGCCACCCCGCCCGTCTCCTCCGACAGCGCCTCCAGCACCCTGCGCGCATGACGCGCCTCACGCTTGTCCGTATCCTGCCCAAACAGCAGACCAATGCTGTAGATCACCGGCCCGTCGATATCCTGAATCCTGCGAATCGTCTGCTCCAGTGTCGCCGTCGAGGCATTGTCCTCGCCGTCCGTAATCACCAGCAGCACCTGCTTGGGATGCTTCGCATTCTTCGCCGTGTAGTCCGCCGAGGCCACCAGCGCGTCATAAAGCGCCGTTCCGCCGCTGGACTTGATATAGTCCAATCCCTTCTGCAGCTTATTAATGTCGCTGGTAAAGTCCTGGTCGATGAACGCCTCCCACGAGAAGTCCACTACGAACGCCTCATCCTCCGGGTTCGACAACTTCACCAGATCGAGCGAAGCCTCTTCGACCGCTGCACGCTTGTCGTACATCGACCCCGAACTGTCGATCAAAATTCCCAGCGAGACCGGCAAATCCTCATGCCGGAACGACGAGATCGTCTGCGGAACCCCATCTTCGTAGACATGAAAAGCATCTTTCGTCAGCGTCTGGATCGAGCGTCCGCTGCCATCCACCACAGTCGCATTAAGACGCACCTCATACGCATTCTCGCGAAGCGTATACGCTCCGTGCGCGCCCTTCTCAATCGTCTGCTGCGGAATCCCCTGCGGCGCTCCCTCTGCCGGAGCGGCCTGCGTCTCCGGGTCCGGCGACGGCACCGGGTCGCGGTCCACCGTAAGCGGCGGTTGAGCGGTGCTCTGCGATTGCGCAGTCGAAGCCTTTTGAGCCCACGCACCCACCGTGCCAGCTCCCACCATCAACATTCCTGCCGCCAACGCCAGCGGCCAAAACCGGTTACTCCGAAGGTGCATAGTACCCCTGGCGATTGTGCACCGTCAGCGGGGGAAGCCCCGGCGGTGGAAGCAATCGTACCTTCAATTTACGCCAGTTCCCATCACGTTTCAGCACCGATGGCGTATATCCGATGACATATTCGTTCCGCAGCTCCGCGCTGATCCGTGCAGCGATATCTCCCAGCTCCGACACATCGTTCACACGAAACATCCTGCCGCCGGTAGCATCGCACATATCCGCCAACAGCAACGGCCCCAGTTGTTCCTCGGGAGTCGGCGCATACGCGTCGAATATCCCAATCGAATAGATCTGCACATCGCTCTCCCGCACCGCCCGCCGCAGCTCGCCCTCCGTATACCGGCTACGGTTGTCGCCGCCGTCGGAAATAATCAGCAGCGCCTTGCGGTCGTACTTCGCCTCTTTCAGCTTGTCCACCGCCAGATAGACCGCATCGATCAGTGCCGTCCGCTTCTCCGGCTTCAGCATCACCATCCGCGCCTCAACATCGTCCACCTCCGAGGTGTAGTCAACGATCACCGCTGGCCGGTCGTTGAACCCCACCACAAAAAACTCGTCCTTCGGGTTTGACGTACGCAGAAACTCCGTCAGCGCCTTTTGTGAGCGCATGAACTTCGACTCCATGCTGCCGCTCAGATCAAAGACCACCCCAATCGACACCGGAGCGTCATCGGTCGAAAAGCTCTTGATCGTCTGCCCCACGTTGTCGTCGAAGATCTGAAAGTTCTCCTTGTCCAGCCCCGTCACCAGACGGTTCATCGGGTCGGTCACCGTCATCGGAACCAGCACCAGGTTCACGTCCACGCGAATCCGCGAGTTTCGGCGCGAAGTAGCGTGGGCGGCCACATTCTCAGCGCCTTCCACCACCGGCTTCGCATCTTCCGGCGACTTCTTCGGCGGAGGCGGTGCCGGCGTCTGCACCTGGTCCAGCGGATTCTCCTGCGCCCATCCCACACCGCCCCAACCCAGAGCACAAAGCATCAAGATCGAAACGGCAATCCCTCGTTTCACCCAACAACCAAACGCAGCGTCTGCACCCGGCATATCAGTACCCGTACCTTGCCTGAACCAGAGAAGAAGTCTCCCACCATACTCCTTCGTCAAACAAACCACGCACGCAGCTTACACCGATCTTCGGTCCTCTGTGTCACTGGACGAGAACCAGCCCTCTGCGGTTGCCTCAAACTACCGCCGACGCCACCGATTCACACAACACCCGTACAATATCCTCATACCCATTCTCTGGAGAAAATAAAAAGCATGGCCCGCATCTACCCCTTCCGCGCCCTTCGTTACGACACCTCCCGCGTCAAGATGGAGGACGTCGTCACCCAGCCCTACGACAAGATCACCCCGGCCATGCAGGAACGCTACTACGAGACCAGCCCCTACAACCTCATCCGCGTCATCCTCGGCAAGCAGTTCCCCACCGACACCGACGAAGAGAACTGCTACACCCGCGCCGCCGAGACCCTCCGCGACTGGCGCAAGGAGAACATCCTCCGCGAAGAGGCCGAGCCTGCCCTCTACGGCTACTCCCAGACCTATACCGTCCCCCACACCGACGAGGTACGCGAGCGCCGCGGCTTCATCGCCTTAGGCCATCTCTACGACTACGCCGACAAGGTCGTCTACCGCCACGAGCAGACCTTCCCCAAGCACAAGTCCGACCGCCTGAGCCTCTTCAAGGCCACCCGCGCCTACTGCGAGCAGATCTACATGCTCTACTCCGACCCAGCCTTCACCGCCGAAAAGCTCATCTTCGATAGCGGCTCCCCCGCCGACCTCGCCATCACCGACGAGTACGGCGTCGTCCACAAGGTCTGGAAGCTCACCGATCCGCAGCTCATCAACCTCATCGTCACCGCCATGGCCGACAAAAAGCTCATCATCGCCGACGGCCACCACCGCTACGAGACCTCCGTCGCCTACGCCAAGGAGCGCTCTGCCCAGCTCCAGCTTCCGCTCAACCAGCCCTACCCGCCCATGAACGAGGACTCGAAGCTCGGCACCGGCCACCTGCCCGTCCCGGCCTTCCCCGAAGCGGCCATGATGATGACCTTCGTCAACATGGAGGCCCCCGGCATCACCATCCTGCCGACCCACCGCGTGGTCTATGACATCCCCGAGTTCAGCTCGCCCGACTTCATCACCAAGGCCTCAGCCTTCTTCGACATCGAAGAGCTCGACTCCCCCGACGTCAGCATCCTCGCCAAAACTCCCGGCGTGGCCATCGTTGCCGCCACCGGAGACGGCAACTATCTGCTCAAGGCCAAAAAGGAAGTCATCGCCAAGGAACTGGCCAACATCCCCGCGCGTCAGGCCCAGCTCGACGTCGTTCAGCTCCACTCCATCATCCTCGATCGCATCCTCGGCCTCAGTTCTGACACCATCACCAAGCTGGGCAACGTCCGCTTCATCCGCGAAGTCGACGAGGCGGTGGGCCTGGTCACCAGCGGCGAAGCCGACGTGGCTTTCCTCATCAAGCCCATCACCCTCGACCAGCTCAAGGACGTCTCCCTCTCCATGGACGTCATGCCGCAGAAGTCCACCGACTTCTACCCCAAACTCCTCAGCGGCCTCGCCATCTACGCCCTCGACTAAACCAACCTA
The DNA here is from genome assembly GCF_014640335.1 of Edaphobacter dinghuensis. Classification (NCBI taxonomy): domain Bacteria; kingdom Pseudomonadati; phylum Acidobacteriota; class Terriglobia; order Terriglobales; family Acidobacteriaceae; genus Edaphobacter; species Edaphobacter dinghuensis. The sequence continues at coordinate 224,385 of NZ_BMGT01000003.1, read as the reverse complement.
AAGGCGCGGTCATCACAAAGATGACCGCGCCCACCCATAACATTCCCCGCCGTCATTCTGAGCGCAGCGAAGAACCCCCGCATTTGCCTTTGCTTGAGTTATCCCAGATTGTTGTGAGATCTACAAATTCCGGCCAAACGTGATCTTTACTCTCTTCGACACCTGGAAGTATCGGAACCAGATGGCGTAACCCGCGACAATGAGTAGACCTTCTGTGATCAACGCCACAGCCAACTCAGCAGTGCCGGGAGAGGAAGCTAACAGTGCTATTCCATCAATCATGATGATTGCCCCTTGGAAAGCGCCAGCTGTGAGTTGAATGAAGATCATCCTCAACGAGGACCGAGCCCGCCGCATGACGCTAATACCGGTCGCCAAATTCCATGCAGCTATTCCGAGGCAGAGAATTGCGAATGCAAGCATGATGCTGGAAATGCCTCCACGCAGCGAAATAGCCAACCGTATCTGCGTGTATATTCCCCCGAATAACCCGAGGCAGTACCAAACCAGCCAACCTTCAACACCATCGAGGGGATCCTTTGCGGAAGCCGACTCTTCGACTGAAGGGGGTCTATGCGCAATCGGAGGTGGTCTACGCGCAATCTCGGCGCGGAGTGCTTCGCGTGCTTCGGGAACTAGTTTGTCTTCGTCGGCGGCAAGTTGGGCCAGTTGGTTGGCTGACATCTTCCGATATCGCTGGTCTAAAGTCGTCACACACCCTCTTCCCGTCGCCTTTAGTAGGCAATTGGCATCTCGTTTGACAAATGACTGTCTGTAATCTCAACAGTCTAACCAAGGGCCTCGTCACTTGTCCGAAAAACGGTATATCAGACCAAGTGACTGTCGCGTGCAATAGGCTCCTACCTTCTTTGGTCCTTATCGTTTTTGGTCGAGTGCGAGTTTCGTAACAGGCTCGTTAAGCCTACCTTCTCACATTGACAAGGAATCAACACCCTCAACCACGCCCGTCATCCCAACCAATTACAATCAACTCAATCCATTGACTCCTCCCCGGAAGCAATTCGCCGCCGCCATCCTGCTCAGCCTCAGCAGCCTCGTGTCCCTCGCCCAAACCCCTCAGCCAGCCCAACCCCAAGCCCCAAAGCCTCCACTGACAGTTCCCTTCACGCCCAAGCGCACCCTAGTCCTCATCGACCCCGCCCACGGAGGCCCCGATACCGGAGCCCACCTCCCCAACGACCTCCTCGAAAAAGACATCACCCTCGCCTTCAACAACCGGCTCCGTGCCCTGCTCTCCGCGAACAACTTCGCCGTCATCTCCACCCGTACCTCCGACCCCGCCGCCGCCTTCACCACCGACCAGCGCGCCGAGATCGCCAACCACGACCACCCCGCCGTCTGCCTCATCCTCCACGCCACCAGCAGCGGCTCCGGCATCCACCTCTTCACCTCTACCCTCACGCCGCCAGCACATCCCACCCGCATCCTCCACTGGAACACCGCTCAGGCCGCCTCCGTCCCCGATAGCCGCCTCATCGCCAACCAGATCGGCGTCTCCCTCCTCCAGGCCAAGCTCCCCGTCATCCTCGAACAGGCCTCCGTCCCTCCGCTCGATAACCTCATCTGCCCCGCCATCGCCATCGAGCTGGCACCGCTGGCCAACGGATCGGCGACCCCCACTCCCGTCTCCGACCCCAGCTACCAGCAGCGAGCAGCACAAGCCATCGTCGCCGCCCTCGCCCAGTGGCGTACCGAAACCACAGCTACCCCCGACGGAGCCGCGCAATGATCCCCCGCTACCAGCGCATCCTCTTCTGGAGCCTCGTCGGCGGCATCTTTCTCATGGCCGCCTTCCTCATTCACGGCTGCCGACAGGCACATAAGCGCCTCACCGCGCTCAACGACGCCACCCCCATCGCCGCGCCCACCACCGCCAGCACGCAGGACGTCACCCTCTACCTCGCCAACGACGCCGACGGCTCCATCGCGCCCGACCAGCAGCAGATCGCCCTGCCGCAAGATCCAACCCTCCGCGCCCGCGCCCTGCTCGATCATCTGCTCGGCGAATACTCCCTCCCCACCTCCGCTCACGTCCTGCAAAGCGGCCCCGCCGTCGATGACGTCTTCTTTCTCCCGTTGCCCATCACCACGCCAACGCCGACCAACACCCTCAGCGAAACCACCGGCCTACCCGAACAACAAAAAGCCGCTCCTACCCACTCCACAAAACCAACCGGCGAACTGGCCGTCGTCAATCTTCACGGCTCCTTCGTAGAGAACCACCCCTCCGGCATCCAGGTCGAAAACCTCACACTGCTCTCCATCATCGGAACCCTCCACGCCGCCTTCCCTCAACTCACCGAGGTCCGTTTCCTCGTCGACGGCCAGCCCCACGACACCCTCGCCGGCCACGCCGACCTCAAGCGCATCTATCCCGCCATCGACACCACGACAACCCCCACACCACCCCAGCCCGAAGCCGCACCCAACCCACAGGAAACACCCTAGCCATGACCGAAAAGCCAGCAAAGCTCCTTCCCCCCAATCCCACCATCGGCGTCTTCGACTCCGGCTTCGGCGGCCTCACCGTCCTGCGCGATCTGCTACCCCTCATCCCCGGCGCGCGCTACATCTACCTCGGCGACACCGCCCGCCTGCCCTACGGCTCCAAGTCCCGTGAGACCATCGCCCGCTACGCCGTCTCCAGCGCAAAGTTTCTCGAAGAACAAGGCGCCGACCTGCTCTGCATCGCCTGCAACACCGCCAGCGCCCTCGCCCTCGAAGACATCAAGCAGGCCATGCCCATCCCCGTCGTAGGCGTCATCCAACCCGGAGCCGAAGCCGCCCTCGCTACTTCGGAAGCCTCTCCCTCGACTCCAAAATCAGTCCTAGTCCTCGCCACCACCGCCACCACCCAATCTCACGCCTACGCCCAATCGCTCAACGCCCTCGGCCTCGCCGCCACCGAAAAGGCCTGCCCACTGCTCGTCCCCTTGGTCGAAGAAGGCTGGATCGACCACCACGTCACCGCCGAAGTCCTCCGCATCTATCTCAACGAAGCCTTCGCCGAAGCTCCCAACGCCCAAACCCTCCTGCTCGGCTGCACCCACTACCCTCTGCTCCAGCCGCTCATCGAGCGCACCCTCGCCGAGCTCAACCACCCCATGACCATCATCGACTCCGCCGCCGCCACCGCCGCCGACGTAGCCGCATACTTCCCACCCAACCCCAACGGCGCACCGGCCACCAGCCGCTTCTACGCGACCGACTCGATTGAAAAATTCCAGCGCCTCGGCTCCGCCTTCCTCAACCAGCCGGTCAGCGAGGTCCACCTGCTCGATCTGGGCGGCTAGCCCAGCCCACATCGCATCCTACCTGGCAGGACGCACGATTGCGGACCATAAAAGGAGAACGCTGCTATGAGTTCTTCTCGTGAAAAAGAGTCATGGTTTGATCGTTGGTGGATTCTGCTGGTCATCCTCTTTGGGGTGCTCTTCGTCGCCTTACTGGACTCGTTTCATCCCATGGGATAAAAGGCAGCAGAACGTTGCCAAGTCGAACGGCATCAGGCCCCAAACTGCCGCAGATGATGATCCAGATGCTTGTACATCCACGCCGACCACTCCTCCGGCGTCAGCTTTCCAAAAAAACTGTGCGGATGGCTCGTACATCCCTCTGGCCCGGCTGCGGCAAACCGGTCAATAATCCTGTTCAACTGCTCCCGCTCCACCGCCAGGTCCCGTTCATCGTCCACAATCAGTTCTGGAACCGTCGGCGAGTTCCGCCGCATGGGTTCACTTTCCTTGAATGCTATCGGCTTGATGATCCAACCGATGACTCGCCCCACCGGCATCCGCGGCGGACGCCTGTCACCGGTAGCCAGCTCCATCCCTCGCGTGCAGTGCGCTACCGCCTGCGACGCGTTCATCTTGCCCCATAAACGCTCGCTGTCCGGCCTCAGATGCGACATCCGCTCCTTGATCTCTTCCACCGTCGCTGGTTCAAAAAGGTTCTTCACGGATCAGAACTTCTCCTTCATCCACATGGCATTCCCGCGCTTATCCTGCTTTATATATTCCCACAAAGGAATGCATGTCAATGAAAATCAACCTCAAGCCCAGAACGATAAGGGCTCGTCCGCCTCCTGCTCAGTCGGCTGTGGCTGTCTCCCATTGGCTGGCTCCCGTCTCCGATTCTGGCTCGGTTGTTGCCGGGAACCTCTCTCCCATTCCTTATCCACCATAAAGCTCTCAAAGGAATTCACTTCGCCCTCAGTATCGAGGCCGCTTCGCAGCAACTGGCCGCGAACATCGGCAGCCCGCTGAGCAGAAGCTGCCTTCTCCGCAGCCCGGGTTGAGGACAGATCGACCGCATTGAAGGTCATCGGGTGGCCATGAATGTGCATTTCACCTCCTACCAATTGCCCCATAGAAGCGTCATGCAACTATCCCGCCACCGGCCGCTGGAAAAGATAAGAAAAACCTCATCCGAGCCTGCCAGACCCTTTGCTTGTCATTCCCGAAGGGAATCTGCGTTTCGCTCAAATCATCAAAACGGCATCTGAAGGAGAACCGCTCTAAATCACGTCATCTCGACCGGAGTTGCCGGGTCCCCGACGAGCTTGCTCGTTGGGGTGCAAGCGAAGCGAAGTGGAGAGACCCCTGTATTTTGCCTTGTAGCTCGTTACCGCATCTTTTCCCACAACCCCTCCCCCCTTAAAACCTGTCAAGCCCCCAATCTCATAACCTGCACATAAGAAGAGAAATAGACTCGCTGAAATCTGCAAATGAGTTTCCTTCCATCCGCTAAACTGAAACTGAGATCACAAAAGAAGTCCCCGCATTCCAGGACTTTTTCCATGGAGTATCTCCAACAGAGAATCGTCATAGGCACAGACTAGTCCAAAATCAGATCCAGACCAGGTCCAGACTAGTCCAGACCTATATCATTTCTTTTGAAGACTTTAGGACTTAAGTACGGGGAGGGGGGAGGTACCTCTTCCTCACCAGCAATCCGAGCGAACACAGGAGCCCACATGCCATACCTTCTGAAGACCGAACCGAACAAGTACTCCTACGACGATCTCCTGCGCGACGGCGAGACCACATGGGACGGCATCTCGAACAATCAGGCCCTGCTCTACCTGCGCGGCATGAAGCCCGGTGAAAAGCTGGTCATCTACCACTCCAACATCGGCAAGGCCGCCATCGGCACGGCCAAGGTCGTCTCGGTCGATGCCACCGATCCTAAAAATCCGAACGTCCGCATCAAGCCGGTCAAACGGCTGAAGCACGAGAAGTCGCTCGACGACATTCGCCAGTCCGCCGTCTTCAAGGACTCGATCCTCTTTCGCCAGTTCCGCCTCTCCGTCGTGCCTCTGACCGACGCCCAGTACGACTGGCTCACGCTCTCTTAGGCCATCCAAACGAAGCAGCACTACAACTTAAGTCTCGTCATCGATAGCCGCCTATCTGGATAGACTTTAACCGATGGCGTTCGAAAGGAGACGCCAATGGAATGTCTCTGCTTTCGTGGATCGACAATCGGACTCTGATCGGCTGTCAGATACTCACAAGCAGCGTGCTCGCTCTCGTCTTTCTTGGCATGAAGCACACGCACCCTCGCCTGCGCGGCGCACGGACATTTTCACTTGGCTTTGCCGTTGGAGTCGTCGGCTGCTGCCTGTTTATCGCTCGGGGCGCAATCTCCGATCTTGCATCGGTTGTCCTCGCCAATGCTCTGATCCTCTCGGCGTTTGCCCTGTTCTACCAAGGTCTGCTTCGCTTCTTCGACGACCAGCGCAGAATCTGGCTCGCCTTCGTCTGGGCCGTGATCGCTCTCTCGGTCCCGCCGATGATTTACTACACCCTTGTTCATCAGGAGACCGTCCCGCGCATCATCATCTGCGAAGCCGCCATCTTTCCTATCCGGCTTCTCATGACCATCGAGCTCTTCCGCTACGCCCGTGATCGATCGCTGCTGAAGCTCTTCGCCGCCATTATGGCTGCCTACACGCTGATGGGTGTGGCCCGCGTCGTACTCACGTTGCTCTACGGCTCGCCCGCCGATTTTATGCAGCGGAACCTCATACAAAGCTCCGTTCTTGTCATCAACGTAATTCTTGTCTGCATCATCGGGCTCTTCTTTCTGCTTATGTTAAGCGGAGAGCTCATGGACGCCCTTGAAAGCCAGTCCTTCGAGGACCTTGTCTCCGGCGCGCTCAACCGGCGCGGCATCGAGCAGAAGCTCGCCATCGAACTCGGCTCTGCCAAGCGCACACGCATGGCTCCCTCGATCGCCCTCATCGACCTCGACCACTTCAAGGCCATCAACGACACGCAAGGCCACGCGGCCGGCGACAAAGCGCTTCGCGAGGTAGCTCATGCCATCTCTTCCCGCCTGCGCGACTACGATTACGTCGGCCGCTATGGTGGCGATGAGTTTCTTCTTGTGCTTCCCCAGGTCAGCTATCAAGACACAACAAAGATTATTGAACGCATCCAACAAGCCATTCGCGCACTCCCGCACCCTCGGCCGGAGCTTCCCATCACCCTCAGCATCGGCGTCACGCAGGCTGTGCCGTTCGAGTCAGCGGAGGTCATTCTCGCCCGCGCCGACGCCGCTCTTTACGAAGCGAAACGTGCCGGACGCAACTGCTGCCGTGTGATTCCGCCAACTGTCGATGTAGAAATTCCCGCAGCGGTTACAGCGCCGAACAATCCCAGCTAGTCGCCACTAGCATCAGATTTGCTCCAGCGGCATTCGCCCACGTGCGTATTCGCCTCACTCACTGCTATCCTAACCATCGATATCTAACAGGAGCACATGACACTATGATCGATCTCAAAGGCAAAGTAGCCGTCGTCTTCGGCCTCGCCAACAAGCGCAGCATCGCCTGGGGCATCGCCCAGAAGCTCTCCGAAGCCGGCGCGTCGCTCGCCATCTGCTACCAGAACGAGCGCCTTCAGCGCGACGCCGAAGAACTTGCCGCCGATCTGCCCAACGCACGTACCTTCCAGTGCGATGTCTCCATCGACGCCGACATCGACAAAGTCTTCGAACAACTCAAGTCCGCCTACGGCAAGCTCGATATCCTCGTCCACTCCATCGGCTTTGCGCCCAACATCAAGAACACCGTCCTCCAGACGACTCGCGAGGACTTCCGCGTGGCGCACGACATCAGCGCCTACTCGCTCATCGCGCTGGCCCGCGCCGCAGAGCCGCTGATGACCGAAGGCGGTTCGATCCTTACCCTGACTTACTACGGCTCAACCAAGGTCTTCCCCAACTACAACATCATGGGCGTCGCCAAGGCCGCACTCGAAGCAGCCGTCCGCTATCTCGCCGCCGATCTCGGCAACAAGAAGATCCGTGTCAACTCTATCTCCGCCGGTCCCATCAAGACCCTCGCCGCTCGCGGTATCAGCGACTTCACCCAAATCCTTAATGCCGTCGAACAGCGCGGCCCGCTTCACCGTAACGTTGAAGTCGCCGAAGTCGGGAACACAGCACTCTTCCTTACCAGCGACCTCTCCAGCGGAATCACGGGCGAAATCACCTTCGTCGATTGCGGCTATAACATCACTGGACTCTAACCTTCAGGGAGAAATCTATGACCATCGCAGAAGTTCTGCTTCAGGACTACGACATCGAAATCTCGAACACGCGCCGCACCCTTGAGCGCGTCCCAGAGGGCAAGAACGACTTCAAGTGTCACGAAAAGTCCATGCCTCTCGGCAAGCTGGCGATGCATTGCGCCAGCCTGCCGCTGTTCGGCCACTACATCATCGAAGACGAGAGCATGGACCTCGCAGCACCCAAGCGTCCGCACGTCCCGCTGGTCTTCACCACCCGCGAGGCCGCGCTTAAATTATTGGACGAATCATCGGCCAAGTGCCGTGCTTCGCTCGCTGCAGCCTCTGACGAACACATGCAGAAGATCTGGAAGTTCAGCTTCGGCGAACAGGTCATCTCCAACAGCGCTCGTTCTTTCTGTTTCCGGGGAATGTTCTTCAACCACCTCATCCACCACACCGCGCAGCTCGGCGTCTATCTCCGTCTCAACGACATTCCCGTCCCCGCACTCTACGGCCCATCCGCCGACGAAGGCATGGGAGGCTGAGCCGACCCAACATTTGAGTTTCAGACAACATCCATCAAGCTGACCCAGAAACTGCTCTAACCGGCCTTTTCCGTCAACTCAGCCCATCGCGCATAGAGACCATCCGCAGCCGTCTGCGCGGTCTCCATCTCTGCCAGCGCTGCGGTCAGCTTGGTTGCGTCGATCACCACATCCTGCCGCTCCATCATTTCGCGCGCAGCCTGTAACCGTTCCTCAGCAGCCTCGACCGCAGCTTCGATTCCGGCAAATTCGCGAGCTTCGAGATAGGACAGCTTCTTCTTCCCGCTTGCTGGAGGGGCCGCTGGTGTAACGGAAGCAACCGCCTTTCCGGTAGCTTCAGGAGCAATTGCTTCCTCAATCTTTACGCCGCGCCACTGCTCCCACTGTGCGTAATCCGAAAATCTTTCGGCTCCGCCTTTGCCATCAAGTCCCAGCACGATAGTGGATACGCGGTCCAACATGTAACGATCATGGGTCACTAATACAAGCGCGCCTGTGTACTCGAGCAAACTCTCTTCAAGAATTTCGAGCGTGGCGATGTCGAGATCATTCGTCGGCTCATCGAGCAGCAGCAAATCCGCAGGTTCCAACATCAACTTCGCAATCAGCACTCGCGCGCGCTCACCACCGCTCAATCTCTCTACCGGCTGGTTCAGTTGCTCGCTGGTGAACAGGAACTTCGTCGCATAACTCGCCACATGCACCACGCGTCCCTGATAAACCACCGAGTCCGAATCCGGAGCGAGCGCGCGCCGCAGCGTAACGCCTTCATCCAGCTCGCGCATCTGACTGAAGTAGACAATCTTCAGCATCGAGGCTTTCTTCACCGTACCGGCAGAAGCCTCCAACTCTCCTGTCAGCAGCCGCAGCAGCGTCGTCTTTCCGCTGCCATTCGGTCCAACCAGACCGACACGCATTCCTGAGGTGATCAGAAAATTCAGCCCTTCGACGATCTTTCTGTCGCCCAGCGTGATGCTCACATCTTCGAGTTCGACCAATCGCTTCGTCTGCCGCTCCGTCGCAGAAAAGTCGATTCCCGCAGTCGCCGTCTGCACGCGTGAATTGACTTCCTTCAACTGCCCGATCAGCTCATTCGCGTTGTCGATTCGCGCCTTCGCCTTCGTCGCACGAGCCTTTGGTCCGCGTCGCAGCCACTCGACTTCGATCTTCACACGATTCTTCAGCGCATCCTGCAACTTGGTCTGCGCCTCCATGTAAGCTTCTTTGCCTTCAAGGAACTTCGAGTAAGTCCCCTTCACGCGCAGCAGACCGTCCGCATAGACGCGGTTCAGCTCGACTATCTCTGTCGCCACATTCTCAAGAAAATAACGATCATGGCTGACAAGCACACAAGCAAAAGCAGCCTCATTCAGCAGTCCCTCCAGCCACGAAATTCCCGCCAGATCAAGATGGTTCGTCGGCTCGTCCAGCAGCAGCACATCCGGCCCGCTCACCACGGCTTCGGCGATGGCCAGCCGTTTGCGCCAGCCTCCACTCAACTTCGACGCCTCTACTTCCAGCGATGGAAATCCAATTCGCCCACCTGTCTCGCGCAGCCGTCCTTCGCGCTCTGCCTCGGAGACATGCGCACGCTTCAGCGCAGCCTCCAATACATCGCGCACCGTCAGCCCGGCGGCAAACTCCGACTCCTGCTTGACGTAGCCGACACGTGCCCGCTTACGAAGCGCAACATCGCCCGTATCCGCGTCTTCTTCAGCAGCCAGCACTTTCAGCAGCGTACTTTTGCCTGCGCCGTTCGGCCCAATCAGCCCAATGCGGTCTCCATCGGAGACGGTAAATGAGATATCACGAAACAAGGGAGTCGCGCCAAAGGCCTTGGTCAAGCCCTGCGCATTTAAGATCGGTGGCATCTCTTCAGTCTACCGCGCCACAAAATAGATGGCCCCAACAGACAAAGAAGTTACTGTTGCGGCGGAGCGGACGGCGGAGCCTCAGCGGCCGACGGTTCCCGTTTCGTTGGGACATCCTTGCCATGCTCCGGGTCATAATCGTGATTGACCATCCAGGTCTTGAACGCTTCTACCGGCTCAGAGTTCATCCTGCCATTGTGCGTCGCATACGCAAAGCTTTTGACGTCGGTTTGAAGATTGCAGGTCCAATAGGCGTTGGACCGCCCGAACACAGGCATCAGAACGATCAGCTCCCGCCCCGGCTTCTTCCACTTCGCCGGATAGGTCTCATAGCCAAAAGAAGCCCTCAACTTGTCCGAGCAGGAATAGTTGAAATCGACTCCCCGGGCTTCGCCGTTCTCAAAGAGGTTCGCACGGCCATCGCCTTTCGATTCGTCGACACTTCGCATGGAATAGAAGGTCGTCTGATTGCGACCAAAGATGTGGATGCGCAGAGGGTAATCGGCAGGATTTCTGCTGGCGGCGCTGAGTATGGCAGGCGTGAAAAGAAGGCAGAGAGACAGGGACAACGAGAGACGCATGGTAACGAGCTCCTGATCAGGCTGAATATTATCCCGAGCGCGCGCACGGCAGCAACCGTCATTTTGTAAACATTCGCACCGATTGAAATCGGTTTTTAGTCCAGATCAAAATCCCGAAGCGGACGTTCTCCCAGCGGGCTTTCCTTGGCTTTTTTGACCGCCTCAGCAAACTTCTTTGCCAGAACATCGTCTTTGTTCTTTTGCGCCTCCACGCTTTGCGCAAAGATGGAGTCGCGCCGCTCATCGCTCTCGCGCAGCGCCCGCGCCGCCTCGCCAAAGTCTTCGAACATCTTCTTCCGAGGAGCCGGCGTATGCGCGATCACCGCGCGCGTCACGGGATCGATCTTCAACATCCCACCGCAATCCGGACACATCACCTCAAACGCCTCGTCACTCATCCCCATAACTCACCTCAATCACCCATTCTAAAACCGCAGCGGCAAATCGCCTCCCCTATTGCGGCGCGCTCTGCTGCATGATCACCAGCGCGCGCTGCAAAGGCGTCGGCGCTACGGCAACCGCGCCCTCAAAGGGCCTTGCCAGGTCCGCAATCGCCGCCAGCGTCACCGAGACTACAAACGTCAGCGCCAGCACCTGGCCATAGTGGAGCCATCTTTTGTCGTTACCTAACAGGCATGAAGAAACGACCGTTGCAATCCCGCCAACAATCAATAACACCCATAGAACGGCAGGCAGGCTGTTCTCATGCTGTTCCTCGCGCAATCTTCGCCGTTCCGACAAGTTGCTCATGGCGCTTGTCATGTGGTCCAGGCTGCTGACCTGCCCCGGCGTCTCCGCCTGAGTCGAAGTGAGTGTCTGCCACATCTGCTGCAATACGATCCCACCCGAATGGTTCTCGCGCTGCGTCTGCATCGCGGGCCACTCCTGATGGACCGCAGCATCGGCATACTGCACCGTCAGCTTCTGCATGATCTCCTTCTGCGACGACGGCAAGCCCACCGCGAGGCGATGCACATTGATAAGCGACGCCGTCTCCAGCGCCACATCCATCTCCGCTGCGCGAAAGTCATTCCATACCGTGAACAGCATGAAGCCAAGGATGACCCCATACGTCGTTCCCAGAACGCCCATCTGCCACGCGTTGACGTCGTTGATGATCTTGCGGTTCTCCACCGGCCAGAAGCGATTGAGCAACGCCACCAAAAGCATGGAAGCCACTAGCGCCAGAGCAATGGCAAAGGCGCTCTGCCCATAACTCAACATAAGCAATCCCCTGTCGAATCAGCTTGAATCCACCCGCCAGCCTACGCCCTGATCTGGTCCAATGCCATCTCTATCGCAGCCGTGCCTGATAAAAGTTTCAAGAATAAGAAATATTATTTCTATTGAAATTAAATAGCGCCGTCAGCTACTCTTACCGCCATGTCAAGGATCAAGCTCCCTCTCGCCCGTCTCAACCGCTACACTGCTCTTGTTCTGCTGACAGCCACGGCCGCTTTTGCCCAAAACTCTCTTCAGCCGCCGCCTACGCCGGTGCAAACCTCGGTCGCACCTTCAGCTCCGCTGAACCCCAATCTGCCCACGGTGTTTGTCGTGGGCGACTCCACGGCACGCAACCAGGCTGATCTTGGCTGGGGAGACCACTTCGCCCATTACTTCGACACCACGCGTATCAATGTGGCCAATCGCGCCCGCGCCGGCCGCAGCAGCCGCACCTTCATCAATGAAGGCTCCTGGGACCGCGTGCTCGCCGAGATGAAACCCGGCGACTTCGTTCTTTTGCAGATGGGCCACAATGACGGCGGCAACCTCAACGGCCCCAAGGCCCGCGGCTCACTCAAAGGCTTGGGCGACGAAACCAAAGACGTTACCCTGCCTGATGGCCATACCGAAACCGTCCATACCTATGGCTGGTACATGCGCAAATACATTGCCGACACACGCGCCAAGAATGCCACGCCAATCCTGCTCTCGCTGACCATCCGTAATATCTGGAAGGATGACCCCGACGGCAAACCCCAGATCGAGCGCGACATGGGCTACGACGCCGAGTTGAAACAGCTCGCCGCCGAGCAACACGTCGCCTATGTCGACATGGCCACCGTGGAAGCTGATCGGCTGGAGGCTACGGGGCAGGAAAAGACTGCGCTGCTCTTCCCCAAAGACCACACCCATACCAGCGCCGAAGGGGCCGAGCTAAATGCTCAATCGGTGGTTATCGCCCTGCGTAAGGCACACTCGCCCCTTGTTGCCTACCTCAAACCGCAGTAATGAGGACACACGCATCCCATCTGCGCTAAACTCACCACGAGGAGAGCCGCTATGCTGCATCGTCATCACACGATCACAATTGCAACATCGGCTCTGATCTTTCTTTGCCTTGCCCTCCACGTGCAAAGCGTCGCCTCATCGCAAAAGCCTCTTTCCTATAACGATGTCGAGGCCTACAAGCTATATGAGTCCCTTCTTCCAGCAGAGTGGACCGTTACCGTCGCCAACTTCCAACTATCGCCTGTAGCCTTCCATCTGGACAGAACGCTCACTATTGTCTACATGGGCCATAGTTGCAGTTCACTCTGCGGCGGGGGTATCTTCGACATTCTTAAAACGAAGGATGGCGTCTGGAAGAACCTGCCTTGGAACGGCACATCCCGCGCCTGGGCCTCCTGAGCAGATACCTGGCGCAACTCTGGGACACCTCTGTCCGTCCGTCTCCACACCATTTACACTAGAACTTGGGGGAAAATGCACCCCGAAGGACACTCGTTTGCTCGATAAAGCTTTTGCAAAAGTCTTCGGCACCAGCAACGAACGCGCCGTAAAGCGCCTTCTGCCAGCCGTTAAGCGGATTAATGACCTTGAGCCCACCATTCAGGCGCTCTCCGACGACGAGTTGCGCGCCAAAACCGTCGAGTTTCGTCAGCGCATCGCGGATACCATCGCTGCGGCCAAGATCAATCCCGAGGATGAAGACGCTGAAAAGGCCACCTACGATGCCGAACAGGCTGCACTGAAAGAGATTCTGCCCGAGGCCTTCGCCGTCGTCCGCGAGGCGGGCAAACGCGCCGTGCAGATGCGTCACTTCGACGTGCAGCTCATCGGCGGCATGGTCCTTCACTCCGGCAACATCGCCGAGATGAAGACCGGTGAAGGTAAGACCCTCGTCGCGACGCTTCCCTGCTATCTCAACGCGCTCGCCGGGCGCGGCGTCCACGTCGTTACGGTTAATGACTATCTGGCCAAGCGCGACGCCGAGTGGATGGGCAAGATCTACGGCTTCCTCGGGTTGACCGTCGGCGTCATCGTGCATGACCTCGACGACCAGCAGCGCCGCGAAGCCTATGGCGCCGACATTACCTACGGCACCAACAACGAGTTCGGCTTCGACTACCTGCGCGACAACATGAAGTTCGAGCTTGCCGACCAGGTGCAGCGAGGCAACTACTACTGCATCGTCGACGAAGTGGACTCCATTCTGATCGACGAGGCGCGTACGCCGCTCATCATCAGCGGCCCCACAGACCAGACCACCGACAAGTACGCTCGTGTCAACGCCATCATCCCCTCGCTCGAAGAGGGCGAGATGACCGAGACCCTCGACACCAAGACGTATACCGGTGACTTCGTCGTCGACGAGAAGGCGCGCGCCATCACCATTACCGATGAGGGCTGGGAGAAGATCGAGAAGCTGCTCGGCATCGGCAACATTGCCGAACCCGAGAACTGGGACCTCAAGCACCACGTCGAAGTCGCGGTCAAAGCCCACAGCCTTTACAAGCGCGATGTGGAGTATGTCGTCAAAGAAGGCGAAGTCATCATCGTCGACGAGTTCACGGGCCGCCTCATGCCCGGACGCCGCTGGTCCGATGGCCTGCACCAGGCCGTCGAAGCCAAGGAAGGCGTGGCCATCCGCAAGGAAGACCAGACGCTGGCAACAATTACCTTCCAGAACTACTTCCGCATGTACAAGAAGCTTTCAGGCATGACCGGAACCGCCGAGACCGAAGCTGCGGAGTTCGAAAAGATCTACAAGCTGGACATCGTCGTCATTCCGACGAACCGCGTCATGAAGCGCATCGAGAACTCCGATGTCGTCTATCGCACGTCGAAGGAGAAATACTTCGCCGTGGCCGACGAGATCGCGAAGCTGCATGAGAACAAGCAGCCGGTTCTGGTGGGTACGACCAGCATTGAAAAGTCCGAGCTGCTCAGCGAGATTCTCAAGCGCAAGGGCGTTCGTCACGTCGTCCTTAACGCCAAGTTCCATGAGAAAGAAGCTGAGATCGTGGCCCAGGCCGGACGTCTCGGCATGGTCACCATCGCCACCAATATGGCGGGCCGCGGAACCGACATTCTGCTCGGCGGCAACGCCGAGTTTATGGCGCGCCAGGAGCTTGTTCGCAAGAATCTTGCACGTGCGGTCTCTGCCGCCGAAGGAACGATCTCGCCCGTCGCAGGTCCCGGTATGGTTCGTTTCTACTACACCGGTCAGGAGTTTGAGACTACGCAGGATGCCTGGGACACCACCACCGCCACGCACGAGGCAGCAGCCAAGAAGGAGCACGAGGCCGTCATCAATGCAGGCGGGCTCCATATCCTCGGCACCGAACGCCACGAGTCACGCCGCGTCGACAACCAGCTTCGCGGTCGTGCTGGTCGTCAGGGCGACCCCGGCTCCTCGCGCTTCTTCCTCTCGCTCGAAGACGATCTGATGCGTATCTTCGCGCGTGAGTGGGTTTCCACCCTGCTGCAGCGACTAGGCATGGAAGAGGGCGTTCCCATCGAGAGCCGCATGATCTCCAAGCGCATCGCTTCTGCGCAGGAGGCGGTCGAGAGCCAGAACTTCGAGTCGCGCAAACACGTGCTTGAGTACGACGACGTCATGAACAAGCAGCGTGAGGCCGTCTATGGTCTGCGCAAGCAGCTGATGGGTGGTGTCGATCAGAAGCAGCTCATCACCGATGACTACGTCTCGACGATCCTCTCGAATCTGCTCGACGAGTACGCGCCGGAAAAGGCCCACGCCGACGAGTGGAAGCTCGATGCCCTGTTCGCCCAGATCTACGATGTCTTCGGCGCTCATCTCGAAAACGAGATCAACGCCACCGAGATGACTCGTCACGAGCTCGGCGAGTCCATCTTCGAGAAGCTGCGCGAACGCTATGACGTCAAGGAGCAGATTCTCGGCGCTCAGGCCATGCGTTATCACGAGCGCATCGTGATGCTCTCCGTCCTCGATGGCCTCTGGAAGGACCATCTCCTCGCGATGGACCACCTGAAGGAAGGCATCGGACTGCGTGGCTACGCACAGCAGGACCCGCTCGTCGCCTACAAGAAGGAGTCCTTCGACATGTTCGAAGGCATGATGCTCCGCTTTCAGGAAGACACTGCACGTCATCTCTTCCGCATGCAGATCATCGGACCGGACGGTAAGCCGATCGAGACTGCAGAACAGTTGCAGCAGGCTCAGCTTCAGCGCCCTCCAGTACAGAACGCAGATCCCAATGCGCTTCCAGCCTCATCAACGACGCATGCTCCGGTTCCCATCCCAACGCGGCAACCGTCCACGACAATCGATGCGCTCGAGCGCGAGTTTCAGCAGAAGAAGAAGCGCGAGTTGGACCTCGCCCGCGCCGCCGGAGCCAGTGCGGAGAGCAACGGCGCAACTCCTCGCCGCACCGGAGAAAAAGTAGGTCGTAACGATGATTGCCCCTGCGGCTCAGGCAAGAAGTACAAGAAGTGCCACGGCGCAGAGGTTTAGTTCCATAACAGTTAAATGAGTTCGGCGCGGCTTCTGCCGCGCTGAAGCTTTTTAGGCATTCAACTTTCTGCTTCAGACCGAGATTATTCTCCGCCCAGTTTGTCCAGATCGTCCAGCAACAGCTTCGCCTTTGTGGCCAGTGTTGTTGCACCTTCCACATCGCCGGAGTTCAATGCCTCCTGCGCCTGCTTCCAGAAGTTGCGAACGCGATTGACCTGCGACCGCTGTCTTCTGGCAACCTGTGGCGGCAACCCGTTCAAACGTATCTGAATCGTGTGGATCAAACTCGCCGCCTCGTGCTGGGCCTCCGGATTGGCTGCTCCTCCGGCAGTTAAATCACCGATAGCAGACTCGTCCGTCGCTGGCTCTGGAGCAGCTTCTTCCGCAGGAGCTGTAGCACTGCTCTTAGGCGCCAGCCGTCTTCGCTCGCGACGCGGAGTTGCCGCTGCTGCGGCAATCGGCATCGGCGGCAGATCAATTACCGGCGCGGGAATCAACGGTGGATTCGCCGGAGGCGGTATGGTAAGGAGCGGAATCGGTGTCAGCACCGGCGGCAGAACCGGAACTTTAGGTCCCTTGTGAAAATGCAGGCACCCGGTCAATCCGCATGACAGTCCTGTGCAGACGATCGCCGTCATCAATCTTCGCGTTATATTGTCGTACACGTTCAAACGCGCTCTCCCATTCTCTGATGACCGGTTGCCGCAGCAATCGTCTTGCGTCCCTCCACTCCTGCTCCTGTCGCAATTGGCAGCCGCAACGTAAACGTTGTTCCCCGCTCCGGAGAACTGGCGTCTGCATCGGACCGCACATCCATAGCCCCGCCATGCATCTGCAAGATGCGATACGTCGTTGCCAACCCGATTCCACTGCCCTTCGCTTTTGTGGTGAAGTACAACTCAAAGATACGCGGTAACAGCTCCGGTGGTATACCCTCTCCTTCGTCCGCTACCTCCACCACGGCAAACGAGTGCTCGCGGCGTATTAACAACTGCATCTTACCTCCGTGCGGCATCGCCTGCATTCCATTCAGCATCAAGTTCAACAACGCCTGCCGCACCAGTTCGGCATCTACGCGCACCATCACTGGCTCTGCCGGAGCTCTCACAATCACCTGCACACCATTTTCCTGCATCTCAGCGGCCGTCAGTTCGGTAACCGCATTAACGACCTGGCGGAGATCATGCTCCCTGAGGTGCAACTCCATAGGCCGCGAGAAGTCCGCAAGCGTTTGCACAACGCGGTCCAGCCGCTGCATCTCTCCAGCCAGGATATCGACATGCCGTTGCGCTCCGGCGAACCCCGAGGCATCACCGCCAGCCAGCTTGCTTCTTAATAGCTCCAGATGCACTACCATCGCATTGATTGGGTTCTTGACCTCATGCCCCACACCGGCAGTCAAGCGTCCGATCGCTGCGAGCCTGCGTGCTACCTCCAACTCCTGCTCCAATTGCAGCGCCGACTCTGTGTCACGCAGTGTCAGCAGCGTTCCCATATTGCTGCTTCCGCCTAATCCGTCATCGATACGGTCGAGCGAAATCTGCACCTGTCGTCCGTCTTCGAGGGTCACGCTCTCCGCACTCACTTGTCCGCCGCGCGCAAAGGCTCGCAACACAGCCGCTCCTAACGCCGTCCCTCGCTCGAAGATCTCGTCGAGTTGCTTGCCCACCAGCTCGCCTTCGGTTTTGTTCAGAAAATAGGCCACAGCATCGGACACCATCACTGCACGATAGTCAGCAGTAAACAGAAGCACGCCGTCACGCAGCGTATCCAGCATTTGAGTGAGGTTCGCCTGTAACGCCGTATAGCCTTCCTCAGTGCTGCGAATTCGCTGTCCCAAACGATCGATGGTCTTCGACACGCGAACTACGGCATCATTGCCCGAGTCCTCTCCTCTCGCAGCCGGCAGCGCATCGCGGTCAGCGATAGTCAAGCTCTCCAGCTTCCGGCTGATGACCTCAATCGGCTGTAACGCCACATTTGCCAGCAATCCGGCGGCAATCATTGCAGCCAACGCCGCAAGCAGCGCGAAGATGAGAGCATCCTTCAGCCACGGCTCATACGAAGCGCGCAGAAATGTCGAACGCACTCCCACATGCACCATCAGGAATGGCTTGCCGTTCCGGTCCAGCACCTGCACGATATCGAGCACGCGCGGCTGACCGAAGACCATCTTCATCTGCGACGCGATGCTCCCTGCCTGTATGCTCTGCAGGCTCATCCTGGATATTGCCTGCTGATCTAACGCATCGGGGTCCGTGCTCACCAATGTCAGCCCATGTGCATCCGTGACACTCACGTCCTGCACTGTAGGAGAGTAGCGCACCACCATATTCATGCCATCAATCAGCGGCTGATTGCTCTGCAGCGCATTTGTCACCGCAACCTGAAGAGCAGCGTCTGTCTTGTCTACCGGAGGCTGTGCGCGCAGCCCTGTCTCCACCGCTTGCCGCGTCATCAACCATACTTCGTGCGCCAGAACGTCGTTTGCTGCCGCCGTCTGTTCAATTCTCTGGCGCAGCAACTCGCTCACAAACAACGCCGACAGAATGAGGACGATCGCAAACGTCAACCCGGTAGCCGACACCACCAGCTTCGTCTTCAGCCGCATCGCTACTCCGTCACAACAGTAGACGCACTCTGGTATTCCTTCAACTTGTTCTGCAGAGTCTTCGAGCTGATCCCAAGTATCTCCGCAGCCTTCGTCTTGTTATTGTGCGTCGATACCAGCGTCTTCAGAATCAGTTGCCGTTCCGCCTCGTCTACCGTCGTTCCCACCTCGACGCGCACGGTATTTTTGTCTTCCAGATACCGCTGCATCTCGCTCGAAGCCTCACCGGCCTCGCTCTCCCCCATTGCCCGGCTGGACCGCGTCGGCGCCGGAGCAAATCCAGGCTCTCCAAAGTGCGGCGGCAGATGTTCTACCCCCAACATTCCCGTCCCCGCCAGAATGACTGCCCGTTCGATCGTATTGCGCAGCTCACGCACGTTTCCCGGCCACTTATACTCTTCCATGCGCGTCATCAGCGAATCTTTCAAGCCCGCTACCGTGCAATGGTGCCGCTCGTTCATATCGTCGATCATCTTTTCGGCGATTGCCGAGACGTCGATCAGATGATCGCGCAGCGGAGGCATATGAATGTTGAAGACATTCAGCCGGTAATAAAGGTCGCCTCGCAACTCACCGCTGGCCACCGCCTGCTCCGGGTCTTTATTCGTCGCCGCAACAACCCGCACATCCACGGCCGTCTCTACCTTGCTGCCAAGTCGCCGCAGCTTTCTGTCTTCAAGCACGCGCAGCAGCTTTGCCTGGGTTCCTGCCGGCATCTCGCCGATCTCATCCAGAAGCAGTGTCCCCTCCTCGGCCAGCTCAAAGCACCCGGCCCTGCGCTCGAGTGCGCCCGTAAACGCACCCTTCTCGTGGCCAAAGATCTCGCTCTCGATCAACGTCTCCGGAATCGCCGCGCAGTTTACCGCCACAAACGGCTTCAGACGGCGCGAGCTGAGATCGTGCAGCGCCCGCGCCACCAGCTCCTTGCCCGTGCCGCTCTCTCCCGTCACCAGAACCGAAACATTCGACGGCGCGACCCGCTCGATCATGTTGAAGATGTCCTTCATCTGCGGAGACGATCCCACCAACGGCCCCAGAACACCCGTATCCCGCAACTGGCGCCGCGTCGCCTCCAGCTCTACGTCAGCTTCGCGTTGTCGGCTTGCATTATGCAGAATGGTTCGCAGCCGTACAGGATCGACCGGTTTAGGGATGTAGTCATACGCTCCCATCCGCATCGCCTCTACAGCCGACTCAATCGATCCCTGCGCAGTCAGCATCACCACAGCGATGCGCTGCGGCAGCTCGCTGATGCGATTCAACAGCTCCATGCCATCCATACGCGGCATCTTCAGGTCTGTCACCACAATCGCCGGGGCCCACTCCACCGCCCGCTCCAGGCCTTCGATTCCATCGGCAGCGCACTCCGCCCGATACCCCCAGCTTTCGATCAACTCCGTTAAGCCGCTTCGTGCGTGAACTTCATCTTCAACAATCAGAACTTTTTCCGAGCTCATACCGACCTTTCAACCTTTGGCATCGATATTTCCTTGGATGCACACCCACGTTCCAGTGTATCTACTCCGGCAGGCAAAAATTACGAGTCGGTACTTCTGTTTCCCCGTAAAAGGGCATCCTTCGCCCATAAATCGTGAGCAAAGTTACCAAAGAGTTGCAATCGCCAAGCCGCCAACGACGGCTTCACCCGGTCGATTGCCGATCTCAGTCAAGCTCAGCCATTCAGTTCCCCGGATACAGGATCCGGTACATCTCCCGGTTCCGCAGAATTGCCTGCACATACTCCCGGGTCTCCGAGTAAGGGATAGACTCCACAAACTCGGGAATGTCCTTGTAATCATTGCTCGACATCCACCGCCGCACCGGCGAGTCTCCCGCGTTATACGCGGCCAGCGCGTACTCCTTCTGACCACCAAACCGGTCCAGCACCTGCCTCAGGTTCATCGTACCCAGTTCGAGGTTCACCTTTGCATTCAGCAGATCGCTTGTCGTGAAATGCCTGATCTTTTGCTTCCTGGCCAGCGATTTACCGACCGACGGCAGCAGCTGCATCAACCCATACGCATTCGCCCGGCTTACGGCACCGGCATTGAACTCCGACTCCTGCCGAATCAGCGAAGCCACAAAATAGGGATCGAGCCCATTCTTCTTCGACTCCGCTACGACGTCCGGCCAGTAGGGCTGCGGAAACAGCAGATGCCAATAGAGCGTCGGCACCTGGTCCACCGGCAGCGAGTAGAACGAGATCCCGCTGTGCTTCATCGACTGCACCGACCGCGTGTACTCCCCGTATGAGGCATAGATCTCGGCCTCAGCCAGCGCGCCCCATTCGCTCGATGTCTCGCTCGCCTGAATCTCCGGCCCGATGTACTCGTTCAGCGCCGCATTTGCCAGCAGCCGCGCTTTAATAAGGTGGATGTCATTCTCCGGCAGCTCACCCGTCAACTCCGGCACATCCAATGGCGGAACCGCGCTCAACACCGGAGAAGGGGCCACAGCGGGCTGGTCTCCCAGCACCTTCAGCCGCTGCCGGGCCAGATTCGCATAGTAGAAGTTCGTGTACGTCGTCGACAGCGTGCGGTAGTAGTTCACCGCCTGGCCAAAGTTATGCTCTTCGTCCTCGTAGATGCGCGCCCGCCAGTACAGGGCGCTGGAAACTTCCACGCCCGCCGGATACATCTGAATCTGCTCGTCCATCAACCGAGCCGCTTCGGAGTAGTTGCGCAGGCGGTAGTTCATCCACGCCGCTCGCCAGTGCGCCGATGGCGCATAGGTGCTCTGCGGGAACATCTTCACCAGCATCGAGTAGTGATAGGTCGCCTGCTGCGCATTGTGCTTCAACAGGTACATATTGCCGCCCGAATAAAGCGCCTCCTCCAGCCAGCGGCTCTTGGGAAAACGCTGAATCATCTGAGCGATCAGCGCGTCGTGCCCGGTCTCGTCGTCCTCATCGCGCGAAAGCTCCGCCAGCATGTACAGCTTCAACGCCGCGCTGTCTCCCGTCGTCTCCGGCAGCGCCTCCACCTGCTTGCGGCTGATGCGCTTTAACTTCATGTCGCACACCGCAGAGTAGATCTTCAAAACATCCAGATCGCTCGCGCTCAGCCCGGCACTGTTGCTCGCGATGGCGTGGTATTCCTCGCTCGCAGCAGAATACTGCTTGGCATTGAAGAGTTGATCGGCGTGGGCCTTGCGTTCGGCCGCAGTCAACGGCACTCCCATCGCGACTAACTGCGTCCGCGCCTGACCTGCCTCAAAGCTCAAAGGCTGCTTGAGATAGATGCTGCGGAAGATAGCAGCCGCCCGCGTTGTGTCGTTCGACATCTGGTAGGCGCGGCCCAAGGCATAGCGAAAATCTACATGAGATGCCTGTGGCGTACTTTCAAGCGGTTGCAGCACCTTCAGAGCGGATTGCGGATCAAGCTGCTGCAGATAGGCATTCGCCAGCAGCACCGGAGCGTCGGGGATGAAGATGCTCCCCGGATGCCGCTCCGCAAAGTTGTTCAACAGAGCATAGGCATCGGCACCGTGGCCCGCCTGCAAGGAGGCCTGCGCCCCCAGGTAGTCGGCGTAGTCGTCCAGGGCCTTGCCGCTCTGGTTCGCCTGGCGATAGGCATTCGCCGCATCGTCATACCGATGGTCGAGCATGTATGCATGTCCCAGGGCCAGATAGGCCGCAGCCGCTCCTTCCCCCGGATGGGAGTGTGCATAGCTCTCAACACCCCGGTACGCCGCCACCGACCGGGTCGCCGTTAGCTGCTGCGCCATGGGACGCAACTGTTCCGTGGCATGAAAGGCGCTGGTCAGCTTGATGCTCCGCGCCGTAGCCTTGGGTGCGGGATGGTGCCTTTTGTGTGTGGCAGTCCGTCTGCTTTTTGCCCGTCGACTGGAAGCAGAGGTGGTGGTTCCTCGCTTGCTGGTTTTTACCGTCGTCCGCGCGGAACTCTTCTTTCCCTTAGTAGTGCTTTTTTTCTCTTTCGAAGAGGTACTCTTTTTTGCCGTTGACGCAGTTTTAGAGTGAGCATGGCTGGATGTCGTCGCAGTTTGCGCCACTGCGCCGCTCCCCAGAACAACCATCGCTCCGACCAGCAGAAGCCCAACAAAAACCGGCAAGGAAGCTCCGGCACAACGACGCACGATCAATTCGTTCTTATTCTCACCCACCTATCTACTCTAAGCTGCACACGCTCCCACGTTGTCACTACAACTGCAAGGCAGAATCACAACAGGTACGCCGCAGGGGCCTTCCACGCTCACCCTATAGCTCTACAAGAGGCAAACCCTCTTTTCGCACCTTAGCTGAGAAAAAGATAAAACTCGAAGATAAGCCTCTTGTATACAAATACTTACACAACAAGCTCATCATCCCTTTCCTTCATCCCGGAGGACTGGCAAGGGGTAACCTTCTGGATTCTCTGCAAAGGAACAGTAATCTTGTGCAGCGAATAGCAAGTATGCAAACTTTGTCACACACCACAGCCCATTTGGGCAATTATTGTTCCACCCGCCTTACCAGAATTGCCTCTCATTTCTCCATTATTGCGGATATATGGAGAATTACTGACTCTGGCACTTGAATTGCTAGGTACCGTATCGAGCGACATTTCGCTTAAGAGCGATTCAATGCGGCGACGAACACTGCTACTTCTGATGATCGTGCTTCTGGTGACCGGATCGGCGACCGGCGTTAACGCGTCGACAGAATGCCAGCGCTGGTTCATCGCCTACAAGCAGCAGCTTGCGCACTCTCAGGCAGTGAAGCGCTTGCGCCTGGCGAAGCTCAGAGCAGAGCGTTATGCCCGCATGAAGCTGGCGGGTTACGTCAAGCCGAAGCCTGTCGTCAGGCCGCACCGCCACTATCCGCATCGTCCCAGAATGACCCGCGCCGAGATTCTCCGCCGGTACAACCTGGCCTGCGGTGTGCTCCCCGAACGAGAGGCAGATCAGCCGATCATCAAAGAAGAGACTCCGGCAAACTTTGCCGCACAGCGGCCGCTGGATTTTCTGCCGGTATCGGATTCCGATGATCAACAACTGATCGCATCCACCGTTCCGCCGACCTATACCGATACGGGAGTAACTCCCGATACTCCAGGTTCGGGCGGACCGCCGGGTTCCTCGACACCCGGATTCCCTGGCGGCTTCATTCCTCCAAGCTCTCCGCCGATAACACCTGTTCCCGAGCCGGAGAACCTTGTTCTGCTGTTGACCGGTCTTATTGCGGGAGCCGGCGTCATACGCCGAAAGATCAGGAGCTAGAATCAGTCGACCTGAATCGCCTGCCCGATAAGCAGGATCACCGGAGCCGGCCCCACCGCGGCATCGTCGATCGACCCAAGGGTCGCGGCGTGGACCTGCTCCGCAGCGGTTGAAGCCTTGGAGACAGCAACGCAAGGGGTGTCGGCAGCGATGCCTGACTCGATCAGATCATCGGCGAGCGCGCGAAAGTTCCTGCCCGGCATATAGATGACCAGCGTAGCATCCGGTGGAAATGCCCCACTCCACTTGGGCGTAAGCTGCACCTTGCCCGCCGCATGATGCGCGGTAGCCAGAATGAGCTTGGACGCAGCACTGCGATCGGTCAGCGGCGTCTTCAGACCGGCGGCCACAGCAAACGCAGTAGTAATGCCGGGCACGATCTCAAACGGAATGCCCGCACCGCGAAGCGCCTGAAGCTCTTCTCCGGCGCGTCCGAAGATAAGCGGATCGCCTGACTTGAGGCGCAGGACCGATTTGCCTGCCCGCGCGCCGTCGATCATAAGCACATGGATCTCGGCCTGGGTAATACGGGGCTGGCCGCAGCGCTTCCCCACCGGAATAATCTCCGTCCCTGCGGGGATCAACGCAAGGATCTCTTCAGAGACAAGATCATCAGGAAGTACAAGGTCTGCCGTCTCGAGCAGCCGAACCGTTCTCAAGGTGAGGTAATCAGGATCGCCGGGGCCTGCTCCGGCAAGATACACGTGACCGCGTTCGGCCCTGGCCGATCGCCTGTTCTGCGGTAAGGACGAAGCCGCAGGATGCTTTGCCACTTCATGTCCGCTCAAGAGTTACCTTCCGGGGTATTGGTCTTGGCGTGCTCGCGAGCCAACAGACGCGAAGGGCATTGGTCAAAAGAACACACCTCACGCTGGGCAAGCTGGTGAAGCAGCCACTTGCGCTCGTCATTAAGAGGCTCGGCAGCGACGACCTCGCGGCGCAGATTGCCAAGGTCGGCGAGCCACTCCCCTGCATCGAGAGGGAGCTGTGCATTAATGTCTTTTCGTATCTTCTGCGCGAGAGCAGGGCTGGCGCCGGCGGTGGAGATAGCAATCTGCAGGTCGCCTCGCCGGACGACCGATGGGAAGTAGAAGTCGCAGAAGGGCGGATCATCTACGGCATTGCAAAGAACGCCCTTTGCGGTCGCCTCGGCAAAGACCGCGCGATTGACCGAAGGAACATTCGTCGCAGCCACAACGAGAAAGCTGCCCGTCAGGTCGCCGTCAACATAAGGCCGCTGAAGAAGTTCAATCTCGCCCGCGGCGGCAAGGCTCCGAATGCGCTCGCTAGCCTCGGGAGCGATCACCGTAATCCGGGCATTTGCAGCCTGGAGCGATTCGATCTTGGATTCAGCCAGATTTCCCGCCCCGATCACGACGCAAGGACGAGCAGCGAGCTTCAGGAAGATGGGAAAGAGAGACATAATATCTTCCTTTAATGATAGCGGAGACGCAGAAACACATTGAGAAATGTTCCTACGTCCCGCTGTCTGGACTTTTACTCGCCTGGAGCGAGGCGGCCAGCTCCAACAGGGGGAGCATCGCGCTCGACCGCATCGATAGCCTCTCCGTTCAGCAATGCGCGGAGAGTGTCATCGTCGTGACGCGCGAAGTAGGCGCGGAGATCTTCGTCCGGTTGCCGATCGGCCAGATACGCCTGAAGCAAGCGCTCGATGGCATCCGGAACATCTTCCGCAGCGGCGCGGTAGCCGAGAGGCCGAGAGGTGCGAGCATACTTGCCAACCGCTCCGCCAACGCAGAAGTGGAAGGCATCCACCAGCTTGCCATCCTTCTTGATTCTCTTGCCCTCAAGGCCGATATCGGCGATCCAGTGCTGTCCGCAGCTATTGGTGCAGCCCGTAACGTGCAGCTTGATCTGCTGATCGAAGCCGGGGAGACGGTCTTCCATCTCGCTGACCAGCCACTTCGCAAATCCCTTGGTCTCTGTGATGGCAAGCTTGCAGAACTCAGTGCCTGTGCAGGCAATCGCGCCGCGCCAGAAAGACGAAACATCCACCTGAAAACCGAGGGTATTCAGTTCGATGACCAGAGCAGCGGTCACCTCGTTCGGCACGTTGACGATGATGATGTTCTGCATGATCGTCGCGCGAAGCTGGCCGTTGCCGTACTTGTCGGCGAGGTCCGCTAGTTTTTGCAACTGATCGCCGGTGACCCGTCCGCGAAGCACGCTGGCGCCGACCGAAGAGAGGCCGGGCTGGCGCTGCTGTGTGATTCCGATGTGGTCGCGATAGATATCGTCGGCGATGTTCTCGTCCTCTGCGGGCGAAGGGATCAGCTTGTAACCGAGCTTCGATTCGAGCACTTCGAGGTAGGATTCGGGTGTCCAGCCAAACTTCATGAAGAGATACTTGGAACGGGCCTTCATGCGGTTTTCACGGAGCACATCGGCATCGCGGAAGATCTCCGCAGCGGCGATGACAGCAGCGAGGGCCTGGTCCTGACGGATGAAGGCGGGAATGCGAGCGGCGATGTGCGGCTCGGTAGAGAGACCGCCGCCAACGCGCAAGGTGTAACCAACCTCTTCCTTATCGTCGACAACATGCTTCGTCGCGGTGAGAGCAACGTCGTTGATCTCGGGATAGCTGCACCACAACGAGCAGCCGGAGATGGAGATCTTGAACTTGCGCGGCAGGTTGTAGAAGGCGGTGTTCGCCGTAAGCGTCCGGGCCACTTCGACGGCGAGAGGCGACGCGTCGATGAGCTCGTCGTGGCTGAGACCGGCGAGAGGGCAGCCGGTTACGTTGCGGACGACGTCTCCGCAGGCTCCCTTGGGGGAGAGGCCGATTTCGGTAAGCGCATCCACCACTTCGACCAGATCGGCGATGGTGAGCCAGTGAAGCTGAATGTTCTGGCGAGTGGTAATGTCGGCCAGATTGCGAGCGAATTTCTTGGTGATGCCGCCGATAACGCGGAGCTGATGGCTGGTGAGCAGGCCGTTGGGCAGGCCGATGCGCAGCATGAAGAACTCTGTGGCTTTGCCTTCGCCATTTTTGCCGCCCGCCAGGCCAAGGCCGTCGCCCTGCGAGTACACTCCCCACCACCGGAAGTAGAGCGCCCACTCTTCAGGGACGGAGTCGCGGCCGTCGCGGGCAAACTGGCGGATCTCATCAAAGGCCTCCCAGGGATTCTTCGCGAGCTTGAGTCGCTCTGTCTTCTGGGCTTTGGTCTCTTTGATAACGGGAGCGGAAGGGGTGGTCATTAGATTCCTTTAGTGAAGCAGAAATAAGAAAGGCCCACCGAGGTTCGTGGGCGCTTATGACTTTGCTAAGGTGTTCGAGATTTACTCAATCAATCTACGAAGCGGGGCAAAGGCGAAGGCGCGCGGCGTCGCAACAACACATGCAACAACGGGATGCGCAAAGGTTCGCCATTGATATTAGGATAGTCGGAGCCTTGTCATGCGTCAAGAAAAACGAGGTCTAAGCACTCGCCTTTTGACTACATTTCCGCATAATGGCGGAGTGAAGCCGCTCGCGGAACTCGTCAGAAACCTCGTAAACCTCGTTACCGCGATATATTTCAATAGTTTGGCGGGTGGTATTGAGGACCACTTCGCAGTGGCTGCACCCGGCGGTATGAGCGCGAACCTCTTCGAGCAGTTCGGCACTAATCTGACCGTCGAAGTAATCGGTTAGCTGGCTGAGAAAGTCGGTGCAGGTCATGCTGGCTGACCCTCCTTCTTATGGAAGTACCTGCTGAGACGCTCGCGCAATTGTAGACGCGCTCGCAACAGCCTCGATTTGACAGCAGGAACGCTCAAGCCGAGTGCCTCCGCAGTCTCTTCCGTGGAGAGATTTTCAATGTCGCGAAGGGTGAAGACAGTACGAAAACCGGGGGGAAGGCCCTGGATCGTCTTGCGAAGGATCTCTGCAAGCTCCGCCTGATTGTAGTTTTGCTCGGGATTAGGCCGCCACTCAGCAAAATCTCTTGGAATTGCCCCTTCTTCGGTCTGAACGTCCGCGTCCATCGAGACCGTCTTGCTGGTCTTGCGCTTGCGCAACCGCATGAGGCTTTCATTGACAGCGATGCGGACGAGCCAAGTCGAGAACTTGGAGTTTCCCTGGAACTGGTCCAGCTTCTCGTAAGCCTTGAGAAATGCATCCTGCGTGATGTCTTCGGCGTCTTCACGGTTTTGCGTAATATGCTGCGCTACCCGGAAGATCTGGCGTTCGTACTGCCGCACGAGCTGCTCGAAAGCAGCCGCGTCACCCGTCTTTGCGCGAGCTACAAGCGCTACATCCGGGTGAATTTCTTCCGTCGCTGGGGATTGGATGGCTGACATGAGCAGAAGGGTGCCAA
This sequence comes from Edaphobacter dinghuensis, assembly GCF_014640335.1. Classification (NCBI taxonomy): domain Bacteria; kingdom Pseudomonadati; phylum Acidobacteriota; class Terriglobia; order Terriglobales; family Acidobacteriaceae; genus Edaphobacter; species Edaphobacter dinghuensis. The sequence goes on along the minus strand of NZ_BMGT01000003.1, from coordinate 195,981 downwards.
AACAGAAGGACGATTACGTTAAAGTCAATACTTGCACCATAGTAAATGCAGCCAGTGGGTAGAGCAATGCAGGCCACTCGAAGGCGCGATAAATGCCGGGGATCGCCAGGGTTTAGCTCTCCACATGAGCGCCGGAAAATTACATCTTGGCTCGTAACGGCTGAGACGGCTCTGTTGCGATACCCGCGCTGTTGAGCTCCTGGGTGTACTTCTTCAGCAACTCATGGTGCAGGCAATAGAGCGCCAGCTCCAGGCGATCCGACACCCCAAGCTTGTCGTAGATCTTGCGGAGATAGTTCTTGATCACCTGTTCAGTCGTGCCGATCTGGTAGGCAATCTCCTTGTTACGCATACCGCGGGTGATGCAGCTGATGATGGCCAGCTCCTTCTTCGAGAGCTTGGGCTGGACTTTGGGATCAGTGAGCGAGGTCGCCTGGGCGCGATAGGCCTCGATGACCCAGCTAATGGATTGATTGTCGATCCAGGTCTCGCCGTCGGCGATCTTGCGGACACATTTGATCAGGAGGTCCGGAGAGATAGAGCGCGGCACCACGCCGCGAACTCCACGGCGGTAGAGCTCGACGGTGTTGGCCTCATCCGCCTCAGAGACCTGAACGATCAGCTTGGCATCGGGAGCCTGACGCACCAGCTCCGGAATGGCGTCGATGGTGCCGGCGATCAGTTGGCCTTCGAGCACAACAACGTCGGTGGGGTAGCGTTGCAGCGCGAGATAGAGATTATTGAGGGTTTCTACCTGAGCAACGACGCGAATGTCGTCCTCGAGCGCAAAGATCTTCCGGATCCCGACACGATAGATTGCCTGCGAATCGGCCAAAATGACGCGAATTCCAGCGGAACCTGCACCTTCCTGAACGTTCTCGTCCGGAACCTCGTCATCACTCCGGGTTTTGTCAAAATGAACAACCGTCATAAATCAGGCCTTTAGGAAATATTCGTCGATCACAGCAGCGGCCTTCTTTTCACCATTCTCTATGGAGTGGCGTACCACGCGACCCCTGCAATGAATGGTGACATCGGTAGCGGAACCCATTACCGCCGAGGGCATTGTAATAGTGAACTCAATTTTACTGTCAATTTCGGGAAGGCGGTCACTGACGAAGAGCAGGCCGTTGGCAGAGATATTCTCGGTTACGGCTTCGATGTCGCCATCCTCAGTCGAGAGATGAATGGCCAGTCTCATCGGAAAACGGACTGCATTGCGAACTGGATTGTCTCCACTCGTCCTGGGCCGCTGACTCACACGTCCTCCTTGCCTAGCCTTGTGGCCGCGATGCGACCCGTTGACTGACATACAGGAGTCTACCGTACGCATGAGATTGAGCAAGAGAATTTTGAGAGGAGGAGAGATTCGGAATCGAGTCTATGCCATCCCATCCCTCAGGCTGCATCGAGACCAGTCATGCCGGTCATGGCAACGTTAGCAAGAATGTTCCACGTGGAACAAAAATTCTTGATCTGTGATAAAATCCGCGCGCCCTGCATGGTTTCGACATGGCAGATGTCATTTCCTGGTTTTAGCTGAGGATTTTTTGACCGGAGTTCGTCGAGGTGTCTTCGGCTTGGGGGTCTGTGCTGGAACGCCGGAGAGGAAGACAGACCAATGGGCCTGTGATTGAGGAGCAATTTCGACGTGCGATGGAGATTGGGCTTTCTTCACCGCCAGCCTTGCCATGGCATCGATGATCCAGTTGAAGTTGGCCTCGCCTACGGAGTAGAGATCGGCGTCGGGCACTGGGTTCATAAAGTCGATGGCATAAGGGATGCCATCTTCGACGGCGAACTCAACCGTGTTGAGGTCGTAGCCGAGGGCGCGGCAAAGCATAATGGCATCTCGCTCGATGCGCTGCAAGAGTTTGGGATCATCGGTGGGCGGCTCGAAGATGTAGCGGTGCTCGTGGGGCTGGCGCGGATCGTAGGCCATGATGCGGACCTCGGACTGGCCGACGACGAAGCAGCGGAAGTATTGCTGAAAGTTGACCGCCGCTTGAAGGGTCATGCAAAGATCGCGGGTCTGATCGTAGGCGGCGAAGAACTCGTCGCGGTTGTGTACGTGGAAGACATCGCGCCAGCCGCCGCCGTCGTGCGGCTTGAGGAAGGCGGGAAAGCCGACGTAGTCAAAGATGCCGTCCCAGTCGAGCGGGTACTCCAGATTGCGGACGGAACGAGCGTTGATCTGCGGCGGAAATTCCTTGTGCGGGAGCAGGATGGTTCGAGGCACTGCCACGCCAAGCTTTGAGGCGAGAGCGTAGTTGAAGAATTTGTCGTCGGCAGACCACCAGAAGGGATTGTTAATGACCTGAGCTCCGCCGAGCACCGCATTTTTGAGCCACGCGCGATAGAAGGGCATCTCATGCGAGATGCGATCGACGATGACGTCGTAGCCGGAGGGAGTGGCCATCTGGACGCCGCCGACATGGACGAACTCGGCGCGAATGTCCTCAAGCTCCATGGAGTTGATGCGGTCGACCAGAGCACCGGGAAAGGTATTCTCCACTCCGAACAGGACGCCAATCTTCTTCAACGCACGCTCCGCATAGCTTTCAAATCTTCTCCCTTAGTTGTTATAGATAGGCATCGATCATGCGTTGCCAGGTGTGCCAGTCGTGGCCGGCACCGTCGCCCCAGACATCGAGACGACAGGGAATCTCCTTGGTGTGGAGGATGTGGGCCATCTGCTGATTCATCTCGCGGCAGACGTCGTCGACGCCGGTGGCGAGGATACAGCTATTGCGACGGTAATAGTAGAAATAATGGGCGTCGCTGATGTTCGGCATGTAGTGGGTCGGCAGGTTGAGGTAGCAGTCCTGGTCGTAGTAGCCGGAGAGGAAGCCGGAGGGATCGAGCGCACCCCCCATGGAGAGGGTTCCGGTGAAGATCTCCGGGTGTCGAAGGGCGATATTGACCGCATGGTAACCGCCAAAGCTGCACCCGATGGCGTTGAGACTGGAACAGCCGTTCCTGTAACGGACGAAGGGAACGACTTCCTCGAGGATGTACTGCTCGAAGCGAAGGTGGCGGGCGAGACGGGCTCGTGGAACGACGGTGCGGTTGTACCAGCTTTCGGCGTCAACTGAATCAATACAAAAGAGTTGCAGGTGACCAGCTTCGATCTTGTGGCGGACGGCATTGACCATACCGCGATCCTCGAAGTCGAAGAAGCGACCGCAAGAGGTTGAAAAGGCGATGGCTGGTGGTCCGGCGTGTCCGAAGACGAGAAGTTCCATCTCCCGCCCGAGGGCAGGCGATAACCATTTGTGATATTCGCGGTTCACTGGGGTCTATTGTATCGAGATTGGGTGATAGGAATTTGAGCGTCTGAGCATTGCGAAAAGCTGCATTTTCAGCCATACTTAGGTGTTGGGCTGCATCAGTCCTGTCCTGTGTGAAGGCTTTCGCGGATAGACGTCAGGCTCAAAATAACAGTTCTGAAAGGCATTCCTAGTGTTGATGATCCGTTTGGCGCGCGTTGGAGCGCGTAAGCAGCCCCACTATCGCGTCGTTGTAATCGAAAAGGACCGTGCTCGCAATGGCCGGTCGGTTGAAGTCGTAGGCACGTACAATCCCCGCACAAATCCTGCGACCGTCGATCTGAAGCGCGACCGCATTGACTTCTGGGTCAGCAAGGGTGCGCAGCTCTCTGACCGCGTTGGCAAGCTGTTGGCTCAGGCCCCTGCTGCAACCGAGACAGCATCTGCCGCTTAAGTCACATTACCGGTGATCTTTGGGAACGAACGGTAAGGTTCCCAAAGATTTCGTAACTGAGTCGGTTTCTTATATCGCATCGTGCCTATTACTCACGTAGAATTTCTCTATTGCACCGTCGCGAAATCGGTGGTGCACAATGGGAAAAGCATGGCGTACTCAACCAAGCTTCCCATGAACCGTTGTGATGCTCGTAGCAGCACAGCCTGGAAGATCTCGCATCAGATGAGACGAAAGGTTGAGCGTGAGCGTTGCAGCGTGACTCCCAAGAGGTGTGTGTAATGGACGAAGCCATGCAATTGGCGTCAGGTGACGATTCTGCGAAAAAGATGAGCGACCTGGTCGCTGAACTTGCCCGCGCATTGGTGGATAAACCGGAAGAGGTCTCCGTAGAGACGATTCAGGACGGCGACGGGACGCTTCTGCGGCTGCATGTAGCACAGAGCGACGTAGGTAAGGTGATCGGAAAACAGGGCAGGACGGCGCGCTCGATACGCACCGTGCTGAGCGCAGCCAGCATGAAGCTGAAGCGTCGCTTTTCACTGGATATCGTGGAAGAGAACCGAGCATCGTGATCTGCTAAGTTGATTTTCGTTTCAACCTATGACAGCAAATGCTTCTTCGTGGATCGCGCTGGCTCACCTGCTACGGCCTCAGGGCCGTAAGGGCGAGTTGCTCGCGGAGTTGTTCACCGACTTTCCTGAACGGTTCAAAGAACGAACTCAGGTCTTTCTGGCCGCTCCCGGTTTTGATGGCGAGGCTGCGCAGGCCCGCGCCGCAGAGGTCGTCGCGTTCTGGCTGCCGATGGGCAAGAACGAGGGACGCATTGTTCTGCAGTTTGCAGGGGTGGATTCAATTACCCAGGCAGAGGCGCTGGCTGGGCTCGAGGTTCTGATTCCGGACAACGAGCGTGTGCCTCTGGACGAGGACGCGGTCTATATCAGCGAATTAGTCGGCTGCACGGTGTACGACGGCGCGATAGCGGTGGGCACAATCACCGACGTTCACTTCCCTGCTACGGCGGACGGCTCTCGTCGGCTCGAGGAGGCTGCACCTCTGCTGGAGGTTATATCCCCCGATGGTAATGAGATCCTGATTCCCTTCGCGAAGGCCTTCATCGTTGAGGTGGATACTAAAGAGAAGCGAGTGAACATGACTCTGCCGGAGGGGCTGGTGGAAGTAAATCAGTCGCAGAGATCCGATCAGGATGCGAAGGCTCGCGGAGAGTCGAAGCAGTAGGCCGGTTCCGGCTGGGCAATGCAGGCTCTACACTGAATTCTTATGCGCTTCGATATCATTACGATCTTTCCCGGCTTCTTCGATAGTCCTCTGGACTATGGGATACTGAAGCGCGCCCGTACAGCGGGCTTGGTGGACGTGGTCGCACATGATCTTCGCGGCTTTACGCATGACCGGCACCGGACGGTGGATGATCGCCCCTTTGGCGGGGGCGAGGGCATGGTGCTGAAGCCGGAGCCTATCTATGACGCCTTCGCATCATTGGGAGTCTCGGCGAAGACCGAGCGGGAGACGGCGAAGGAGACAGTGATCCTGCTGTCGGCACAGGGTCGGCCATTTACGCAGGCTGTCGCGCAGGAGCTTGCCGCTGCAGAGCGCGTGGTGATTATCTGCGGTCGCTATGAGGGGGTCGACGAGCGGGTGAACGAGATGCTTTGCGATCGGGAGATTTCGATTGGAGACTATGTGCTGTCGGGTGGCGAGCTGGCGGCGGCGGTGATTGTGGATGCTGTTGTGCGGCTGCTTCCGGGTGCGCTGGGGAATCCTGATTCTTCGCGGTTTGAGAGCTTTGGGGCGGATGATGTGGCGGAAGATACGACGACGGAGGATGGAGTTCCGCGGAGTACCTATGGAGCGGGTGGGTTGCTGGATTATCCGCACTACACGCGGCCTGCGGAGTTTCGCGGAATCGCGATTCCAGAGGCTTTGCGCGGCGGGGACCACGAGGCGATTCGGCGCTGGCGGCGAAGGATGGCGCTGGAGAAGACCCTGCGAAACCGGCCAGATCTGTTGGAACGAATGGTAATCAGCGATGAGGACCGGGAGATGCTGGCGGAACTGCGGCTGAACGGCGAATATGAGGCTTAAATAAGGACTTTGACCCCCGTATTCGTGTACACTAAAGACTCGAGTCCAAACACAGGAAAGTTGTCATGTCGATCAATCCAATCATGCAGAAGCTGGCCGCCAAGTTCGAGCGGACCGATTTACCCGAGTTTGCCCCTGGCGATACCGTCCGCGTTCAAGTCAAGATTCGTGAGGGCGAGAAAGAGCGGCTGCAGGCGTTTGAAGGCATGGTGATTGCCTGCCGTAAGGGAGCCCAGGGCACCTTTACCGTTCGCAAGATGAGCTTCGGCCAGGGCGTCGAGCGCATCTTCCCATACAACTCCAAGGTCGTCGACAAGGTCGAAAAGGTTCGCTCCTACGAAGTTCGTCGCGCCAAGCTGTTCTACCTGCGCGGTCTGCGCGGCAAGGCTGCCCGTCTGCGTGAAGTCGAGCGCGCCAGCTAAGCTTTCATCTTCCGTTTTACAGAGCCACGACTTCGGTCGTGGCTTCGTTTTGCTCGGTGCAGAGTTATACACTCGTTGATGACGCTTATGGCCTCGGTTGCATCGATTCGAATCTCGAAGACAGTCACTGCCGCAACGGCGAAACAGCGAATGCTGAAACAGCTTGTGTGCAGCGATGCACCGGAACAGGCTTTGCGCTACCACGGCTTTCGCAGCATTGCCGGCGTCGATGAGGTTGGCCGCGGTGCGCTGTTCGGGCCTGTGGTCGCGGCTGCGGTGATTCTGCCTGAACGCCTGAGCGGATTGGCGAAGGCTGGGTTGACTGACTCTAAACAGTTGACGCGGGAGCAGCGAGAGCAGTTGAACAAACGCATCCGGCGGATGGCAATTGCGGTTTGTGTCGCTGAAGTAGATGCTGCAACGATTGACCGCGTAAACATCTATCAGGCGACGCGCATGGCCATGCTGGCGGCGGTGCAGGGTTTGGAGGTTGCTCCTGATCATCTGCTGATCGATGCTATGCGTCTGGACCATCCCTGTAAGCAGACGAAGTTGATCTATGGAGACTCGCTGAGTCTTTCCATTGCGGCAGCTTCGGTGGTAGCCAAAGTACATCGGGATGCATTGATGCGCGATTTGGATCTGGTGCATCCGGGATATGGGCTGGCGTCGCATAAAGGCTATGGCACGCCGGAGCATCGGCGCGCGTTGGCAGAGCGTGGGCCATGTGCGTTGCACCGGCGTACATTTGCACCAGTGCGGGCGGTCGATCCTGATGCTGTGGCTGAGGCACAGGTGACCGAAGAGTTGCTGTTCGATGATTTCGAAATAGAAGAGGGGACGAAGTGGGATTGAAATTGATGTGTGTTGTAGCGCATCCCGATGATGAGTGTTTTGCATTCGGCGGAGCGCTGGCACTGGCTGCTGAGAATGGAGTTGAGACTTACGTCATCTGTCTGACTGATGGGCAAGCAGCTACTAACCGGGGCGATGCAGCCTCGGGTGAAGCATTGGGAAAGATGCGGCGAGAAGAGTTTGTCGCATCGTGCGAAGTGCTCGGCGTAAGCAGGCATGAGCTGCTGGACTATCACGATGCGCGCCTGGAGTTTGTCGATTTTTCGCAGGCAGCGGGAAGGCTGGTAGAGAAGATGCGGCAGTTTCGTCCGGACGTCGTAATTACATTTGGCACCGATGGCGGACTGAATACGCATCCCGATCACATGATGGTCTCGATGCTGACTACAGCGGCGTTTCATTGGTCGGGACAGGCAAAGCGGTATCCGCTGCTTGGCACGGTGCATGAGCCGAAGCGGTTGTTTCATTTGAGTACGAACTTCTTCATCCCCGGCAGGCAGGCACCGAAGCCGATGCCCTGGACGGTCACGCTCGACATTGAATCGGTACGGGCGCGAAAGACAGAGGCCTTTCGCCAGCACACCTCGCAAGCGCCACTGATGGAGCAGACCAAGGACCTATTTGAGCAGTATGGAGCCGAGGAGTTTTATACTCTGGTGGCAACGAAAGAGCCACAGCCCGCGCAGCTTGAGAAAGATCTATTCGACGGGCTGGTCTAATAGGCGGCCTTACCATCAAGCCGAGGAATCAGTATGAACATGATTGACGCAGAGACAGCAGCGGAACCGATTGCGCTGTTTCGTGCGTGGATGCATGAGGCAGAGGCAAAAGAGCCAAACGATCCGAATGCCGCAGCGCTGGCTACTGCTACGGTTGACGGTGCCCCAAGTGTCCGCATGGTATTGCTGAAGGGATTGGATGAGCGCGGCTTTGCGTTCTATACCAATGCAGAGAGCCGGAAGGGCGTGGAGCTTGCGGCGAATCCACGAGCAGCGATGTGCTTTCACTGGAAGTCGTTGCGTCGGCAGGTACGTGTAGAAGGCTTAGTTTCGGAGTTGCCGGAGACGGAGGCCGATGCTTACTTTCATAGCCGTTCGCGTGGCAGCCAGCTTGGGGCCGTTGCCTCACGACAGAGTAGACCGCTGGCTGGTCGGCAGGCATTGGAAGAGCGTGTTCGTGCTGTAGAGGAACGCTGCCCTGATGATGTCTCGCGACCTGATTTCTGGCGTGGGTATGTTCTGTGGCCGGAGCGGATTGAGTTTTGGATAAATGGCGCAGATCGACTGCATGACCGTTTTTTGTTTTCGCGCGTCGATAGTGTCTGGGTGAAGGAACGACTTTATCCGTAGTGTTGCAGGACTCTCGCTGCTAGCGAAGCCTCTGCACTTTTGTCTGCACTGAATAGAGTGAGTTGTGAGTAAGAATAAACAGCGTTCGTCCGTCCTTTCCGCCAAAGAGAATGTCGATAGGACGTTCCGGAACGTCGATCGTGTCGATTAGTTTTCCGGAAGAGTTGTATACATATATCTGACCAGCCGCGATAAAGACATTTCCTTCTTCATCCTGTGCGACGCCTTCGCCGCCCTGCTCCGCGAAAAGTTTTGTGTTCATCAATGTTCCATCGGAACCGACATTGGAGACATATGTCTTCTCTTGCGATTCATCACTGCTATAGAAGGGATGCCCAGGCACAGCCCGCGCCAGGCTAAACGCGCGGAGAAGATCAGCCATCTTTGTTCCGTAATACAACGCCCCCGTGACAAAATCTTCGCCGGCGGGAATGAAAGTAGTGCCGTCGAGAGAGACGTACTGATAAGGCTTTAAGACCGGAACAGCTTGCATAAAGTCATTTTCGTTGCGCCAGTAATTTACTGGAAGAACTGCCGTAAGTCCTGGCCTCTTCGAGGCCGGCTGCGGCTTGAGCAATGTGATGTTCTCTTCTAATGAATTCGGGTTGAAGGTGTAGATGGTGCCATCCCCGTCGTAGGAGACGACTATCAGGTTGCCGGATTTATCGAATGCTAACTGCACGGGCGACAATGGGCTGTCGCTAACAATCACCGGGCTGTGGCTCTCGGGCGACCACTTATAGATTCGCTGCCAGTGGGCGTCTACAAAGTAAAGCTGTCCGGATTTATCTACCGTTGCGCCGGAGATATTAAAGAAGCCTGTACTAAGTTTTTCTACCTTTGCTCCGGCAGCGAGAACTATAGAGTGGCGAGGAGTCGTGCTGGCTGCCCGAGGCTCATCGATAGCAAGTGCGGCAAATTCGCGATCGCGGATTTCGATGTTATGCGGTTGCTCGATAACTACGGAGTTATCAAAAGACACCTTGCTATCGCTGTAGACATGAATATTTCGCAGTTGGATGTTGTGTGAGTTTGTAACTCTGATTGCATTTGGAAATGGCTGATAACTGCTAACTACTCGATAGCTATGGTAGTTCGCGATAGTGACGTTACTTGAATCGTTGATGGAAAGCGGCAATGCGAATGGACCCTCTCCACGCTCTTCTTCGGTTTGCAGAGCATAGATCTGCCAATTAGAGACATGATTCAACTTCACCTCATTACGAACGTGGTGCTCACTTGATAACTCGTAGATGCGTCCTGGAGTTGAAGTATTAGAGATCGACACGCCTGCCTGCGCGAAGGTACTCGGAGTCCATATATCGGCGAAGGTACCGCCACCTCCGTCGGTGATCCATAGGCTCGAATACTGGCTATCCCATTTGCGACGTGCATCAGAGTCGGCGGTATGGGTGTTGTTGTAGATCGTGGAAAAAGAAACTCCGGGATAGTTTGTTCCGTGGCCACCTAGAAAGCGAACATCGTCCATTAGTGAATTAGTTCCAGCCATCCACTTTGCGCCGACGGCCCTGCTATTGATTCCGTTGGTATAGAGCCCTATGCCGGTGACGATGTTCGTTCCGCCATGAGGTGTCTCCAGCAGTGGCTTCGGTGAACCGGGACCTTGAAATGCCGGTGTAGAGTCGGGTAGATCGATTTGTGTTGTGCTGGGATTAAGGCCGATCACAACCGTATCGGGCTTCAGAGTAATTGTGTCGGTGACAATATAGTGTCCCGATGGAAAATAGAGCGTGCGATGCTCGGCAATCGCCTTCTTGATGACGGCCGTGTCGTCGCTTATGCCATCACCTTTCGCTCCGAGCGTGCGTATGTTGACCCAAGTATTCATCGCAGGGACAGGCGGAATGTCAGACGGAACCGTAGCAGGAAGTGAGTTCAGTGTATGAGCATCATTCGTTGTCTGGATCGTTGGAGTAGCGTTATCTACTGCAAACGTTAAGCCATGAGTGAAATGGCTTACCTGGTAGATATCTCCGGTTCCGTTTATCCTTTTGCCGCTCTCGCGAAACTGAGCGAAGAAAGGAACATTGCGGCAGATTATATTTTCCAGATTGATTTCAGTGTGCGCATTGAGCTCATTACTAATAATGACAGCAGGGCCGCTGATATCTTCGAACCGCGCATCCTTTACCCATAGCTCATCGGAGTAACCTGGATCGATGGATATTGCTGTGGGTACATCTTTAAAATGATCGCGAACTAATGTAAGTCCGGCTTCATGCTCCTTGATTGCGGCGCGAGCCTGTCCCTCGAATGTGGAGTCGAGAAGCGTGAATTGCCATCCGGGAGATGGTTTGCGAGTCATAATGCCGTACTGGCCGCCATAAAAGTGCAGGTCCTCGGCCTCATTGCCTATGTCATGCAATGCGGCCATGCCGGAACCGATGTGAAAGTCCATGTGTGCCAGATAGCAGTGCTGCGCTACATGAAAACGAATGCCGATAGCCGCTGGGTTGCCATCTTGAATTTCAAAATCAATGTTGCTCATCGCGGAATAAAACGTTCCAGGATTAGCATCTGAGATCGAATCGTTGGGTGGCACAATTCCCGCCAGAGGCTCACCACGGCGGGGTCTGCGATGGGCTGCATCCGGGCGGCCACCCGTGAAGAGAACCATATAACCGATTCCCTTCTGAAATCCAGGTGTATCTTTTCCGAGTACAAAGACAGGACGCTTTGCGCCATAGCCGATCAAGCGGATACCGGGCCAGACGAGGATTGTTTTGCTAATGCGGTAACGCCCTTCGGGAATAAAGACTATTCCCTGCACCGTTGACTCTTGTACTTTATCGATGGCCTGCTGAATGGCATCGCTATCGTCGGCGATGCCATCACCATGCACACCTTGATCGCCTTTGACCAGATAGACAGCCTTAGGATCGTCAGGACGTAGCGTGTAATACGAAGCTCCCCACAGAGGAACTGCACTCAATAAAAATGCAACACTAGCCGTTATGCATCGAAGTTGCCTAAGCGTCATGGTCGCCTTCTTATTTCAGATCGTTACCAGATATAAGTTGCAACGTCTCCCGCTCCCAGGACAGAAGTAAATGCCTTTTTGTGATAACTGACATTGAACGTCTGAGATGAATCGTTGGGATTTGCAACGATAAGTACTTCTTTCCCTTCGGGAGTCTTGAAGGCAACATTCGGAAGGTTATCGATGTCATTCGATCCGATACGAACAGATCCAGCCGGAACGAACTTGGATGCATGGGCAATTGTGTAAAACGCAAGGTTGCGGGTGACCTTACTACCATCGATGGTGAGTGCGCCCTGGCAGCCAGTGCATCCGCCATCGTTGGTATGCGGACCGAATTGAGGGTCGGCAGCAAGGTTCCAGAGCAATACATTCTTGCTCCAGTTACGGGCGACGCCGATGACGATTCCCGCTACAGGGCGAGCTATGTTGAGTTGATCGCTACCGCCATGATCCGTCACCGACTGCTCGGTGAAATACATGTTCTTGTCAGGAAATGCATTATGAACCTGAGTCATTGCATCGACCGTACCGCCATAGAGGTGAAATCCAGTGCCATCGACATACTTATTCGCGGCGGGATCCTTCAAGATGGAGCGCGGATAAGCGGGATGATCGAGGTTGTGGTCGTATAGAACAATTTTGGTTTTGATTCCAGCTTTGGCAAAGGCCGGCCCCAAATCGTTTTCGATGAAGTCAGCTTCTTCGGGGGCAAGCATCACCATGCTGGGCGTGTTCTTCTCGTTCAGCGGCTCATTCTGAATGGTGATGGCATCGATAGGAATGCCTTCCGCCTTCATCCCCTCAATGTATTTAACAAAATAAGTGGCGTAGGCTGCGAAGTATTCTGGTTTCAGGACACCCCCCTTTGCTTTGCCTGTCATCTTCATCCATAGTGGAGCGGACCAGGGCGATCCTAATATCTTTATCTTCGGATTGATTGCCAGAATTTGCTTTAGCACCGGAATAACATCTTTGCGATCGAGGCCGAGATCGAACTTGGCCATCTCTGGATCGGTCTGGCCCTCCGGAAGATCGTCGTAGGAAAAGACATAAGCGTTCATGTCAGACGATCCAATGCTGACTCGCAGGTAGCTGACGCCGATGTTATTGTCATTGTCGGTGAAGAGTTCGTGAAGCAATGCAGCACGTTTTGCAGGATCCATCTGCATGATTAGCTGAGCACTACCGCCCGTCAATGCAAAGCCGAATCCATCCATCGTCTGAAATGTTTGCTTGTCATCTACATTGATGGTCGGGTTGCTCCCTGAGGGTTTGGCAAAATCCAGCGGCGTCTTTTGTAACTGCAAGAGAGATGATCTATCGGGAGTCGTCAGCCAATAGGTAGCTTTTTTTTGCGCACACATTGCTTGCGAAGTAAGTATCGAGGCAGCGAGCAGCAGATAACTACTAATTCTGAAATTCATCTTCTCTCCTGAGCAATCCGTTCTCTCAACGGTGTTGTAAATTTTCAGTTTGCTGATACGGGCTTCATCCCAAGCGCCTTTAGATAGCCTGGGTTAACATGGCAGTTTTTTAGCTTGATATTTTCGAGCAGGCCTGCAAAGGCGCGGTTGATCGTCTCTTGATCGGGCCTTGCCTTGAGTCGTTCTTCCACCTGTCCTGTGCCTCGCGGCAGCTTGGCAAAGGCAACGATCTTATCCCATCCATCTGGAGGCGTGATCGTCACAACAGCAGAGGTCTTCGACATCTTCTTATAAGGCCAGAAGGTCCAGCCGATGTCGTTTTTATTGAGCAGATCGACGAACTGGGTGATCCACTCGTCAGTATTTTCTCCAGATTCACCCATCCAGATAGGAACGTTGTAGCGATCACGAAAATCGAGATATTGCTGAATCACTGAAACGTCCGTCTTGGACCAGTACTTATGAAAGGTGTAAGCAGTGTTGTTGTCGAATGGTTGATGGAAGACCGAGAAGTTGCCGTCCCACTGCGCTCCACCAAGAAAGAGAATGTGATGGGTATCGACCTGGCGAACAGCAGCCGTTAGTTTTTTGTAAACCGGCTCAAGCTTGGCATTGAGCGGTGCAAGGCTGGGGTAGTGCGGGATTGGCTCGTTCAGCAGATCGTAGCCAAGCACAGTTGGATTGTCTTTATAGTGAGCGGCGATTCGTTGCCAGACTGCGATCAGGTGAGCCTGTTCACGCGGGCTATCGTATAGCCAGGGATAGCCGTAACTATCGTCGATATTTGCCCCAGTCTGTCCACCCGGAGCAGCGTGCATATCGATGATGACGTATAGCCCTTCCTCGTGACTCCATTGAATGACACGATCGAGCAGAGCGAAGCCCTCTGAATTATTTGTCTCGAAAAACTTGTAGTGGATCGGGATGCGAATGGTATTAAACCCAGATTCGTGCAGCAGGTGAATGTCCTGCCGTGTGATGTAGTCTTCCCGATATTGATGCCAGAAGTCTGTTGCCTTGTCCGGTCCGAGGAGCTCCGTCACAAGAGCTTCAATCTCGCGAGCCGACTGTGGACCGCCATCGAAGTCCCACATGTATCCTTCGGGCATAAACCAGTTGCCAAGGTTTGTTCCGCGAATAAGGAACGGCTTACCATTCGCATCAACAATCTGCTTTTGCTGCGTATGCGCGAACTGCGCAAAAGAATTGAACGACAACAGACAAAAGAGAAGAGCAGCGATACACAATATTCGACGAGTCGTCATGAGTTCCTCTTCTTGTTCTTGCTAAGGCAAAACGGTGAAGGTAGCGTGGTCGGTGGCGGCTGAGCTGGTTCCTACCCAAAGATCGAAGAGACCAGGCTCGATCGCCCAGTGATGTGTCTGCGAGCTCCAGAAACCAAGATCGCGCGTGTCGAGTTGCAGCACAACAGTCTGCTTCTCGCCAGGCTTAAGCGTTATGCGCCGAAAGCCCTTCAATTCACGCACGGGACGGGAAGCGCTGCCAGAACGCTGATGAGTATAAAACTGCACGACCTCATCACCTGTCATCGATCCGGTATTTTGTACATCCACTGAAACTGTCAGCGAGGAGCCGGACTTTACAGAAGAAGAGGCCAGCTTGAGGCCATCCAAATTAAAGCTGGTGTAACTGAGTCCATAGCCGAATGGGTAGAGAGGAGCACTGGATCCATCCCAATAGCGTGTATCGGGGTCATTGGGAATCTGAGTCAGATTGCGCGCATAAAAGATAGGAACCTGCCCTACGCTGCGCGGCCAACTTACTGGCAGCTTACCTCCGGGATTTGCATCGCCGAAGAGCAGATCGGCGATTGCATTGCCGCCTTCTGTGCCTGGATACCATGCATCAAGGATGGCAGGCACATGCTGAGACGCCCATGTAATGTTAAGCGGCCTTCCATTGAGAAGCACCAAGACTACAGGCTTGCCGGTTGCCACCGCAGCTTCGAGGAGCTGCTGCTGCTTGCCGGGAAGTGTAAGTGTGGACCGGGAAGCACGCTCGCCGCTCATGTTCTGCGCCTCTCCAAGAACCATCACGGTGACCTCAGATTTGTTGACGAGATCGATCGCGTGCGCAAACTCCGCATCGCGCTCCGCATCTGTCTTCAGCGTAGGCTGTGGGCTGGGAAACTGGCTGTCGAAGATAGAGGGCTGACCGCGCGCAATCTCAACTCCCTTTGCCCAGGACACGGTTGTATCTGCGCCGAAGCGTTTGCGAATCCCTTCGAGTACAGTCACTGCATCGGCAGGATGCCCGGCCAGACTCCATGAGCCCATGATGTCCGGCTTTGAATCGGCAAGCGGCCCGATGACTGCGATCGATTTCAGCGACTTGCTGAGAGGGAGTAAGTGGTCTTCGTTACGCAGCAGGACAGCAGTTCGCTCAGCAGCAACTCTGGCAGAGTGGCGTTGTTCCGGCGAGACAAGTTGTGCGGATGCCTTCGATGGATCGACGTAAGGATGGCTGAAGAGGCCAAGGCGATACTTGGTGGTCAGAATGCGCCGCACTGATTCGTCGATGGTCGATTCTTTGACCAAGCCATCTTTGATCGCAGCAGCGAGATTGTCGCGATAAACGTGGCCTGTCATCTCCATGTCGACACCGGCGTTTACGGCGCGAGCCGCTGCATCCTCGGGGCCGGAGGCAAACCCATGCGTGGTCAGATTGAAAACTGCATCCCAATCACTGACTACAAAGCCATTGAACTTCCATTTATCGCGAAGGACCTCTTGCAATAAAAACTTGTTGCCTGCGGCCGGAACTCCGTTCAAGTCCATGTAGGCCGGCATTAAAGATCCGGAGCCTGCGCGTACCGCAGCCTCAAACGGAGGAAAGTAGACGTTCCAGAGTTGTTCATCCGAGATATCGGACGAGTCGTAATCGCGGCCGCCTACCGCAGCTCCATACCCTGCGAAGTGCTTTACGCAGGCAAGAATATGATCTGGGGCTCCAAGGCGATCTCCCTGAAAGCCGCGAACCTGAGCTGCCGCCATCTTGGAGCCAAGGTATGGATCTTCGCCCGCACCTTCCATGATGCGGCCCCAGCGTGGATCGCGCGCAATATCGACCATAGGAGCGAAGGTCCAATTGACGCCTACGGCGCTGGCCTCTTTGGCAGCCATGCTTTGAACGTGCTCGACCATCTCCGGATCCCAGGAAGCCGCGAGAGCCAGCGGAACAGGATAGATCGTGCGAAATCCGTGGATGACGTCGAATCCGAAGATGAGGGGAATATGGAGTCGGCTGCGATCGACAGCAATATGCTGAAGGCGATTGATTTCGTTAGCGTCGGTGAGAAAGAGAAATGAGCCCACCTGACCGTTAAGGATGCGCTGGTCCGGCGAGACGTCCTGCGGCTGATTGAGCGCAATCTGGCTCATCTGCCCAATCTTCTCTTCAAGCGTCATCTTGCGCAGGAGATCATCTACAAAGCGAGCCATTTTCGTGTCTTCAGCGCTTTGGGTATGCTGGCTCCTGGCCATCGGATGCACCTGCGCCAATAGCTTGTGTGGGCACAACCCACCGAGCAGAGCGAGCGACAAGCCACCCACAACAAATTGATGAATGAAGGCTCGCGAAATAAAACGATGTGTCATTGGCAACTCCTGAAGCGGTTTCTTTCCTGGGCGGGTACGTTGAGCGATCATGGACTTAAAGTCCTGTCATTGACGTCCTACCCTGAAATCCAGTTGATCTTGTAGCTGGATAAGTTTAGACAAACGTTTGTCCATTGTCCAACACGAAATTAACTTCTCGGTTCTCTTTGCTCAGAATATTGGCTTTGGCTGCCGAATCGATTTTTGTATGACTGCTCAACGTCCTGTTGATACTCTCTAATCAGGCCATTTCTTTACGCGAGAGAACTCTGCCAGCTAATCGTCTATGTCAAAACAGTCCGCGCACGCTCCACGTACAGCACGCCCCGCCAGCCTCAAAATGCTGGCGGAATATCTTGGACTCAGCCCCTCGACCATATCGTTTGTCCTGAACGATGCACCCGGCAGATCCATCCCCGAGGCCACCCGGCAACGCGTCAAAGCTGCGGCAGCTAAGTTCAACTACCAACCCAGCATGATTGCGCGCACCCTGCAGGGAAAACGTATGCAGACCATCGGTGTGCTGCTGCCGGAGTTGGGCGAGGGATACCACTCCCAAGTGCTCAGCGGCGTTGGCGATCTTCTGATGCGAGAGGGGTTCTTCTACTTCACCGTCCACCACCGACACAAAAAAGAACTGGTCTCGACCTATCCTGAGTTGTTGCGGTCGCGCGGTGTCGACGGCATTCTGGCGATTGATACGCATCTGCCAGAAGATGCCTTGCTACCATTACCCACCGTTCTTGTGGCCGGACATACGGAGTTGTCCGGGGTGACTAACGTGATCTTGAATCACGAGAGAGCTGCGGAGCTCGCGCTGCGACATCTCCACCAGCTTGGGCACCGCAAGATAGCATTCATGCAGGGGCAGCCCTTCAGCTCCGACTCCGATACCCGCTGGGCCGCAACGATGCATGTAGCACGAGAGCTCGGACTGGCAGTAAGCGACGACCTGACAATTCATCTCGAAAAAGATTCTCATTCGCCCGAGATCAGTTACCCGGGCATTCGCCATCTTATCCAGAGTCGACGGCCTTTTACAGCGGTTCTTTGTTTCAACGACGTATCGGCCATGGGAACCATACGCGCGCTGCATGAAGGTGGACTTCGTGTTCCGACAGATGTCTCGGTTCTGGGATTCGACGATATCCAGTCTGCTCAATATCAGGTTCCAAGCCTTACCACCATTCGCCAGCCGCTGCAGAAGATGGGCAGCACTGCCGCCCGCATGCTGCTGAAGAAACTTGCGGACGAAGTTACACCGGAGCTGATTCGAGTTGACCCAGAGCTCATTATTCGTGAATCGACAGCTCGGGCCTCTAAACCGTCTAAAAAACGCGCCGACGCTGCAAACTGATCTTGTTGGCGTTTATGGAATAGCCGAGCTTATCGCGTCTGCGGCACTGGGATGAGAGTGCCACCCTGCTTCAGATGATAGAAGTGATCGCCGACAATATTCTCAAAAGACTGTCGCTCACCATTGGGCCACTGCACCTCGACCTTATCGATTCGAGCCGCGTCACCCAATCCGAAGTGTAGTCGAAGATCGTTCTGAGACAGATAGCTGCCACCGCTTCGGACCTCATCCATCTGCCGCTGCTTACCGATCGTCACCCAAACCCGGGCGTTCAGAGCTAATCGGTTTTTGGGGCTTCCTTCCAGATCGAAACTTACCCAGTGATTCGCTGGATTGCTTTTGGCTGCGAGAATCATGGGACTGCCAGTTAAATTCTCCACCACGACATCGAGCTTGCCGGTATTGAATAGGTCTCCGACTGCAAGCCCTCGGCTGACCTGAAGCTCGCGCACGGCCTCGCCCGACTCTTCACTTACGTCTTTGAATGTACCGTCGTGCTGATTCTTGAAGACAAGTTTGGGCTCCTTATATCTCGTTCCCATCTTCACGCTGTCAACCTGCGGATAAACATGTCCGTTCACTAAAATCAGGTCTTTCCAACCGGAGTTATCGAGATCCAGAAAAGCATCGCCCCAACCGACGTAGGGCGAACTCGAACGTGAGATCCCAGACGCACGCGAAACATCGGAGAAGGTCATTCCGCCATCGTTACGAAACATCGCGGCATATTCGTCGCTGAAGTGCGTTACGACCAGACTTATGCGGCCAACATTCAGGTAATCACCTAGCGCAAGGCCCATATTTGCCTGTTCCGTTCCATCTTCGCTCACAGCAACGCCAGCGTCGTAGGCCATCTCCTTAAAGTGCCCATTGCCTTCATTGTGGTAAAGATAGTTTGGCTCGCCATCATTTCCAACAAAGAGATCAAGTTTCCCGTCATTGTCAAAATCAGACCAGACCGCGCCAAGTCCAAAGAAATGATTCGGATCATCGACCCCGGCCTGTTTAGCAACCTCAGTAAAAGTGCCATCTCCGTTATTGTGGTACAGGGTATCGGGAGATCCCTTGAGTCCACGCGGCCCGCATTGAACGGCCACCCCGTGATATTGGCAGGTCTTGCTCGATCCGAACTTCGGCAGATCGTTCATGTCCAAATCTACATAGTGCGGCACAAATAAATCGGAGTTTCCATCGCCGTCATAATCGCCAAAGGTAACACCGGTAGCCCAGCCTGTGTCTTTGTCGAGTCCCGCTGCCTTGGTGACATCGGTAAACGTGCCGTCGCCATTGTTGCGATAGAGAACCACACCACCGAAGCAGCTAACGATTAGATCGGGCCGGCCATCGTTGTTATAGTCACCCACGGCAGCGCCCATTGCCCAGCACGGATAACCGACACCGGCCTTCTCCGTAACATCCGTAAACGTTCCGTCATGGTTGTTATGGAAGAGCGCACTCCTTGCTTTTTTTCCGGCCAGTGCCATAGATACGCTAGGAGCGTTGGTGAAGTAGATATCGAGCCAGCCATCGCCGTCATAATCAAGCAAGGCAACTCCGCCGCTCATCGACTCAACGATGTACTTCTGCTCGGGGCTGGAGAGGTGTTCGAAGTGGATACCAGTTGAAGCCGTTATATCCACTAATTGCGGCACACGCTCATTATTAGCGGAATGCTCCTCGGAGAGGTTCGGCTTCGCAGAGCTCGATACTGCCTTTGCCTGCGCTTGAATGAACCCCACACAAAAGATCAGGCCAAGAGGACAGATTAGTTTCACAAGGCATGATGGAAGAGTTGCCCTATGCGGTTTCCAGGTTCGTATCTTGTGCAGCACTGAATGCATCTACTTATCCGGCTCATCCTGAGGATTTTCAAGACGCATATCTTTATAAACCGCTCCCAGCTTTTCTTTAATGCCTTTGTACTTTTGATAGGCATCCATCTCACGCTTCGCGTCAGCTGGCCGTTTCAACTTGCGATAAGCCGTACTCAATCGATAGTGGGCGAGGACATTGGTGGGGTCGGCAGCAACCAGAGGCTCCAACAGCGGCAGTGCTGCAGCAGATTGATCCTTCTCGATATAGACATGGGCCAACCCTAGAGTTGCATCCGCATCTCCCGGCACCAGTGCAAGGGCACGTTTGTAATATGTTGTTGCGCCGTCGAAGTCATCTTTTTCAACAGCAATGTCGCCAAGCCGCGATATCGCCTTTTCGTCCCGGCTATTCGCTGCTACAGCCAGCTTGTACTCCTGCTCTGCTTCTGCGCGAAGCTTCAGATCGGAGGATGCACGGAGCGCCTCTGCCAATTCAAAATGAATTCCCGGCAGGGTTGGGTCAATTGCAATTGCCTTGCGAAGATCGGCGATCACACCGGAGGTGTTTCCTATGCGATTGAGTTCATGTGCCATCGCCTGATGCATTTGCCCGGAGTTCGGTGCGGCCACCGACAGATCCAGAAGCGCTTCGCCTGACAGATCGGAATAGATGCGGTAAGCCGCATAGAGGATTCGCGGATCAGTCGGTGCGCCGGCGCGCAAGACTTCGACGACTGCTGCTGCCTTAGGAAGCTCCTGTGCTGCAGTGTATAGCTCAATCAGCTCCAATCCAGCCTCTAGCCGCACACTTGGCTCTTTGAGCTGATCGACGACCGCCTGTAGATCGGTGCGCGCGAGATCGTTCTCACCAAGATTTCTCTCACACATGCCGAGGAGTGCTCGAATCTTAGTCAGCTCCGGCTGCTGCTCAACCGCTTTGCGAAGATGCGGCTCAGCTTGGGCATAATCTTTTTGAAAAAAAAGGAGTACGCCTAAATTTGCTTGCGCATCAATATTGTTCGGATCCAGCGCAACAACCGCTGCAAACTCCTTCGCCGCGAGCGCCGGATTCTTCTGACTCAAAAGCTCATGTGCTCTTTGTTCATGAGCCTGAACCTGCTTTGCTGTTGAAGTATTCGCAGATTGCGCTACCCCTGAGCCAACTCCACCGAGGCTCAATAAAAAAAGAAGACAAAACACCTTCATTGCAAGACCGTTTGACCTTTCCAATAGGTCGTCCGATTAAAAGACATTGGGATGGCGGAGATTCCCGCCATCCCAACGGAGTGTATCAGAAGGTCAGTCGCGCCCCTAACTGCATGGTGCGGCCACCGATCGTGACTCCTGTAATTGTTGAACTGCCTGTAGCGACTGCACCTGCAGATGCATTTGTGCAGCCGGCGCTCGTCGTATCGGAGCATACAGTGAGTGCAGAGTTCGGCAACTTAAAGCTGGGATGATTGAGCACATTGTTAGCATCTGCACGAATCTGCAAATGCACCTGTTCCCATATCGCAAACGACTTACCCAGCGAGAAGTTGACGTTTGTCAGGCCAGGGCCGGTAAGACTATTTCGGCCGGAGTTACCGAAGGTTCCCGGAGTCGGTTGTGCAAACGCCGCCTCGTTGAACCACTGGCCAGTTCCGTGATTAGCGCCATGATTGGAGATACGAGGGTTCCCAATAACATTGGGATACCACTTACTTCCATTCGATGCTGAGCCACCGAGGCTGTACGAGTTATCTGTATTCATTGTCACAGTGAATGGTTGACCGCTCTGAGCTACCACAGTGCCCGAAGCCTGCCAGCCGCCCAGTGCTTCATCCATCGCCCAGTTGTTGTTCAGGAACTTTCTACCTCTACCAAAGGGCAGTTGATAGACAACGCTGCCCTTCAATGCATTTCGTACATCGAAGTTCGAGTTCCCGTAATTGGCCTCAGGATTGTAAGAATTCTGATATGCCTGCGAACCCGCGCGGCTTCCCCAACCAGATGAATCCATCTCATCCAGAAAGTGAGACCACGTATAGCTAAAGTTAAAGTTCAACCCACTCGTAAAGCGTTTCTGAACTGCAGCCTGAAGTGCGTTGTAGTTCGAGATCGCGTTATTCGTGCTACCGCTGATATTTGTATATTGCGGATGAGGACGGAACTGCTGGTCGTTCGGGGATAGCTTGGCTTCGGGAACCTGATTGATATCAACAGGGAATGGCAGATTGTGGCCATGGTTGCCGATATAGGTAAGTGAAGCCACCGTATCTGTACCTAACTCCTGCTGCGCGCTCAGGTTCCATTGGTAAGATCCGCCGACAGAGGTGTGGTATTGGTTATAGGTTACGCCCTGACCATTGAAGGCACTCGGGTCCGTCGAGGCCGTAAGATACGGAAGATTTGCGCCACTTCCGGAGAGCTGTACAACCGATGTAACACCATTGGTCTGGTCGGTGTCGTTGCCCTGGCTACCGAAGGCTGATCCCATTCCTCCGCCATAGGTATCAAGACTCCAGTTATAGGCATAGAGCCCGAATCCGCCGCGCAATGTTGTATTCGGATGAACCTGCCATGAAAATCCAACGCGTGGAAGGAGTGTGGTGTAGACAGGAGCCTGAAGAGTTGTGCGTCCATTTGCATGGGTTGACCCATACCACATGGCACCCAGCGTACCTGTTGCGGGGTTTTGTACGGTTGGATCAAAGACCCTCATGTTGCCTTTGACTTCTCCCCATCCCGACTGGATTTGATAACGCAGTCCCAGATTTACAGTCACATTCGGAAGGATCTTGTAGTCATCCTGCACGAACATCTGTGGAAGGCGCATTCTGCCACCGTATTCTGGCGTAACCTGTGCGCTCCAGTTTTGTGTTTGGCCAAGCAGGAAGTCGGCATAAGCAAGACCCGTTGCGCTATTTCCTTGGGTTGATTCGGTATATGCTCCGGTGTAGCCCATCGTTCCAGCATTGACATTACCCCAAGCCGTGGAGTTGTCTCTGAAGAACAGAAACTCACCTCCAAAGTGCAGGATGTGCTTACCGAGAATCAATGTCACGACATCGGATGGGTCGTAGGCATGCTCTTTGTAAACGGCATTGGTTGCAGAAGCGAGCGAATAGTAACCAGTGATATTAACCGTGGGAAAGTTATCCGCTTTGGCGAATTGCCATCCAAGTTTTCCGGGGAAACCCTGATTGAGAGTTGCAGGCACAAAAAAGTTGAGCTGATTGGTATAGCCGATTCTGGCTTCGTTGGTTAGATGAGACGAAACGGTCCAGACATCGCTGATCTGAGCATTGTTCCTGCTAACGTCCTCGGTTCCGCAGTTGATAGGACAGATGCCCTGGGCGTAACCATATTGCGGGTTGTCACCCTCGGTCTCAGACACCGTGAGCCGATTATTAGGAGTGATGTCGTAATCCAGACGGCCAAAGTATTTGGTATATGGATTGGAACCGGGAACGTTATAGAAGAAGTTGTTTTGAGCGATTCCGTTCACAATCTTTCCAGGTGTATTCGGCTTCGGATAGAAGGCCTGAATGGCTTTGGCAACCGGATCGATTCGACTGGCCGGAATTACATTGCCGTTTCCATACTCATCCGCAAAAGAAGTGCGATGCACAACGCCGTTAACCACCGTCGTGGTCGCTGGATCGTAAATTACGTTCTGCCCAGTAAAATCTCCGCCTAACATCGCCGCCGTCGGGACTGTTTCGAACCCGTTTGCTGAGCCGCCATGCTGAAGAATCTTGTCGTAGTTAAAGTAGAAGAACATCTTGTTCTTGAAGATGGGTCCACCGACAGAACCACCAAAGTTGTTATAGTGCTGAATCGCAACCTTCGCGTTGGTGCTTCCAAAAGCATAATCAGCTGCGTTCAGCGCAGTATTTTGAAAATACTCATAGAGCGAACCATGGAAGCTGTTCGTGCCGCCCTTGCTGATCTGGTTGAAGAGGATGCCGCCGATTCCGTACTGAGCAGAGAAAGCCGAGGTGCTGACCTGAAGCTCCTGCACGGTCTCCAGCGTGGAAACGTCAGAGTTGGCGCTGGATGGCAATGTTGTTGATGCACCGTCTGCAAGTACCGTGCTATACGGCAGGTTTCCGTTTACCGAAACTTCCTGGCCGGGGTTCGCGGCACCCTGCGAACCGCCCGGTGCGCCGGTGGCTCCGGGCAACAAGATGGTAAAGTTCTGCCAATCCTGTCCGACCTGCGGGAGCTGCGACATCGTCTTGGCTTCTAGAGTTGTGGTCTGTTCTCCATTGTCTGTGTTCAGCAACGGCACGTCGGTATTGACGACGACCTGATCGGTCACTGAGCCTATAGTCAACGCAGCATTGACCGTCGTCGTTCCAACCAACACCGTAATAGATGACCGCTCGAGCTTCGTGAAGCCATCCTTCACAAACGTGATCTTGTAGTTGCCCGCAACAATCGAGGCTGTATCGTACAACCCATCGCTATTGGTCGTCAGCGTTTTGACCACGCCTGTATTGTTATTGACGACTGTTACGGTCACCCCCGGAATCAAAGCTCCGGTTGTGTCCGTCACCGTCCCGCGGAGATCGCCCGAATTGGTGTTCTGCGCAAACCCCATTCCGACGTATCCCGCTCCTAGCATGACAACGGTAAGCATCAGCGCTTGCCATCTGAATTTCATCGTAGTGCCTCCAAAAAATGATGCTGCAGCTGTGTTCTGTACGCTCGTCGACTCGTTGGTATAACCGTCACGGCCAAAGACAAACGTTTGTCTTTGACGGGTCTACGAATGCGCTAGTTATTAAGCCTGATCAGTAGTACCTCAGTCAAGCTTTTTATTTAAATGGAGCAATTCCCTGATCTAGATCACTCTTGTCGGAAGGAATTGAGCGTTGTCAAAAAGAGTTGCGGTTTTTAAGAAGGAGCGTGAAGACTCTAAATGTCTGCGCGACCTCTCTGCGATCCCTAGATCACTAAAAGGTTAACAATAAAGGCAGAAACTGTTTCTATTGTTTGCGCTGAAATAGCGAATGAAATTAGTCGAGCCAGCCTGTCTTATGTGCCAAAATAACTTGCTAGTTTGAGCCAATCTTTTCAGAAGAGAGAATTTAATTGTAACTTATTTATTTAGAACGTTTAAGAACACTGCTCAGGACATCCGAGATCACCGGGGAGACACCTCGGCAACCTAGAATGGGATTACCGACATGAATATTAAAGCTGTCGCCCGAAGAGCCGGGGTTTCCACTGCCACTGTGTCGCGAACCATCAATGGCTCCGACAAGGTAACCCCCAAGACTGCAGAGCGAGTTCGACGCGCCGTTGAGGCGCTTCAGTTTTATCCCGATACCAACGCTCGTTCGCTTGGCTCCGGACGCAGCAGCCTCTATGGCCTAATCATCTCCGACATCACAAATCCATTCTTTCCGGAGTTGGTGAAATCTTTTGAAGATATTGCGGTCGAGCATGGACAGGAGGTGCTCGTCGCCAATACTAATTACGATCCCGCGCGTATGGAGAGTTGTGTCACACGCATGATGCAGCGCAAAGTTGATGGCGTTGCCATCATGACCTCCGAGATGGAAGATCGCTTGATCAAAGTCTTCAGCCATCGAAATATTCCGCTGGTTTTTATGGATGTGGGAGCACTGGGGCCTGGTGTAAGCCGTGTCCGAGTCGACCATGCCGCCGGCGTAGCCATGGCGATGGATCACCTGGTAGAGCTGGGACACCGCAAGATCGCATTTATCAGCGGCCCGCTCGATCTGTTTTCAGCTCGCACCCGCTTCCAGGCATTCCTTAAGAGCCTCGAAAGGCACGGACTAAAACGCGATTCGGCCTTGATTCAAGAGGCCAACCATCGCGCCGACGGTGGTCACGAAGCGATGCTTCGGATACTTAACTCCGGCGCAAAGCCGACAGCGATCGTAGCATCTAACGATCTGACAGCGATTGGCGCGATGGGAGCAATTCATGAGCGTGGATTGCGCATTCCCGAAGAAATCTCGATCGTCGGGTACGACGATATTCAGCTAAGCGCCTATACACAGCCTTCGTTGACGACCCTTCGTCTACCGCGCATCGAGATTGCAACCGCGGCCTTTCGAGCGCTCTACCAATCCTCACAGGCAAAGACGAAGAAGCCTCCGATTGGCGAGGATTATGATGTTCAACCAACACTAATCCTGCGCCAATCCACTGGGCCAGTTATAAAAAGCACCCGCTAAATCAATTCGGAAGGAGCAGCCGTCAAATTAAATTCGACTGTCTGCGATCCGAGTCGCGGATGCTTTGCCGTTAACTTCACTGTACCCGCCGTCTCTTTTGCACGAATCCAGACCGCACCGGTTCCACCGATCAGCGCAAACGGATTATCTCCGAGAAGCTCTGCAGGTCCTTCCAGCGTGAAGATAATCGGATCATTGGCATAAGTGCGCACCGCACCGAATTCATCCGTCACTCGAAGCACTACACGAGTGGTATCAGCTCCATCGGCTGCAAGAGTTGTGTCGTCTGGCAATAGATGGAATTGACGATCGACCCCAAGCCCGGACAGCGATTTGGAGATGACCTTCTTCCCTTTCAGATATCCGTCGATCCGGAGATCTCCCCAGGCAAATTCAAACTGCTTCCTGTCTATTGCTGAAAGCTCAAGAATGAACGGAGCATAAACCAGATTTCCGAACTCTTCTTTATCAGGATCAAGCTCCGCAAACAACGTCCACGGATTGCTCTCAAGGCTGCGCTCACGAAGATAGAACTTCAGATGATCGCAGTTCGAACAGACAACAGCCTTCGAGAAGCCGACCGATTCATCGCTCTTTGCCCAATGGAATGCAGGCTCCAGAACAATCTCCTCCGCAGGGTCGCACTGTGATTTATAGAAGCCCGCTGCCGGCTTCGGCTCGCGAAACATATCAGCAACGCCGTGGTAGCAGATTCGGTCGCCCGCTCCGAAGTTGGAATGCGTGTTGTAGTCAAAGGCACACCAGCCGATACCGCCCGCATACTGCGGGTCCGATGCAAGCTGATTGTGGATGCGTGCATGACGCAGCGTATGCTCGCGCTGGCGCTCGTCGTCATCGGTCGTCTTTGTAGGAAACGTATGACCTACAAATTCAGTGTTGAGATATCTGGGGTGATTCGGCTTCTTCAATGGGAAACCGAAGTCATTCATTGTAAAGACATCTTCAAGGAACTCCGATTCCTGAAAGTAGCGGATGCCGCCAGTCTGTCGTGTCTTATCGAGAGCGTGCGCCAACGCATTGGTTCGTGTATAGAAGCTGTGATCGTCCTTGGACTCGTTAATGCGTACGCCCCATAAGATGATGGAAGGGTGGTTCCAGTCACGACGAATCATCCTGCCGACATTGTCGATAGAGATCTGCTTCCATGGCTCCGGTCCGATGTGCTGCCATCCGGGAATCTCTTCGAGAACAAGAAGCCCGATCTCATCGCAGCGATCCAGAAAGTGTCGAGACTGCGGATAATGCGAGGTGCGAACGATATTGCAGTGCATCCCCTGGCGCAGAATCTCAGCATCTTTACGCTGAACACGCGCAGGCATCGCCTGACCAACAAAGGGAAATGTCTGGTGCCGATCGAGACCACGCAATTTAATGATCTTTCCATTTAATGAGAAGCCGTGATCGGTGAACGTAGCCTCGCGAAATCCAATGCGGCGCGATTCTTCGTCGATCACCTGCCCGGAACGCAAGAGCCGCACATGAACGCTGTAAAGATGGGGCCGCTCAAGATCCCACAACTGTATCTTTCCAAGATGATCCAGGGAGACTGTGTGCAATGCCGGATCTGAAGTAGTCTGCACACTCGCATATACCGGCGCGCTGGTCGTTGGATCGAGCGGAGAAGCGGCGTCCGTCGTCGGTACGTATTTCTTCACAAGCTGACTTTGCTTGGCGACAACCTGATCGCCATCGCGCAGCTCAATCTCAAGCGCCAACCCGTCCTCAGGATGAGGACCGGCAAGAAAGCAATCCACATCGAGCGAGGGCGAGTCGCCTAAAACGTCTTTGGGATGAGCAAATATATTGTCGATGTACGTCGGCGAAACAACTCGCAGCGAGACCTCGCGATAGATGCCACCGAAGGTCATGTAGTCGATCTCGTATCCAAAGGGTGGGATATCGGCGCGTTCTGTTGAATCGACCTGGACGACCAGCACATTCTCTGCGTCTGTATGAAGATGCGGAGTAAGCTCAAAGGAAAATGGCGTAAAGCCGCCTTTGTATTCGCCGAGAGCGACGCCATTGATCCAAACAGTCGATGCAGTCATCACACCTTCGAAATCAACAAAGACTCGCTTCCCTTTAGCGTTCGCCGGATACTTGAAGCGTCGCCGATAAGTGGAGACGAATTCATAATCTTTATCATCGAAGTTGTGCCATGGAAGGCGAACGTTCGTGTGCGGCACAACGACGCGCTCAAACGATGAGTCGTCGAACTCCGGAGCATGTGCGCCTTCTACCTTTGCGGGATGATAACGCCAGTTGCGGTTGATCGAAATAACAGATCGCGTCGATCCATCCTCCGTCGATGATGCGAGCGCCGCAGCACTGGGAAGGGTAGATGCGGCAAGAAGTGTGCCTGTCGTTTTAATGAAGTCGCGTCTCAACATAAAAATTCTCCAATATTCTTTGTACCGCTTTTAACTGAACCTCAGCCGTTATCTCTCTCGCACGCTCTGGTCATAAAGAGGAAGCACGTGCAGACGAATGCGAATCACCGATTGCTTTGGGCCCCTGAAGTTCAATCCGCGGTCTGTCTGATCTCCATTCCATATGCGCGAAGTCTGCCATGTGCCATCGACATATTGCCCTTCATCAGCGCGAAGAATCTCCAACTGCTCATTCTTTGCTGCTGCCCCAGGCACATCCGCTACCTTGAAGCTGACACTCGCATCGAATCCTGTCACCAGAAACTCCGATGGTCCCAGTTGCGCCACAATCGCGCGACCATGATCGTCCGCAGTTCCCGGCGGTGCTTCACCATCCCGCTGCGGAAAACCGAATGACACAATTGCATCTACTCCGTCGAAATGAAGAGACTGTCTTGGCTCGCCTTTTTGTTCGACTGCGGTCTGCAGCTTGCCGTCGAAGTTGAGCTTGGCGATCTCTCGATCCATGGGGCCTACGAGCGAATAATTCTCGGACATAGACTCCGGCACCTTCTCAGTACCCCACCACCCCGTATAGTCCACGCCAAAGGGAGAAAAGCCAATCGCTCCATGACCGAGCGCATAAAAGAAATACTTTCCAAAGTTCGGTCCTCTGCCGGTCTCGGGGATAAAGAGCGCGTTGTCATCGCGATGGTAGGCAGCAACCGTCTTGTGATAAAGCGCCACATCGTTGGAGTAAAAATCCGGAGCGAGAATATCGATCGATGGTGCCGCAGCCTTCCATATTCCAATATTGCCCTGCTGAGGACCTCCGCTCGGATACTCTTGTCCAGGGCTTGGATGATCGCGATTTTCAAGCGCGGCAACAGGATAGGTTATCCACACATTGCAGTACATCGGTAGCGAATACTCGGCCTTGCCCGCACGCGCTACCTCATTGATATACCGCGCAGTCGAGTACGCAGCGAAGCGTTCATCCGCATCCGCACCAAAGACCTTCGACCACGTGCCCGAGGTCAGATGGAGAGCATTCACCAATGAGGACGGAACCTGCGCGTTGAAGTCCTTTTGAGCGGCAGGTGAGAAGTCACGAACAGACCCTATCGATCCCGATTCATTTTCAACCTGAATCATGATGACCGTGTGCTGCGCAGAGTCGATCTCTTTGATATGCCGCATCAATGCCGAGAATGCAGTCTTATCCGCATCAAGATTGGTCTCCGAATTAGGAGACAGAACATCGAGAACCTTTCCGTAGGAACTTATCTCACGTGGATACTTTTCAGGCTGAGTCTTTACCCACTCCGGCACATAATGCGCCTGACCGTTCTTCCATGTGCCGAACCAGAGCAACACCAGATGCAGATGATGCTCGCGCGCGCCATTCACCAAAAGGTCAACGTTTGCAAAATCGAACTTGCCCGGCTCCGGCTCCATCGTCTCCCAATAGACAGGCGCTTCGACGGTGTTGACATGCATATCTTCAAGCGCCGGCCAGACCTTTGGCAGCTCACTCGCCCACGAGCTTGAGTTATTAATCTGAGCACCGAGCATCAGGAATGGTTGACCATCGACGATCAGCGCGAAGCGGCCATCCTTCTTTTCCAGATGAGGGATGTCGTCGGCAAAAGAATAGAGAGAGAGACTGCACAACACAATCAGCAACGTGGCAGCGCGAGACAAGTGTGTCAAGGATGACTCCGATCGACCGGACGTTTAACCGCAGTACCAACTAGACGACAAAAACCTTTGGATGTAAAGCGTTACATCTTTCCTGAGCGGCCAATATACAAGCTACGACTTTGAAATACTTTTACCTATCCGGCCGTCACAATCTCTGAAAAATCCGCGATCCCCGAAAAATCTCCCAACACCTGCGTGAGCAGAGCCAGACGATTTGCTCGAACCTCAGGCTCCGGCACCATCACCATCACACCGTCGAAGAAGGCATCTACCTGCGGACGCAGTGTAGCGATCGACTCGAGCGCAGCTTTGTAGTTCTTCTCTGCTCGTAAAGACGCTACTCGCGCTGCCAGCTCCGAAGATCTCTGCGCCAAAGCCTTCTCCGAAGCCTCCGCCAGCAGAGCATCTTCTACGTGAGCCCCCGGAGCGATGCTCTTCTCCGCCGCCTGCGCCAGAATGTTCTTCATGCGCCGGAAGGCCGCTGAAACCGCGGCAAAATCATCGGACCCGCGTACTGCCGTCACCGCTTCTGCCCGCGCTACAGCATCGCGAACATCATCAGCTCCCGCAGCCAGAACCGCTTTCACCACATCGTAGGCTTGCCCTCGGGCTTCCCTCAGATAGAACTCCAATCGCTCCGCTAGGAATCCACGAACCTTGCCCGTCAAGGCCTCATTCTGCCCGCAGGCTGCGGCTGCAACCTCAGTCAGCGTCAGCGGCAACGCCACTGTCGTCTCGGCCAAAACCTTCACAATTCCATTCGCCGCACGTCTGAGAGCAAATGGATCTTTCGAACCCGTAGGCTCCATTCCCAGCCCAAACATTCCGGCAATAGTATCTGCCTTATCTGCCATCGCCAGCACAGCGCCTTCAACAGTACGCGGAACCGAGTCTTCCATCGACACCGGTTTGTATTGGTCATAGATGGCATCGGCGGCAGCCGCGCTAAGCCCCTGCGCCCGTGCATACAGACCGCCGACGATTCCCTGCAACTCGGTAAACTCCTTCACCAGTTCGCTCGTCAGGTCTGTCTTGGCCAAGGAGACCGCTTCGTCGAGTGCCACAGGATTTAGCTCGCACTTCCGTTGAAGCACCAGCCCCGCCAAGTTGGATGCCAGCTTCCGCACCCGCGCAGTCTTCGCCGCATAGCTGCCCAGATCTTTCTGGAACGTAACGTTCTTCAGAAGCTCCACGCGATCTGCCAAAGAGACTCGCTGATCGAACTCCCAGAAGAATCTTGCATCGTTAAACCGCGCCCGCAGAACGCGCTCATTGCCATGGCGAATCACTGCCAGTCCCGCTTCATCTGCCTCGGTATTCAAAACCGCCAGAAAATGTGGCGCTAGCTTCCCGGCTTTGTCTTCCACGGCGAAATATTTCTGGTGATCCCGCATCACCGTCACCAGAACTTCCTCAGGCAAGGCCAGGTATTCGGTCTCGAAGCTGCCCATGATGACCGAAGGCCACTCCGTAAGCTGGGTTACGGTCTCAACCAAGTCCTCGTCTTCGCGCCAGCGAGCTTCAGCGACGGTGCGGGTGACAGCATCCAGAGCCTTGCGAATCTTATGCCTGCGAACTGCAACATCGGCTACAACAAAGCTCTTCTCCAGCGTTTGCTCATACTCACCCGGCAACTTCAACGCAATTGGCTCGTCGCCGAAGAGAACTCGATGGCCATAGGTCACAGAGCCCGCTTCATAACCGCCAAAACTAACCTTTACCGGCTTTGCCCCCAACAGAGCTGCCATCCAGCGCACCGGCCGAACAAACCGCTCCGGACGTCCCGGACGCCAGTACATGTTCTTGGCCCAGTAAATTGCTGCAAGCTCTTTGGGCAGCTCAGACACAATCACATCCGCCGCATCGAGCCCCTGCTTCGTCGAGCTCGCCGCAATGTACTCCCCTTTAGGAGTGGTGACGGTCTTGAGGGAAGAAACAGCGACGCCTGCTTTTTTGGCAAATGCCTCAGCAGCCGGAGTAGGCACACCGTCTTTGAAGGCCACCTTTACCGAAGGCCCCACCAGCTCTTCCGTAATGTCCTGCTGACGCTCGGCAACCTCTGCCACCCAGACGGCAAGACGTCGGGGCGTAGCGAAGCTCTTGCTCGCAACTCCAGCCGATACAAGTCTTTCCCGCTCCAGCATTGCCACCACGCGCTGTTGCAGCTCTGCCTCTGCGCTGGCAATCATCCGCGCTGGAATCTCTTCCAGACCAATCTCGAACAGAAACTCCGCCATAACCTTCCTTACGCTTTCAATAATTCCAGTAAATAATTCGCTAGACTGCTGACTCTAAAAGCTGCCCCTGAGCGGCGTAGATCCTGGCCACACCGACTACCAGCGTCCTGATCCGGGCCATCACGCCCACGCGCTCGGTAACAGAGATGGCTCCGCGCGCATCCAGTAAGTTGAAGACATGCGAGCACTTCAGTGCCAGCTCGTAGGCTCCGAGCACAGGGAACCGCTTCAATTCAAGCGAGTCCATCTTTTCAAAGTTTTTGGCCTGATTCAGCAGGCTCAGACACTCGGACTCGTAGAGATTCAGGTGCTCCCAAAGCTTGCTGACATCGGCATAGTCAAAGCTGTAGGCAGAGAATTGCTCCTCTTCGGCAAGACGCATCTCGCCGTAAGTGACCTTGCGGCCTGTATCAGGTTCCACGGCCCAGACGATGTCATAGATGGAGTCCACATCCTGAAGGAAACCGGCGATTCGCTCCAATCCATACGTGATCTCGCCGCAGATCGGATCGAGGTCCATGCCTCCGCACTGCTGAAAATAGGTGAACTGGGTAATCTCAAGGCCGTCGAGCATCACCTGCCAGCCGACACCCCATGCTCCTCCTACAGGCCACTCCCAGTTGTCTTCTTCAAACTTGATATCGTGCTCGCGCAGATCGATACCGATAGCCGTAAGTGACTCCAAATACAGCTCTTGAATGCGAACCGGCGGCGGTTTGAGGATGACCTGCAATTGAGTGTGACGAAAGAGGCGATTGGGATTTTCGCCGTAGCGGCCATCGGCAGGGCGGCGCGAAGGCTGCGCATAGGCAATGCGGACGGGCTTGGGACCGAGCACGCGCAGAAAGGTATCGGGAGACATGGTTCCTGCACCGACCTCAACATCATAGGGCTGTTGCAACACGCAGCCCTGGTCGGCCCAGAACCGTTGCAGGGTGAATAAAAGCTCCTGAAATGTGAGCGCTGCCTTCTTCTTGCCTGTCGCCTGCATGAGTCTCTTTTCTGTTCGCGTAGTTAACCGATTCTAAATGGAGTCTTTTTCAGAAGAAAATTCAAAGCGGTTTTTGCCGAGCCGGAACAAAGCCCGGGCACTGACCAGCTTGCGTTCGAGGTGACGTTCCAGGGTGTCGATGGCGAACCGCTCGAGGTTTACCAATGGCTGCTTCTGCCACTGCTCCTTTGCCAGATCGCGCACGGTACCGCGGAAGATGCGGGCGGCAATGGATGCGGACTCGGCAGAGAGGGCGACGCTGCTGTTGCGGCGATCATCAGAGCAGGTAACTCCGTCGCTGGTGGCCGAGTACCAGACCGTGCCGCCGCGCAGGTCGAGACCACACACAACGCAGTGACCAAGCTCGGGCATCCAGCCCATGAGCCGGTTGATCCAAAGCGAGAAGTAGATGACAGGAATTGAGGTTCTACCGATCTGAATCTCCTCGAGAACGGCGAGAGCCAGGCGAAAGACTGCATCTTCGGCAGCCTGCTCAGGCAGAGCCTCTTCGAGGACCTCCGCTACAAGCTGTAATGCAGCGGTGCGAGCGTAGTCGATAGGGCGGCTCAAAGGAGAAGACAGGATCTCGAAGGCATCGAGACGGACAAGCTCCTGGCGGGGTCGTTCGGCATAGGTAGCTCGAACGTGGGTCATGGGTTCGAGCGCTCCACCGAAGCGGCGGCGGGAACGCATGGCATGGCGAGCCACTCCCTTAATACGCCCCTGCTCGCGCGTAAAAAGGCTGACGAGCAGATCCGCCTCCTGAAAGGGCCACGCCCGCAAAACAATCGCCTCGCTTTGCCGCTGTATCATCTATTGCTCTGGGTCTTAAGAAGTGAAGTGCAAGCTACGCAGCGCGATAGTTGAAGAAAAGACAATCACAATGCAAAACGCGCAGCCGTTTGGCTGCGCGTTTTATAGCTTGCTGTTTCAGCGAAACTAGCGGCCATAGTGGCTGGCGTTCTTGGCCTGGTACTCAACCCACTTCTCGGGCAGATCGTCGCCTGCATAGATTGCAGAGACTGGGCAAACAGGAACACATGCGCCGCAGTCGATGCACTCGACTGGATCGATAAACAGTTGATCGGAATCGGCGTGGCCGTTCTCATCCTTCTTCGGGTGGATGCAGTCCACCGGGCAGGCGTCCACGCAAGCCGTGTCCTTTGTCCCGATACAAGGTTCCGCAATCACATAAGCCATCTCGTTAAATCTCCCTTTGTACAACTTGAAAAATACTGGTTGTGTCTGAGCTTGTGTCTCGATTTTAGCAGCAGTTGTCGTCGCTGCTGCAAATGAAGTTTGCCGCAAATATAGGACTTTTCTAGGCCGATTTCAGATTCAGAGCCTCTACTCCTGGTTTTGCGATTCGGCCCGCCTCGCGGCAAACTCCGCCGGAGTGGGGATGGGGTCCAACCCTCTACCAGCAAAAAGTTCGACGAAAAGGTGCTTCATCTCCGGAAGAATCAGGCCATTGGTGGCGAGAACCTCGCGGCTGTCGAGCGTGAACTTGCCGCCGTCGAAGTGCGTCACCGTTCCGCCTGCCTCCGCCACCAGAAGAACTCCCGCAGAGGTGTCCCAGGGATTGAGATTGAACTCCCAGAAGCCATCGAGACGGCCACAAGCGACGTACGCAAGGTCAAGCGCGGCGGAACCGGCACGGCGGACACCGTGAGAGCGCAGCGTGAACTCCTGATAGAAGTGAATGTTCGGGCTGGCATGACGCTTGCGGCTGGGAAATCCGGTTGCCGTAAGGGACTCCTGCAGCGTCTTTGTCTTGGAGACGTGGATGGCACGGCCATTGAGGAATGCTCCCTTTCCGCGCTCAGCGGAGAACATCTCATTGCGCAGAGGATCGTACACGACGCCGGCGACGATCTCGCCATCGGCATCAGGCGCGAGTCCGGGAGGGCGGTGCTCCAGGCCAAGGACAACACAAAAGGCCGGAAAGCCATGGGCGAAGTTCGTGGTGCCGTCGAGCGGATCGACATACCAGCGGTACTCGCTCTCCATCTGGTCCCGAGTTCCCTCTTCACCATAGACCCCGTGGGTGGGAAAGGCTGCCTTCAGCTTTTCGCGGATGAGCTGCTCGCTGGCACGGTCGGCTTCGGTAACGATGTCGACGTCTCCCTTGTATTCGGTAGAGACACCCTTTTCGTAGAACTTGCGGAGCAGGGCTCCGGCTTGGCGCGCGATTCCGTCGGCAGTATGGGCAAATTCAAATTTGGTCACTAGCTACCTCTCAGTCTTCTTACTCATAAGACTAACGCGCATCGGAATAGTACCCGGTGCGATAGCGCAAGGAATATTTGCCCCGCAGCGAGGGATCGGTCATCTGCACGCCGATCGTGCGCAACGACTGCTCGTGGCGTATGCCCTGCGGAGCATAGTAGCCGAGAACATACTGCGTACGGAGATCGTCGGAGATGTGCGTGAAGTCCGCATCAAGGTCTTTGGGATCTTCGACGTAGTAGTACTTTCCGCCTGTGTCCTCGGACATCTGAATAAGGGCATGTTCGCCGCCGGTGTTGCGCCCCGCATCGGCCTCAACCGGGACGATGATAAGCGAGTAGATCATGGCTCCGGCACGCTGGGCCTGCTCTAAAGCCTGCTCGTAGCGAGTGTCTTTAGTGTCGACGCCATCTGTGATGAGCACCAGCACACGGCGGCGGCCCGCATCCTGACGGGTCTGGGAGAGCCGTTGCGAGGCCAGATAGATGGCGTCATATAAGACGGTCTCGTCACCAGGCTCAAGCTGGTTGAGCCCGTGCTCGATCTGCTTTTTCTGGTTCGTGAAGGAGACGATCTCACGAACAGTATCGGAGAAATCCATGAGGTCGAGCTCATCCTGATCACGCAGCAGTGCATTGATGAAGTGCTTGGCCGCCTCTTTTTCAAGGCGCTCATTGTTGAAGACGCTCTCACTGGTGTCGATGGCGAGGACGATGGAAAGCGGCGTGGTGGACTCTTTCTCGAAGAAGGCTATCTTTTGCGGGTGATTGTCTTCACTGATCTGGAAGTCGCTTTGAGTGAGTCCGGGAACGGGCGCTCCGTGAGCGTCGGTGACATTGACGGCCACGTTGACGAGGCGAGTCTCGACCTTGATGGTGGGCACCTGCTGCGGAGGCGGACGACGCTCAATAGGAGCCTGGAACCACAGTGCAGCAACGAGAGCAACGGCGGTAATCTTCATTCCCGCGTCTCCTTTGCAACACCCAGCTCGTCGGGAAAAGGCTCGCCCGCGGCCCATACGGCTCCATCGGCAAAATACTCCTTCTTCCAGATGGGAACGGTCTTTTTGAGAGTATCGATCAGCCAGCGGCAGGCGTCGAAGGCCGCGGCGCGATGGGCGGAGGCGACGACGATGAGAACGCTGGTCTCTCCTACTTCAAGACGTCCGAGCCGGTGAAGCAGGGTTACATCGCGGATAGAAAACTTATTGAGCGCCTCAGCTGCAAGGCTGCGCATCTGACTCAGCGCCATCTCTTCGTAGGCTTCGTAGTCGAGGAAGAGGGTTTGACGACCTCGGGTGTTATTGCGAACGATGCCGTCGAAGATGCAGACCGCACCATCGGAGGCAGCCTTGATCTCTTCAAGCGCCTCAGCCGAGGGAATCACGTTCGTGCCAAGCTCGACTCTCATGCGCCGCACCTGCCCTGCGCGCCGCCGCTGACCGGAGGCAGCAGGGCGATCTCGTCGCCTTCTCGCAGAACGGTCGAGAGAGTCGCATATTCTCGATTGACAGCCACCGCTAGCGTCCTCCATGCCTCGCTCTGCTTAGACGTTTGGCCGCGTAAAAGGCTGAGAAGAACATCAACCGTTGCCCCCTCGGGAAGGTCGACTGAATTGCGCTCGCTGGCGAAGAGGTCTTTCAAGATACCGAAGTAGAGCACGTTGACGCGCATGTGGGTAGGATATCGCGCTGCTCTCTTTAGTCGAAGAGCTGCGGACTGGCCTCCTCTTCGGGCGAGGGGTACCAGAGACGGCTGCCTTCGATGCGGGCAAACTTCGTAAGCTCGTGCGGCTTGCGAAAGCTGCTGCCTGTGGCAGGGACGAAGATGTCTTCCACCACGCCGCCACGCGCGAGCACGGCATCGCCGATAAGGGAACGATGGCAGCGCCAGGGGACGGCTTCGGCACACATAACAGCGGTTGCGTCCAGGTTGGGGAGAGCCATCAGCCAGTCAATCTGCGCGGAGAACTCTGGGGTCTGCATATAGTCGGCATATCCACGAAAGCTCTCGTTACGCCAGCCCCGGTTGATGCTGTCTTTACGCGTGCTGCGACGACCTCCGAGGGCCTTTCTCCAGACCGGAGCAATACCGGCGCCCTCGAGCGCTGCAAAGAGATTAGGTTGCTCGAACTGCGGGTTGTGGCGGGAGCGAGGGATGCTTCTGACATCAATCAGCAGGCGGCAGCCATTGTCCAGAAGCGCCTGAAGGAAGACCTCAAGCGGCAGCGTGGAATGGCCAATTGTCATCATGAAGCCTTCTCCTTTTGCGAAAGAAAAGCGGCCCCTTTTTTGAGGAGCCGCTCTATTGATAGGACTGCAAGACCGGCTTAGACGGCTGCCTGCAAGACCTCTTCCCGTACCTGCTCGTCGTGGACCGCCTCGCGCTTGGTATGAGGCAGAGCCACGGCCAATACGTCTTCGATGTGCGAGGCGTAGTGGATGGTGACCCCCTCGATCTGGTCGGGCGTGAGGTCCTCGTCCACCTGCTGTTTGCACTCCGTAGGCATAATGACGTCACGGACACCGGCACGTTTGGCAGCGAGGAACTTCTCCTTGATGCCTCCAACCGGAAGGACGTTGCCGCTGAGAGTAATCTCCCCGGTCATCGCCGTAAGCGGATGGATCGGAGTATTCGTCAGCAGGCTGACCAGCGCCGTCGCCATGGTTACGCCCGCAGAGGGGCCATCTTTGGGGATAGCTCCGGCAGGCACATGGATGTGCAGGTCGGCGTCCTTGGTAAAGTCCTCGTCGAGCCCAAAGGATGCCGCGTTAGAACGGACCCACGTGAGTGCGGCCTGCATGCTCTCCTTCATCACATCACCAATCTGGCCGGTGATAGTGAAGCCGCCTTTACCTTTCATACGGTTGGCTTCGATGAAGAGCACATCGCCTCCAGCGGGCGTCCAGGCAAGGCCGACTGCGACGCCGGGGCGCTTCGTGCGCTCGGCGATCTCAGTATCGACACGAACCTTGATGCCGCCAAGAAACTCGTGCACCGTCTCGGGCGTAATGACGACCTTGTCCGTCTTGCCTTCGGCCACACGACGGGCCACCTTGCGGCAGACCGTTCCGATCAGCTGTTCGAGCTTGCGGACGCCTGCCTCGCGCGTGTAGTGACGCGCGATCAGGTGCACGCTTGGCGTTGGGAACTCGACCATTGCCGGATCGATACCGTTCTCCTTGATCTGGCGCGGAATCAAGTAACGCTCAGCGATGTTGACCTTCTCCTCCTCGGTATAGCCGGTCAGCTCGATGATCTCCATGCGGTCCAGCAACGGCGCAGGAACGGTATCGAGCTGGTTAGCCGTGCAGATAAAGAGCACCTTCGAGAGATCGAACGGCTGGTCGAGATAGTTGTCGCGGAACGTGTTGTTTTGTTCCGGGTCTAACGTCTCAAGCAGCGCGCTGGCGGGATCGCCACGGAAGTCGCGGCCCAGCTTGTCGATCTCGTCGAGCATAAAGACAGGGTCGTTCGTCTCGACGCGCTTCAGGTTCTGGATGATCTGGCCAGGCAGCGCACCGATATAGGTACGGCGATGGCCACGGATCTCCGCCTCGTCATGCATACCGCCCAGCGAGATGCGCGAGAACTTGCGCCCCAGCGACTTGGCAATCGAACGCCCAAGCGAGGTTTTACCCACACCCGGAGGCCCGACAAAGCATAGGATCGGCCCTTTCATGTCCGGCTTCAAACGACGGACAGAGAGATAGTCCAGAATGCGGTCCTTCACCTTCTGCAAGCCGTAGTGGTCCGCATCGAGAATCTCCTTCGCCTTGGCGATATCGATCTCGCTGGCCGAACTCTTTGCCCACGGCAGCACAGCCAGCCACTCCACATAGTTGCGAGTGAGACCGTAATCGGCAGCCATGGCGTTCATGCGGCTGAGGCGGCTAAGTTCCTTGAGGGCATCTTTCTTGACCTCGTCGGGCATCCCGGCGTTTTCGATCTTCTCTTTCAGCTCGGCGATGTCCTTCTGCGAGTCGTCGAGATCGCCCAACTCCTTCTGAATGGCCTTCATCTGCTCGCGCAGGTAGTAGTCGCGCTGCGACTGCTGGACGGAATCCTGCACCTCGCTCTGGATCTTGTTGCGGAGCTGCTGAACCTCAAGCTCCTTGGCAAGATGCTTGTTAATGCGCTCCAAACGTGCCGAGACATCCGGAGTTTCGAGCAGCTCCTGCTTGTCCGTCGTGGTGAGAAATGGCAGGGATGAAGCGATAAAGTCGGCCAGACGGCCCGGCTCCTCGATATTGATGGCGATGGTCTGGAGATCGTCCGACAGCGTAGGCGACGAGGTCACAATGGACTGGAACTGGCTGACCACATTGCGCTGCAGTGCCTCGGCCTCAGGAGAGGTTGCGGGCTCGATCTCTTCGATCGTCTCTGCCTCGGCCATCATGAAAGGAGTCAGCTGCGAGAACTCACCCAGATGCACACGCTCGTTTCCTTCGGTGAAGACGAAGAGGCTCTGGTTGGGCATTTTGACGACCTTATGGACGGTCGCGCGAGTACCAATGGCATATAAGTCGGCGGGTTGCGGCGTGTCCTGACGCGCGTCGCGCTGGGCCACCACAAGGATGGTCTTCTCTTCGCCGAGCGACTGGATGAGCTGGATGGAGCTTTCGCGGCCAACCGTCAGAGGAAGAACGGCGTGAGGGAAGAGCACGGTATCCCGGACAGGAAGAACCGGGACAGGGCTCTTGGCTACGATCTGTTCCCCAACGGTTTCCCCGTTTTTGGATGCCTTCGGTTGAATCACACTTACGAAATCATTTGACATTGAGTGCCCCTCTATCAGATTACCAGCTATTGGATGCAGCAAGTATTAATCTGGTCGCAACCCGACATCTCTGCCCTGTAAGACGCCGTCTGACCTCTCTCCGTCATCGGCGTAGCAGCTTTATTCATGAGAGAGTTGCGGATTTCCATCCACTTGCAGCACCTGCAAGCGGAGAACACCGTCAGCAATCGATACACTATTGAAAATAAACAGCTTATTGAGCTATAGAGTGCAGTGGCATAAAGCCCTGCATTCACAGGCTAGGCAGCCTTATAGCGGCCTAGAACTTTGACCATTCGACAGTGATTCCGTATTGCAGCGATGGCGGCATCGGCTCTTTCTGCGTCTTCAAAGCGGATATCCACGTAGAAAGCATACTCCCAGGGACTACCGGGGACGGGGCGGGATTCAATTTTGGTCAGATCCATGCCCGCTTCGGCCAACCTCTCAAGCACAGCTACGAGCGTTCCGGGACGGTGTTCGATGGTGAAGGCCACGCTCATCTTGTCTGCTCTCTCGAGCTCAACGGTGTCCGGCGCAGCGTCATCGCGACGGATCAGGTGAAAGCGAGTGTAATTTTCGGCGTGATCTTCGACTCCGGGCAGCAGAACCTCTGCGCCGTACTCTGTGGCAGCCAACACAGGAGCGATGCCGGCAACATCGCGTAGACCGGCCTTCATCAGGTGCTTTACGCTGCCGGCGGTATCGTAGAACGATACAACTTCAAACTCCGGGTGGTTGGCCAGAAAGTGGCGGCATTGCGACAAGGCCACCGGGTGCGAGATCACCTTGCGAATGTCAGCGAGCTTTACGCCGGGCATCGCGATCATGTTGTGACGAATGTGCATCAGGCTCTCGCCCTCGATGCGTACGGGAAGCTCCAGCAGCAGGTCATAGTGCTCGGCAACCGAACCATGCAGGCTGTTTTCGATGGGCAGCACCGCACCGTCAACCTCTCCTGAGACAACCTTTGCCAAAACTTCGGCAGATACGCTGCACGCAACAATCTCTGCGTTCTCCAGCATCCGGAGGGTCGCCATATGGCTGTTCGACCCCAACTCTCCCTGAATCGCAATCTTCAAATCAGACACCTCAAAAATCCTATTTTAGTGCCCTCTGGCAACCTCG
Source organism: Edaphobacter dinghuensis (assembly GCF_014640335.1). Lineage (NCBI taxonomy): Bacteria > Pseudomonadati > Acidobacteriota > Terriglobia > Terriglobales > Acidobacteriaceae > Edaphobacter > Edaphobacter dinghuensis. The sequence continues at coordinate 154,655 of NZ_BMGT01000003.1, read as the reverse complement.
CTCTTCTACCCGGCAACTTACAAAAAGGCCATGTGCAATTGCAGCGATTGATTGCGAACGGCAGAAGCGGACGCCGGAAATCACTTTCAGGAGAGCGACCAATGCTTTGGACTATCACAATTATTCTCTTCATCCTCTGGATCGTAGGACTCGTCAGCAGCTACACGCTCGGCGGCTGGATTCATATCCTTCTGGTCCTCGCCATCATCGTTCTCATCTTCAACCTTTTATCCGGCAGACGGGCTCTTTAGCCTGTTCAACGAACAAGATACGGCCCTAAAACCGGGACTGGAACGGGAAAAACGGAGCCATCTCATGAACAAGGAAAATGTAGCAGGTAAATTTGACCAGGTTGCAGGCAAAGTAAAACAGAAAGTCGGAGAAGCTGTCGGCGACCAGAAGCTTGCCAACTCGGGCGCTGCACAACAGGTAAAAGGCGCAGCAAAAGAAGCCTGGGGCAATGCCAAGGACACAGCTGCCGCTGCCGCCGATAAAGCACGGGCCGAGAACCACGCAGAGGGCGCGGATCTGAAGCAGCGCGCCGACGACAAAGCCCACGATATTCGCGAAAAGATTACTTCCACTGCACAGAACGTCAAGGATAAGATCAATGCCAAGCTGGATGACGTGCGACATGACCTGCATCACAACGATGCACGTTAGTCCACTAAACTTTAGCCAAGCAGCCTTAAAGCCCACCCTTGCGGTGGGCTTTTTTTATCGTCGCAGCAAAACATCCGCAGCCACAAAGCCGAAAAACACAACAGAGATCACTCCGTTCAGAGTAAAGAAGGCTGCATTCATGCGGCGCATGTCTTTCGGCGAGATGATCAGGTGCTCATAGAGCAGCAGCAGCGCTACCAGCGCCACGCCAAACACAGCAACCTTGCCCAAACCGAAGAGCACAATCAGCCAGCACAGCAGCATGAGCATGCCGAGGTGCATGATGCGCGCAATCCAGAAGGCCGCGCCGACGCCAAAGGACTGAGGAACACTGTTCAGGCCGACTTTGCGGTCGTGCTCAAAGTCCTGACAGGCATAGAGCACATCGAAGCCGCCCACCCAAAGCAGCACTGCGGCAGTAAGCACAACGATGCGGAGATCGAGCGAGCCACGCACCGCGATCCACGCCGCCGAAGGAGCGATTCCCAGGGCCAGTCCCAAGACGAGATGAGACCAGCGCGTAATGCGCTTCATGTAGCTGTACGCCAACACCACGATCAACGCCAGCGGGGCAAGTTCGAGAGTGAGCTTGTTCAGCATCGCCGCGCCCACCGCGAAGACGACGACAGATATCACAACAAAGCCGCCTACAAAGTTACTGCTTAACGCTCCAGCGGGAATGGCGCGCATAGAGGTTCGCGGATTTGCTGCATCGAGCCGCGCGTCGACCAGCCGGTTGAACGCCATCGCAGCCGAGCGCGCCGCTACCATGCAAACCACGATCCAACCCAGAACACGCAGCGGAGGCCAACCATCCGCTGCTAATACTGCGCCCGTAAGCGCAAACGGCAAGGCAAAGATCGAGTGCTCCCACTTGATCATCTCCAGCGTTACCGCCGTACTCTTCCACAATGAGGTCATTCCTCTATCGTAAAAGAGGTGAGGCCACGCCCGCACTGCGAACGTGGCCCTTTAGCTGACGAGCGCGACTATTTTTCGCTCTGGGCAGGGGCTCCGGCTACTTGCAGGTTATTGACGACCTTGAAGACTCCAGGGACGCCATTTGCGCGAATACCGGCGATCTCCTTGTCCGACTGGCTATCCACAACACCGGACAAGGTCACATTTCCGTTGATGACGGTGATCCGAATCGGCTTCGCCGGGTCGAGTGCGTACTTATTCAACTGTGGCGCACCGTAGATGGCGCGCGCCTCGGCCAGTCGAACACGATCATCCATCGGCGAGACCGGTGCTACGTTGATGTTGTCGACCACGTCCTTTACGCCGGGATAATTCGACACCAGGCTGACAGCCGAATCTCGATCGACCGGGCCGTACGCCGTGCCGCCAAGGCTGACCACGCCGTTCTTTACGCCAATGGTGAGCGCATTGAAGGCCGTGGTGCCATAGCCCACGCGGTCGTAGGCCAGCTTCTCCGCCAATTTGTTACGAAGGGTTGCATCATCGACGACCGGGCCGCCTATCTCGATCAGGTTCTGAACGCTCTTCACGTTTTTGACGCGGTGAGCCCGCTTGTCCGCGTCCTCCTTATCGCTGTAGACGTCGACCGTACCGTGCAACGTCACCATGCCGTCCTGCACGGTACTGGTTATTCCCTTGAACCGCTTATTGCTCAGTGCTTTCGTCAGATTTGACTGAATCTGTGCATCGTTTGCGTTATCTGCTGCTGTAGCAGCGGCTGGCGTCTGCGCCATACCTCTTACCGCAGGAGCGAGCAGCAGCACGCACGACAACCCGAGGACTCCTGTAATCTTCATGCTCTTCAACACGGACATCGGTCTTTCCTTCCGGTGAACCGGCCTTACCTCTCCAGTCCACGGTCTTTCAATAATGAGATACAATCCAGACATCTGGCTCAGCAGCTAACGATATCTTTGCCGCAGCTTATACACAATACTGAAGACGCCCGACTCATCGCGGGTCACCACAATCGACATATTGTGATTGAGATCGTATTGCAATTGAATCAATTGCTGCGCTGAACTGTTGACGTTGGTGGCAAAGGTCGCCGTGATCTGCTTGGAGAGTTGCTGTTGAACGGTGATTCGCGCCGCCGAGTTTCCCAGCGTTCCCACGAAAGCGGGATCGATCTTGACGCTGCCGACACCGAAGAGCTTCTCCACGCGATTGCTGACAGTCGCATTCAGCGCACCGCCCAGCAACGCGCTGGTTGTGGGATCGGTACCGGCCTGTGCCTGTTTCTCCTGGTAGATCTGAGCCTCTTCCTGCGTGCGTCCCAGAGCCAGCAGCGCAAAGACATCGGCCTCGCTCAATGGAGGCTCTGACCTGTAGGTGGGCTTCAGGTTGGTCATAGTTCCGTGCAGGCCGACGGTAATGTCGTAGTTTTCTACCTGCGCCGTGGCGTCGAGATCGATGATGGGATCGATGCGTACCGGATTGGTGAAATAGATATCGCCGCGCTGCAGTTGGTACTTCGTGCCGGCAAAGGTTGCGCTGCCATCGGTGATCTGGATGCGTCCCAGGACGGACGGAGTCGCCACAGTTCCGCGAATCGTCAGGTCTACCGTTCCGGCGAGCTTGGCATACGAGTTCTGAAAATCGAGCTGAGGCGAGCTGGTGATTCGAACATCGAGGCGAATTTTGTTGGAAAGTGCGTTGGGATCGGGAGGCGCGCTGATTCCTCCGGTCGAAGAGAAGGCCGCCAGATCGATATCCGGGCCGATACCGAAACGAGTGAGCAGCACCGTTCCAGTGAGTTGTGCGCTATCTGCCGATCCCTGCAGCCTAAGCTTCGTGGTCGCAGTTGCGCTGAGACCGTATAAGCGCACCCGAACGACATCGCCGGTAGCAGTGAGATCGGCGAAGAGGCCGTTACGATAACGGATGTAGCCACCAATCTTCAACTGACCGCCACCGGTAGTTGCCGTCAGGCTCTGAACCTGCAGCCGGTCTTCGTTGAAGACGAGCGTACCGTTCATCTTGTTGAGGCCGTTCGGAATCCCATCCATCGCTATGTTTACGTCGTCGAACTGCACCTTGCCGGTGAGAGCAGGATTCTTCACCTGTCCGCCGGCGGCAACGGTGAACTCGACCTTGCCGCTGGTGATCAGATCAGAGCGGAAGGTATGCAGCAGAGCCATGCTGACGCTTCCGCTGCCCTTCACGTTCAGCTTGCCGCCTTTGGGATCGGGCGAGCCAAAGAGCTGGGCCGTTCCGCTGAGCTGTAGATTCGTATCCTGCCCGGTGATATGAATCTGTTCGAGCGTTGCCGTGCCATCGCGCAGGCTGGCCTTCAAAGGCTCCGCTGCCTTCAGTTCAATTCCCTGCAGCTTCACGTCAACCGGATTGAACTCAGCCGTCCCGCTAAGCTCTTTCGGAGTTTTGAGCGGCCCATTCACTGTAATAGTGCCGTTGATGGCCGACTGCGCCTTCAAGGCACTGGAGCCGAACATCGCTAACGGCTTGCCGATATCGAGACCAGTAAGCGTCACCTTTGCCTGAGTCTGATAGTCGCCAGACAGTTGCACCTGGCCGGTAGCATCCAGCTTCGCACCCACCATCGTTGAGGTAGCCGTAAGGTACATCATCTGGCCCTGCGTATGGACATTGGCGACTGCATCGCCCATCGGTTGACCTTTGACAAGGATGTCAGCAAGCTTCAAATCTGCCTTCAGCCCCGGCTCCTTCAACGTACCGTTCGCATCGGCGAGGACGCTCAGGGTCGCGTCAACATCGGGATCAGCCTGGCGCACGGTGTCGAACTTCGATAGCTGAAGATTCTTCCCTTCGACATGACCGTGCAGATGTTGCGATTCCATGTCATAGCCGCCGTTACCAGCGATCTGCATGCCATGAGTCTTCAACAGCAGGTCAGTCACTTCCATGTCCTGTCCGTGGACGGACAGATTAGCGATCGCGGAGTCGTATGGCTCTCCATAGGCGACACCCTTCGTTAAGGAGAGGTGTCCGCTGCCATTTAGGTCTTTCAATGTCCCCAATACATGCGCGTCTGCAGCAACGGTTCCTGTAACCGGGATATTTTGCTGCTGTCCTGCGATCTGAAGAAGGTCTGTCATCTGAGCATCGGCCAATTGCAGCTTTGCGTTGATCGACATGCCCTCGTCCCACTCGTACGTGGTAACCCCGCGATGGGAGACTGCCTTCCTCGGCTCCAGATCGCCCGCCACATTCAACACCGCAGTGCCGCGCTTGATAATGGAGCTTGCCACCAGTATCCCCGAGTCCGGCGAATACTCGGCGTCAGCTACCAGCGAATCGATTAGCGCGTCGGTTGTGCCGATCTTTGCCTCAATGTTCTGAGCCTCCAGATGGCCCTTCACATCAAGATCGCGCACCGCGCCGCGCGCTGTTCCATTGAATTGCAACGCGCCGTGCAGGACAACAGGAATGGCAGCTACGCCCTTCTTCCCATTGCCCTCCAGTCCCAGCGTCAGGAGTAGTTGGTTATATTCGCCAAGATCGCGCACGGTCATATCGACGCGCAATGCCGTCAACGGATCGCCTTCGTTGACGCCAAGCACGCCACTCGCATCAATGTTTGATTGCGGCGTCTGTATGGTCACGTTCTGGATCTGAACCGTCTCGTTGGTTCCTGAGTAGTGCGCCTTCGCCTGCCCGGTCACCGGAATATCGGAGAGTGCTCCTCTGCGATGAACGCCGGTCGGCGAAAACTTCAGGGTGCCATCGGCAACCACGGTGTCGGCGATATCCTTCGCCGGGCCTCCCCATTCCATCTTCACGGGACCGCTGACTGCTGTATCAAAGCCAAGATCACCATAGTTTTCGGGCGCCGTAATGTCCATGATCGTTCGCAGCGGAATTCTGTTGATCGTTGCAGACAGATAGGCATGGGCGGAGACCACTTGTGGCAATGTCGTCTTTCCGGTAATCGGAGCCTTCGCACCAATCGTCTTTGCAGTCGTATTTGTAGTAGCAATAGCAGCCTTCGTCGTCGGCGACGTGGCAGATGCATCCGCGGGAACTTCCCCCAACCAATTGGAGATGCGCAGATCTCCCGTCGCGCTTCCGCCACCAGGAAGATATCCGGTCATCGCGGTCAGTAATAACTCTGTCGGCGTAATGTGCAGCTGCGAGCTACCGTCGATATCGTGCAGGCGGACATACTCATCGCGATAAGCAGCCTTATGGATCTTCGCAGAACCCACCAGCAGATACCCTGCAACGCAATCGGGATCGGGCGGCAGAACCTTAGTGTTGGTCTTGGCATTCGACTTGGGATGGAACCGCTGCCAGAACCTGGGGTGTTTCTGAGCGACCACCGGCGATGTATTGCAGCTATGGCCATTTAAATCGAGGTCTACAGTACCGGCCTTCAGCCCATCCACACCGCTGAGCACTGCAATCTGATTCAGCTCCAAAGTTCCTTGTACTCTTGCCTGCCAGGCCGGATGAGCAAAGTTCTGAAGGCTGGCACTCGCCTTCAGGTTTGATGCCTTCCCGGTATGCAGAACAAGGTTCTTCAGCTCGGCCACATTTCGGCCCACCTCGGCCTCGACATGCAGCGTCGAGTCCGCCTCTGGCTCTTTGCCCAGCTTCGTCCGCAGATCCTTGAGATCGACCGTTGCGCCATAGTGATCATTAGCCGCAATGTAATGCACCTCCGCATCCACATCGCGAGCTGCGAGATCAAACGGAGTCGCGCGGTCGTTCAACAGGAAGACACCGTTCGCCAGCTCAACCTGCTTTGCCTTCAAATCCAGAAGGGTATCCATCACCGGCTCTTTACTTGTGCTCGGATGTTTCGGCACCGGTTGGTTGGTCTTCCCATTCTTGTCAATCATCAGATGGACCTGCGGATGATCGACCCGCAGAAAGTTCAGGCTGATGTGCGATGCAATCCCGGTTCCGGCCACATGCGAAAAGAAGCTGAAGATTTTGACTCTAACCTGTATCTTGTCCGCAGAGAGATACGGCGCTTCTCCCGGCCCTTCGAGCCCATGAACGACAAGGCCATCCGCTTCGATAGCAAGATGCCACAGCTTGAAGCTGATCCCCTTCAGCTCGACACGACCGCCGGTCGCATCTTCCAGCACATTCACGACTGCTTTGTTCACCCGTTGATTGAAATCAGGCGTCGTCGAATACCATGAGAACACTCCAACAAACACGAGCAGCAGGACGCTGAAACCCGCAACGGTCCATGCGATGGCATGGGCTACTTTTCCGCCGAGCGAACGCTTCACAGTGGCAAGCTTCTTCTCAAGCTTTTCCTCGATCCTGTCCGGCAGCGGCTTCTTCTCTGCGTCGCTCACGGAGCCACCTCGCCGGGCCTCATGATGCGCACCCTTCCCTGCGCCCGCAATGATGTCAGCCAGTCTCGCAACAAGTTACCAACCTGCTGCTGCAACAACACCTCTTCAATTCGCGGAGAGATCGTCTCGAGTTTCGGAGGAGTTACGTGACGCTCTGCGTACTCCGGCAGCATCGTCTTCTCGTAGTAGTTCTTGATGTCCTCATCCGAGATCTGAATGCCATTGCGAAATCGCACCTCGATAAACCGCAACAGCTCCATGCGCTCTCGCCAACGCTTGCGGAACTCCTCGAGGGTAAATCCGTGGGCATTAATATATTTTTCCCAACCCGCGTCGGTCTCGCAATGATATTGCTTGCACTCCGGAATGTCCTTGCGCAAGGTCATGAGCTGAGCATCGAGCTCTTTGTCCGAGATGGCAGTCTCCGGCTCCAGCTCCGCTTGTTGCAGAATCAGCAATCGATCGATAAGCCGCCTCACGGTGGATTCGCGCGAGCGGTTCTCATCGGTAGTCCGATAAGGTTGAATCTCCTCGAACCGCATCTCTTCATCGACATCGCTCTCAAGAATCAAATCGCCGTTCACGATTGCGACAACACGGTCCAGCACGACTCCCTGCCCTGCACCGGGCTGAGTCGCAGCAGAAGCCTCGGACGGCACTGCCGCTTTCTGGGCACACAGATACGAGCTCTGCACCAACGCGGCCACCACAACCAGCGCTCCGGCGCCTTCGAGCCACCACATCCTCGCATTGTGTTTTTTCGAATGCATTCTAGAAGCTTTGCCCAATACTGAAAAAGAAGTTGAAGTGGCCCGCATGCCCGACATGCGGAGGACTGTTATTGAAGTCAGCTATCACCGGATAGACCGGGGGGTTCAGGTTGTAGCTGAAGTCGACACGAACCGGCCCGACAGGAGTCTTATAACGCGCACCGACACCCACTGCGTGAGAAAAATAATTGAAGCTGCACGTGCCTACATTCGACGACACATCCGAGCAGGTTCGATTATTCGGCTGGTGAAACCGCAGAAAGCTAGGGAACATGTCACTGGCATTCTGAAATACGTTGCCCATGTCGTGAAACAAGACAAAGCTGACACTGTTGCCGACATAAGGCAACGTCGGCGGCGGAAGACGCAGCTCCAGCGAGTTTACAAACGCCGCTTTTCCGCCTACCGGAAAGCCCGTCTGCAAATCTCTCGGGCCGGCTGCATTGATTCCAAAACCGCGATGCGAAGATGCTCCACCAGCATACAAACGCTCCGGTAATGGCACCGCATCGCAACTTGGATTCGTCGTCAACAGATCGCCTTGGCATACAGGGCTGCCGGAGTTAGGGTTCTCTCCTGATGCTCGTTCATAGCCAATGCGCGTGCTTCGTGCCAGCACATACTTCTGCTTGCCAAACTGGTAGTAGCTCGAATTCGTTCCATCGAGCTTGTAAAAGTCGGTCTGCGAACCGAACTTCGACGAGGCGAGAAACGCCTGGACAGTGGTATACGATCCCTTCACGGCGTCGAGCGGACTAGGCGATCGCGTGTCATGAAACCATGTAATGCCAGGACCGCCTACGCGGACAGGCTGCGAGAGCAATGGAATCAGGTCAGCCGAAACCTGCAGGCTATTCGGATCGACCTTGACCCTGCGGTATTGAAAATCGTAGATAAACGTGTCGGCGCGTTTTACCTTCTCGGTAATGCGAAAATCACCCTGCAAGGTCGAGGAAGCGAACGTTGTAATGTCCTGCACATTGGAATATCCGCCCGAGACGCTCGCAGAAATGTTCTTTGCACCAAACAGATGCGGATTCTGAAATGTCAGCGTTGCAATCTCCTCCAGCAATCCATAAGACCCATGCAGCGTCACCGAGTCTTCCGATCCGCGAAGATTAATCCTCGATACATCGATTGAAACTCGCGGGCTGATTCCTGCTTTGCCTTCTTGCGAGTAGTTATTGCACTGGTCGAGAGGTATTCCCAACTGAATGCACGAAGCCTCTGAGATCATGCCTCGGCTCGGCGTTCCCGTTTGCGCCTCAAACCCAAATCCATAAGTCACGTTCCAGCGCTTTGCTTCGGTCAACTGTACAAGCACATTTTTGGTCGGCGCATCTCCGGAGGGATTCTGCACCGCCGTCACGACCTCGTTGAAGAGTGCCATGTTGTATAGATTTCTCTGCGTCTGCAGCAGCGCGCTCTGGTCGAGCGGGTCGCCGGGGTGCACCCGGATACTTTTTTCAACTACCTTTGGCTTGGTCTTTTCAATTCCCGACAACAGCACATGGTTGATAAAGACCTGCGGGCCTTCGGTGACATTGAGTGTCACATTTACCTTGTCAGGGTCAGCAGTATTGTCCTGCTTGACTTCGATCCTGGCTTGATCAAACCCGTGGCTCAGGTAGTATCCCAGCACCGCGTCGCGGTCGCCAGAGAGCGTGACCAGCGAAAAGGGCTGGCCCTGCTGAGAGTTCATGATCCCCTTTAATTCATTCATCCGGCTGGGATCGACACCCGCCAACTGAATCGTGCCGAATTTCTGCTGCCTTCCTTCCACTACCGTATAAGTCACGCGAATCTGTGCAGACTTAAGAGGCTTGCCATTCGCCGCGTCGTCAACGTCCTGCACATCAGTCGTCACCTTCGCCTGATCGAATCCATTGGCACGATACAGAGCTTCAATGGAGTTAACATCTGCCGTCACCAGCGAAGGACTGTACCTGCCGCTGCGTTGATAGGCGTTGGATTTCTGCACCTGCATTCTTTCGCGCAGCAGATCGGTGGAGAAATATTTGTTGCCCTTGATATTGACCGCGATCACCTTGTGCTTGGCCCCACGATCAACCGAAAAGACAACGCGCTCTGACGGCGTATTCTGCCCGACCACGCGAACCTTTACGCTTGAGTCGAAGTATCCACGCTGCTGCAGATAGTCACGAATGTTGTAGACCCCCTCGTTCAGCAGGTCATTGTCGATGGTTCCTTCTTCATAGATCGGAACCAGCAGATGAAGGCGGCTCTTCGCGAGTTTTACTCCCTCCACTACGATCTTGACCACCGGTCCCTGGTTCGCGTGAAAGTTATAGTCAAGCTGCTTGCGCACCGGAACGTAGCTCTGTTTCTGTAGCGTCACTACAGCTTCCAGATGGTCCTTCTTCTGATACCGAGATCGTAGCTTGGTCAGTGCATTGCTGGTCGTATCGCGAGTGACTTTTTTCCCGGTCTTCAGTTTTCCTGTCTTCTTGAACTGCTCAAGAGTCATCCCAGGATCTGTGCCCTCCAACTGGACCTGCCCGATACGTGCCTGCGGCCCCACGTCCACGGTGTAAGTCACGTTCACCTGCTCACCGGCGTTATCGGTCACAGTCTTCACGGAGACTTTCGGCTGGTAATAGCCTTGCTGCTCCAGCGTCTCGGTAATCCCATCGGTTCCATCCTGTACCGCAGACCTGGTCAGCGCAGTCCCCGGATTGAGCTTGGTCGCGTACTCCAGCAAAGAGGAGAGTCGCTCGTTCTTGACTCCTGCAATCGTTACCCGGCCAACGTAATAACGCGGAGACCCTGCAAAGATCAGTGTTACCTCGTTACCGTGCCGCACACCTCGTACCTCGACGTCACGATATCGCCCGCTGGCAAATAATCTCCGTACGCTCTGGCGGACCTTCTGCGGATCGAACGGTTCACCCGCCTTCTGCGCAAGCTGGCCCGGCAGTTTGTCGGTCGCATCAAAAGTCACGCCCTCAAATTCAATTTTGCTGACCTGCAAGCCCTTCCACTGCCACACTGTCGTCGTAAGTCCGGGGCCAATATCGGCGAGCGAGGAGTTAATCCGCTGCTGCGCCTGCTCTGGAGTCTCCGCTCGAGAGGCCTGTGGCACGGCCAACGGATTTACCACCACTGAGGGCGTCTGCGCCCCATCAGTGACCGAAGCGGCCGAGTTCGGCGGAGGTACGTCCTGTGCAAGGGCAAGGCCGCATATCAGCATCAATGCTGCAAAGCATTGAGTCGCCGTAGCGCACACTGCACCTCCTCTCCGTCGAATCAATACCCCACATCCTCTCTTAAGCCAAAACGACAAGCAGACCCCGCCATTTCCCCGTTTTTCTCTTAACCAGAACAATACTGAATACTTGCCGGAACAACGTAAAGACTTGCCCTGAACAGGTTTGGATGCCAAAAGCTCCTGCGATGTCGGCTAGCGCTACGCAACCATCCACGCATTCCCTATACTACGAAAGAGCACGCCATTTTAGCGTGCATCGCTTTGATCATGCCCGAGTCTTCCCTTCAGCCCGTCGCTCCCCTGATTCCCTCTACGGCCATCTCCAACGAAGACCGCTACTCCCGTCAGATTCTCTTTTCCGGCATCGGCGCATCAGGTCAGCAAAAGCTCGCTTCGGCTCATGTCGCAATCATCGGCGTGGGAGCCACCGGAGCCGCTACCGCATCGCTCCTCGCCCGCGCCGGTGTAGGCTCGCTCACGCTCATCGACCGCGACTTCGTCGAGCCATCAAACCTCCAGCGCCAGGTGCTCTTCGACGAGGCAGACGCGCTCGAATCGCTGCCCAAGGCCGAGGCCGCTCGCCGCAAGATCGCGCTCTTCAACTCCGGTGTCGTCGTCCACGCTCGCATCGCCGATCTCGTACCCGCCAATATCGCAGAACTCCTTGGCTCCGCAGACCTCATCCTCGATGCCACAGACAACTTCGAGACCCGTTATCTCATAAACGACTACGCAGTTCAGCAATCGAAGCCGTGGGTCTACGCTGCCGCCATTGGCGCTTACGCTGCCACAATGAATATCCTGCCCGGCAGCGCATCACCCGATCCCACGGCATGCCTCGCCTGCATCTTTCCCAAACCGCCTACCGGTCCGGTCGAGACCTGCGATACCTCCGGCATCCTCGCCACAGCCGTCAATCTCGCAGCCTCCATCCAGGTCACCGAAGCCCTCAAATTCCTCACCGGCCAGTCCAACCTCATGCGCCGGTCTTTACTATCTTTCGACCTGTGGACGAACGAGCGCTCCGAGATATCGACCCGCCAGCCCAATCCAGACTGCATCGTCTGCGGTCAGCGCGTGTTCAGCCATCTCGCCGGCGAAGGCCGTCCCCACATCACACTCTGCGGGCGCAACTCCGTCCAGATCCACGAGCATCATCGCCCCGTCGACTTTGCCGCCATGCGCGATCGTCTCTCACCTCACGGACAGGTTCGCTTCAACAATCTGCTGCTCCGCTTCGAACGCGCCCCTCATACCCTCACACTCTTCGCCGATGGCCGAGCCATCATCCAGGGCACAACCGATGTAACCCTCGCCCGCTCACTTTATGCGCGCTTCATCGGGTCATGACAGCACGTAGCCGAAACGCTCGCGAACTCCTTTGAAATCCGTCTGTTTAAAGGGGGCACACAACCTTTCTGCCGCGTTCTTCCTCAAACCTTAGGAACCTGAAAATCCCTCCGTTTGCGATAAGCTTCAGGCAGGCGATGACGAAGCGATGCACAAACATGGAGTTCAACCCTCATGGAGCAACAAGGCCTACGAATGACTGAGACGAAGCCCGGGCCCAGCCTGTTCAAACGAAATCCTCCGATTGCCGGGGAAGCCGAAGCAATCGAAAGCGCCAAGTCAGGAGACGCTGAGGCGTTTTCGAAGCTCTACGCGCTTCACAAGCGCCGCGTCTATACCCTTTGCCTGCGCATGCTCGGCAATGTCTCCGAAGCCGAAGACATGACCCAGGAGGCGTTCCTCCACCTCTTCCGCAAGATCGGCAGCTTTCGCGGCGAGTCGGCTTTCTCCACCTGGCTGCATCGCCTCACCGTCAACCTCGTCCTGATGCATCTGCGCAAAAAGGGCTTGAACCTCGTCTCCCTCGAAGAGACGATCAACCCATCGGAAGACGACGCACCCAAGCGTGACTTCGGCAGCCGCGACCCGCAGCTCGCAGGCTCCGTCGATCGCGTCGCGCTCGAGCGTGCCGTGGCCTCGTTACCGCCCGGCTACCGCATGGTATTCATTCTCCACGACGTCGAAGGCTTCGAGCATAATGAGATTGCCACCATGCTCGAATGCTCTACCGGAAACAGTAAATCCCAGCTACATAAGGCACGACTCAAGCTACGCGAACTGCTTCGTCAACCCGAACAGTCTATCCAGCAAGCGGGCCTCAAGGAGGCCGCTCAATGACTTCGCAGAATTCCAATTCAAAGCCACACGCCCATCTCTCCTGCGCCGAGTTTCAAGAGCAGCTCCCCGATCTCTTTGCCTCCGGAGGCAACGGCGTTCCCGAAGATCCCGACCTCGTCGAACACCTGAAGACCTGCGAAAACTGTTCGGCCCTCGTCCGGGACCTTCAATACATCGCCGATCAAGCCAGTCTTCTGCTGCAACCCACCCTTGAACCAAGCGACAATGTCTGGAAGAGGATTCAGGAAGGCATGGACTCGGAACGTGTCCACGCGGACTCTCACCGGCCGAAATAACCATTCAGAACCGTCTTAGTTTGCTGTCAAGACCCGAAAGCGCGGCAGCACTTCGTCTTGGACCACTAAAGCATTGCAATCAAACGATTTATACGTCCAAAGGTAAAACCGGGCAATCTGCAAATTAGTTTCACTCCATTCGTTACACTTAAAAGCATAGAGTTTTTCATGTCAGGCCCAGCATTCGTGTTGGGCCTAAATCTTTTAGAAACAAGACTTTGCCCATAACTCACCTCGATACAAGACTTTAACGAACACCTTCCCGATAAAGTCTTGATTTCAGATACTTTACTGACTAGGTATAGGGAGGGGAGTACCTCCCCAAAAGTCAGAGGTAGTTCTTGCAACCATTCCAATGCCCGTGTATGGTGAACTGATCATGTCGAGCGGCTTACAGTCCGTCTTTTTTAGCTTCCGCTACTGGCCCGTGATTGCGGCCACGCGGAATCCTCGCATGACTCTCTGAACCAGACACCCCTTCAGAGTCTTCGAACTTCCCGAGCCGCGATCCCCAAAGATCGCGGCTTTTGCATGTTTGCTACCCAACCAGACCGAACTAAACTAAAGGAGAACCATGACAACCAAGCAGCCAGAGATACTGACCGAAACCGGGACGAAACCCGCCATCACGCCTACGATCCCGCCGCATCTTCGACGTCTGGTTCTCACCGGATTCATGGGAGCAGGCAAGTCCACCATCGGCCGCACCCTCGCCTCGCGTCTCGGCTGGACCTTTCTCGATCTCGACACGCACCTTGAGCAACGCACCGGTGCCACCATTCCCCAGCTCTTCGAGCGTCACGGCGAGGCCCGCTTCCGCCGTCTCGAATCCACTGCACTCGCCTCCGCGCTCGCCCATTCCAATACGGTCCTCGCACTCGGCGGCGGTACTCCCGAAGGCCTCACCAACCGCCTGCTGCTGGAGCAGACACCGGCAACCTTCACCGTCTTCCTTGATGCCCCCTTCCCGGTCCTGTTCGACCGCTGCATCATGCAGGGCCTCTCGCGGCCAGTGCTGGCCGATCCGGATGCAGCCCAACTCCGCTTTGCTGCCCGCCATCCGCTCTACGTCCGCCTTGCCCACCTCACCATCGACACCACCTCCATTACGCCAGAGGAGACCGTCGACTTTCTGATCGCTGCGCTGAATCAAACTCCGCACTATCGCCTTTGAACCGCTGCGCGCAGACTATTTGCATCCAACTCTGTCAGCACCCCAGGAGAATAACGCTGGCCACCTCGACGCCTGATCTTGATCCCGGCAACAAAGAATCCCGCAAAGCTGTACGCGGTCACATACTTTTTTGCATCGGCATCCTGCTTGCCCTCTATCTGGCCTGGCACCTGCTCAAAGAGCTGGAGATCATCTACGTCAGCGCCCTCTTTGCAGTCGTGCTGACTCCGGTTGTCACCAGCATCACCAAGCTGAATCTTCGCGGCTACCATCCCTCGCGCGTAGTGGCTCTCATCCTTCTTATCGCCGGAGCCATTCTTGCGCTCACCCTCTTTTTGACCTTCGGCCTGCCGCCGGTGCTGCGCGACCTCAAGGAGTTTTCAACCGAGCTTCCCCAGCGCATTCCAGCGACCGTCGAACGCATCAACAAGCTTCCCTTCGCCACCAAGTTCAACGTCGATTCCATGATCCAGCGCGCGGAAGGCGCGCTCACCGAGACTGCCAGCTATATCTTCACCTCGCTGCCCGCCTGGCTCTCGCATGTCTTCGATATCCTTACGGCTGCCTTTCTCTGCATCTACTTCATGCTGGAGGGCGAATATGCTTACCGCTTTTTTCTCTCACTATTTCCCTATCAACAGCGCGCTCGCCTCGACAATACTCTGCAAAGAGCCGATCTGAAGATCAGCAAGTGGCTCTTCGGCCAGGGACTGCTCATGCTCATCCTGGGCATCTCCAGCACCATCGTCTTCGGCATTCTCCACGTCCGCTACTTCCTTCTATTGGGTGTTCTGATGGGCCTGTTCAATATCATCCCCATCGCCGGCGGAGTGATCACCATCGTCCTCGCAGCCGGCGTCGCCGCCCTGGACTCGTGGACCAAGATGGCGGGAGTCCTGATCTTCTACGCAATCTACGTCAACGTCGAGAACGCGTTCCTCACCCCGCGCATCATGCGCTCCAGCGTTAATTTGATGGGACTGACTGTACTGATCGCTCTGCTCTGCGGAACGGCTTTGGCCGGTATCGTGGGAGCTCTCGTCGCCGTTCCGACGGCTGCCCTGATCAGCGTTCTGCTCGACGAGTACGCCGTCCAGTAAAACGATTTCTACGCGGTTTCGAGGTATACATACTTTAGTGTAGTTGACGCACCCAAAAAATCTTTCTCGACAGCATTTTCCCTTGCTATCCTCAATCGAGTGAGCGACTTAAAATTTGAACAACACGCACATCGAAACCTGCTTGCTCCGGTACTGATTGCATTCCTTCTGCTCGGTATTATCATCGCGCTTGTCATTCGGCACACCCCAGGCCAGGCCGTGGACCTCACCATTACTCACACGGCGATCTACCCGACGCATACTGTCTTCAAGTCCGACACCCACGTCGTAGGCAGCGATAAGGCCGAAGATAACCTCTACGTGCTCGCCAATCTGCGCGTCGACGACCCGCTACACCTTCCGCTCTTCCTCAAAGACTTCACGGCCACCCTCACCACCGCCGACGATCAGCAGATCACCACCAGCGCTGCCGAGGTTAAGGATCTGCCTAACATCTACACGAGCTTCCCCGGGCTCAAGCCACTCGCTTCCCCTCCGCTCCGCCGCGAAACCCTTATCTCACCCGGCACATCGGTTGAAGGCATGGTTCTCCTCCAGTTTCCCATCACGCTGGACGTCTGGAACCATCGCAAATCCGCCATCCTCAACGTGGACCTCTACCACGGCGGAGCCTTCCCTATCGCCATTCCCTTCAATACCAAGACTGTCTCTACCAACTTCGATCAGTAATCATTCAGGCCATCGGTAATAATTAACGAATGACCCGACGCCGCTGGATCGCCGACACCTGGACCCCAACCACAGCTTCCCTCACCGGCGATCAGGCCGCCCATCTCGCCCGCGTACTCCGCGCCGAACCCGGTCAGATCTTCGACGTCGTGGCCGGAGGCTTTCTTCATCGCGCCGAGATCACCAGCGTCTCCGACCAGGAAGTCCTCTTCACCCTCCACGAAGAGCTCGAAGCCGACGCCGCGCTTCCTCTCCGCCTGCTGCTGGCCGTCTTCAAGTTCGACCACATGGAGTGGGCCATCGAAAAGGCGACAGAACTAGGTGTAGCTCACATCACCCCAGTCCTGGCGCGACGAAGCGAGAAGCACCTTACTCTCGCCGCCCCCAAACGGGCCGAACGCTGGCGCCGCATCGCACTTGAGGCCTCAAAGCAGTCCCGTCGCACCGATATCCCCGAGATCGCCGCTCCAATCACGCTGAAAGCTGCCCTCGAACAAGAACAAAGCCTAACCCGCATCCTGCTCAGCGAGACCGAGCAGGCCACCCCGCTGGCCGCAGCACTCGCATCCGTTGGACCTACGGGTTATGAGTCCGTCGCTCTAGCCATAGGCCCCGAAGGCGGTTGGACTCCCGAAGAGATGGCCTTCTTCGCCACTCACAACTGGACATCCGTAACTCTTGGCCCTCGCATCCTTCGCGCCGAAACCGCAGCCATTGCCGCTATCGCAATCGCGTCATCCTGCATGGCCTGACTTACAAATTAATGACCCTGAACTATTCCGGATTCAAAGTGGACTTTAAACCACCTCTTCTCCGGGATAATCCAGGGTCAATGTAATAGGTCTAGCTGAACATCTCCTTGACCTTGTCGAACAGGCCGCGCGAAGTTGGCGTGTTCTCCACCACCATCGTCTCGCTCAACTGCCGCAGCAACTCCTTCTGCTGCTTGCTCAGCTTGCCCGGTGTCTGCACACGAATCTCGACGATCAGATCGCCCTTGCCATGCGAATTCAGGTGCGGCACGCCCTTGCCGCGCAGCTTGAACTCCTTGCCGCTCTGCGTGCCCTCAGGGATCTTGATGGTGGCCTCCCCTTCAAGGGTCTGAATCTCCAGCTCCGTCCCCAGAGCAGCCTGCGGAAATGAGATCGGCATGACGCAATGCAGATCGTCGCCTTCGCGCTCGAAGAACTTGTGCGCCTTCACGTTCAGCACGACATAAAGATCGCCCGCCGGCCCGGCAAACTTCCCAGCCTCGCCCTCGCCCTGATAGCGAATCCTCGTATCCTGCTCTACGCCAGCCGGAACCTTGACGAGAATGGTGTGCTCCGACTGCACCCTTGTCTCACCCCGGCAAGTCTGGCACGGATCGACAATCAGCGTACCTGTACCGCCGCAGACCGAACACGTCCGGGCCACGGAAAAGAATCCCTGCTGAAACCTCTGCTGGCCGCGTCCACCACACTGCGTACAGGTCACCGGAGCCTTGCCCTTGGCTGCGCCCGAGCCCTTGCAGTCGATGCAGGTCTCCATTCGGCGGATAGTGATCTCCTTCTCCTTACCGAAGACCGCCTCCTCGAACTCCAGGGTCAGGTCGTAGCGCAGATCGCGCCCGCGCTGAACCCGCGAGGCCTTGCGGTTGCCGCTGCCACCCATGTTGAACATCTCGCCGAATAGATCGCCGAAGATATCTCCAATGTCCTGCGCGCCGGCAAACGGATTTCCACCGCCTGGACCGCCGCCACTGAACGCTGCATGGCCATAACGATCATAGGCAGCGCGCTTCTCCGGATCGCTCAGAACCTGGTAAGCCTCGCTGCACTCTTTGAACTTCTCTTCCGCCGTGGGATCGTCCGGGTTACGGTCGGGATGATACTGCATCGCCAACTTCCGATAAGCCGTCTTCAGCTCCTGATCGTTCGCGTCCCGAGAAACACTCAACACTTCGTAAAAATCAACTTTTGTCACGTTTTCCGTCGCACTCATTCCACAGTCTCTCTTCTATAACCTTGCAGGTTGCGCCTTCGTCGATGCGCTTTAGTCAGCAACCTGATCCGCGTTCGCGGCAATTCTCACCAGCGCAGGCCGCAGCAACTTCTCGCGGATCTTGTACCCCCGCCGAATCTCTTCTAGTACCTGATGATCGGGAAACTCTTTAGTTTCAA
Organism: Edaphobacter dinghuensis; assembly: GCF_014640335.1. Taxonomy (NCBI): domain Bacteria; kingdom Pseudomonadati; phylum Acidobacteriota; class Terriglobia; order Terriglobales; family Acidobacteriaceae; genus Edaphobacter; species Edaphobacter dinghuensis. The sequence continues at coordinate 136,109 of NZ_BMGT01000003.1, read as the reverse complement.
TGCTGCCCAAAGCTTCGTGGACCCGGGGGTCGAATTGCGTCCCGACTGTCTCGACCGGAACTACATTTAATCCCTTCAGAGCGTCTTCCATCTGCTTTAGAATCAGCTCTACACCACCCCGAAGCTGTTCAACCGTACCATCGGCCTTCAGTGCCAACTGAAAGTTGTCCATCACACCCAGAAACGGCTCAACCGTATTGGAAATCACATAATCCCGGGCGTCGGCACGCTCTTTCGCCTCGCGCTTGCGGGCATTATCAAATTCCGCCTGCAGTCGAGCCAGCCGGTCGATCAACTGGTCGCGTTCTCCCTTCACCAGCTCCAGTTCCGCGTGCGCGACACTCGTCTCGCTTATCGGCTCAGGCGTCGTGCCAGGCGCAACATCGCCTTCCTGCACACCTTCCACCGTCATCTCGTCTTGCATGTGTTCGTGTCTCCTCATATCGTTACCTCTTCTATTGTTGCCCATTCGGACCCATCGCGCGAGTCGATCCCACTGCCGTTCCACGGTCATTGTCCACCCCACCAGCGGAAAGCTATCACTCTATTGGATGCAGCATCCGATCAAATACCTGTGCAATATAGCCCACCGCGTTCATCGTGTTCTCATAGTGCATCCGTTTCGGGCCGATGACACCCACCGTTCCCCGGCTCTCACCACCCATACGCGCCGGTGCCGCAATCAGTACCAGCCCCGCCATCTCCGGGGCCTGCTCTTCCAGATCGAAGACTACGCGGACACTCTCCTGTCGGGCATCGATATAGGCATTCAACAGCTCAACCAGCCGCTGCTTCGCCTCGAGCGCCGCCAGTACCTCGCGCAACCGCTCACGATCTTCATAGCTGCCTACGCTTTGGCTGCCCAACAGATTGGCCACACCCTCAACGTAGACCGTCTGCACTGGAACGTCGCTCTCCGGCACCGCCTTCGTCCAGAGCTGCTGCACGGAATTCAGCAGCCGCTGGTACTCGCTTCGCTCCTGCTCCAGCATCCGCGCAATCTCGGAGCGAACCCGTTCCACGCTCCATCCGCGAAAGTTCTCATTCAGAAAGTTCGCCGCTATCTCCAGCTCACGCAGCGTAAGGTCCCGATCGAGCGCTAATACGCGGTCGCGCACCGTTCCGCTGCGAGTCACGACAACTGCCAGCACCCGCGCCGGAGCCAGCCGTGAAAAATGCACATGCTCCAGCATGTCACCATCCGCTGCAGCGGCGATGGCCACTCCCACGCCGCTCGAAAGCGTCGCCAGTACATGCGATGTCCGCTCCAGCACTGCCTGCACTCCGGCCAATCCTATAAAGCTCGAATCGATCTGCCGCCGCGACCGTGCCGGAAGCCGCGCCGCATCAATTCTTGGGTTCACCCTGGGATTCGCGCCGCCGCTTAATTGCTCCACATACATGCGAAACGCCCGCGCCGTCGGCACTCGGCCGGCCGAAGTGTGCGGCTGCTCCAGCAGCCCCGCTTCGGCCAACTCAGCCATCTCATTGCGAATCGTGGCCGAGCTTATGCCCGAAACATCGCCCATCTGTAATCGCGCGATCGTTCCCGAGCCAACCGGCTCGCCAGTCTCGATGTAGCTCTCGACGACAGCCGTCAGAATGGCTCGCTGCCGCGCCGTCACTCGCTCCGCATCCGCCATTCCAGCTATCCTCCCGATACCTTTAACTCTACGCTGGCCGTCAACTCCACACACTACGGCCCGCTTTTTCAACTATTTTTCCTTAGCTGATTTCGAGCACATCCTCACTGCTGTCGGCAATCTCCTGAGCCTTGGCCACGACCTTCTTCGCCACCTCGTAGAACGCCTTCGCCTTGGCCGAATCCGGCCCGGCAAGCGTAATAGGCAACCCCTTATCGCCGCCTTCGCGGATCGAAGGATCAAGATCGACGGCTCCCAGAAAATCCAGCCCAAACTGCGCCGCCGTGCGCTCCGTTCCGCCCGCACCAAAGACGTCGATGACCTCTCCGCTCGGCAGCGTCATCTGCGACATGTTCTCGACCAGCCCCATCACCTCGACCTTCACCTGATGAAACATCTCCAGTGCCTTGCGTGCGTCCTGCAACGCCACGCCCGAGCCGGTTGAAACCACCACAGCCCCGGTCAGAGGAACCGTCTGCACCAGTGAGATCACCACGTCGCCTGTTCCCGGAGGAAGATCGACGATCAGAAAGTCCAACTCGCCCCACTCCACCTGCTGCAAGAACTGGCGGATGATCTGGTGCAGCATCGGCCCGCGCATCACCATCGGCTTGTCGCCCGGCGAGATCAATCCCACCGAGATGAACTTCACCCCGTGTGAGAGGATCGGCTCAATCCGGTTCTCCCCGACGATGTTCGGCTGCCGCGTCACGCCCAGCATCATCGGCACATTCGGCCCATAGATGTCGGCGTCAATCAGCCCAACCTTATACCCCAGCTTGCCCAGCGAAACTGCCAGATTCACCGCTACCGTCGTCTTGCCGACTCCACCCTTGCCGCTGCCAACGGCAACGACATACTCCACTCCCGGCAACGGCTGCGGCCCCTGCGGTGCTCCTGCTCCCATGTGTCCCATTACGTTCTCCTATTCCGAAACCGCTAAATTTTTATCGCACCGGCGCTAACGTCTATCAGAGATGCCAGCCCTCACCTAGAGCCATCCTCATCTCGCGCTTACGCATCGTCTCTTCGCCGCGCATCTCGCGCCGACGGCCAGCGTCTTCATATCGTCGCTTCTGGTGCTCCGTCACCGGCACTACCTTCGGCACCAGGATGCCTTTGCCATCCTTGTCCACAGCCACATAGGTCAGGTAGGCCGAAGAGACATGCCGCAACCGCTGCTCGCGAATGTCTTCCACCATGGCGCGCACGCCAACCTCCATGCTGGTCTTGAAGGCACGGTTCACGCTCGCCTTCAGAATCAGCAGATCACCCACGCGCACGGGAGCCACAAAATCGAGGTGGTCCATCGAGGCTGTCACCGTAATTGCCCTTGCATGACGGCTCGCCGCCATCGCTCCCACCAGATCGATAAACTGCATCAGCCGTCCGCCGAACAGATTGCCCAGCGCATTCGCATCTGCCGGAAAGACAATCTCGCTGCGCTCCGACTGCGACTCTTCCACCGTTCGCTCTAAAACCGTATCGCTCATTACATATAAGTCTAACCGCCGCAGGCTCGCGCTGCTCTGACTTCAGTCGGAAACGCCTTAGTCGAACTGAGCGTCCATTTGCCAAGCCCCCGCCAAACACCGCACCATAAAGCCATGGACAAGATCGCCCTCTTCACCCAGATCCTTGAGCAGAACCCCACCGACGCCTTCACCCGCTACGGTCTCGCTATGGCCTACGCCGCCGAAGGCAATACCGATACGGCCCTCACCGAATTCAACATCCTTATCAGCCACAACCCCGACTACGTTCCTGCCTACCAGATGTCCGCACAAACCCTGGTCAAGCTAGGCCGCACTGAAGAAGCCGCCACACGGCTCCACGAAGGCATCGCCGCCGCTAACCGCACAGGCAATCAGCACGCTCTCGCCGAGATGGAAGCCCTGCGCGACGAGATCTCCTAAGCCACAAATTCGAAGCGACAATGGCAGACGAGAGCCCGAACCCTCTGCCCTAGTCAAACATCTATACTTAGACATGGCGACCGCACTCCCCACCACACTCGGCCAACTCCGCAAATCAGAATTCACCCCTGAACGCCTCGCCCGCAGCGTCAAAGACGAGCTCCGCGAGAACCTCATCGCCAAGCTCCGCACAAGCGCCCGCAGCAAAGAAAATCCAGAGCCCCTCTTTCCCGGCATCGTCGGCTACGAAGACACCGTAGTTCCGCAGATCGTCAATGCGGTCCTCAGCAAACACAACTTCATCCTGCTGGGCCTTCGCGGACAGGCCAAGTCCCGCATCCTGCGCTCGCTCACCACCCTCCTCGACCCAGCCTGCCCCTACGTTGCCGGTGCCGAAACCCGCGACAATCCCTATGCGCCCATCTCGAAGTTTGCTCGCGACCTCATCGCCAGACTCGGTGACGAAACGCCTATCGCGTGGCTGACGCCCAACGACCGCTTCGTCGAAAAACTGGCCACCCCAGACGTTACCGTAGCCGATCTCGTCGGCGACATCGACCCCATCAAGGCCGCACGCAGCAATCAGGACCTCGGCTCCGAGCTGACCATGCACTACGGTCTTCTGCCCCGCGCCAATCGCGGCATCTTCGCCATCAACGAAGTCCCCGACCTCGCCGGGAAGATTCAGGTCGCGCTCTTCAACATCATGCAGGAAGGCGACGTACAGATTAAGGGCTACCCTGTTCGCCTGCCTCTCGACGTAGCCATCGTCTTCAGCGCCAACCCCGAGGATTACACCGCTCGCGGCAAGATCGTCACACCGCTCAAAGACCGCATCGGCAGCGAGATTCGCACTCACTATCCCGAGTCGATCGACGAAGCTATCGCCATCACCACGCAGGAAGCCTGGTCGAATCGCCCCGCCAGCAGTATCGAAATCCCTCACTACATCCGCCAGATCGTCGAGCAGATCGCCTTCTCCGCCCGCGAAGATAAAAAGGTCGACAAGCGCAGCGGCGTCTCGCAGCGCCTGCCCATCACCACCATGGAGCTCGTCATATCGAACGCCGAACGCCGCGCCCTGCTCCATGACGAGAACCTCACCGTTCCCCGCGTAGGCGATATCTACGCCGCGCTCCCCGGCATCACCGGCAAGGTCGAGCTGGAGTACGAAGGCGAGATGCGCGGAGCCGACGCCGTCATCCGCGAGATTATTCGCACCAGTGTCGCCAGCGTCTTCGACCAGTACTTCGCCGCTACTAACACCCAGCAGATCGAGCAATGGTTCAACCTCGGCGGCACTGTTCAGCTCAACGACTCGCAGCCCGCCGCCGGATCACTCGCCGAACTACAGCAGATCCAGGGACTCTTCGAAAAGCTCTCACCGTTACAGATCAACGCGAAGACCAAACCCGAAGTAGCCGTGAGCGCCGCCGAATTTCTGCTCGAAGGCATGTACGCCCACAAACGCATCAGCCGCGCAGAAGAGCGCGTCTTCAGTGCCGCCGAAAAGAAGTCGCGCAACGACCAGGCCATCGATTACGCCGAGAAGATGCGCGAGCGCGAAAAGGAACTGGACTTCGCCGCCAAAAACCGCACCCGCCGCGGCTTCAACTAACTCTGATTCAATCACTCCTCACACCTGCAATCAGGATAGGAACCGTATGTCTGCCAATTCTGTAAGAATGTGCGCTGTCATTACTCTCGCGCTCGCATGCTCATTCGCATTCGCCGCAGATCACGTCACCAATCCCAAAGCCTCTTATATCGACGTGCAGCAGCGTCACGCGCAGTTGGCACACAACGCCGATCCCCATATAGCAAAGGCCATTGCCTCCCTCAGCTTCTGCACCAAACTACCTGAGGTGCCTGCTCCCACAGGCCGCATGATTATCCCGCCGCACTATCTCAGCGGAGGACATGGTCCCATCAACCCTGCGGAGGCACCAGTCACGCGCATCTACGGACACTTTGAGAAGCGCGTCACTGCCGGTATGAACCAGTGGCTGGTGACCTCCGACAAAAACGAGGCACAGTGCGCACAGCAGCAGATCGACGCATGGGCACAGGCTGGCGCACTGCTCGACTACACACCACAGGAAAGTTCGCAGGCCTGGTATCAAGTGGAATGGACACTCAGCGCCATCGCCACCAGCGAGTCCGTTCTCGTCAATGAGCCATCACTCGATCAGGCAGTTGTGAAGCGCGACATCCAGTGGATGAACAAAGTTGCTCACCGCACCATGGACTTCGACAAGGCCGGCAAACAAACAAATAATCACCACTACTGGCGCGGACTTGCCGCCGTGTCAACCGGCGTCATCTCCTCCGACGACAGCCTCTTCAACTGGGGCGTCGGCGTCTATAAGCAAGCCATCAACGAGCTGGACCAGCGCGGCGCCTTTCCGCAGGAGATGCGCCGTCATGAGCGCGCCATCCACTATCAGTCCTTCGCGCTGCAACCCCTCACTCCGCTCGCATCCTTTGCAGAACGGCAGCATGTTCCCCTCTACGAGTACCGCTCGCCCACAGGCCGCACCATACATGACGCCGTAGACTTCCTCGGCAGCGCCCTGACAAACCCTGCAATCATCAAGGCCTACACTCCCGATACGCAACTACTAGATGACGGTCCTGACTTTTTCGCCTTCGCAGAGTTCTACTCGCATTACACCAATTCCGCCCCGATGCCTGCATCTATTCAGAAAGGCCTCGAACAGCCAACCTTTGCCACACGCATCGGCGGCAGCACCACCGTCATCGCAGGCCTACCCCGCTAACTTGGCGTACAGTGACCTCCCTCCACAAGGAAGCGCAAATACAACTATTCATAATAGTTATATAAATTAAAAACATCATTCAAATGTCTTATGCTCTTTCCAAGGAGCAATTAATGATCAATCGCACAAAAGCTGTCTTCGACGCCACCGCTTCCACCTACGATGCCGATCGCTCCCGCCTTATTCCCGGCTGCGATACTTTTTATCGCTGGGCAATCGACCTTATTCCTGCCGGCGCGAAGAACATTGTCGATCTCGGCGCAGGCTCCGGTTTGCTCACGATCCTGATTCGCAATCGCTTCCCCAACGCACGCATTCACCTCATTGACTTCTCCACGCCCATGCTCTCGCTCGCGGGCGACCGTCTCGGGAACGATCGCAATATCACGTATCAGCACGCGAACTACGTCACCGAGCCTCTGCCGGATAAGCTCTGTGCCGTCGTCTCCTCGCTCTCCATCCACCATCTCGACAACGCCGACAAACGCGCCATCTTCAAAAAGATCTATGCGTCCCTGCTGCCCAACGGCGTCTTCATCAATGCCGAACAGGTTGCCGGCCCCACGCCCGCGCTTGAAGAACGCTACAAGGCCCTTTGGCTTCAGCAAGTCCGCGCCGCCGGAGCCACCGAGCCACAGATCACCGCATCTCTTTTCCGCCAGCAGGAAGACCGCTGCGCCACCGTCGCCGACCAACTCCTCTGGCTCCGAGATGCAGGTTTCGCCGATGCCGATTGCTGGTTCAAAGACAATCGCTTCGCCGTTATGGCAGGCACGCGCGCATAGAAACTACAGGCGATGCAAATTGAGCGACCGCGGCCCATCGCAGCGCGTCTAAACTGGTAGGCAGCCCTATGAAGCGCATCCGCTATACCAAGTTCACCGGCGATCTATCTTCCAGCTTCGGGCTAGAAGACCTCATGCAGGCCCTCTCCGATTTTCTGCTCGACTCAGGTTTCAACGACCCTTACTCGCAGTTCCAGGAGTTCAACGACCAGACACTCGACAACCTGCGCGACGCCATCAAACAAGCCCTTGAATCCGGCGACATCTTCGACGAAGAGGCACAGGAGAAGTTCGATCAGCTCGATGCCGATCAGGTCGAAGAATTAGTCGATCAAATTATTCAGAAGATGCAGGAGCAGAATTTCATCAACGCCGAGATGCCCGAACAAGGCCAGGGCCAACAAGGCGAAGGCAACGGCGAAGCGCGCTTCGAGGTCACTGACAAGGCCATGGACTTCCTTGGTTATAAAGCCTTGCGCGAACTCCTCGGGCCGCTCGGCAAATCCAACCTCGGCCGTCACGATACCCGCCACGAGGCCGCAGGCGTCGAGACCAACGGCAGCAGTAAGCTCTACGAGTTCGGCGACACGCTCAACCTCGACCTTACCGCCACGCTCTCCAGCGTCTTCGCCCGCGAGGGCATTCGTACCGCCGTCGAAGGCGAAGAGAACACGCCCCTCAACATTGAGTACAGCGATCTCCACGTCCAGCAGGCCGACTACACGTCGAGCTGCGCTACCGTCGTCCTGCTCGATTGCTCGCACTCGATGATCCTCTACGGCGAAGATCGCTTCACTCCTGCCAAGCGCGTCGCCATGGCGCTAGCCCACCTCATTCGCACTCAATTCCCCGGCGACACACTCAACCTCGTTCTCTTCCACGACTCCGCCGAAGAGATTCCGGTCTCGCAACTCTCCCGCGTCAAGGTCGGCCCACACTATACCAACACACGTGAAGGTCTGCGCCTTGCTCAACGTATCCTCGCCCGTCAGACCAAGGACATGAAGCAGATCGTCATGATCACCGACGGCAAACCCAGCGCGCTTACTCTTGCCGACGGTCGTATCTACAAAAATGCCTTCGGCCTCGATCCTCTCGTCATCGAAGAAACCCTGCAAGAGGTCAGTCGTTGCAAGCGCAGCAACATCATGATCAATACCTTCATGCTCGCCAGCGACTTCTCTCTCGTCCAGTTCGTTCAAAAGGTCTCAGCGATGTGCCGCGGCAAGGCCTATTTCACTAGCCCGGAAAACCTTGGCAACTACCTTCTCATGGACTTCATGTCTCGCCGCATGAAGACCGTCCACTAACATAGAGATCATGGACATCGGCTGGGCACACACAGGAACGTCGATCGTCGCCTCCTTCCTCGCATCACTGGTGGAGTGCGTCGAAGCCCTCACGGTCATTCTCGCCGTGGGCAGCGTACGCGGCTGGCGCTCCGCACTGGTTGGTGCTGCCACAGCCATCGCGGTACTTCTCATCATCGTTACTGCACTTGGAACCGCGCTCACCCGCATTCCTTTGCCCATCATCCAATTCGTCGTAGGCACGCTATTGTTGCTCTTCGGCCTACGCTGGCTGCGCAAGGCCATCCTTCGCTCCGCCGGGCTCATTCCTCTTCACGACGAGGAGGCTGCCTTCGCAAAAAACTCCGAAGCCATGCGGAACCTCGGCACAGGCCGCACAGCATGGGACAAGATAGCCTTCGCCGCCGCCTTCAACATCACTATGCTTGAAGGCACCGAAGTCGTCTTCATCGTTATCGCCATTGGGGCAGGCCGCACCGGAACGCTCTTCCCTGCCAGCCTCGGAGCCGTGGCTGCTCTCCTTACAGTCATCGCATTCGGTCTCATCCTGCATCGCCCGCTCGCCCGTGTCCCCGAAAACACGCTCAAATTCATCGTCGGTGTTCTGCTCTCCGCCTTCGGGACCTTCTGGGTTGGCGAAGGCATGCATCTCGCATGGCCCGCAGATGACTGGTCAATCCTCGCGCTTATCGCTGCCTATCTAGCCATCGCTCTGGTGATGGTTCCCCTCTGCCGCAGTCAATCAAAATCCTCTGCACCCATCGGGGAGCGATCATGAAGTGGATCAAAACCATCCTTCGTGAGATCTACGGGCTCTTCGTCGACGACGGTGCGTTTGCACTCGCCATCCTCATCTGGCTCGGCCTCATAGGCTGGATCATATCCCGCCTTGATCTCTCGCCCGCCATCGTCGCACTCATTTTCTTCGCTGGACTGGCTCTCATTCTCATCGAGAGCACAGCGCGCTACGCCAGACGCAAACGATAATGCCACACAAGGCGATACTCTAAATACAAGCTCTAAAGTCCTGGAGCAAAACATTGACCTCGCAACCGGAATGGTCTTCATGTCTACACGTCCCCAACACGCCTATAGCGGCCCCGCGCTTCCCGTCGTCCCCGAGCCCACACACGCCGAACGCACACGCACTCTCCTTCACCTCAATGCTCTTGCAACACTGTCCACCCTCTCGCGCAAGCAGCCCGGCTTCCCCTTTGGCTCGCTCATGCCTTATGCGCTTGACGACGCAGGCCGCCCTCTCTTCCTCATTAGCAACATGGCCATGCACACACAGAACCTCAAGGCCGATCCGCGCGCGAGCCTGTTTGTCACCCAACCCTCAGCCGACGGCGATCCGCTCGGCGCCGCTCGCGCCACACTCATCGGCAACATCCTGCAAGTTCCCGACGAAGATAAATCCAATGTTCGTGAGGTCTATCTCGCTCGCCACGAAAACTCCCGCTACTGGGTCGACTTCGCCGACTTCTCCTTCTTCCGCATGGACATCCTCGATCTCTACTACGTTGGCGGCTTCGGCGTCATGGGCTGGATCACAGCATCCGACTATGCTCTCGCTGCACCTGATCCTCTTGCCGACTCAGCGCAGGGCATCCTCGCTCATATGAATGCCGACCACGTCGAAGCAATGATCCTTCTTGCCCGCACTCACTCCCAACTCGAAGCCGCGGAGGCCACCATGACTGCTGTCGATCGTCTCGGCTTCCATCTCCGTCTCAAAACCGCTGAAGGCATGAAAGGCACTCGCATTAATTTTCCTAACGAGGTGCGCACACCCGGCGAAACGCGAACCGCTCTCGTCGACATGATCCGCCAAGCTCGCCAGAACATCTAACCTTAAGCATGGCGAATACCACAGAAACAGTGCCTTCCAAAACCAGCCGCTACGCCCACGCATGGCGAGCGCTGCGCCATCGCAACTTCCGACTCTTCTTCACGGGCCAGAGCATCTCTCTCATCGGCACCTGGATGACGCGCATCGCCACCAGCTGGCTTGTCTACAGGCTCAGCGGTTCCGCACTCCTTCTTGGCGTAGTCGGCTTTGCCGGACAGATCCCCACCTTCCTCCTCGCACCCTTTGCCGGTGTGCTCGTCGACCGCCTCAACCGCCGCAACCTCCTCGTCTGGACGCAGGTACTTGCCGGCATTCAATCCCTCATCATGGCCGCGCTTACACTAGCCAAGGTCATCACCATCCACGAGATCATCGCCCTTAGTGCCTTCCAGGGACTCATCAATGCCTTCGACATGCCCGGCCGCCAATCCTTCCTCGTCCAGATGGTGGAAGATAAACAGGACCTGGGCAACGCCATCGCCCTCAACTCGTCTATGGTCAACACGGCACGACTCATCGGCCCGGCACTCGCCGGCCTCGTCATTGCGGCCGTAGGCGAAGGCTATTGTTTTGCCATCGATGGGTTCAGCTACATCGCTGTCGTTGTCTCTCTGCTTATGATGCAGGTACCTGCATCAACGATTAAACGCGCCGCAACATCGATGTTCGAGCAGCTCAAAGAAGGATGGTCCTACGTCACTGACTTCAGCCCCATCCGCACCATCCTCACCCTGTTCGCACTGATCAGCCTTATGGGCATGCCCTTCATCGTCCTTATGCCCATCTTCGCCTCGCAGGTGTTGCATGGCGGACCGCACACTCTCGGCTATCTCATGGGAGCATCGGGCGTAGGTGCGCTTATCTCCGCCATCTCTTTAGCTCTTAGAAAATCGGTCCGCGGTCTCACCACGATGATCCAGATCTCCGCCTTCCTCTTTGGCAGTGGCCTCATCCTCTTCGGACTCTCCCACCATCTGGCTCTCTCGCTCCTGCTCATGCTCGTCGTCGGTTTCGGAATGATGCAGGGCCTTGCCGCCAGCAATACCGTCATCCAAACCCTCGTCCCCGAGGACAAGCGTGGACGTGTCATGAGCTACTACACCATGGCATTTGTCGGCATGGCTCCCTTCGGCAGCCTTCTCGCGGGGTTCCTTGCCCACCGTGTCGGCGCTCCACACGCCGTCATGATCACCGGAACCTTCTGCATCATCGGAGCTACCTGGTTCACCACTCAGCTCAAAGCCATCCGCCGCGTCATGCGCCCCATCTACATCGATCTGGGCATTATGCAAAATCCGATGGAGCCCGCGATGGAAGACCAGGCCGGCAATAATTAACCATCAGACATTATTGTTTATCTTTCCCCTTCTTATCTTTATGACCGAAGTCCAATCCAAACTTCGGCGCACCTTTCGTACCGGTTATCTTTACCGGGATATTCGTCCCGACACCGTTGTTACTGAAGAACGGATCGACCGGCTTCAGCAGCCATGACTTCCACCTCGTAGCCACCATCTGCGAAAGCTTCGCCTCCGTCTGCACCGTCCCGGTAAGATCAAACTGCTCTCCATCGAGCGAGTACACGCCGCTCAACTGCACCTTTCCACCCGGCAGCGTATACAGCAGATTCGAGAGATGGAGCTTTCCTTCTCCCATCACAAACTCACCTTGCATCTGCGAATGAACATCCGCGGCACCCGGCTTCGCATCCTTCGGATCGCCCTGCGCGCGTAGGCTCAGCATGTCCACCTTGTCTTCCACCTCTGGATTTGTGAAATGGATCTGACGCAGCGAAAATCCACCTTGCAATCCCAGTTTCTGCGAGACACTCTCTTTCCCCGGACGAATGTGCAGCTTCGCCTTCATCGTCACTTGCCCTGTCATCACTGGCGGCACCGTCTTTACCGCGAGCTGCAGGAAGTCTTGAATTCGTCCATTCGGTACATTTACATCCAGATCGATAATGTGCCCCTTACCCTTCACATTCACAATGGCACCGTTGCACGAAAACTCCGATCCACCCAGCTTTGCCTCCACCGGCTGCAAATAGGTGTCACCGCTCAGGCCATCTACGATTGCATGAAACTTTGTATGCAGAGGCATCCCGTGATTAGCCGTATCCAACGAAAAATTTGGCGTCTCCGTCGTCCCATCTACTTCAATTCGGTCAAGCTGACCTTTGAAGTCGCCCACCGAAGAGAGCATCCCGCTGATACCTTTGATCGTATTCAACTCCGCATGATCGAACGTATAGTGACCCGTCACCATCGAGTCTCCCGGGCCCTCCACATTCCATGGCCCAAACGTTCCCTCTGCATGAATATCTCCCTTCGGAACCGCATTCACCAGCGTCGCATCGTAGCTCCACGGGCGCTCCGGTCCAACATCGAGCATCACAATCTGCTTTAACTCGAACTCCTTTGGATCTTTGTTTGGCTTCGCAGTTCCGATTACCAACTTCGAATCATCGATGACGATCTTCTCCACCACAATCTTGATCTTTCCCATCTTTCGCTTCGGCCCCAGCCCCTGTGCCTGCTGGCGCATCTCGCGCGGCGGAATATTAATGGCCATACCGCTCACATGCACCGTCCCAACATGCATTGGCTTGATAAACAATCCTGATAATGGCGCATGAAACGAAAAATGATTCAACGAAATCAGAGGCTTCGTTGCACCTGCCGCAACCACATCGTCAGGAGGATAGATTCGCAACCCATCACCGGAGACCTCGAGCCCGCGCAAGACCGAAACCTGAAACTTGTCCAGCTCCACCCGGCTCTTGAACTGCGTACTTAGGGTCTCTACAACGCGGCCCTTCAAAATAGGGTTCGCGCGATGCAGCATTACATCTGCAACGATTACCAGGGCAATAACAAGGATCAATCCAGAGACAGCAATCCATCCCCACACCCCACGCTTGCGCTTATCTTTACTATCGCTCACGCGCTTCTCTCTCTTCGATCAAAATCTCCTGTCATACCTTTCAGATGCAAAAATATCGCCCCAGGTCTTTCTTTCGACGCCACTGTCTACGATTTTGATAGACATCGCTTCATTTACCCCGCATACTTACCCTCACCAAAAATCAGCGAGGACACGGGAATGACTCCAGACAGATCAAAACCCGGAATCCAGCAACTTAAGCATGTCGTGGTTCTCATGATGGAGAACCGCTCCTTCGACCACATGCTCGGCGCGCTCAAAGCGCAATATCCGTCTATCGACGGACTCACCGGCAAAGAAACCAATCCCGACACCACCGGAGCTCAAGTTCCCGTGCTGCCGCAAGCCGAATATCAAAGCCAGCTTGATCCCGACCCCAATCATCACTTCGCAGCCGTCAACCTGCAGATCTTCGGCGATCCCGCGCAGGGCCCGCCACTTCCGCCAACCATGCAGGGCTTCGTGCGAAGCTACTACACCCAGCAGCAGAATGTGGCACACTCACAAAAAATTCTCTACTACTTTACGCCCGACAAGCTGCCTGTCCTTACTACCCTCGCCACCGAATACGCTGTTTTCAACCGCTGGTTCGCCTCCATCCCCGGCCCCACCATCTGCAACCGCGCCTTCGCGCACTATGGCACCTCCTTCGGCCAGGTCAGCATGGATCTCTTCTACGTCGGCAAACAATACCCGAGCATCTACGACCGCCTGCTCGCTGCCAACCACACCGTCAAACTCTTCTATTACGACCAGGCGAGCTCCACCATGGAGGTCGTCAATCTCCTGCAAAATGAGCCCAGTCTCTTCGGCACATTCCCCGACTTCCTCCGTGCCTGCGACGATAACGCGCTCCCCGATTACTGCTTCATTGAGCCCAACTACACCGACCACGACGCACCCGACGGCAGCGGCGAAGCCATCGCCTGCGACCAGCACCCCGACCACGACGTTCGCGCCGGCGAACAGTTCATCGCCACCGTCTACAACAAGATCCGCAGCAATCCCAACCTCTGGCCCAACACCGCAATTCTCATCGTCTACGACGAGCACGGCGGCATCTACGATCACGTTCCTCCACCCCCCTGCACTCCCGATGGCTTCGTCGCCCAACCCGCAGACACCGGCACACTCGACGCCTTCCACTTCGACCGCCTCGGCGTCCGCGTCCCTGCTATCCTCGTCTCTCCCTGGGTACAAAAAGGGGGCGTCATCAACGACGTCTTCGAACACGCCTCCATCCCTGCCACTGTTACCGACTTCTTCATCGGCCCCTACGACGCTCGTTCTCCTCGCGAGAAAGTTGCCAACACCTTCCTCGACCAACTCTCGCTCGACACCATGCGCAGCGACGACGACTGCCCCAGCTTCCAACTCGGATAACCCATAGGAGCCGCCATGGCCACCATTCGCGTCCCCGGGCCCCCTCCAGAAGCATTCCGAAAGAACCGTCCGATCTCAGACCTTATCAAGTCGCAGATCAAGCATTTTCAGCATCTCGAACACAAACTGAAGATCACGCTGCCCACAAAATTTCTCCCTCACGATCTGACGACCGAGGCCGTAGCATCCCAGTACATTTCCGAGATGACCGCTGCCCTTCGCGACCGCGCTTCAGCCGCGCAACCAACGCCTGCACCCATACGCGTTGTTTCATCGCCAAGGCCGGATACTGCTCCCGAGACAAGATCTGCAATACCCGTTCCTGCCAAGTCCACTCGCCAATCGAACCGAGTCGCCATCGCCGCTTCGGCTTCAAAGAAGTCAGACACTAAAAAACACGCGAAGAAAAAGTCATGACCAACCTTACGCGTCCACTCCTACTTGCCGCGCTGATACTCGCCGTGCTGCCCGCACAATCGCAGTCCGGCAACGAAGGCCGCATCCACTCCGATTTCCGCCGCGAAGGCGAGCAGCTCCAATCCTGCAAGACCTTCAACTTCGGAAGCCTCGCCAACTGCGCCGAGACTCTTGTTACCGGACAGCCCATGCACATCGCCGTCGGCAGCCTCGCGCCACAAAATGGCACCGCGGCGGGCCTCGCCTTTGTCGAGCACAAAGACTATGCGAACGAGTGGCGCCTCAACTGGGATCTCGATGCCGTAGGCAGCGGCAACGGCTCCTGGCGCGCCGGAGCTTATATGAAAGCCTTTCGCCAACCCGGCGGAAAGATCATCGTAGTCGCTGGCCCTTCAAAGAACACCAACCCTCTCTACCGCACCGCACCACTCTTCAACCTCTACGCCGAAACCACCTCGCTCAACCGCATCTACTTCTACGGCCTTGGCCCCAACACACTTCCCGCCGATCGAAGCGCCTTCGGCCTCACGCAAACCATCGCAGGAGCCAGCGCTATCCTTCCCCTCGCAGGCAAAACCGGCATCTCACTCGTCGGTGAACTTAATGGCCGCGTCCCCCAACTACGCAGCAACAACGGAGAGTCCAGCCCCTCCATCGCTATTCTCTACAACGAGTCCACCGCCCCCGGCCTCACTCGTCAGCCCGCCTTTCTCCAAGCCGGAGAAGGACTCCGCATTCGTCCCTCGCTCTTCCGCGATACTCTCCGCCTCAACTACCTCCTCCAGTTCCAGCAATTCGTTGCGCTGTCCGACTCGCACTACTCCTTCCGTCGCTGGAACGCGGACTTCGGCCACGAGTTCCCCCTCTATCGCAACGTCCGCCTTACCGCAGCCAACGATCAGAACGGCCCCGATAGCTGTTCCACCAGTTCCAGTACCACCGCCTGCCCACACATCTCGCTCACGCAAAATCTCGAAGGATCTATAGCTGTTCGTCTCTTCATGACCGGCTCTATCGCTAACGCCGGAAGCGTCGTCCCCTTCTACTTCGATCCCACCATCGGCGGCTCCGACCTCAATGGTCAGCCTATCCTCGCGAGCTACCCTGACTATCGCTTCCGCGCACCCAACCTTCTCCTGCTGCGCGAGACCTTCGAGCACTCCCTCGGCAAACTACCCGCAGGCTTTCTCTTCTCCATCGACGAGGCCAAGGTGGGCATGAACCGCGACGATATCTCTTTCGACCATCTCCGGCACACCTTCACCGCAGGCCTCACCGTCCACGCCGGCGGCCTGCCCGTCGTCTATCTCCTCTTCTCATGGGGAGGCAACGAAGGCCATCACACCACCGCCTCCATCAGCAACACGCTGCTGGGAGCCTCGGCCCGCCCGTCTCTCTTCTAAAGCACCTTAGCAGTATCTGATCGACATCATGCTCAGATCTTGATAAATATTTTTCGCCGGAACAGCCAATAGGTAGGCAGCCAGCAGACGAGAACGAAGCCAAGCGAATAAAGCAGCGAAGCAAACGCCGGATCAGGCACCGCACTCAAAATTCCATTGGCTAGCCAGTGCTGAAGGTTCAACCCAGGCCGCACATGAATGCTCCCAATACCACCCGCCAGCAGCTCTGAGAATACATACGCTGTAATTGCATTTGTGCCGAAGACAAGCAGCGGAGTAAACCACCGAGACCGCTTCACCGCCTTCGTCTTTCCTTCTGCCTCTCCATCGAACATCCAGATCGAGAGCGCCAGTAACAACAAGCTCCACCCTACAGCGAACAACACGAATGAGCTCGTCCACAGCTTTTTGTTGATGGGGAAAGAGAAGTTCCACAGCCATCCCAGCACCACGCAGCTCGCACCCGCAATGGCAATTCCGCGCACCTTCTCCGCCAACGCCCGCTGCGTCCGCAGCCACATCCCTGTAAGCAATCCGATCAACGTCGTCGCCAGCGCGGGCAACGTGCTCAACAACCCTTCAGGATCACGCGTCCGCTCATAAAGGTGCGAAGCCGCAAAGATATGCCGGTCCAGCCATGCCACAATGTTGCGGTCAGGATCAAGCAAAGGAACATCGCGCCCAGGAGTCCCATAGCCTGGCACCGGGACGAACCGCATCAGCGCCCAGTAGCCGATCAACAGCGCAATCGCAAGCACCAGCTTGTTCTTCCACTTCGGATTGATTAGATAGAGCGTGGCCACAACGAAGTAGCAGATCGCAATTCGCGGCAGCACGCCATAGAACCGCAGCGTGACCCAGTGGAAGTGCGGAAAGCTATTGACCAGCAGCCCCAGCAGAAACAGGATCACCGCACGCCGCAGCGTATGCAGAAACAGCGATTGCTTGCTGTCTCCCCGCGCCAGTCGCGAGGCAGTCGAGAAAACAGTCGAGACGCCAACCAAAAATAGAAAAGTAGGAAACACCAGGTCGGTGGCCGTAAATCCGTTCCAGGCAGAGTGCTGTAGCTCTGCATAGGCCGCACGGCTTCCATTGTTGTTCACCAGAATCATGAACCCGATGGTCAGCCCGCGCAGCAGGTCGATCGACATCAATCGTCCCGGCTTTATACGCGTCGTTGTCACCTCTTCGCTACCAACCAGTGCAGTCTTCGTCTCACTCGTCATTTCGATTCTCCTGGCGCCAGATGAAGCTGTCGCGCAATCTCCAGCGCTGCAGCATAGCTATCGCCTTCCGATGTAGCAGTATAGTGCGTGCGGCTATGATTCCATCGGTCGCCAAAGGCATACCAGTCAATCGGCGCCGCTGGCTCTCCCGTCGCAAGCGACTTCGTCAGCGAGTCGAAGTATAACTTCCACCGCGGCATATAGTAATCGCTCGTCAACCCGGCCCAGTCCTTATTGCCATATTCATGCAGATGTCCAGCCTCACTTGCACTGCGATTTCCCCACGTCGTCAGGATCGACCGGGCATCGTAGTTCAGCCTCTCCATCTCCGCCGGAGACGTAGTCCATGGCGAAAGATACGAGAGCCACCGCCCCAGCAGAAAATCGCCATTCGTCCGCAGCAGATCGTCCTGCAACCTCATGTCGTGAAGCCACTCAGCGGTAAGCTGAGCAAATGCCGCGTTGTCCTTCGAGTCATAGGCAGCCTTGATCTGCGGCAGCAACCTCCTGCCCTCATTCGCCATTACCTGCCGCGCAACATCTACAAGGTCATATCGATACGTCTCACTCGACCGCAGCGCAGGCGCGACCTCAAGCAACTCTGTAAGCGCCGGTTGCAGATCGGCAGCCTCATAGCGCAGCACGTCCGGCCCCGGCGATGACGCCCGCTTCGTCGTCAACGAAGGCTGCGCATTGAACAACGAGTCCTGCGAAGCATCGCGTTCGCCATGCTGCCTGTTGCCATCTGCACGATAGCCATACGCCGTCTTCAGCAATATCTGCCAGGCCCTCTGCGCATGTGCATCCTTACTGCCATAACGGCGCTCAGCATAATCATCTGTCCACACTGCAAGATCCACCGGCTCATCATGCCAGGCCATCTCCGTATAAAGATCGAACGCATACGGGTTCGTATCCAGCCCCTCGGTAAACAACGCCGTCCCCGCAATGTGACTACCCGGACGCTTCGCCATCAGCGGAAATCGCACCGCATAGTCATACAGCGGAGCACCCAGCGTCGTGCGGCCGCCAAACTCCCACAATCCGCCATACAACCACGAAGCACCGCCAAACTGAGCATCGCGATTGTCTCGCGGAATGCGACCCTGCTCGATATCGGCGACCAGCACATGCTTCACATCCACACCGGCAATCAGCTCCGGCGAAGGCGTCTTCTGCCACGCCATCATCAGCCACAGCGCATTCGGATGCGCCAGCTCTAACGCCTCTTGCACTCGCTTCGCGCCTTCGGTCACAGGAACATCGCCGGCTCTCCCACCCTCCTGAAATACCTCCATGTCATAAATCGTCGTATCGCCATAAAGTTCGCGCTGATGCCGATAGAAAGACTCCGCCAGCTTCGCAAAGTGCGGGTCTCTCGGATCGAGCCAGCCCGGACGAGTAAATCCGTTCCAGTCGCCCTGCGTCACAACATGCGCTCCCGGATTCAGCGACGCAAAATCCGCGGGAACGATTCCGTAGTAGCCCGGCAGCACCGGTGTAATCCCCAGCCGCCGCAGGCTCGCGATCAGCTCCTTAGCCGACTCCGCTCGCTTTTTCAGCAACTCCAGCGAGATCGGTTCATCAAAGCAGCACATGTTCCCCATCAACTGCCAGTTCTGGTGTGCAGGCTGCGTGATCCACTGACGAATCGCCTCATCCGAATAGCCCGCATCCCGAAACGTCTGATACATCACGAGGTCCGTGCCGCGCTCGATCAACACTGCATTCGTCCCGCTCATCGCCAGAATATCGATCTCGCGCTGCCACCGCTTCAAGCTCCAATAAGGCGCAGAGTATCCATCGACGTTCTCGTTCAGCGCATATCGCCACGGATAAAGCGCAGGTCGTTCAATCGGCACAGCGACAGCAGGCAGCTTCAACCCGGCCCGACCAAGCTGAAACCCATTGGTCGAAATCTGAAGGTGCGCCACATACTTCAGATACCAGTTCACCCCGAACAGCAACGTAGGCGTCGTAGCCGCCTCCACCCGTATATGGCCGGTCGTCCCTGTAATGCGAAAGTAGTCTTTATGGTCCGCTCGTGGAACCAGAGCCAACTGGAACTGCGGCGCAAGCTGTGGCATCAATCGCTGCAGCACGCCCTCGGCAGGAGCCGTCGTCTGAGCTTTAACCACCGCAGCACTCGAAAAAAAGAGAAGTACAACCAGACACAAGAGAAGCCGCTTGCAAATCATGGCTCCAATGTATCGGCAAAACGAGGCTAGCGCTAACGATTTCTATCGCCGCTCACGCCAGACTTTATAAAGTCCCCACGCCGCCACCGAGCAGTTGTCGACAATCACCCCATCCAGCAGCATCTGCTCAAACTCACTCACGCTCACCCGACGCACCACCAGATCATGCTCTTCCGCATCCGGCTCGGCCTCACCCATCGCCAGTCCCTCTGCCAGAAACACATGCTGCTGCTGATTCATCACGCCATACGCAATCTGTAACGTAGCAAGATAAGTCATCTTCGCCGCCGTCAGTCCAGTCTCTTCGCGCAACTCTCCCCGCGCCATCTCCTCCGCGTCGACCTCGGCCATCTCCCAGCCGCCCTGCGGAAACTCGATATGCCGCGCACCCACCGTATAACGAAACTGCTCGATTAGATAAACAAACTCTCCCTCCGCCGTCACCTCCAGCGGAATGATAATCGCAGCCGGATCTTTGTCCACCACTCCGTAGATACCCCGCTGCCCATTCGTCCGCTCGATCACATCCTCACGCACCCGCGTCCAGCGATTGCGATAGACCTCCCGGCTGCTGATCGTCCGAATCATGCCACCCTCCCCAAAACTCCTTACTGCGCCACCGAAATCTCCAGATGCGACGGATACTTCTCCGAACCATAAATCGTCTCTGTTTCAGCCTTGTAAGCTTTCTTCGGTGCGGTCATGATATTCGGCACATATGTCTGCGGATTGCGGTCGTATAGCGGAAACCAGCTCGACTGCACCTCCACCATGATCCTGTGGCCCTTAAGAAAAGTATGGTCCACTCCATGCAGACTCCATTTAAACTCCGTCACCTTTCCCGGAACCAAGGCCTGCGGTTTCTCAAAGCTTGAGACATATCTTCCGCGAAAGATCTCGTCTGCAATCATCAACTGATAACCCGCCATCTCGCCCGCAGCATCGTCAGGATAGACATCGATCAGCTTCACCACCCAGTCCGCATCACTCCCTGTCGTAGCCGCAAACAAATCCGCAGCCACATCTCCCGTAACTGTCACATCGTGATCAAGCACCGGCGTAGAAAAATTCGCCAGGTCCTTCCTTCCGCTCACAAAACGCTGATCTTCCACCAGCCACGTCCGCCACTTCGACCCATTTCCATACGTCGCCTGAATAGGCCGATGCCGGTAAGGAATCGGGTTCGCCGGATCGGACACATAACTCGCCGCCACCCCGCCATCTACCGGCGCACTAAAGCTGAGCCCACCGCCCTCAGTCAGATAAAGCTTCTCTGCCGTGAACCCAACCTTCGGCGGCCACACATCATAGCGCTCCCACTTGTTCACGCCCGTCCGAAAACTATCAGTATCCTTCAAATCAAAGCCACCCCTGTCCTTCAAATACTTCTCGAAGAAAGGAGCCTCCACCGTCTTGCGATACTGATCTCCCGTAGACGCGCCAAAGTCCAACGCCCCCAGGTGCCGTGTCGTCCACTCCCACCCGCCATGGTTCCACGGCCCCAGCACCAGAAACACCTCATGCTTCGTATCATGCCGCTCCAACGCCGCATACTCCGCCTGCGTCCCCCACATATCTTCCTGGTCCCACCAGCCGCCAACCTCCAGCGCAGGCACCTCAACCTTCGTCAGATGCGTCTGCACCGCCATGTCCCGCCAGAACTTCGTGTACGCAGGCTGCGTCAAAAACGCCTTTGCCGTAGGCAGCTTGCTCATGTGCGCTTCCTTTGCCGCCCCGGCAAAGTTCACATGCTTCAAAAAGAAATCGTAGGTGTCCTCTTTGCTCTCGACCGTCTTGGCTGTCTTCTGCTTCTCCAACTCCTGCACATAGTCGAAGCCATAGGTCTCGCGAAACGCTCCGTTATGAAAGAAGTCATCGCCCATCCAGACGTCCGTCATCGGGGCCTGCGGCGAGATCGCCTTCACCGCCGGATGCGCATCGATCCCCGCCATCATCGCCAGAAACCCCGGATACGAGACGCCCATCACACCCACGCGCCCATTATTGTTCGGAACATTCTTCAACAGCCAGTCAATCGTGTCCCGCGTATCCGTCGTCTCGTCCACATCGTTCTTTGTCCCGTGCGCAACGATAGGCCGATTCATCACAAACTGCCCCTCCGACTCATACCGTCCGCGAATATCGCAGTACACGAAGATATATCCGCTCGCCGCCAGCTCCGGCTTGCTGCTGTTTACAGTGTCCGAACTGTTGTCGTCCGTGCCGTAAGGCGTTCGCTCCATCAAAAACGGTAGCGGCGGCCCACTCGTCTCCGACCCTACCGGCCGCAGAATCACCGCATGAAGCTTCACCCCATCGCGCATCGGCATCATCACCACCGTGCGCGAATAAGCCAGCGCATGATTCAGCCGAACTCCAACGTCGCTCGAGCGCTGCAGGCTCCACGAAGCGTTCGCGCCATACATCATCGTTACGCCAGTGACCTTTCCCCCGGCATCGCGCACAAACTGCATGTGCAGCAAAGTCCCCACCGCAAAAAAGCGGTCCACCCCCTCGGCACGCAGCTCTGCCCGCGGCTTCCGCTCATTCTCGATATATAACTTGTCGCCCTCGCGATACACCGAATCCACCGCATCCGGCTCTTCCGAGCCGTGATAAAGCCCCACATACTGATCGAGCGCAGCCGCACGCAACGTCACTGCAACCGGATCGGCTGGCTTCTGCGCTGCCCATGCCGCAGATGTCGATACCAGCACCAACCCGCAAAGCAGCGTGGCAAACCCTCGGCGAACGCGCATCAAAGCCTTACCTCAAAATAAAATCATCATCTAAAAGCACGAATCGACCGCGGTTCACACGGTCGATTCGTACTTTGATCCACTCCCAAGCTCCAGCGCCTAGGTAAGCAGCGCCGGACTGGCCGAGCATTGAAATCCCACCTTGTTATGCGATCCATCGCAGAATGGCCGCTTTTCACTTGCCCCGCAGCGGCAAAGCGAAACTGCCGGCTTGCCCGTCAGGTCCCACTCCTTGCCATCGGCATCGGTCAACACAATATGGCCTTCGACACGCAATGGGCCATTGGGACGAACTGTAATCTTCACTACTTCTTCTGACATCTCTTAAAGGCTCGACTCTCTTTCAAAGGGTGAGCCCAGCATAGCAAACTCGGCACATGGTCTGGAAAATCTGCGTCAAACGACATTGACCTCAATCTCATCGACATAGCACCAGCCCCAATCTTCACCAGGCTCGACCGATCGCATAATCGGATGCTTCGTCGCATGAAAATGCGCGGTCGCATGGCGGTTCGGAGACGAGTCGCAGCACGCGACATGCCCACAGATCATGCACATCCGCAGATGCACCCATCTGCCGCCGATCTTCAAGCAGTCTTCACAACCCTTCGATGAAGGCTTGACCTTCTGTATCTGGTTCAAATGCGTACACCGCATAGTCGTTCTCCTCCCAAATGCCTCTCTGACAATCTACCTCACCCGCCACTCCACCGGATCAATAGAGGCCGGGAATAAGCCGCTTCGTCCTCCTGCTGTACGCTGCATACTCCTCACCGAAAGCCGAACGCAGAGCAGCCTCTTCAACACGAATACGATAAATCAGCGCAGCCGTGGTCGGGACCATAACAATAGCGAACCCAACCCAGTTGCGCGTGCGCAACGCTTCTGCAAAAAAAATGAAGATCAACCCGGTATAAGAAGGATGACGGACAATGCGATACAGCCCCGTCGTGTGCAGCGACTGCGTTGCACGAATGGCTACATTCGCGCTGAAAGATCTTCCCAGCGTAATCACTGCGGTCCATCGCAATGCAAGCGCCACGGCAAAAATGACCACACTGGCTGGCCGAAGCCAATGCGCGTCATGAAACATCGTCCGGGCATGGCTCTCACCGAACCATCGCCCCAGCGAGATAGCAGACAACAGCGCTCCCCACAGGATGAGGATGGAACCGCGATCTTGAACCTCGCCCGTACTCCGGCTGGTCCTCGTCAGTAAAAGGATGCCGACCTCAGATGCAATCCATGCCCAGCTCAGTACCGTCCAAAGCATCGACAAGTCCATAGTGACTCTTCGGGATGACGCCACAAATCTGCATCGCTTCTCCTGCCCGCCTGGTATAGCTTGTGCGATGTCAACCCAAGCTCCTAAGCCTCGGCGATCCCGTACTCCTTCAGCTTTCGATAAAGTGTTGTCTTTCCGATTCCCAGGAGCCGTGCCGCCATCAGCTTGTCTCCATTCAGCTGCCGCAGCGTATCCATAATAGCTTTCTTCTCCAGCTCTGCAATCGAGACAATCCCAGCCTTCGGCGCCGCCAGGTCGTTATCCTCATCCGCCTGCTCCATCCCGTTGGCCACGCTCGAGCCTCCACGCTGCATTCTGAAGTCCTGCAACTGCGTCGGCAGGTCGCCCATATGTAGCACCGGCCCCGACGACAACGCGCACGCTCGCTCGATCGCATTCTCCAGCTCGCGCACATTGCCCGGCCAGTCATATTCGATCATCATGCGCAGCGTATCGTCGGAGAAGACCCGCTCGGCCCCGGTCTCCTTCTGCATCTTCGCCAAAAAATGCATGGCCAGCGGAGCGATATCCTCGCGCCGGTTTCGCAGCGGCGGAATCCGCAGATTCACCACATTCAGCCGGAAGTAAAGGTCCTTGCGAAACCGTCCCTGCTCCACCATCGTTGCCAGGTCGCGGTTGGTCGCCGCCAGCACACGAGCCGAGATCGGCCGCGCCTGCGTTGCTCCTACCGGGCGCACCTCCTTCTCCTGCAACGCCCGCAACAGCTTCGACTGCAGATCCAGCGGAAGCTCCCCAATCTCATCCAGAAAAACCGTGCCTCCATCTGCCGTAGCCAGCAATCCTTCTTTGGCCCGGTCAGCCCCGGTAAACGCCCCCTTCACATGCCCGAACAGCTCACTCTCAATCAGGGTAGGCACCAACGAACCGCAGTCCACTGCAATAAACGGCTTCGCCGCATTCGTTCCATTAAAGTGGATCGACCGCGCCACCAGCTCCTTGCCCGTTCCGCTCTCGCCCAGAATCAGTACCGGATGCGTCGAAAAGGCTACCTTCGACAGAATTCTGTACAGCTTCTCCATCTCCGGCGACTGCCCTACCAGGCCGCTGACGCCCTGCTGCGTTCGCAGGCGCTCCCGCAGTTGACGGCTCTGCACATCCATATGGTGCCGCTGTCCTGCGCGCTCCAGCACCAGGGTCAGGTCCTCCAGCGCAAAGGGCTTGGTCAGATAGTCGCTCGCTCCAATCCGCATCGCCTCCACCGCCGACGACACCGTAGCAAACGCCGTCATCACCACCACCGCCGTCTCCGGATGCAGCATCTTCACCTGCTCCAGCAGCGCCATCCCGCCACCACCCGGCAACTTCAAATCCAGCAAAATTAAATCAATCTGATGGTCCTTCAGGATCGCCTGCGCCGCTGTCGCGTTCCCCGCACCAACCACAACGCAGCCCAGCCGTCCTGCAATCTCGCAACATGCCTTCCGCACTGCCTCATCGTCGTCGACGACCATCACATGCAGCAGCTCCATGTGTCCGGAGGTGCGGTCTTTCTTTACCTCCGCGGCAACCGCCTCTCCTCCCAGCGGAGTCAACCCGATCAGCACGCCTGTCGGAACATCCTCATCCCATCCAATGACTCCAGCCATCCAATCCTCCTCTGTCGACGCCGACTACAGCCAATTTCTGTTTAAAACTCCAGCCAATTTCTTTCTGTTTAAATCTGTCCACCCGCCAGCGCGGCCTGCTGCACTGGCTCGACTTTAACCTCAGCGACATACCACTCCACCGAGATGCTCGTCCCCTGCCCCATCTCACTCGATACCTTCAGGCATCCGCCCGACATCGCCACCAACTCCCGCACCACGCAAAAGCCAATCCCTCTTCCGCTCGCCGAAGAGATGCCGCCTGCCCTCATCAGTCGTTCCACAGCAGCCGCACTCATCCCGCATCCCTGGTCGCGAACCGTCATCTTCACTCGTCTGCGAGCCCCCTCAAGCGCACCCTCCACCACCACCGCGATGCTCTCCGCTCCGGTCGTCGCCTCCGACGCATTTTTCACCAGGTTGGTCAAAATCCGCTCCGCGACCTCTACGCTTGTGTCCACTCGCTCATAGGCTCCGGCACCATAAACCACCTCGACCGGCCGGCCGGCAACCCGGCTTAAGAGCCCTCTCGATCGCTCCACAACCTCCGGCAGCACGATTGCTTCGCTTTCCGTCTCGATTTGCTCTGCCCTTGCATGGTTCACCAAACGGTTGATCATCGCCCAGCTCCGCTCGCTCAGCAGGCGCAACTCTCCGGCAAACTCGCGGTACTCTTCATGCAGCACCCCCGGCATAGCCAGCAGCTCGGAGTAGAGCGTCAACGCGCCCAGCAGGTTTCCAGCATCATGCGCCAGTCCTGCGCCTTCGGCGACACCTCCAGGCGTTCTCAATCTGGATCGATCAACCAACTCTGAGGCTCTCCTGCTCTGTATTGCCTGCATGCGCTAGCTCCAATTCGCTCACTAGTCGGAGCGGATGCACTTTCGTAATCAATTCAAGTGCCAAACTGGAACTCTCTCTCTAAGTGCTTGCTTAGAAAGCAGAACTATACCCTATTTCTTCGGTAATCTGCCTCGGATTTCCCAAATCGGAATCAATCTTGCACCTGCATCCCAAGATATTCCCAAAATTCTAAGCAAAATTCCCATTTCTACACTTTTCCCAAAATAAAACACCTTCCCATTCCGGGAAGGAAGCGCCTAAACTTTAGTAACTAAATCTCTTCACAACTATAATCCTTTCATGCCCCAAGCCCCATCGCAGCTCTTCCGGCCCGACCATCGTGCCGCCGACGCCCTTCGCCCCACCCGCATCACTCCCGGCTTCATCGTTATGCCCGAGGGCTCAGTCCTCATCGAAACCGGCAATACCCGCGTCCTCTGCAACGCCTCTATCGAGCAGGGCGTCCCCGGCTGGCTGCGCAACTCCGGCCGCGGCTGGGTCACGGCAGAGTATGGAATGCTTCCCCGCGCCACCCTCACCCGCACCGCACGCGAGTCCGAACGCGGCAAGATCGGCGGCCGCACCCACGAGATTCAGCGCCTCATCGGCCGCAGCCTGCGCTCCGTCGTCGACATGAAGGCCCTCGGCGAGCGCACCATCATCCTCGACTGCGACGTCCTCCAGGCCGACGGGGGAACCCGCACCGCGGCCATCACCGGAGCCTGCGTCGCCCTCGCCATCGCCCTTAACAAGCTGGTCGCCGCTGGAACCCTCAAAGCCTCGCCCCTGCGCCAGATGCTCGCCGCCACCTCGGTCGGCATCGTCGACGGCCACGTCCTGCTCGACCTCTGCTACGAAGAGGACTCTCGCGCCGAAGTCGACATGAACGTCGTCATGCTCGCTGACGGCGGCCTCATCGAAACCCAGGCCACTGCCGAAAAGAACTCCTACACCCGCCAGCAGCTCAACCAGATGCTCGACTACGCCGAAAAGGGTATCGGCGATCTCCTCGCCGCCCAAAGCGCGGTCCTCGAAGCCGCATCATAGTTCTTTTGAATAAATGCACCTGGCACTCCCATCTCTCGCGCTCCGTCAGGGATGGGGATGTCCCGGTCAAACAACTTGCTCCACCTCAACCTCCTCGATAGACTCGCAACAGTGCCAACCCCCCGTCATCTTCTGCTCCCATCCCGCTTTTTCGCCGCTGCCGCCGCTCTCACGCTGCTTGCCGCCTGTTCCGGCTGCCGCCGCAACGGTTTCCCCGATGTCCCCGCCGGATACCACGAGTTCGCCTACGTCAGCAACGGCGGCTCTAACACCGTCTCTGTGCTCGACCTCGTCTATCTTCGCCAGGACCGCACCCTCCGCGTCGGCGACGATCCCACCGGCCTCGCCGTGAACCCTGCCCGCAATGAGGTCTACGTCGTCAACACCAAGTCCGACAGCGTCTCCGTCATCGACGCCGAGACCAACAGCGTCGTTGCCACCATCCCCGTCCATCACCGCCCATACGCCATCAGCGTCGACGACACCGGCCACCGCGCCTACGTCGCCAACTCCGGCTCCAACTCTGTTAGCGTGCTCGACCTCGACCATCGCCGCGAGATCGCCGTCGCCGGCACCGGCGAGCAACCCGGCCTCGCTCGCATCTCACCCGACAACCGCACTCTAGTCGTCACCAACCGAGGCAGCGGCAGTATCTCCATCTACGACGTAGCCCCCTACGAAGCATCGCCATCGGACCCCTCGCGCATTCTGCACTTCCGTGCCACCTTCGACGGTTGCCCCGGAGCCACCGACGCCGTCATCCTTCCCGACTCCTCCAAGGTCTTTGTCGCCTGCTCCGACGGCCATCAGGTCATGGTTGTCAGTCTGGCCGCCGCTCCCGGCTCCTGGGCCGCACGGCAGGATGCGTCAGCCCTCACCGACCATCTGCTCACACTGCTCGACGTCGGCAAGACACCCGTCAACCTCGCCATGAAGCCCGACGGGGGCGAGATCTTCGTCTCTAACTTCGACTCCGACAGCATCTCCGAGATCGACACCTGGAACAACCAGGTCGGCTGGACGCAGGCCATCGGCAACAAGCCCACCCACGGAATCGTCAGCCGCGACAACAGCTCCCTCTGGGTCTCCAACTTCGGCGCCGACTCCCTCAGCCTCTACAGCATCGACGACGGCCGCGTCTCCAACAGCGTCCACACCGGCTCCGAGCCCGACGCCCTCGCCTTCTCCGCCGACGAGCACCTTCTGCTCGCCGCCGACGCCCACTCCGGCGACGTCTCCGTCATCCGCACGCAGGACAAGGCAGGCCCCACCCTCTTTACCATCCTGCCCGCCGGAAGCTCTCCCAACGCCATCGTCACCAAAGCCTTCAAACTAAAGTCCTGAGCTTCCGCACAAAACAGAGAAAGATTTGTCATCTCTGCGCGAGAGAAAAGCTTGTCATCTCGGCTGAAGGGCAAGCTTGTCATTCTGAGCGATGTTGCAGCCGAGTCGAAGGACCTGCGGTTGCCGGTGCTTGTTCACTGTCAAGCCCCAGAACACCATAGCTATAACAAAATAAACCGAATAGCCATTGCAAAAGAGTTCCAGTCAATTCGCTACAATTNAAGCCCCGGTCCAAAGACCGGCGCTTCTCTGTTTCGATCAAAAAGTCCAAACCAAAGTCCAGACCTAAAGTCTCTCTTTCGAAGACTTTAGGACTTTAAGTCCAGAGGGGGTACCCGTGAAAGGAGGCTACTGCCGCACCGCCCATCCAGCCAGATCGATCGCACCCGCGAAGTTGTCATACTTCAACGGCAGATGATTCCGTCGATCAACATACTCGTTGTAGACCCACGGATCGACCACGGCAAACACCGTCCCCTTGCCATACTTCGCCACGGCGATCATCACGTCGTTGCCCTTCGTCACCACAGCCTTCGCGGGCTTCGCTGGCGAGATCGTGCAGGTGTCCTTCATATAGGCCAGATGAGAGTGCTCAAACACACCCGTACCCGCCGGAATCTCGATCTCTCCCGCCGGGTAGTCGGCACCGATAACATGGTTCACCAGCACCTGGTTGAAGTGAAGGCCAAACCGGTCGCTCAACGTATCGAAGTGGGTAAACTCCGCATTCGGCCCATCGTTCTCCATCAGCAACAGCACACCGCCACGCTTCACCCAGTCGGCAATCACCTTGCCGCTCTTCTCGTCCATGTAATGCGGGTTCGGGTTCTTCGACGGAATATCCGGCGAAGCCAGAATATAGATCTGCGCCTTCTTCAAATCCGCCGCCGTCGGAGCCGTCTTCTCGGTCGCCAGCTTCGCGCCATAACGCTGAAAGGCGCGTCCGAAAAACGCGAACCCGTTGTTCGTGTCATCGTCCCACTTGTAATGAAACAGCTCCGTCTGTCCCGCCGCATTCTGCCGCGTCTGCGAGTTGAACCACGCATCCACAAGCACCGTTTTGCCCTGTCCCAAAGCCTCGGTCGATGCCTGCTCCATCTCGCTTCCCGCCAGCAGAAACGCGCCAATGCCCTTGGCATCGTTCACCCGCGTCTTCTCGCCGATGTAGTAGTCGTAGCTTCCCGAGCGATAAGGCTTTCCTCCCAATCCTCCAACCTTCACAGTTCCATCCAACGCCATCTTTCCATCGGCTGTCGTCACAAACGCCTTCTGAATCGCCTCCCAACCACGCCGCGCACTCGCCTCATCGCTCTGCGGCAGATAACCCATGCGAACGCCTTTGGCCAACGCATACACAAACATGCAGCTAGCAGAAGCCTCCGTGTAGTTGCCCGCTCTGCCGCCCTTGTCCATCACCTGCCACCAAAGCCCGGTCTTTGCATCCTGATACTTCACCACCGCAGCCATCGTCCGGTTCAACGCGGCAACAAGCTCGGGCCGCTGCGGCTGGTCCGCAGGCATCCAGTCCAGAACATCGACCAGCGCCATCGCATACCAGCCCATCGCCCGTCCCCAGACCTCAGGCGACAAGCCCGTCTTCGCATCGGCCCACGGCATCTTCTTCGACTCGTCCCACCCATGTCGCATCAAGCCCGTCTTAGGCTCGCGCATGTGAGCATCCATCAGCAGCAACTGTTTGGCAATGTCAGCAAAGTCGCCGGACTCATGAAATGTAGCCGCATAAGCCGCACGAAACGGCTCTGCCATATAAGCGCCGTCGAGCCACATCTGGTTCGGATAGATCTGCTTGTGCCAATATCCTCCGCTCGCCGTCCGAGGCTGCGCCTCAAGCTGTTCGTGTAGAAACTTCGCCGCCTTGTAATACTTCGGCTCCTGCGTCACGCGATAGACCAGCAACACTGCGCGTCCCAGCTCGATGTTGTCGAGACTATGCGCATCCGCTTTATATCCCGTAATAGCTCCGTCCGCCGTCACATACCTATCGACCGCAGCCTTGATGTAGTGGAAGTCCTGGCCATCCGCAGTCGTGTGCCACTCCGCAGCCATCCCGTCCAGCAGCACGCCCTCTTCATAGCCCCACGCCTCCGAACCTCCCGTCGTCGAAGTTCCCGCAGGCCACTGCTCTATCACCGAAGCCGCCATCAACCGCGAAGGCGAGTCCTGTGCAATGCCCCCCTGTGCCACTGCTCCCTGAGCGCCCAGACATCCCAACAACATCAGCCCTGCAAAAAACTTCATGCCTTAAGTCCTCTCATACAACTAATTCATCCGCCAACCAGCATAACCTGATCCATACGACTCTGGCTGGCCAGCTTCGCCTCGTGAATAAAGTGTGCAGAGATGACCTGGTCACACGCCAATATTGGCCATTATTTGTTGGCGACAATCGCGATCTTATGAATCTTGGGCGACTCTGCAAATAACTCTTCGGCCTTCGCCATCAATGCCTTGGCAATCTCTCCATTCAAGTGAGCATCCCGTCCCGCCTCATCATCAAAGGTATCGAAGACGGAGTAGTGACCCTCCTCTTCTTTGAGACCGAACCAGGCAACGGTTCCCTTCTCTTTTTTGGACATCTCCGCGCCTTGTTTCAGAAATGCTTCGACTTCAGACTCCTTGCCCGGCTTTGCCTTCAACGATACGTAAAGCGCATATTTCGCCATAACGAGAATCCTCCAGCTTTATTGGACGCCGAATCCGACAAATCTATCTCCCAACACGGTAAAAATTCGCATCAAAGTAAATGGAGAGACCTATGCGGAAAAACAAACCGTCCATCTTTCGCGGCGTCGTCACCGGAATCACGGCAGGCATCGTTGCGACGTTAGTCATGGATCAGTTTCAGAAGCTAAGCACCGCCGGCCAAAGAGCAATCGAGAGACAACAGAAATTAGCCGTCCACGAGTCGCCCTGGCAGATCGCTCATGAGCAGGCTCAAAAAGAACAGGCCGAAGCTGAGCAGGAAGACTCCACCGAGATCGTGGCACGAAGAATCGCCGAAGCCGCAGGCACTCATCTTCCTCGCGAAGATAAAAAGATGGCAGGCCGGGCTGTCCACTATGCCTTCGGCACCCTGATGGGCGTAGTCTATGCCGTCTCCGCCGAGGTCGTCCCCGAGATCACCACGGGCGCAGGCACAGCCTTCGGCACGCTCCTCTTTTTATCCGCAGACGAAGTTGCCGTTCCCGCATTTGAGCTCTCTCCCACCCCAGCCGATACGCATCCCTTCGATCATCTTCAACATTGGGCCTCCCACGTCGTCTATGGCGGTTCGCTGGAGATGGTGCGCAATCTGATCACGAGACTGATGTAACCACGTGCGCATTGGGCCAGATTGCGCGAATTGCTCCGGGCCCCAGTCTGCGATAGCCTGATGCATGGAGTCTTACACCGCATGAAGCTTCGCTATCTCGCACTTGCCCTGGCCTTCAGCCTGCCCGCGCTCGCGCAAAGCTCGCAGTCCTCGACAGACGCTCTTCCGGACGATCCGGGCACAACGACCACGGTGAAGCCTCCAGTTACGCCCACCGGCCCCACCGTTGTGATCGACACAACCATGGGACGACTAACCTGCAAGCTCTACGACAAACAGGCTCCCATCACCGTAGCCAACTTCATCGGTCTCGCCGAAGGCACCAAGGACTGGACCGACCCCAAGACACTCAAGAAGGTTCACGGCCAACCCTTTTACAACGGCACCACCTTTCACCGCGTCATCCCTGATTTCATGATCCAGGGTGGCGACCGTGCAGGCGACGGCACCGGCGATCCCGGCTATCTCTTTCAAGACGAAATTGACCCATCGCTCACCTTCGACCAGCCCGGAAGACTTGCCATGGCCAACTCCGGCCCCGGCCCCTCAGGCGGTGGAACCAACGGCTCGCAATTCTTCATCACCGAAACTCCGCAGACTGAGCTCAACGGCAAGCACACCATCTTCGGCCAATGCGACGAGCACAGCGTCTTGCTTGTAGCCTCCATCGCGCGTGTCCCTCGCGACGAGAACGATAAGCCTCTGTCTCCGGTCACCATCAACCGCATCACGATCGTGCGCGACGGACAGCCCATGCCGCCTGCACCTGCTGCTCCGCCAGCTACGCCCGCTGCACCACCCGCAGCCGCACAATAATCTTCTGCCTCCGAGATACGACCGGAGACCTTTGCGCCTTTCACTAACCAATAACCGAAGTTCAGGAGAATATCGAAATGCCAACCAAGCCCGGAACCTATGCAACCTTCAAAACCAGCGAAGGCACCATCGTCTGTGAGCTCTTCGAGAAGGACGCACCTCAGACCGTAGCCAACTTCATCGGTCTCGCCGAAGGAACCAAAGACTGGAACAGCCGCAGCAAGAAAGGCGCGAAGCTCTATGACGGAACCATCTTCCATCGCGTCATCCCTCAGTTCATGATTCAAGGCGGCGACCCCGAAGGCACCGGCATGGGCGGCCCAGGCTACAAGTTCGCCGACGAAACCCAGGGCTCGAAGCACGGCTTTCAGGAGAAGGGCAAGCTCGCCATGGCCAACGCCGGCCCCAACACCAACGGCTCGCAGTTCTTCATCACCGTAGCTGACACAAGCTGGCTCACCGGCAAGCACACCATCTTCGGCGAAGTCGTCGAGGGCTATGACGTCGTCGAAAAGATCTCCAAGGTAAGCCGCGACGGCATGGACCGCCCCAAGACCCCAGTCGTCCTCGAATCCGTCACCATCGAACGCGTGTAGCCTTTTTACAAAATAAGAAAGCCCGCTCAAACGAGCGGGCTTTCTTATTGCAATCGATCTGCTTACGCAACGCCAATCACGGTGCAAAGCTCCTTCACCGCATCCGCACTCCTCTGCAACGCGGCTTGCTCGTCGGCACTGAGCTTGATCTCGATGATCTGCTCCAACCCCTTCGCGCCGAGCTTGCACGGCACACCGACAAACAAGCCGGAGATGCCGTACTCACCCTGCAAATACGCAGCGCAAGGCAGAATCTTCTTCTTGTCCTTCAGAATGGCCTCGACCATCTCCACCGCGGCAGCAGAAGGAGCATAAAACGCGCTTCCCGTCTTCAGATACTTCACAATCTCGGCGCCACCATCACGTGTCCGCTGTACCAGCTCCGCGAGCCGCTCCGGCGCAATCAGCTCCGTAATCGGAATGCCCGCAACCGTCGAATAGCGCGACAACGGAACCATCGTGTCGCCGTGGCCGCCGAGAACAAACGCAGTGACATTCTCGACGGAGACATTCAGCTCCTGCGCGATAAAGGTGCGGAAGCGCGCCGAATCAAGCACGCCTGCCATACCGATCACGCGCTCGCGCGGAAACTTCGCCTGATGGAACGCAGCCTGCGCCATCGCATCCAGCGGGTTCGAGACAACGATGATGATCGAGTTCGGCGACTGCGCCGTGACCTTGCTCACCACATCGGACATGATCTTGTAGTTCGTATTCAGTAGATCGTCGCGGCTCATCCCCGGCTTACGCGGAATGCCCGCCGTAATCACGACGATGTCAGAGTTCGCGGTATCTGCATAATCATTGGTGCCGATAATGTTGCAGTCGCGCTTCTCAATCGGCATCGCCTCCAGCAGATCGAGGCCCTTGCCCTGCGGCGTTCCCTCCGCAACATCCAGCAGAACGACGTCTGCCAATTCCTTCGCGGCGATCCAATGCGCCGCAGTCGCTCCAACATTTCCCGCCCCAACGATTGTTACCTTCTTACGCATCTCTTCTCCTCATCAAAATCGAAATCCTTGTCATCCTTCCGCGAATGGAAGGAGCTGCTTTTTCCGCTATGCCTAACCCATATTTTCGATCATACGAGTGGCAAACTCGCTCGTCTTCGCCTTGGTCGCGCCCTGCATGCCGCGCTCGAAGTCGTAAGTCACAAACTTCTGCCCAATCGTCTTCTCCATCGAGCTCTCGATCAGCCGTGCCGCCTCGCCCCAGCCGAGGAAGTCGAACAGCATCACGCCCGACAGCATCACCGATCCCGGATTGATCACGTCCTTGTCCGCATACTTCGGAGCCGTTCCATGCGTCGCCTCGAACACGGCATAGCCATCGCCGATGTTTCCGCCCGGCGCAATTCCCAATCCGCCGACCTGTGCCGCCGCTGCATCCGAGATGTAGTCGCCATTCAAGTTCGTCGTCGCCAGTACGCTGTAGTCCTCAGGACGCAGAATGATCTGCTGAAAGATCGAGTCGGCGATGCGGTCGTTGATCAGGATCTTGCTCTTCCACTTGCCGCCACCATGCGAAGCGCCGATCGAAGCGATCACCTGCTTCACCTCTGCCACCACGCCTTCGCCAAACTCCTTCGCGGCAAACTCAATTCCCGGCTCAATCAGCGCAGCATTCTGCTCCGCCGTCAGGTTCGGGTTCTGCTCAAGATTGCCAAGGATCCAGCTCTCTCGCTCCGTCACCGTCTGTTCGCGGAACTCCTCCGACGCAACCTCGTAGCCCCACTCACGGAACGCGCCCTCGGTAAATTTCTGAATATTTCCCTTGTGCACAAGCGTCACCGTCTTGCGGTTGTTATCGAGCGCATATTGAATCGCCGCCCGCACCAGCCGCTTCGATCCCGTAATCGAGATCGGCTTCACGCCCACGCCCGAGTCCTGACGAACCTTCTTCTTGCCGCCCTTCAGCATCTCGTCGTTCACAAAGTCGATAAACTTCTTCGCCTCAGGCGTTCCCTCGCGGAACTCGATACCGGCGTAGATGTCCTCTGTGTTCTCGCGGAAGATCACAACATCCAGCTTCTCCGGGTGCTTCACCGGGCTGGGCACGCCGGCATAATATTTCACCGGGCGCACACACTGGTACAGGTCCATCAACTGCCGCAACGCTACGTTCAGCGAGCGAATACCACCGCCCACCGGAGTCGTCAACGGTCCCTTAATCGACACGCGAAAGTCCATCGTCGCCTTGACGGTATCGTCCGGCAGCCAGTTCTGCGTCTGCCGATAAGCCTTCTCACCAGCCAGCACCTCAAACCACTTCACCGCACGCTTGCCGCCATATGCCTTCTCAACTGCAGCATCGAAAACTCGCTGCGACGCCTTCCAGATATCGCGCCCCGTGCCATCGCCTTCGATGAAGGGAATAATCGGGTTATCAGGGACCTTGTAAGCACCGTTGACGTACTGAATTGCCTGACCGTCTGTGGGGACGGCAATATCGTTGTAGCTGGTCTGCATGAGTAATTGGCTCCGCTAGAGATGTACCCGAAGGCTATCACCGCGAAGATATGGGTTGCAACGCGAGTTCGCTTATCGAACGAGGTAGTAATCCACCGTCGCTACAACGCGAACCTGCTTCATCATGCTCGAATCCGGCGACGCCCCGCCTCCACCGCCATCCTCTCCGCTCGGCCCTCCATCGGCGGCCGAGATGGAAAACACCCCTTGATTCGCTGAACGAATCGACCCCACGTGGCTTCCCGAATTCGCAGCAAACCGATCCGCCGAAGCCCGGGCATTCCTCGTCGCCTCTGTAATCATGTCCGGCTTCAGCGCATTCAGCCCGCCAAACTTGTAGCTGATACCTTGTCCATACCCGCCACCAACAACAATCCCAGCCTGAACCAGCTCTGCCGTCTTCTGTCCCGCCTTTGCGATCTTGTCCACATCCGAAGAGTGCACGGTCACCGTCTGCTGCACCACGTAACGCGACGCAGCCTGATTGCCGCCATAGTCATTGGCCAGCTTGTCCGTTACCTGAATCTGACCAACAGTGATCTCCTGCGGCAAAACTCCCTGCTCCGCAAAAAACTTCAGCACCGCCGCCTTGTCAGACTCGCTCTTTGCAAACACCGCTGGCAGCTCATTGCCAGCTTCCTTGAAGGTCACCGGCCAAATCGCGCTGTCCGATTTCACCGTTCGCTCGACAAGACCCTTGACGGTGACATACCGGTCCGCCAGTCTGATCGCCTTGATCTGTGATCCAAGTACCCAGCCGCCCAGCAACAGGCCAAGCAGTAGACAAATACCAAGAACAGCAGCAGGAGCAAGTGAATTAGCAGATCGCTGAGTATCCAAGGAACCTCCGACGCGACAACACGAGCAGAATGCAGCAGCCAACTCGCCCTGTCAACGAACAAGGAGATTGGGTGGCCGCCAGATCTGAACCACATCCTCTCCGATCATCTAACTTTGCCGGTCGAGCTGCCTCAGGGAGACAAAGGAGGGAGGCGTCCCGCATTTCCCCCCATCGACGACCAAAGACACGGGTGAGATATGAGCTTCTGTCGAATCGGTCAGTGGACCAGACAGGCTCAGCGTCGACCCATCGTCCATCGTGAAGGTCGCGACCACCATATTCCCTTTCACCCCGCTCGAACGTGCAGGATTCGTGACACCAGTCGTAAAACAAGGGAACCCCTGCACATGAATGCTTCCCGTGAGTGCAATGCTGCTCGGTGCGGAGATTCCGGTAACCTGATTCGTCACAGTTCCACCCTGCTGCAGGGTGGCCTGCACCTCGATCGGCGTCACCGTCGAAACTCCATTCGTAATAGTCTGCGTGCTTCCCGTTCCCGCGTACACTCCACTGACCAGCGGAAACGAGGTTGCGGTAAACATCCCGGAATAGCTCACCGTGCACGGTTCTCCTGCAAAATGAGATGGGGCTGGAGAGGTGAATGACGCCGTATAGTTGCCCGAGAACTGATCTCCATGGACCTGTGGAACCTTCCCCTGTATCAATAGCGAATCACCAGGAACGTTGTCTGGACTCTGAACCGTAAAGCTCCCATCCGGGGCAATCGTCCCGTTGGAAGCGGTAACGAAGTCAAATGAGCCGTTAACAATCGGAGGGGTAGACGGTGGTGCGCAAGGTCCGCTCCCGAAGCTGCCCGCAACGATGTTATTACCGGTAACGTCAAAGCTCATCGCGAGGCTGAATCCGCTTACTCCCTGAGGCGTGGAGACGTTCGTGGGCATAGGTCCCACAATCAACCAGTTTCCCGCCAACGGACTTACCGCCGGAACGACAGGTGCCCCCGTGCCACTCCCGCCACCACAACCAGACAGAAATAATCCCATTCCACAAGCCGTGAAACTCAACCAGGCCAAGATTTTCATTTGGTTTGAAATCTAGCATGGCCCATTCGAGGTGTCTATTAAAACGAGAAGGCCGATGAGATTCTCATCGGCCTTCTCGTGGATGCAGTTAGAACTAGAAGATGTTCCAAAGCAGCTGGTTGTACACATCGTGGTGGAACTGAACTTCAGGAGCCTTGACGATCGTTCCCAGCAGCCGCGCGCAGCGGTCCGCCGAAGCCTGCTTCAGATCGGCATAGCGGGACTTCACATCCTCGCCCAGAAGTTCTCCGGTCCACTCTGCACCGCGGAAGTTCTCAAGCGCGCTGTAGATGTTGTCCGGCAGATACCGCTCCGCCTGGCGCAGGTTCTTGATCTTCGAGGTCTGGCCATGCAGGCCGGTCTTGAAGATCGAGTACAGCACAAGGTAGGGGTTCGCATCCGGTCCAACCGAACGGACCTCGACACGCGACGACTTCTCGTTGCCGATAGGAATACGAATCATCGAGCCGCGATCCACAGCCGAAGCCTTGATCTGGTTCGGTGCCTCAAAGTGAGGATCGAGACGGCGATAAGCATTCACGCTGGCATTCAACAGCAGGCAAAGATCGTTGCCATGCGTCAGAATGCGGTCGGTGAACTGCCACGCCAGCTTGGAGATCTTCTCCTCGCCCTTGGGGTCCCAGAACAGGTTCTTGCCGCCCTTGGTGATGGAGACGTTGGTGTGCATACCGCTGCCATTGACACCGACAACCGGCTTCGGCAGGAAGCTCGCCGTCATGCCCATCTGCGTCGCCACCTGGCGGCAGATCAGCTTGTACAGCTGAATCTGGTCGGCAGCGGCAACAACCTCACCATAGGTGTAGTTGATCTCGAACTGCGAAGGCGCAACCTCGGGGTGGTCCTTCTCGTTCTCAAAGCCCATGGCGCGCTGCACTTCTGCGGTGGTGTCGATGAACTCACGCAGAGGATCGCCCGGCAGCGAGTGATAGTAGCCGCCCTTGTTGACGTACTCGAACCGGCCCGTCTCGTGATAGTTGCGCTCAGCGTCGATGCCCTCGAACAAGAAGCCTTCAATCTCGTTGGCGGCGTTCAGCGTGTAACCCTGCTTGTCGAACTGCTCCTGCGAGAAGTTCTTCAGCACGCTGCGAATGTCGCCGCTGTAGATGCCGCCGTTCTTGTCGATCACTTCGCCGAAGACGAGGACCTTGCCGCCGCCGAACACATCGGCGGGCGCCCAGTAGAACGCGCTCCAGTCGATGCCGAGGCGCAGATCGCTCTCGCGCTGCGCGGTAAAGCCGCGGATCGACGAGCCGTCGAACGTCAGGTTGTCATAGCTCTTGATGAGGAACTTCTTGTCATAGTCCAGCATGTGCAGGCGGCCTTCGAGGTCGCTGAACAGCACGGTGACAGCCTTGATCCGCTTCTCGTCGGTCAGATACTTCAACCGCTCTTCCTGAATCACATCGGCGGAGACGCGCTTCTTGCGCTGCTCCTTCGCCTGCAGGTTCAAGTCCTCAAGTTCACCGTACGGAAGTTCCAGAAAATCACGTAATTCGCTCAACGTACCACTCCTTCTGCAATGAAATACACGGCTGCCGCACGCGGCGGGGATAAATACAAACGCTGTGTGATGGATGAGCCGCAGAAGCGTCGTGGATTCTTTGGCACTTCCAACCTATCAGATATCTCTACCCGAAAAAAGACCGATCTAACGATTTCCCCTGCATTTCCGTCTTTTGCCGTGTCGACCGCTCGATGAGCTATACTGGTCATCTGGAGATGACCACATGGCGACCCTTCCCAAATCTTCGTCGAACATTCCGGCAACCCAGGCCAAGGCGCAACTCCTTAAGCTTCTCGATACCGTCAGCACCAAGCGGACGACCATCGTCATCTCCAAGCGTGGCAAGCCGATAGCCCGGCTCGTCCCCATGGACGACGACCCCAAAATCCCTCTCTTCGGACGCATGAAGGGAACAATGCAAATCTCAGGCGACATCGTCAGCCCCGATCCTGAAGCCTGGAACTCCGAGCAATGAGCGATTCGCCGCGCATTTTACTCGACACGCACGCCTGGATATGGTTCGAACAGGGAGAAGAACGCCTCCCCGTCAAGGCGCGCCGTCAGATCGAGGCTGCCGCATGGGGCGGCAGCTTATACATCGCTGCCATCTCCCTGCTTGAGATAGCCAACCAGCACCGCCGCGGCAGAATTCAGCTCTCGATCCCTCTGGAACAGTGGTTCAAGGAGACGCTCGATCATCAGGGAATCCAAATCATTCCGCTGACCCCCGCCATCGCCCTCGAAACCACGCTCCTCCCCGAGTCGTTTCACGGCGACCCGGCAGACCGGCTCATTGCATCAACCGCTCGCGTCGAGAATCTAACGCTCTATACACACGACAAAGCTATTCTTCGCTTTGGCAAGCAAGGACTCCTTCACACCGCAGCAATCTAAAAAGGCACCCATGGCAAACACCCAGAACACCCGCGTCGCGCTCATCCAGATGTCCTGCTCCCCCGACACCCAGATCAACCTCGACCGCGCCGCCGAGCGCGTCTACGAGGCCGCCCGCCAGGGAGCCACCCTCGTCTGCCTGCCCGAGCTCTTCCGCGCCCAATACTTCTGCCAGCGCGAAGACCACGCCCTCTTCGGCCTCGCCGAGTCCATCCCCGGCCCCTCCACCGACCTGCTCACCCAGGTCTGCCGCGAAGCCAACGTCGTCCTCGTCGCCAGCCTCTTCGAACGCCGCGCCCCCGGTCTCTATCACAACACCGCCGTCACCATCGAGCGCGACGGCCGCATTGCCGACGTCTACCGCAAGATGCACATCCCCGACGACCCTCTCTACTACGAGAAGTTCTACTTCACTCCCGGCGACCTCGGCTTCAAAGCAACGCAAACCACCGCCGGCCCCATCGGCACCCTCGTCTGCTGGGACCAGTGGTACCCCGAAGGCGCCCGCCTCACCGCCCTCCGCGGAGCCCAAACCCTCTTCTTCCCCACCGCCATCGGCTGGCACCCCTCCGAGAAAGAGGAGTTCGGCACCGCCCAGTACGAAGCCTGGCAGACCGCCCAGCGCGCCCACGCCATCGCCAACGGAGTTTTCGTCTGCGCCGTCAACCGCGTAGGCCACGAGCACGGCGACGTCAAATTCAAAGCCCTCGCCGCCGACGGCAACCCCGCCACGGTCGAGCTGCACGGCCCCGGCGACCACACCCCCCACTCCGGCATCGAGTTCTGGGGCGGAAGCTTCATCGCCGACCCCTTCGGCCGCATCATCGCCAAGGCCAGCCACGACAAAGAAGAGATCCTCTACGCCGACCTCGACTCCAAGCTGGTCGAAGTCACCCGCCAGCACTGGCCCTTCCTACGCGACCGCCGCATCGACGCCTACGAAGGCATAGCCAAACGCTTCATCGACTAAATAGGGTGCCGGGTGCGAGTGCCCCATATCTCGATTTTGAGACGTAGGCATTCGCGAAAGCGCAACCCGCTTCTAGGTACGCCAAGCCTTTAGGCTTGGCCCTCTAAATTCAACCCAAAGAGAAAGGGGCTTTAGCCCTTGGGGTATGCTTTCCTTCCATGGCCACAATCCGCCAAAAGCAGAGCACCTACGCCATCACTATCTCGACCTTCCAGCAACATCGCCACTTCCAACGCATAGCCAACGCCGAACTCTTTATAGAAACCCTCTTCCAGCATCGCGACAAAAACCGCTTCCAACTCCACGGTTTCGTCGTCATGCCCGACCACACGCACACGCTCATCACTCCAGCCGAAGATCAATCCACAGCAAAGTGCGTGCAGTACATCAAGGGCGGATACTCCTTTGCCGCCCGCAATCAATCCCCGGGAGAGATCTGGCACAGCGGATACCACGACCATCGCATCAGAGACGCAGACGACTACAACAATCAGCTTCTCTACATCGCCAACAATCCAATCCGTAAAAAATACGAAGACTATCCACACGTCCACACCAAATACATCGACCGCATCGATCCAATCCCAAGCCACCTGCTCCTATAACGAAGCAAAAAAATAACCCCAGGGGCTAAAGCCCCAATTTTTTTAGCTCTTGAGAGGGCCAAGCCTGAAGGCTTGGCGTACCCAGAAGCTCCCCAAGCAGCATCCAATCCAAATGCAATCCGACATCCTCATCATCGGAGCCGGCATCTCCGGCCTCACCGCAGCCCGCACCCTCGCCGAAGCTGGCCGCCGCGTCATCCTCCTCGAAGCCAGCAACCGGGTAGGTGGACGCATCCACACCATTCGCGAAGCCAACGAGATCATCGAGCTGGGAGCCGAGTTCGTCCACGGCAAGCCGCCCGAGCTCTGGTCCCTCATCGAAGAGGCCAACCTCGAAACCTACGAGCTCGACGGCACCATGCTCACATTCGAAGACGGCCGCCTCCAATCCCGCGACGAAGAACAAGAGGCCACGCCCATCCTCGACAAGCTCGAATCCCTGCCCGAACCCGACCAAACCTTCGCCGACTACCTAGCCCAGCATCCTCTCCCAGAAGACCAGCGCCGAGCCACTATCGGCTACGTCGAAGGCTTCAACGCCGCCGACCACCGCATCATCGGCACTCAATCCCTCGGCCTCCAGCAAGCCGCCGAAGAGGCCATCGAAGGCGACCGCCTCTTCCGCATCCGCGACGGCTACGACCGCCTCCCCCAGTTCCTCGCGCAAAAGTTCACCGAGGCAGGCGGCACCCTCCACCTCAACACCCTCGTCGAGCGCATCGACTGGACCCCCAACCACGTCCGCATCGAAGCCCACCAAAACGCCCAGCCCATCACCTTCGAGACCGCCAAAGCCGTCATCACCCTGCCCCTCGGCGTCCTCCAGCAAAACTCCGTCACCTTCACTCCCACCCCCGACGTCCTCCACGAAGCTAACCGCCTCCGCATGGGCAACGCTCGCCGCTTCACCCTCGTCTTCCGCGAAAAGTTCTGGGCCAACTTGAAACCATCTACCCTAAGCCAAAAGCTAGAAGCCCTAAGCTTCCTGCTCTCCTTCGCCTCCATGCCCCCGGTCTGGTGGACGCCCCATCCCACCCCCAGCAACACCCTCACCGGCTGGGTCGGAGGCCCACGCTCCGCCGCCTTCGCCAACTTCACCCCCAACCAGTTAGCCGAAGCCGCCTGCAAAACCCTCGCTCAGATCTTCTCCCTCGACGCCACCGACATCCGCAGCCAACTCATCTCCTGCCACACCCACGACTGGCAGCACGACGCCCTCAGCCACGGAGCCTACAGCTACATCGCCGCCGGAGCCCTCGACGCCCCCTCCAAAATGGCCATCCCCGCCGACAACACCCTCTACTTCGCCGGAGAGCACACCGACACCACCGGCCACTGGGGAACCGTCCACGCCGCCATCCGCTCCGGCCAACGCGCCGCCCAACAAATCCTCGACCAAGCCACCTAAGCCGGGTGCGGGTGCCCCATATCTCGATTTTGAGATGTGGGCATTCGCGCACGCGCGAACCGCCTTCCCTAACCCAGCCCAAACCGCACAGGTACTCCATCCTTTGCAGCCTCACCGCAAAGAATGGCCATGCACTTCCAGCCTCAGATATGTTCTCCTTGCACACACGCTAAAAAATGACCGCCCTCATCCTCCTGCTCATCGCCGCCGCCTACATCCTTCTCGGAACCTTCCATCTCGCCGCACCTAGCAAAGTCCTCCCCGTCTACCGACTCCTCCTCGGCCGCCGTCTCTTCGCAAAAAACGCCAGCCGCTTCGAACAGATCACCCGCACCAACTGGAAGCTCATGGGTGCGGCCTACATCCTCTTTGGCATGTTCCTGGTCTGGTCCCTGCGCTCCCGCTTTTGAAATTTCGTAAGTCCGCAAAAAACCTGTCAAGCGCTCAAGTCCCTCAAAGTCTTCCAAACAAAGAAGATAGGTCTTGCAAATTAGTTCCAGACCAACCGCTATACTTGAAATAGCACCAGAAACCATAACTCCCCGGCCCTGATCCCCTTTTAGAATCAGAAGCTTAGAAACAACTCCTTTGAATAGAAGACTTTATAAAATAAGTCCTTTCGATGGAAGACTTTACACAATAAGTACAGGGGGTGGGGTACCCTGTGGAAGTACGACGAACACCGTAGCCAAGAACAGAACAGGTACACCGAAATGACGACACCACGCGACCAGAACTACCGCATGCCCGCCGAGTGGGCTCCCCACGCCGCCACCTGGATCGCCTGGCCGCACAACGCCGAAGACTGGCCGGGAAAGTTTCAACCCATTCCCTGGGTCTACGCCGAGATCGCCCGCCATCTCTCCTGCTGCGAAGACGTCCACATCCTCGTCAACGACCTCCCCGCCGAGCGCCGCGCCACCGGCCTGTGCCAGCGCGCCGGAGCCAACATGGCCCGCCTGCACTTCCATCACTGGCCCACCGACCGCGTATGGCTCCGCGACTCCGGCCCGATTTTCGTCAAAAATCCCAAAGGCGAACTCGCCATCACCAACTGGAAGTTCAATGCCTGGGCAAAATACGACAACTGGCACCGCGACGATCAGGTTCCGCAGCACGTAGCCAAACACTACGACATGCCGCAGTTCAAACCCGAGATCACCGCGCCAAACGGCAAACCGCATCGCCTCGTCCTCGAAGGCGGAAGCATCGACACCAACGGCGCAGGAATCCTGCTCACCACTGAAGAATGCCTCCTCTCCGAGATTCAGCAGCGCAATCCCGGACTCGGCGACGAAGAATCAACCCGCAAGCATCTGGAACAAGCCTTCCACGATTACCTCGGCATCGAAAAGACGCTCTGGCTCCATCGCGGCTGCGCCGGCGACGACACGCACGGCCACGTCGACGACATCACTCGCTTCGTCGGCGAAAACAAGATCCTCACCGCCGTCGAGCCCAACACCCGCGACGAAAACCACCTTCCGCTCGCCGAAAACCTCGACCGCCTGCGCAGCGCCCGTAACCTCAGCGGCCAGCCCTTCGAGATCGTCGAGCTTCCCATGCCTTCGCCCGTAGTCTTCGAAGGCCAGCGACTGCCCGCCAGCTACGCCAACTTCTACATCGCCAA
Source organism: Edaphobacter dinghuensis (assembly GCF_014640335.1). Taxonomy (NCBI): domain Bacteria; kingdom Pseudomonadati; phylum Acidobacteriota; class Terriglobia; order Terriglobales; family Acidobacteriaceae; genus Edaphobacter; species Edaphobacter dinghuensis. Next base: position 91,238 of record NZ_BMGT01000003.1, on the reverse strand, counting down.
CAATCTGGTGCTTGTTCCCACCTTCAACGACGCCAACGACCGCCACGCTCTCAACATCATCGCCACCTGCTTCCCCGACCGCAACATCGTAGGCATCCACGCCGTCGATCTAGTCTGGGGCCTCGGCACACTGCACTGCCTCTCGCAACAGGAGCCTGCATAGCCCAATGCAAGCCGATCTCGACCACCTACGCGAAGCCATCGCCGAAGCTCAGGCAGCCGAAGCCGCAGGCGAAGTTCCCGTAGGTGCAGTCGTCGTTCATGCAGCAAAGATCATCGGCCGAGGCCAGAACCGCGTCCTCCGCGACAGCGATCCTACAGCACACGCTGAGATCGTTGCACTGCGCGAAGCTGGCCGTCATCTCGGCAACTATCGCATTGAAGACTGCACGCTCTACGTCACGCTCGAACCCTGTGCCATGTGCGCTGGAGCGATTCTCCACGCCCGCATCGCCCGTCTCGTCTACGCCGCGCTCGATCCTAAAGCCGGAGCCTGCGGCAGCGTTCTTGCCGTCATGAACCACCCGCAACTGAACCACCGCGTCGAAGTGCAGCCCGGCTTGCTCGCCGAAGAGTGCGGTACGCTGCTCACCGGCTTTTTCCGCCAGCGCCGTAAGGCCAAAGCCGCCGCCCGCATCCTACAAAATAAGGAGGCAGCGATGACGACGAAGAAAAAGTGGTCAGCCAAAGTGGACACTGATTCCACCCATCCTGACGAGGGTCTTTTCAATAAGAGCGCATCCACCATCGCCAAGGCCCTGGCATCGAAGAAGGTCTCGCCGAAAGGTCCGGCCTCTGGCATCAGGATGCTGAATTTTTACATTAATCGCGCCGGTAAAAATCTCTCTCAAGAGAGACACGCCGAACTGGAAAAGGCCAAGGAAAAGCTCTCCGCGATCATTGCGAAGCAAAAAGCTGAGATCAAAAAACAAAAGGCCGAGAAACCGCATACATCGGCTAAATCTGCTACAAAAAAAGCAGCAAAGAAATCTGCGGTCAGGAAATCCGGCACAAAATCGAAGTAGACATTCAGAAGGATCGAGGAAAGAAAATCATGTCAGGTCGTCTCGCAGGAAAAGTCGCTGTCATCAGCGGAGCTGGTTCAGGTATTGGGCAGGCCATCGCCATTCGTTTCGCCAGCGAAGGAGCAAGCGTCGTCATCAATGACATCAAGCCCGAGGGTGCGAATGAGACCAAAGCCAAAGCCGAGGCTGCGGGCGGAAAGGCCATCGTCGTTCTGGGCGATATCACTAAGACCGCCGACACGCACAACCTGATCGAAGAAGCCTATAAGCAGCTTGGCCGCTGCGACATTCTCGTCAACAATGCCGGTATCGAGATCGGCGCGGACTTCTGGGACGTCACCGAGAAGGACTACGACGCTGTTCTGAACGTCAATCTGCGCGGCGCGTTCTTCTTGACCCAGGCCTTCGTTCGTCGTCTGCGCGACGCCAAGCAGCCCGGTCGCGTCATCAACCTCAGCTCTGTTCACGAGGACATGGTCTTTCCGCACTTTGCCAGCTATTGCGCGGCCAAGGGCGGCATGCGCATGTTGATGCGCAACCTCGCCGTCGAGCTTGGCCCGCTGGGCATCACGGTCAACAACATCGCCCCCGGCGCAGTCATTACGCCTATGAACGCCAGCCTGCTCAACAACAAAGAACAGCTCAACGCTCTGCTCGCCAACATTCCGTTGGGACGTCTGGGCACGGTCGATGATGTATCCGGTGTAGCTCTCTTCCTCGCCTCTGAAGACGGTGCCTACGTCACCGGCTCCACGTACTTCACCGACGGCGGCCTGATCCGCAACTACCACGAGCAGTAAGCAGCACAATAAGCGACAAAAGGCCTCGCGCAGCGCGGAAAAGGTAAAATAGAGCCATGGAACTGACCGTTTATTCGGCTTCATGGTGCCGCGACTGCCGCGAGGCCAAACGCTTTCTCGCCAAACACAACATCCCCTTCACCGAGATCGATATCGAGGAGACCCCTGGCGCCGCCGAGGAGGTCCTCGAAAATGTCGGCAAGCGTGCCATTCCGCAGTTCGTCCTCGACGGCAAATGGATACAGCCCTATCGGCCAGGCCGCGGCTTCCTGCACGACGAAATGGCAGCACTCTTCGGCGTCAGCAACTCGTAACGCTTCCCAAAAAAGTTCAAATAATACCCAAGGATTTTTATGATCGCCCGCTATACACGCCCCGCGATGGGCAAAATCTGGTCTGACGAAAACAAGTACCGCTCGTGGCTCACCGTTGAAGCTGCCGCCTCTCAGGCCCTCGCCAAGTTCGGCCTTGTGCCGCAAGACGCCGCCGATACGATTCGCGACAAGGGCAACTTCACTGTCGCCCGCATCGACGAGATCGAGGCTGAGGTCCGCCACGACGTCATCGCCTTTACCACCACCGTCGCCGAGCACATCAACAATCCCGAGCACTCACGCTGGCTGCACTACGGCCTCACCTCCACCGATGTCGTTGATACCGCGCAGGCGCTACAGCTCAAGGAAGCCTCGGCGATCATCCACACCGGCATCGTCGGCCTTCTCGACGTGTTGAAGCGCCGCGCCGTGGAGTTCAAGCACACGCCGATCATTGGCCGCACGCATGGCGTTCATGCCGAACCTTCGACCTTTGGGCTGAAGCTTCTGCTCTGGTACGCCGAAGTTCAGCGCAATCTCGTCCGCTTCGACACCGCTGCCGAAGATCTCCGCGTCGGCAAGCTCTCGGGAGCCGTCGGCACCTTTGGCCATCTCAAGCCCGAGCACGAAGAGGCCATCTGTGCTGGGCTGGGCCTCAAGCCGGTAGCCATCGCAACGCAAGTCGTTCAGCGCGATCTTCACGCCGCTTACGTTGCCACGCTCGCCGTGCTCGCCAGCACGCTTGATAAGATCGCCACCGAAGTTCGCCACCTGCAACGCACCGAGGTGCGCGAGGCCGAGGAGTTCTTCTCCGAGAAGCAGAAGGGATCGAGCGCGATGCCGCACAAGCGCAACCCCATCGTCTCCGAGCAGATTTCGGGCCTGGCACGTGTCGTTCGCGCCAACGCGCAGACTGCGTTTGAGAACGTGGCACTGTGGCACGAGCGCGATATCTCACACTCCTCTGCCGAGCGCGTTATTCTGCCCGACTCTACGATCCTGATCGACTATCTGTTGGCCAAGACGACGAACCTGATCGACAAGCTGCTCGTCTACCCGGCGCGCATGTTGAAGAACCTTGAGTCCACCGGCGGCCTTATCTTCTCGGGGCAGCTTCTGCTCGATCTTGCCGAGTCCGGCATGAGCCGCGAAGATGCCTATCGCCTGGTACAGGGTCACGCTATGAATTCGTGGAAGAACGATCTCGTGTTTCGTGACGAAGTGGCCAAGGTTCCGGAGATTACGGCGCGACTCTCGCCTGAAAAGCTGGCTCGTGCCTTCGACTACAACCGTCAGCTTGCAAATGTGGACGCTATCTTTGCTCGCGTTCTAGGCGCTTAAGTTACATCCATGTTTAGCCCCGGCGAATTCGTGCAGCGTCAACAGCTAGTGCAGATTGTTGACGCCGCACTCGCCGATTCTGTACGCCGTAGTGGCGCACACCTTGTCTGCAAGCCCGGCTGCTCGCAATGCTGCATTGGAGTCTTCCCTATCGCTCATGAAGATGCGGCTCGTCTCCGCGAAGGACTCGAGACTCTTACGCAGGCTGATCCTGAACGTGCCGCAAGGGTTCGCGCACGGGTTGCCAACTCGCTCACCCGTCTCGATCCATGGTTTCCTGGCGACGTACATAGCGGCATTCTGAACGAGGACTACGAAGCCGCCATCCTCTTCGAGGAGTTTGCAAACGATGAGCCTTGTCCTGTGCTCGATCTCGAACATGGCACTTGTGATCTCTATGGGCACCGGCCTATCCTGTGCCGAACGTTTGGGCCGCCGATGCGCACGGCCGAGGACAATCTAGCCACATGCGAGCTCTGCTTCATTACCGCGAGCACTGAAGAGATCGCAGCCTGCGAGCTTGATCCCACTCTTCCTGCGCAGGAAGAGGCCAGCAACGAGGCCTTCAATGCAGCGCATGGCTTGCACGGCCAGACTCTTATTGCTTATGCGCTCCGCAGTCGAGATTAGGGTTGTGCCGCAGAAGAAGGCGGAGGCAAAACCGTCCTCGTCGATACATCCGTTGGAGCCGCCTGCGCGTCGGTAATCTCTTCATCGCCAGCGTTGAAGAGAGTTGCGTTCTTCGGCAGCTTCATCCTTCCCTCCGCCAGATAGGCAACGACGACTCCACCGGTAAACTCCGGACTGAGCACTACCAACGGCAGCAGATACTTCTTGCTCTTCACCAGCGATTCGGTCACTCCATCGACTCCATGGCTCCGCTTCACACTTCCCGGCACCTGAGGAATCACAAAGGCTGTCATGTTCACTTCAGGATGCTTCTTTCCGTATGCCACCAGCGATCGCGCTACCTGCTTCGGCGTCATCAGACCGACATCGGCAACAAAATTTCGATGAATCGCGTGGGGGAAATAAGTATCCAGCACCTCCTGCGAAAAGTCTGCGCAGTTATGAAAGAGCAGGTTGAAGTGGCCTACGTTGCTGCGGTCGTTGAATAGTGCGATGAAGCGCTGGTCCTGCTCCGGTGTGCTGTCTACTTCGAAGCCATGGATCTTGCGGTCATACGAAGCACCCACCAGTTGCGTCCACTCTCCCTTGGGGACTTCACCGTACTCTCCACTCGGCGCAAGTCCCTGCAGATGCTTGCGGCGATACTCGTCGCGCAGTTCCGCCACCTGCTTCTTGTTCACCGACATCGGCACATCGTTCAACGAATCGACCGCGTACAGATACGGGATCAGCGGCATCGCAATCCAGTCGTAGCCGTCGATCTTGTGATAACGACTGATCACGACACCATATTCGCCGTCGTGGCAGGGCCGCAGTTCGATGGGCGACTGAGCACAGATATGGTTCAGATAAACTGCCGCATGGCCTGTGGGATTAAATGCTCCAAAATCTCCATAGGGCTCCTCCATCAGCAACGACACGGATGCATATCCGCGCGTAGTGCCCAGCAGCACTATCACGATTAGCAACAGCATCGTTCCCCATCGATATGGGCTCCTGCAAGCATCTTTTCCAGCTTTCATTTAGTCCATATCTCCATTGGCTTCCTTCATATGCATTCATGACATTAAAAGCACGCGCAGGGAAAAAGTCGCGCTCGTCCAACACTGCCGATTTCGGTGATAATCATCTAAGTGACTGAATTTACAATCTCGCACTCTCGCAATATCACCCTGGCTGTAACGGGAGCCAGCGGGTCCATCTATGCTGCTGAGATGCTTCGCGCCCTTGCCAGCGACGACCGCGTAGCAAAAATAAACTTCGTCGTCTCAGACAACTCCCTTCGTGTCTTTGCAGAAGAACTACAGATCAGCGGGCGCAACGGTCTCGTCGAAAAGTTGCTGGGCGCGCCCAGCCCCAAGATTCAACAGCATCCCGAAGGCGATATCGGCGCCAATATTGCCAGCGGAAGCTACCCCACTGACGCGATGGTGATCCTTCCCTGCTCCATGGGAACGCTTGCGGCAATTGCGAATGGCCTGGCCTCGAACCTCATTCAGCGTGCTGCCGATGTCTGTCTTAAGGAGCGCCGCCCCTTGCTGCTATGCGTGCGCGAGACTCCGCTCAACCGCATTCATCTACGCAATATGCAGCTTGCATCCGATGCTGGAGCAGTGATCTTTCCAGTCATTCCTACTCTCTACAACCATCCGCAGAACACCACCGAGATGGCACGCCAATTTGTCGACCGGGTGCTCGCGCATATCGATCTGCCGCAGCCGGGCGCTTACCAGTGGCAGCCCGACTGATGATGTCCTAGTGTTCTGCGGGAAAGGTCTTCTCGCCGCCCTGCATCGGCGGGTCGGCTTTGAGAAAAGCTACAGTGCTCTCGACCACTGGCCGCGCGCAGGTCGCTGGAGCGAGGTGCCCGCAACCCTCCATGATGTTCAAGACGGAGTGAGGAATATCCTGATGGATCGTCTGACCGATCGATAGAGGAATCAGCTCGTCCTGTGCTCCCCAGACGACCAGAGTGGGAGGCTGCATATTGTTCAGACGGAAGTCGAGAAGATCGCGTCCGTTGGTCATCGACACCATGCCACGACGAACGACCCACGCATTGCGTTGCAGCTTGCGCAGAGCAGCCCTTGCAACGAAGTCCGGCATTGGCTGGGGATGCGGTGTCAGCATCGCCATCAACTTCCGCACACCTGCAACGTCGTCGGGCGTAAACAGCTCCGGGCCGAAGGTCGCGGGAAAATAAATGCCTGCGCTGTCGTAGACCACAAGGCGATTGACTACCTGCGGGTGATCGAGCGCCAGTTTCATCGCGACCCAGCCGCCCATCGACCAGCCGCCCACATCGGCGCGTGTAAGGTGAACGGCCTGCATAAACTGCAGGACCGCAGCCTCTTCCATCGAGATGGAGTAGCTTGCGTCGGGTCGGCCCGAACGACCATAACCGGGAAGATCGGGAGCATAGACATGAAAGCCTCTGGCCGCAAGCGCTGGAATCATGGGCGCCCAATCGTCGCCACGTGCGCCCAATCCATGGATCAACAGCAGGGGAGTTCCCTGATTGCCGGAGGGAGATGCCTCCAGGTAATGCATCCTGTAGCTGCCGGCCTGGATGTATTTGCTATGCACGCCTGCACGCCACAGATCAAAACGAAGCGCCTGGTCTGCCAACTCAAGCGGAAAGCAATAGACAACCGCCGCAGCGGCCACGCACACCAATAACAAAAGAACGACAACTCGAAGTCCACGCCTCATCGTACCGTCGCTCTCCTGCACTCTATTTCAACGGCTTGCCAAACTCTTCTCCAAAGACAGTATGCGCCATGTCGAAGCGGCCCCCGTAAAACTTGTCCTCACCCTTGAGATGGCCAACGCCAAGCAGAGCCACCACCCAATAACTCAAGGGAAGACGCAGTACCTCATGCACCTTGTCCTGCTCGAAACCTTCCATCGGCGCAGTGTCGTAGCCCATAACCTCGGCCATCAGCATCATATGGGTGAAGGCGATCATTACCATCTTGTTGAGCCAGCCATGCATCTGCTCGCTGCTGAAGCCGGAGAGATAATTGGTAACACTGCTGCGGGCCTGCGCGGCATAACTCTCCGGCATTCCGCCTTCGCGGCCCTGTTGCAACATCAGGTCGATGTCTTTTCTCCATCCGTCGGCATCGCCGCAGGCCACGATGACGGCAGAGGCCTCTTCGACCTTGCCCTGGTTGTAGCTGGCAGCCCGCAAGCGTTTTTTCTGCTCCGGCGATTGCACGACGACAAAGCGCCAGGGCTGCATGTTGTATCCGCTCGGAGCATGAAGCCCGGCATCCAGAATCTGTTGCAACTCCTCTGCCGGAATGGGCTCACCATCGAAGCTGGGCGTAGCCCGCCTGCCCTCAATCGCTTCGCTCAATGTCTTTTTAATCTCTGCCATCTCTGCTCTTTCTTGTTCTATCTACTAATTAATTTAACGAACGGTCTCTCATAATGAGATGCCGATTTCAGCCTGCCAAGTCAGGCCCGGGACAATCAAATTGTTCTGCAAAAACGACTTCCAAGATAGCACTCCGTCGTGGCTTTGAATGAAACAATCCGGTGGAAGTTCAATGAATCTCGTCCATTGCCTCCTCGGTTGCATAGGGATTTTGCCCCGTAGCTTCAGCAAATATCCAGACGCCGTGAAATGCCTTGCGCAACTCGGGATAGGCGGCCAGCAGCGCACTCGCTGCATCGGCATTGCGCTTTTTGGCCACGGCGGAATCAGCAGCCGCCTCCACCTGCAAATGTGCGACAACGTCAATCTTCGGTGCGCCCAGCGAATCGTCCACGCTCAATCCGACAAAGCGGTACTCTGCCCCGTTCGCACCCTTTACGACCAGAGGTGCGGATGTGCTGATCCCATCCGACAGGGCCGGAGGAGCGGCTGCTGCCTGCTCGGACTTTAACTTCTCCAGATGGCTGCTCTGCACAAAGCCTGTCGGCTGCAGCAGGGACTGCGCCTGCCGGTAATAAAGCCAGGCATTCCAATGCTCCTTGCGCGCGGCCATCGCTCGCGCCTGTGCCCAGTACCAGAGCCCATCGTGACCGGCAGCCGTAAGCGCTTTGGGATAAAAGCCCGCCATCGCCCATCGTCCCTGATCCTGCCGCAGCAGGAAAGAGAGCTGCCACGGTGACGTGCCCTGAACATCTACGATCACAAATCCATAGCGCCCGGGTAACAAGCCGGGAATGAGGAAATCGACCTCGGCAACCGATTTGTTGAGCGAACAGAAGAACTGCGCATCGGGAGCCGATCCGTCCGCGTTCTTCTTCAGTTGGGTGCCATCGAGCAGATAGACCTGCTGCACTGCGATTGTGCCGCCCTTGAGCTTCGCCGCGGTCGTGCCCACCACGTCGCCGATGCCGCTGAAGTCCTTCGCATACTCGGCCACGGTGGCCGCCTGCAGGCCATTCACGTCGTCGGCCTGCACCTTCGTCGCAAGACTACGGCCCGTCGCTGCCAGCGCATCACGGTCGGCCGACGTCATCTGCGACTGCGTGGTGCACACCTCAGCCGCTACCACTCCAGAGAGCAGCAATCCAGCTGCCAGCAACGCAATCTTGAATCTCATCATGATGTTCACCATGCCGTCTCGTAACGGTTCAACAGCAGACCAGAGGGCCGCCAATTCCTCTGACAGTCTAGTACAACCAACCCATTCGATAGAGGCCCCTCACAAGCTCAGTCTCACGCGATAGACTGATTGCCGACGGCCATAAGGCAACAGTGACCTCATCCGCCCAGGTTCGTCCTATAAATCGATGCAAGCTTTCGCAAAAATTCGATGGATCTTCACCGGCGTCTTCGCCTTCGCCATAACGATGCAGGCGCAGACCCAAACTGCCGCGCCCGCACCTCCGCCGCAGCAGCCCGCCCAGGTGACCTATTCCAACGGGCAGCTCACTGTCGCCGCCAGCAACTCCAGCCTCAATCAGATTCTCCGCGATGTCGCCCGCGAGACAGGAATGAAGATCACCGGAGGGGTAACCGACGAGCGTGTCTTCGGTCAGTACGGCCCGGCAGCTCCATCCAAGGTTCTCAGCGACCTGCTCGACGGGACAGGCACCAATATTCTGCTCTTACACGCCACTGCAGCCACTCCCGCTGAACTTATCCTGACCCCTCGCCAGGGCGGCCCCACTCCACCCAACCCCAATGCCTACAGCGAAGACCCGTTGCCTCCGCGGCAGCAATACCCCATCACGCCGCAGCCCGAGACCAATCCGCACGGTGTTCCCACAGCCGCAGAGCCGACCCGGTCTCCGAACGCGGTAAAGACACCGCAGCAGATCTTCGAGCAACTGGAACACATGCGCCAGCAACAACAGCAGCAGCAATCGAATCCGCAGTAGATAGAAATAAGCAGAATTTATAGGAAAGAAATCATCAAAGTACCAATAGAGATTGGCTGGGATTCCCTGGACTAACGACTCGGGGGATTCCTTCTATCCTTCGGGGGACTTGAAAAGTCAGCCCTGAACTACCCTTGCCGACGCTACTCCGCGAGCCGATTTGACCGCTACCTGCCGCGCATGGATGCGGAAGATATTGAACATCGCGATGCAAATACCATAAGCTGCCAGAACGCCAGATGCCAGGGAGGCCAGCACTGCACAGATCAACATAATCGACGAATACACAAATTACTCCTGATTCAAACCCTGACCGCGAGCCAAGACACGCCACAGCAATCGTTCAACGTTGCTATTGTTACAAATCTGGCAGCAATTACAATAAGCGGGAAACAACCCCTGTTGCTGTTTCGGATACATCTTTCCCATTTCGGGTTGCCACCCGCCCACTCCCGCCTCGACCACAAATGCCGTATCCTAGAGACTTGGCCTGCCACGGCCACAATCATCCATGGGTATCACGCACATTACAGTCCGCGGAGCGCGCCAGCATAACCTGCGCAACGTCAACGTCAGCATTCCGCGCAACACGCTTACCGTTGTCACCGGCCTCTCCGGCTCCGGCAAATCCTCCCTTGCCTTCGACACCATCTACGCAGAAGGTCAGCGCCGCTACGTAGAGACTTTATCGGCCTATGCCCGCCAATTCTTAGACCAGATGGAGCGGCCCGATGTCGACGCCATCGACGGCCTCTCCCCCGCAATCTCTATCGAGCAGAAGACCACCAGCCGCAGCCCTCGCTCCACCGTCGGCACCATCACCGAGATCTACGACTATCTTCGCCTGCTCTACGCCTCGGTTGGCCAGCCGCACTGCCCTAACTGCCACCGCCCCATCACCCGCCAATCGGCAGAGCAGATCGTCGAGCGGATTGCGGCGCTCTCTCCCGGCGAGCGCATCACCGTCTATGCCCCCATTGTTCGCGGGCGCAAGGGCGAGTTCCGCGAAGAGCTGGAAGACCTTGATCGCCAAGGGTTTCGCGTCCGCATCGACGGCGAGATGGTCGAACTGACCGAGGGAATGCGCCTGGAAAAGCGCAAGAACCACACCATCGAAGCTGTCGTTGACCGCATCATTCTGAAGCATCTCCCCGGCGAGACGAAATTCGACACTCGCCGGCTCGAGACCAGCGTTCTCAAGGCTTTGCAGATGGCCAAGGGCCTCGTTCTTATCGGCATTCAAGGGATGGAGGAGACGCTCTACTCCTCGTCGATGGCCTGCCCGGACTGCGGCATCAACGTGCCCCGGCTGGAGCCACGCAGCTTTTCTTTCAACTCAAACTATGGCGCCTGCCCCGAGTGCCACGGCCTGGGCAGCATCTACGACTTCGACCCGGCCAAGACCATCACCGACTGGTCGAAGCCTCTGCTCGACGGCGCAATGGGACCGGGAAGCGGCTCCGCATATCTTCTGCGCCTGATCAAACTCGCCGCCGACAAGTACAAGATCAACCTCAAGCAGCCCTTCGAAGACCTCACCACCGAGCAGCAGAACCTCTTCCTCTATGGGCCGCCAAAGGCCGAGGCCAGCCGCACCGGCTTCCACGGCATCTTCGACTACCTGCGCCGCAACCTCGAAGACACCAAATCCGAGGGCTATCGCGAGTACATGATGCAGTACATGTCCGCGACCCTTTGTCCGCGCTGCCACGGCAAGCGTCTGCGCCCGGAATCGCTCGCGGTTACTATCAATGGCGCGTCCATCGCCGACTTTACCGGATTGTCGCTAGAGCGGGCGCTTGAACATGCGCGCAAGATGCACTTCACCGGGCGCGACCGCATCATCGCCGACCGGCTGCAGCGCGAGATCATCGAGCGCCTCGAGTTCCTCAATGCCGTTGGTCTCAGCTATCTTGCGCTCGACCGCAGCGCCGCTACGCTTTCCGGCGGCGAAGGCCAGCGCATCCGTCTGGCTACGCAGATCGGTTCCCGTCTGCGCGGCGTGCTTTACGTCCTCGACGAGCCCAGCATCGGCCTGCACCAGCGCGACAACCAACGCCTGATCAACGCACTCGAGAATCTACGCAACCTCGGCAACACCGTCCTTGTCGTCGAGCACGACGAAGACACCATCCGCAAGGCCGACTACGTGCTCGACCTCGGACCCGGAGCGGGCAAGAACGGCGGCCATCTGATCGCCGACGGCACTCCGCAACAGATCATGGACAACCCGGCGTCGATCACCGGGCAATATCTGGCCGGGAAGATTGAGATTGTTGCGCGTGAGGAGCCACGTGCGCTGACCGGCAACTGGATCACAGTCGAAAACGCCCACTCACACAATCTGAAAAACGTTACTGCCCACTTCCCTCTCGGTGTCATGACGGTCATCACCGGTGTTAGCGGCTCAGGAAAATCCACGCTCGTCAATGACATTTTGTATCGCGCATTGGCAAAGAATCTCTACGGCAGCCGCGAAGAACCCGGACAGCATGGCCGCGTCGTCGGCATCGACCAGCTCGACAAGGTCATCCAGATTGATCAGTCTCCGATAGGCCGTACCCCGCGTTCGAATCCGGCGACCTATACCGGCGTGTTCTCCGCCATGCGCGATCTCTTCGCCATGCTCCCCGAATCGCGCGAACGCGGCTACAAGCCCGGCCGCTTCAGCTTCAACGTGCAGGGCGGCCGCTGCGAAGCATGCCAGGGCGAAGGCCAGCGTCGCATCGAGATGAACTTCCTGCCCGACGTCTATGTCCTTTGCGAGGTATGTAACGGTCGGCGTTACAATCAGGAGACGCTCACAGTCAAGTTCAACGGCTACAGCATCGCGGACCTGCTGGACCTGTCGATTGAGGACGCCCTTCCCATCCTCAAGGACATTCCGGCGGTTAACGTAAAGCTGCAGACACTGGTCGATGTCGGCCTCGGCTATATCCATCTCGGTCAGTCGGCCACGACGCTCTCAGGCGGCGAAGCCCAGCGGATGAAGCTGGCAAGAGAACTCAGCAAACGTCAGACCGGACGCACTCTCTACCTGCTCGACGAGCCCACCACCGGCCTGCACTTCGACGACGTTCGCAAGCTGCTCGAAGTGCTCCATCGCCTGACCGATCTTGGCAACACCGTCATCATCATCGAGCACAATCTCGACATCATCCGCAACGCGGACTACATTCTCGACCTCGGCCCCGAGGGTGGCGAAGGCGGCGGACGCATCATCGCCCATGGCACACCGGAGCAGGTGGCTACCGTCGCCGAATCGCATACCGGCAACTTCCTCGCCCGACATTACAACCTGTCGCCACAGGCCCTTGCCAGCCGCAATGGAACCAGCCATGCTGGGCCGCAGCCGCTCAATATCGTGGCTGCACCGGATCGTAAAAAAGATGCGCGCGGGAAATTCATCGTTCCGCCGAAGAAAACCGGAGTACCCTCACCAGGTGCAGCAAAGCCGGAGCCAAAAGGCACCTCAAAAGCCAAACCGAAGAAGGCAACTAAATCCAAGGCAGCGACCCGCGCTAAAAAAGCATGAGCGAACTTCCACTCAACACTTCGTCCTTCGGCGACAACCCCTCACCCGAGGCTCCCGCGCCCGCCATCCCATCGTTTCGTCCTACTGGTGCCGAGGACGAGACAACGATGTTTCTCCCGGACACACCGAACACCTCGTCGGACTACACGCCGCGACGCATTCCTCATCTGGGCCATGCTGTTCTCTTCATCGCTTTTGCCGGCCTCGTTCTACTGATGTCGCAGGCAACGCTGCTGGGTTTCTTTACGCTCCACAACGCACAGAAGATTGCTGCGGCTACCCAGCAACCCAAACTGCTCATCGCCGCCATGGCCATCACTTACGTGACCACACTGCTGGTGTCGTGGTTCTTCTTCCCTCTTCTCTGGCATCGTTCTTTTCCTGAGGGATTGCAGTGGAACTTCGCCCCCGCACGCCGCAATGTGCTTAAGCTCATCGGCCTTGGCCTGGTTCTGGGCTGGACCGTACAGGCCATCTCCAGCCTCATTCCGATGCCCAAGTCCATCCCCATGGACAACTTCTTCCACACTCCCTCTGACGTGTGGATCGTCACGTTATTCGGAACTCTGCTTGCACCTTTGTTCGAGGAGATCTGCTTCCGTGGCTTCCTTCTGCCTGCCTTCGCCATAGCCTACGACTGGCTTAGCTTACCGCGCACTCCTGTGGCGTTGCAGCGCTGGCAGACCACAACCAACCTGAGCGCTGCGGGCCTGCTCTTCTCCGCTATTGTGAGCAGTGTTCTTTTTGCTTTGCTTCACGCAGAGCAACTGGCACACGCCTGGGGAGCACTTGTTGTCCTCTTCTGCGTCTCGCTTGTCCTTACCCTCGTCCGCATCCGGACCCAGTCGGTAGCCTGTTCAGCGCTGGTTCATGCCTGCTATAACCTGTCGGTGTTTATCGCACTATTCATCGTCACCGGCGGCTACCGCCATCTCGATCGCATCGCAAAGTAGCCGATTGAGAGATTGCTCTATTTCAATGGGTAGAGCTTCATGTTGCGGAAATAGACCTCTGCGCCTTCGGACTGAAACAGGATCTTACCGCTTGTGGGTGAGGGGTCGGTCCCTTCATTCACAAGCTTCCCGTTGACGTATTGCTTCACATCATTCCCCTGTGTCACCAGCTCCAGCACATTCCATTCGCCATGAGGTTTTTCCACCTCGCCTACCGGGTCGCGATATCCAGTGACATTCTGCCAAGGGCCTTTGCCGAAGCGATCGATCTTCATCGCCTTCCCCGGCGGTCCGGTGACTCGCATGCCGTCTTTGCCCGTCAAGGCCGCACCGTCGGTCATCCAGAAATCTCCCGTACCGCCCTCGGTGATCTGGAACTCGATCGACCGCGGCCAGACCTTTTGCTCGCCCTGCACGTTGTAGAGGATGCCGCTATCGCGAGCCTGACCGGCGCGGCTTCCGAAGGTGCCCTCTCCCCACTTAAATTCGGCACGCAGATAGAAGTTTTGATACTCCTTCTTCGTGATGATGTAGCCCATCGTTTTTCCGGAGACGTGGATCACGCCATTCTCTACCTGAAATACATGGTCGGGATCGGAGTTCAGCCCTTTGCCTTCGATAAACGTGTCAAAATTTTTAAGGTTGGAGCCGTTAAATAGGACGACTGCATGCTTATGTGGTGGTATTTTCTGCGCCATCGCCAGAGGGAGCGCCGCGACACAGAGCGTCAACACAAGGACCTTTAACAGCGCAGAGCCCGCTCTTTTCCCGTAGTGCATGGTGTCTCCTGTTTCACGCAATTTAAAATTCGATGGAAAGTTCGAAAACATCATAGCGTGGCGAGGTTATCCTCGCGCCTGCTTTGGGGTCGGCGGCTACAATCAAAGAGACCATGCCAAACGATCCCCGCACCGACCTGCTCAATCTGATCGCCACCCTCTCCTTCAAGCTGGGCGACTTTACCCTCGCCAGCGGCCAGAAGTCGGATTACTACATCGACTGCCGCACCACCACCCTGCACGCCGAGGGCGGACGCCTCTCTGGCCTCGTCTTCTACGACCTCATTCGCGAGCACATTCCGCAGGCAGAGGCCGTAGGCGGGTTGACCATGGGCGCCGATCCCCTGGTCTCGAACACGGCCAGCGCCAGCGCCTGGGCAGTGGCCGATCATGCAGAGATACTCGAGCTCTCGAGCGAACTTGAGCTCGAGACTGGATCGGACCCACCGACCGTTATCCACGGGTTTCTCGTTCGCAAGGCTGAGAAGGCTCACGGCACGGGACGCCGCATCGAAGGCTTTCTCAAACCAGGAGCGCAGGTCGTCATCGTCGATGACGTTTGCACCACCGGGGGCAGCACCATCACCGCTATCGAAGCCGCCCGGGAGGCGGGCATGACTGTCGCCGGGGTACTCTGCCTGGTAGACCGCGAACAGGGTGGCCGCGCCCACATCGAGGCTGCGGCGGCAGGAGCGCCGTTCCTCTCTGTGTTCACTGCCTCAGATGTGCGCGCCGCACACGTTGCCCTCAAAAAATCCTAATGGGCATCACGGTCGATCGCTGCGAGCACAAGGTCCTTGGTTAGAAGCTCCGGCAGAACATCAGCCGGAGCGTTTTGGTTGGCCGGATAGATGACGTAGGTAGGCACACCGCTGCGATTCAGCGATGCCAACTCCTTCGTGATCTCCGGGTCGTACTGTGTCCAGTCTGCCCTTAAGAGCGTGAGCTTGTGTTCCGCTAATTCATGCTGCACATCAGCCGAACGCAGCACCAGCCGCTCGTTGACCTGGCAGCTCAGGCACCAGGCAGCCGTAAAGTCGATGAAGACAGGATGTCCTGCTGCACGGGCCTGATCGAGAGCCTGTTGCGAGTACGGCTGCCAGACCAGCGTGGTGTCCTTTGGAGAATAAAGCGACATAGCGACGGCGAGCGCTCCAAGAACCACTGCGGCGATGGCTGAACCCCAGCGCGCAGGCCAGCGTGCCAGCGTCCATCCGGCAATCGCCACCAGCAGGAAGCCGATAAGCAGATAAGCCATATGATCCAGCGAGCTGGCCGGGCTATAGAGACGTCCGAAGAGCCATGCCAGCCAGATAGCTGTAAGAAAGAGCGGAACTGCCGTAAGCTGCTTGAGCGTCTCCATCCATTGGCCGGGCCGGGGCAGAATGCGCGTCCACGCAGGCTGGAAGCTGAGCAGCAGGTAAGGCGTTGCGAGACCGAGACCGAGCGCCGTGAAGACGGCGAAGGTGATTCCTGCGGGCTGGGCGAGCGCAAAGCCTATGGCCGCTCCCATCAGGGGGGCGGTGCAGGGTGTAGCCACAATGGTGGCCAGCACTCCGGTAAAGAAGCTACCCGCAAATCCCTGCTTCTGAGCCAGCTCTCCACCGACGCTCGTGAGCGACAGTCCAAGCTCGAACTGACCGGCCAGTGAAAGAGCAAAGAAGAAGAGGCCGAGTGAAAGTACGGCGATAAAGACCGGAGATTGAAGCTGGAAGCCCCATCCGGCTTGGGCTCCACCCGCTCGAAGTCCTAGCAAGACGGCGACGATGATCCAGAACGAGACAAGGATGCCAAGCGTGTAGATGAGGCCGTGGCTGCGCAGGCGGCTGCGTTCTTCGCTGGAGGACTGCACCAGTGCGAGACCTTTGAGGAAGAGGACCGGAAAGACACAAGGCATCAGGTTGAGTATGATGCCGCCGAGGAATGCGAGGCCGATTGCGGTGATGGTGGTGAGGCCGCTGGCGTTACCCGCAGGTTTGGTTCCGGCAGCGGGTGCGACTTCGCCCGGTGTAATTGGTGCGGTAAAGTCGTAAGCCTTTGTGGAGCTGAGCTTTATCAGTCCGTGGAGTTGAGCGGGTAGTGTCGTGAGGTCCGGGGCGCGCTGGATGCGGAGCCTAACTCCATTGGAAAGAGGTTCCACGGTTTGCGGAGCGGCGTTGACGATCTGGTTCTGATCGAAGGGATAAAACTCGGCGGTAGTCTCTTTGTGACCGGTGATGAGGGTCAGGACAAAGTAGGATTTGCCGCCCATGACGGTGAGTTTGGCGTCTGCTGGCGGGGGCTGGGGAAGCAGATGGATGGCATCGGCCAGCGCTCCGGTGGGCTGGGTCGGGGTAGCTCCGGGAGTGACGTTGAGGTCGAGGCCAAGATGAGCTCTGCCGGGGATGCAGACCCTGGCGCAGACGAGCCAGCTCACTTTGGCATCGAGGTGAATCTTTCCCGTTTTTAGTGACTTCTCGGCGGTAAACAGGATGGGAAACGTTACAGAATTCTCATAGCCGAAGTCCATCAGGGGTTCGTTAGGGAGACGGCTCGGAATAGGAAATTGCAAATCTCCAGCGGTAATGCCTGTGGGGAGGGTCCAGGTGATCTTTGGCGGCTCGCCGGCATCTCCAGCATTAACCCAGTAGACATGCCAATGGGGATCGAGCGTGAAGGCGAGGCCAGCTTGCAGGGTGCCACCCGGAGTGATGGCGGGCGACGCTGAGACAAGCTGAACCGTCAGATGTTGAGCCTTTACAGGGCCAGGGCCACCGTCGCCTACTGTCTGGAATTGCGCATGGGCGGTCGTAAGAAGAAAGAGAAAGCAGACCGCGGCGAACAAGGAGCGAGTTTTCATTTGAATTGATTGTAGGACGCTAGCTGGAATGCGGGGGTTACAAGACTTTTTGCAGCACAGACGCCGATTGGAGCCTGTCGTTGATGCTCATTAGACGTCTGCTGGGGCAGATTTTTCTCAAAAAGATGGATAGATTACAGGGTGGTTCTGCGGTGCTCCACCATGATGCAGCGGTCCATGACGACGCGAATACCGGCGGTCTCGGCTTTGGCGGCTGCTTCGTGGTTAATAATGCCTGACTGAACCCAGAGATTGGGAAGACCGAGTTGGATCATCTCCTCGACGATGGCCGGAATGAACTTCGGCAGGCGGAAGACGTTCACGATATCGGGTTTGACCGGCAGCGCGGTGAGAGTGGGATAAGAGGTCTCACCAAGAACCGTGTCCACAACCGGATTCACAGGCAGAATCCGATAGCCATGCTGCTGCATATAGGCAGGGACGTAGTGACTGGGCTTGCCAGGATCAGCAGATAGTCCTACGACGGCTATGGTGCAAGGCTGGGAGAGCAGAGCGTGAATGAGGGAAGGTTCGTTCATTTCGCCTCTCTTATTTGTGCCAGATTCCCAATAGGCGACGAAGGACGATGAGTTCGCCGAGATGGTAGGCAGCATGGTCGGCGATGAGAAGGGCTTCGCGCAGAAGGTTCTGGCCGTTGCCCCAGCGGAAGGGCTTGAAGAGATAGGCTTCGGGCTTCATGATGAGCGACTCGAAGTGCTCGCGATCTTTACGAATGGCAGCGATGGCGTGATTCCATGCCTGTGCGGACGGCGGCTCGGGGGACTTCGGCCAATAGGCCTCGGGCCATTCGAGCGGCTGGTAGCCGCCGGTAGGCGGCGAGCTGAAGTCGAGGATGTCGCGCTGGGCGATGCGCAGGTGCTCGAGCAACTGCCAGGCGGAGTAAGGAAGGTTTTCCGGCACCTTACCGCGCAGTTCTGCGGGAAAGTCTTTCACCGCGTCGTCGAACGTAACGTGGGCCTGCCCGCCTTGAAGGAGCGCAGCAAGCTCTTTGCGCAGTGGCTCGTGCTGATCGGCGGTGGAGTGCGATTTAGCGCTGGACTTCATCATGGGCCTCTACTCCTCTGCTTTCTTTGGATGCTGCCGGGCCGTGAGTCGGATCAGGAGATTATTTGTCAGAGGGAAAGATTTGGCTGGAGAGATACTCTCTCCCCAGCACGAGCAAATCAAAAAATGGAAGAAACAACTAGATTGACTAAATGATCCCTAGAGATCGTCGTCTGCAATCTCTGCAGGGAAGTTGCCCTCGCGCCTCATCCGCAGATAACCACGGATGAATGGCTCGAGGTCGCCATCGAGAACCTTGTCGACATCGCCTACTTCTACGCGGGTGCGCAGGTCTTTGGCCATGCGGTAAGGCTGAAGGACGTAGCTGCGAATCTGCGAACCGAACTTGATGTCGAGCTTAGAGTCTTCCAGTTTTTTGCTGACCGCTTTTTTCTTTTCCAGTTCGTACTCGTAGAGGCGGGAACGGAGAAGCTTCATGGCCTTCTCCTTGTTCTTGTGCTGAGAGCGCTCGTTCTGACATCCGGCGACGAGGCCGGTCGGAATGTGCGTGATGCGGACGGCGGAGTCGGTCGTATTAACGTGTTGCCCACCTTTGCCACCGGAACGATACGTGTCGATACGAAGATCGTCGGGCTTGATGTCGATGACAATCGTGTCGTCGATCTCAGGAGAGACAAAGACACTGGCAAAGCTGGTGTGGCGGCGCTTGGCTGAGTCGAACGGCGAGATACGGACCAGCCGATGAACGCCTGTCTCTCCGCTAAGCAGACCGAAGGCGAAGTCGCCGGAGATGGTGAAGGTGGCGGACTTGATGCCGGCTTCATCACCGTCCTGAACTTCGTTGATCTCGACCTTGAAGTTCTGGCGCTCTCCCCAGCGAATGTACATACGCATGAGCATCTCGGCCCAATCCTGCGACTCGGTGCCACCTGCGCCAGGATGGACAACGACGATTGCGTTGAGAGAGTCGGACTCGCCTGAGAGCATTGTCTTCGATTCGAGCTGATCGGCAAATTCGATCAGCAGAGGAATCTCTCGAACGAGATCAGGCTCTGTATTTTCACCTTCTTTGGCGAGCTCAAAGTAAGCCTCGATATCGTCGGAGCGACGCGCTAACTCAGCGTCGTCAGCGAGCAGGGTTTCGAGGCGCTTCCGTTCGCGCATCAGTGGCTGCGAACGCGCCGGATCGGCCCAGATAGCCGGGTCAGCGGTTTTTTCTTCGATGGCAGTTAGTTCACGGCGCAAACGGGCCGAGTCAAAGATACTCCCGCAGATCGCGAACCTTGTCGCGAACTGGGTTGTAGGTAAATTCTAAGTCGCTCAACATATGGTTTAAGTTTAGTTTATTTTTCGCCTGAAGCTATAAACGAATGCCAGCGTTGTGATGAGAGCGCAGAGATAAGCGAAGAGATCGCCGTGCTTCGTATAGAAAGTGATGTCGTGTTCATAGCCGAAGCCGGCGTAGAGAGCGGTGCGAATATGGCGAGGTGCTGCGGCTGTCACGCGGCCGTAGGGGTCGATCACAGCTGTAACGCCGGTGTTCGTCGAGCGAAGGACCCAGCGATGGTTTTCGATTGCGCGCATGCGCACCATGTTTAGATGTTGCCAGGGAGCGCTGGTATCTCCATACCAGCCATCGTCGGAGATGTTAACAAGTACGTCTGCCCCTTTAAGCACAAAGAGACGAACCTCATCGGCAAAGGTGGACTCGTAGCAGATGAAGGTGCCGTAACTGTGGCCATCGTAGGTGAAGACGGTACGATGAGCGCCCGCCGATAAGTCGCCTGCTTCGGCAAGTAAGTCTCCGGCGAAGAAGAAGAGAGATTTGAAGGGAACATATTCGCCGAAGGGAACGAGATGCATCTTGTCGTAGCGACCAGCAAAGGCTCCGTCCGGTGTAAGGAATGAGGCGGAGTTGAATCGATCGTAGACCTTGGAGGCAGTGGGATTGGAGCTGCGAGTAGTTCCTAAGTCATCGACGATGACGGGCGCATTGGCGGCGCGTGCAAGCGAAGACATGCCGAGACGAAAGCGCGGGTCTTCCTCTGCAAACGGCGCAGGCGCTTCAGGCCATACGATAAGATTCGCCGGCGTAGGCGGCGCGGTCTCTTGAACGGATTGCGGAGGAGATGCGAAGACAATACAGGTAGTCGAGGAAAGCTCGGGGATCCCATTGCAGCGACTGCGAGGAGGATGGAGGCTAAGTTGCGAAAAGGAGTCGATAAGTTCATCGAGAGATGGTTCCGGACCAACTCTTTCTGAACCGACAGCAAGATTCTCCTGCAGCAATGTGGCACGGGCGCTCGTCGCAAGATGAGCAGGTGGCTGAAGATGACGCAATGCCACAAGGTACAACAAGATGATTGCTACTCCGCCGACCGTAAATGCCAGACGCGTAAATCGCCGCTCTCGAACACGAATACAAATAAGCCAGAGAACATTAACTGCCACGATAATAAAGGACAGTCCATAGACGCCTGCGATAGGTGCGAGGTGAGCTAGGAGTGAGTTATCCACCTGCGCAACGCCCAACTGGTCCCATGGAAAACCGGTAATACGTGCTCGAGCGAGCTCTACCGCAACCCAGATGAATGGGATTAAAACGAGCGTTAGCTGGCGTCCAAGACGACGGCACGCCGTAACAAGCATCCCGAAGAGTGCGTGATAGAGACCGAGATACAGACAGAAGAGGACAAGAATACCTGCAGCGATAGGTTTGGCTAAACCGCCATAGAGATACATGGTCTGGTAGATCCAATAGCAGTTACCGAGATACCAGACAAAGCCGCAGAGATAGCCTAGTATCGCTCCCTCATAAAGCCTGAGTGGATTGCCTTCTTTGTTATTCGCAAGGAGTGCACATAGAAGCGGAAGAAGCGCAACCCAACAGAAAGCAGTTCGCCAGAGCGGCGTGGGGCCTGCGATAGGAAAGGGCAGCACCTGAAGGATCCCGGAGAGTACCGCCATCAAACAGAGCCGCAGAGGGATTTGTCGCATCGCAGATGAAGTCTAGCATCTCGGCATCACGATAGTTCCGAGGTAGAAGATGAAGATACGATTGCAATCACACTGCGCGCCATGACAACTGTTACTCAATAAGAGATATTTCTAGTTAGATATCTCAGGAAGCGATGAAAATAATACTTACAACCATTTGCAAGCCAATAACTACTTCTGTATCGTCAGAGATGGCATTGTAACCACTCGATTGATAGTTGCCACTGGATGAGTGATTGTATTCAAGCGATGCCCACAGGAGGTAACAAGTGGAAGTAAGTCGCATTATTGCTGAGATTGACGCGCAGATATTGAAGCTACAGCAGGCCCGTGCACTGCTCGCTGGAACGACACAGCAGGCTAACAAGGGACCGGGACGCCCCAAAGGGCGCAAGACCGTTGCCCAGGCAGCAACAGCAGCAAAGACGGCAACAGCACGCAAGCGCAAGTTGAGCCCCGAGGGTCGTAAGCGTATCGCAGATGCCATGAAAAAGCGTTGGGCAGAGCGGCGCAAGCAGAACGCCAAAGCCTAGTTCATCAAGCTTACATAAAAAGCGCAGGCACTGATCTATCAGTGCCTGCGCTTTTTATGAGTGAATCTCTAGCGAGTAATGATGACTTCTCGCAGACTGTCTTTTGCGAGGAAGAAGCGGAAGTTACTAAATTCGCTCAACATATTCTCAATCTTTCGATTGCTATAGACGTTGAGCAACGGATAGTTTCCAGCGCGCTGCATCTCGATAACGTCCGTATCCGTGAGGTGATAGCGGTTAAAAGACGTCTCTGCATCCTGTGACGCATGAAAGAACGCAAGCATAAGGCCGCCAGGCTGCAGCACCTCATGTATCCGCGCAAATACTGGGCCAAGCAGAGGCTCAGGCAGATAGTCTGCTGTGTCCCACAGGATTACTACGTCGAACATGCGTCCTGAAAAATTGAGATTGGATTGAAGAAAGCTCTCTACGTTGAAGCCTGCGGGCTTGTCCCCTTCCGCGGGGACGACCCACTCCGGTTTCGCAGCTTCTTCCACCAGGTTGGCCATATAGATACTATGGCCAAGGCTGGTAATGTAGTTGATATTGGTGGAAGACGTGGGGCCGATATCGAGAACGCGCAGCGATTCCTGTGCGCTTAGGTGCTTGAGTAACTCCTTCCATCCGCTGGAATGGCGGGGAACGCGGTTGCCGCCAGCGCCTTTGGCACTGCCTGAGCTATCGCTGCTGAAGAGATTGCGCATGTATGTCCGCTTCCCTTTCTCTTAGGCCTTCGGCTGCAGAACGAGAGTTTCCGGTGTTTCCGCCGCAGGAGATGACGCCGTTTGCGATGCAGACTGACCCAGGCCAGACTTCAGCTCTACGCGCCCTTTAAGCATGGCACTCTCTTCGATCGAGAGCCTGCCTGCAACGATGTCTCCTGTCAACGTCGCCGATTGCCGCAGATCGACGCGGCCAGAGGCATGGACATTCCCGGTAAGCTTGCCGAAGACTACGAGATCACGCACAGTAACATCAGCCACGATGCGCGCATCGGGGCCGATGGTCAATCGGTTTTCAGACAGGGTAATAGTGCCTTCGATGTCACAGTCCAGATAGAGATCTTCCTGGCCGGAGATATCTCCGCGAACCACAACTGACTTACCGATAACGGTGGAACCTTCTGCTGGCTTCATTCGTTTTTGCTCTCCTGGTAGCGCTGTTTGCTGCAAGTAGGTCTTGCCCGAACTATACCCAAGCGCCTGTGATGAGGCAAACCGAGTAAACTTTGCGGTAGCTTTATACGTCTGACCTAGGACAGTCTGAATGGCTGCAACGAACTAGAGATAGAGTCAGGGTAGGGTTTAACAAGCGATGCGCGGATCGGTGGTAACAATATTTCATCTCATACGCTGGAGCCGCAGATTCCAGGAGGTCGCTTGCTGAAAGGTCGCTGGATAAGGGCAGGATTCCTGGGGCTATCGACCTGCCTGGCAGGATTGTGCGCTACTGCGCAGAGCGTACCTGCAAACAAGCCGGACAGCTCGGCAAGTCTGTCGGCTGAGGCTCCGCGTTCGTGGATCGTAGACGCAGCGGCAAACGAGTTGAGGGCCCTGCATCATCCGAACTCCTACCTACGCTACCGGATGCATACCATCGACCTGAAGGGCGATCAGGTTCGGGATGTCATCGAGAGCAAAGATGGCTCCATCGCAAGATTGATCCTGAGGGACGGGCGCCCCTTGACCGAGGAGGAGGACAAGGCGGAGCGACAGCGTTTGAATAACATGATCGCGTCACCATCAGATTATTTCAAGCACGTGAAGAACGATGGCGAAGGCAGGAAGCTGGCCGACCAGCTCATACGCCTGATGCCGGATGCCATGATCTACACCTATACGCCAGGACAACCGCAGACGGGCAAAAACAATGGGACGGAAGTCGTGCTGGACTATAAGCCCAATCCAAAGTTCTCGCCTCCTAGCGCGCCCGCACAGGCACTGACAGGGCTGGAGGGCCGCATGTGGATCGACGCCAAGAGCCATGAGGTTGTTCGCATGGAAGGGACGATCTTTCGCGCCGTCAACTTCGGATGGGGAATGGTGGCGCATATCTATCCTGGAGGGCATCTTGTGCTGGAGCAGGAGAATGCTGGAAACAACCGGTGGATCTTCACGAAGTTCCAAGAGGATGTGAGCGTACGGGCCCTGATGGTTAAGACAATTCACGTTCACACCAATGTTGAAGCAGGATCGTTCCAGACGCTGCCTGGGCCTATCCCCTACCAGGATGCAATACGAATGCTGCTCGATACTCCGCTGCCAAAGAAGTAAATGTTCGAACCTTCTTATTGACTACTTCTCAGGCAAGCACCCGGGCCTTGGCTCGCAGTGTCTGACGGCGGACCGTTAAAGATTCAATGTAATCGCGCTTTACAGCGTAGCCTATGCCAGGATTGGTTGGGACAACGATCTCGCCTTTTTTGCTAACTGTAACTGCAGGTTCAATGATATCCTCCGACCAGTAACGGCTCGAGGCAGAGACGTCTCCGGGAAGAGAAAAGTTAGGCAGCGAAGAGAGCGCAATATTGTGCGCTCGGCCGATTCCGGTCTCCAACATGCCGCCGCACCAGACCGGGATACCGCGCTCGTCTGCAGCGTTGTGAACGGCAATCGCCTCGCTGAAACCTCCGACCCGGCCAACCTTAATATTGATGATGCGACACGATTGCATCTCGATTGCCGCGAGAGCATCGCGACGGTTACGAATGGATTCGTCAAGGCAAATGGCGGTTTTAATACGCTTTTGCAGCATGGAATGGAAGTAGAAATCGTCATACCAGAGCGGCTGCTCAATCATAAGCAGATTGAACTGATCCCAACTGCTGAGGTGATCAAAGTCTTTCATGCGATACGCAGAGTTTGCGTCACAGCTTAAAGTGATATCGGGCCAGCGGGTACGGACGGCCTCAAACACTCGCGTATCCCAATCATGCTTGCATTTGAGTTTGATGCGTTGATACCCAGCCGCGATCTCAGTGGCGATCTTTTCCATCAGCTGCTCGATGGATGGTTGAATGCCGATGGAGACTCCGCAAGCGATGACAGAGCGCGTGCCGCCGAGAAGCTGCGCCAGGGGAACCTGTTCAATCTGCGCCTCTAAATCCCATACCGCATTCTCGAGCGCTGCCTTGGCCATGCGATGCCCACGAACCTGCCGGAATAGGCTGGGACAACTGCCGCCACCTTGCAGCTCGACACCAAGCAGTCGCGGCGCGAGCTCTGTCTCGGTGATGATCCACGCGGTGTCGATCATCTCGTCGCTGAAGTAAGGGTGCTCGCCAGCGACGCACTCTCCCCAGGCGGTAAGGCCTTCGGCTTCGATCTCTACCAGAAGGATGCGGCGTCCCGTTGTGAGGCCGAAGCTGGTCTCGAACGGGTGGGCCAATGGCATATTAATCTCGCGCAGATGAATGGCATCGATCTTGAGCATGGTCTCTTCCGTCTTTCGAGGTTTGGCTGTTCTTTAGAGCGTCTGGGGTAGAGTCCGCCGGAATAAATCTCTTATGCAACTTTCATATTCGTGCAGGTTCGTCCCACCGACCGAGAAGAAATACGCCATTATCGTCCCTGTCCCGTTCGTAGCCAATGACGGCGAGCCCGTTATGAAACGCTGCCTGGAACGCTGCCCTGTTCTGGCTCTGTACCGTCCGTGCCAAGTCCCGTTGCTGAGCGTCCTGCTTCCATTGGTAGATGGTATGCGGGACAATAATGCGTTCGAGAATGTTGAGCGGCGGCATTTCTCCGCGTAGCAGACCATCTACTCGCGGGGAGCGCAACCACCACTCTGCGTATAGCCTATCGGTCGGCAGGCCTCCCTGCAACGGCGACGACGACGGTCCATAGAAATCTGGCTGATAGCGGCGCACAATGGCACCAAGACGAGCGATGTTGAGATAAGCGTTTTTAATCTCCAGCGGATCGAAGGTCCACTCCATCAGGTCGAAGCCGCGGACAAGCGCGTCGTCGCGCTGGGCGAGTTTGAGGCGGCGTCCCAGGCCTGCATTGCGATATGCGGGAAGGACGGCAAGCATATGCGAGTGGAGATAGGGATGGTCATCGCGGAAACCGGGCAGCGACATGGCAAAGCCCACGATTGTGTCTCCGTCGAAGGCGCCGATCACCTGGCCGCCAATATGTTGCGCGACCATGAAGATGCGGCGAGGAACAACGTCGCCATCGCTGTAGCCCCACGTCTCCAGTTGCAACACAACGCAGCGCTCGAACTCTTCGAGTGTGGTGAGCGGCGCAACGCGAATATCACGACCGGGCCTTGTACTCATGTCTGTCGTGCTTTGTTCTTTGCCTGGCTCCAAAGCTCTTCTAGCTGCGTCGGCGTAAGCGCTGCCAGCACGTCCGCATCACCCGCTGCCGATTCCATAGCGGCAAAGCGGTGTCGAAACTTCGCGTTGCAGGAGCGAAGAGCGGATTCGGGATCGATCTTAAGATGGCGCGCCAGATTGACGACAGTGAAGAGCATATCGCCAAGCTCTTCTTCCGCTGCGGGAGAGGCAAAGCTCTGCCCATTGGAGAGCTCGGCCTGAAGCTCCGCCGTCTCCTCTTGCAGCTTGTCGAAGAGGCCGTCTGCATTGGGCCAGTCGAAGCCCACCTTGGCGGCACGCGAGCCCAGCTTCGACGCTTCCAGCATCGCAGGCATCGTGCGTGGAATATCATCCAGCAGTGAAGACTGCACCTCTGCTTTCTCTGCCTTTTCTTCGCGCTTGATCTGTTCCCAATTACGAAGCACGGCGTTGGAATCTGCGGCCTCGACATCGCCGAAGATATGCGGGTGACGGCGGATGAGTTTGGCGTTCAGGTTGGAAGCTACATCTTCAATAGTGAAGTAGCCTGCTTCAGCAGCCATCTGGGCATAGAAGAGTACCTGCAAAAGCAGGTCGCCGAGCTCGTCTTTGAGGTCCGGCCATGCTCGCCGCTCAATAGCATCGAAGACCTCATACGTCTCTTCGAGCGTGTGGCGCTTGATGGTGTCGAAGGTTTGCTCACGGTCCCATGGGCAACCTCCGGGGCCGCGAAGACGCGCCATGATGGCAATCGATTCGGCGATGGTCTCTGCGCCATTCTCTGCAGCGGGAACAGATCTTTCTGAAGTGGGCTCTGCCATAGCCTTCACTTTACCCGATTTCCCGGTAATTTCTCGGCCGCAGGCATATGCTTTATGCCTTGGCGATGAAGGAGAAACGGCGACGCGCCTGCTTGAGTGCAAGCGCATCGCCGTTGGTAGTTTTAGCTTCGAATCGCTTGTTATTACAACTGACCGTTAGGATTCGTAGTTGCTGCCGCGCTTGTGGCGGGCTGCTGATTGCTCATGTTAGACATCAGCTTGATGTTGACACGACGGTTTTGTGCACGACCTGCAGCAGTCCGGTTGCTGGCAACTGCCTGATCTTTACCGATACCGATCAGGTAGAACTTGTGCGGAGGAATGTTGTACTTCGCAGCAAGGTAGCTGACAACCGCGTCTGCACGACGCTGACTGAGCTGATAGTTATAGTTTGCATCCCCGGTCGAGTCGGTGCCTCCGGTGACGGCAAGGATATAGCTGCGTGCACTGGTGAGGTTCGCAGCAAAGTCGTCGAGCTTCTTCTTGTCCGACGAGGTCAGCGTAGCCTTGTCGAAGCGGAAGGTGACATCCAGGTCCGACAGCGACTTGTAGTTATCGAGGTTGGCAACTACACCGGTGAGACTGTCGACGTGGTTATAGGCTTCCTGTGCGGATTGATTTGCTGTGTCAGCAGCCTGACCTGCAGCAAGCGCATGCTGGTTGGCTGTGTCAGCAGCGCTCTGGGCTCCGGCAATACCCTTTTGGGCGCGCTCATCGGTATCGACGATGTTGCGATGATCCGCAGCGGTCTTGGCGTCGAGCTCGTTGGTCTGTTGAATGATCGGGGCTGCTTGAGAGCGAACATAGTTCTTGCTGGAGCACCCGACGGTGCAGGCAACAACGAATGCGCTGGCGAGAAAAACGGTGCAGGCAGATCTGATTTTCATTTCGGTGCTATCTAATCTGATATTGGAGCTCATTGGTTTCATCTCCTGTATGTTGATGACAATCTTCAACACTGTTACCAAAGCAATTCACCTGCCAAATCGGGGCAGTTATAAATATCTATAGATCAACTACTTACAAGAACCACTCGCGTGTCTGCATGAAGTTGCAGATTCATAATCGGGAACTTTTGATTCAAAGATGCGTCAAATCTACTGAGTTGATCTGTGTGGAAGCCGTCGTGGCTTTGAGCGTCTACACTGAGACGCGAAGCTGAAATTCCATGGATCTCTACCAGAAAATTCGGACCATCCCCACCCAGCCCGGCTGCTACCTCTATAAGAACGCCGAGGGCGATGTGATCTACGTCGGTAAGGCGAAGAACCTGCGGTCTCGGGTACGGTCGTACTTTCTGGAGGCCACCCAGGCAAATGCGAAGACCGGCTCGCTGATGCGCGAAGCCGTCGACGTGGAGTACATCACTGTCGCAAACGAGCACGAGGCACTTGCGCTCGAAAACAATCTCATCAAACAGAAGAAGCCTCGATTCAATATTCTTCTGCGCGATGACAAAACCTATCCCTACATCAAGCTGACGCTCCACGAGCGATATCCCAAGGTCTTTGTGACCCGGAGATTGAAGAAGGACGGCTCAGCTTACTTCGGACCTTACTTTCCCGGCAACCTGGCCTATCGTTTGGTGGATTTGATTCATCGCAGCTTTCTTATCCCCAGTTGCAAGGTGGATCTGTCACGTTATCATCCGCGAGCCTGCCTGCAGTACTACATCAAGCGCTGTCTTGGGCCGTGCGTCGAAGGCTTGACCACACCGGAGATCTACAAAGAGACCATCCGCGATGTGCAGCTCTTTCTCGAAGGGCGAACTGATGAGCTGGAACGGTCACTGACGCGGCGCATGCAGGAAGCAGCCGAGGCGGAACAGTTTGAGCTGGCCGGTAGGCTGCGCGATCAGATCGTGACCGTTCATCAGATGAACGACAAGCAGCGGATAGCGACGACCGACAATGAGGATGCGGACGTCTTCGGTTATCACTACGAGAACGAGATGCTCGCGGTGAATCTCTTTCATATGCGCGGCGGCAAGATCGTCGACCGACGTGATTTCTTCTGGGAAGACCTGCCGGAGTTTCTGTCGGAGACTTTAAATGAGCCCAACACGGACAAGGATGAGCTCGAGACGCTGCCGCGGATTGAACCCGATCCAGCAGTCACTGCACC
Source organism: Edaphobacter dinghuensis (assembly GCF_014640335.1). NCBI lineage: Bacteria > Pseudomonadati > Acidobacteriota > Terriglobia > Terriglobales > Acidobacteriaceae > Edaphobacter > Edaphobacter dinghuensis. The sequence continues at coordinate 61,881 of NZ_BMGT01000003.1, read as the reverse complement.
GGAGATTGGCGAGGGCGCGGAGATCGTGCAACATACAGCAGTGTCCGAGCTGGGCGCTGCATTCAATCCGTCGGTGTTCTTCTCTGCTCTGCTAAAACAGCTCTACCTCGATCAGAATTATGTGCCGCGATCGGTTCTTGTGCCGGTCGAGTTTGCCGATCGCATAGTGCTTGGCGAGATGTTGTCGGAGCGCACAAAAAAGCGCGTCGAAATTCTGGTACCGCAACGCGGTGAAAAACGGTCGCTCGTCGATCTGGTCTGCCAAAACGCGAAGCAATCCTACGATCAGCGGTTCCGCGTATTGCAACCGGGAATGAAGGCGATTCAGGAAGCATTGCAAGACGCGCTGACGCTTGAAGAACTGCCGCACCGGATCGAGTGCTTCGATATCTCGCACATTCAAGGCGCGGAGACGGTAGCTTCCATGGTGGTGTGGGAAGACGGTGCCATGAAGAAGTCCGACTATCGCAAATTTCAAGTGAAGACGGTGAGCGGCGTCGACGATTTTGCCAGTATGCGCGAGGTGATACAGCGGCGCTACAAGCGGCTGCAGGAAGATAAGAAGCCGTTCCCATCGCTCATCCTGATTGACGGCGGACTTGGACAGCTTCATGCAGCCTATGCCGCGCTGGAGGAGATTGGCGTTACGCTGCAACCACTCGCATCGATTGCAAAGCGTGAAGAGGTCATCTATGTCTACGGACAGGAGAATGATCCGGTCGTACTGGATCGCCGCTCGCCTGTGTTGCACCTGATGCAGAAGATCCGCGATGAGAGCCACCGATTCGCCGTCACCTACCATCGCAAGCGGCGAGAGATGCGCGACCGCGACAGCGAGCTCCTGGCAATTCCGGGAGTCGGGCCGAGAACGCGACAACGATTGCTCGAACACTTTGGTAGCGTGCGCGGCATCAGGCAGGCAAGTTCGGATGCCTTAGCTGCCGTGGTGAACGCCGCCACCGCTGAGCGAATTCGCAAACATTTTGAAGAATCGCAACCGGAAGACTCGAACAAAACTGTGCTGCCGGTCTTGAGCTAGAAGGCTATGCGGTGTATTGGCTGTACGATGGGCGCGAACGTTCCGGCTTGATCAGCTTGTGCGTGATGTACATAGCAGGCACCAGAAAAAAGAGCGACCCCATGACCCACATAATCACGGCACCGAGCACCTGATCGGCAAGCGCAGTGAGATGGAATGGGTTAGGTTCCGCCAGATAGTACGGATACACAGGCCGCGTGCAGAAAGCGAGGAATGCCGAGAGCCCGGTGTTAACCACATCCGCCGACAACAAATAGAGAATTATCTTCCAGCTATAGGAACGGCTGCTGGTAGGCCACGGCCGAACAATCGGCCACCAAAAGATTAGCGAAGCGGATAGGAAGCACATGTGCTCGAAGATGTGCCAGTTCTCATGTTCGAGCGCATAGTCGTAAGCGCCTGGCACGTGCCATGCCAGAAAGATCAGATTCATCACAAGCCATGCAACGCGGAGTCGAGTGAGCCAATGAGTGAATCTTCGCAATGGACGATTTCGCAGCAAGGGGCCAACGACATAGCGCAGTACCGGTCGCGGCAGACCTCGCAGCAGAGGCACAACCGGATTACCTAGCAGCGCAAGCGGAGGCACAACCGACATCAGCAACAGATGTTCGATCATATGCGCGCTAAGCATCGCATCGGCGAACGCATCCATCGGCGACCCGATAGCGAACCACAGCGTCGCCATGGAAAACAGAAAGCTCCACAGTCTCCACGTTGGAAATTGCGTTGGCCTTGTCCGGCGAATTGCCAGCCATCCTCGAAAGTACACGATGGCAGTAAGCACTACCATCGTGGAGAGGAACCAGGACGGCTCCCATGAATCGAAGGTCGACTGTATATCAGCGGCCATGCAACGGCATCTCTATTACTTCTCCTGTGTAGGCGCTTCTTTAGACAGGTGCGATTGTCCGGACGGTCTCTCTTCGCCGGGAACAGTTGCCTTGGGAGGATTCTCCCCGGTCAAAGCGCGAGAGGCATCTTGCGCGGGCTGCAGGTTATTTCCTCTCAGCGTCTCCAGAAAAGAAACCAGAGCAGCAGTCTCAGCTGGGCTAAGCGCGTTGCCGTAAGCAGGCATGTTGCCACCGCCCTGCAATACCTGACGTACCAGTTGATCTTCCGTCAGGCGAGTGGCAACTGAGTCGAGTTCCGGGCCACGCTGTCCGCCCTGACCACCAACCTCATGGCAGTTGCGGCACTGCTTGTCCTGAAACACCAACGCACCTTGGCGCTCCAGCGGAGTTCGATCATGAATATACTTTTGCGGAACGATGTCGCTGCTCCAGGCGTTCATAACGGGACTCCATGGAGTCGTAACGCCCAGACGGGTAAAGACGCCGAGCGATACAGCAATCACCGAGACCATTAGCACGGCGACCGGACGACGGCTCCAGTGCTTTTCGCCTTCGCCTGCTACGAGAGGCAGTAACAGCATCGCTCCGATAATGATCACAGGTGCGACCAAGATGATCGGCGTCTCCATCTCAGGCGGCAACAAGGAGAGCACAGCAAAGAGCCAGAGGAACGGACCATCCGGCTTAGGCGCTGTCTGGATGATGGTGGGATCGGGCTGACCGGTAGGACCGAACGGGCCGAAGAAGAAGGCGCATGCCATCACTGAAAGAATGATCGCAGCGGCAAAGATAGCATCTTTCCATGCGCCATCGGGTACAAAAGCGATGCCCTCTCGTTTGTTGAGCTCGTGGTACTCCGCCTCATAGGTGGCTTTGCGAACGATGCGGCCAGGCATCGGCCACTCGTTAATTCCAAGTCGCAGCACCATCAGCAGGTGAAGGGCAACACCGGCCAGTAGAAGGCCGGGGATAACGAAGACGTGCAAGGTAAAGAAGCGGGAGAGCGTAGCGCTGCCGATAATAGGAGCGCCGAGCAGAAAGTGCACGAGAGAGGGGCCGATCACAGGCACCCGGCTCATGATCGAAGCGCCGATACCGAGACCCCAGTAGGCGTCCTGATCGAAGCGCAGCACCTGTCCGGTGAAGGCCATGCCCAGGGTCAGCAGCAGAAGAAACACGCCGATGATCCACGTTAGCTCACGCGGAAATTTGTATGCTCCGAACATGAAGACCTGCACCATGTGAATGAGCACAATGGCGATCATGAAGTCGGAGCCCCATCCATGCAGCGCGCGCAAAAACCAGCCCAGCTCAACATTGTTGTTAAGGAACTGGAGGCTGCTCCAAGCGTGATTTGCCGACGGCGTATAAACCAGCGCCAGCATGATGCCGGTCATGATCTGCAATACGAACAGCACCGTAGCGGCGCTGCCAAAGACATACCACCAGCTCGCGGCACTTGCTGGAACCGGATGCACTGCCGCTTCGACGGCTGGCTTAACAATGCCGAGACGATGCTCGAACCACTCGTAGACTTCGATGCCGGCCTTTTGCAGACCTTTTTTATTTAGCTCTGCCATGTCGCACGCCCGATTTTATCCAGTGGAACAAAGTTGGCATTCTGCGCGCTGGCCGGTGTGGAAAGCGTCGGCAATTCGCCCGCATTAATCATGAGTTTGGCTCCGGCTATTCTGTATTTGTATTCGAACAGGCCACGCTCCGGCGGTCCTGCAGCGCGCGATCCATCCTCGTAGTAAGCGCCACCGTGGCAGGGACAGAGGAAGAGCTTCGACTCTGAAAACCAGCGCACCGGGCATCCGAGATGAGCACAATTAATCGCAAAGACCTGAAAATCATTGCCCGACTTCCTGCGCACCCAGCAGGCTACCTTACCCGTATCGCCATCCCACTCCGTGGTCGATGGATTACGGTAGTCAGCCAGCCTGGTCTCACCTTCAGGAAAATCGTCAACGTTCCCCAACGTGATCCAGGAATGGTACGAGCTCTTCTTCTGAATCACCGGCCCCAGCAGATAACGCACGATGGGCACAGCAAGCACGACACCGACGGCGCCGTTTACCAGCAGAGACAACTTGAAGAGGAAGACCCGACGGGAGTGGTCTTTCAGTCCGTTCTTCGGCTCGCTCTGCAATTTATTCTCTTGCGGGCTCAAACCACCGCTAACGTGGTCGCTATGTTGTTCGCTCATCTGTGTCTCCGTATTGCCAGTTACTGCGGTTGCTGTGCTGTAGGCGCTGTCGCCGGATATTGTTGACCGGGAAACTGCGTCCGGTGCGAAGCCAGCCACGCCACAATGTCGGTCACATCCTTGTCGGTCATCGCATGGGAAAGAACATCACCGCGCCAATCAGGCATTCCCTGCCCCGGTAGCCCCACAATCGCGGTCGTGCGCAAATTTTGATCGCTCACAAGCGCAAGATAAGAAGGATCGACAATAGAACCTCGGCTGGCGTTCGCGCCGACGTTTTTTCCCTTCAATCCAGTTCCATCAGGGCCATGGCAGCTTGCACAATAGGTAGTAAAGGACTGCTGTCCCTGTTGGACATCGCCAGTTCCGGTTGCGGCATATGACGGAGCAGACTGTCCCGCAAGCGCCTGAGAATTACCCCACTGACGTATCATGCCATCCACCAGATCGTGAACCTGCTGGTCGGTCAACATGCCTCCGGCGCTCTGAGCGAACGGCGGCATCAGCGTACCGGGAATACCCTTTGCCGTAATGCGAATTAATGTGTCTTCACCTGCAAGCGCCAAATACTCGGGATTGGCCAGAGAGGTAGCAATACCCTGCTTACCGTTCTCGCCATGGCAGGCCGCGCAATTCTGCTTGTAGAGCGTAGCGAAGTCGTGAATCTCTTCGGGCCGCGGCACCTCCGGCTCGGCCTTAGGACGCCCCGGAGCGCTATTGCAGCCAAAGCTGGCAAAGGTCAATAGTGAAACAACTACGCAGGAAAGGAGAGTCTGTACTTTCATTCTTCGTCCTCTCCTTCTCTCTTGTGAGCACCTTCGAGCCCCGCGCGGAGAGTAAACGGTAGCGAGCGGAACTGCTCGGTTCTTACCTGTACCTGAAGGTTGACGACAAAGCCGCACACCAGACCGAACGTAATCTGAGAGACCACGAACCAGAGCCAATCGATACGCTGATCGAGAATCGGGCTGATGACCCCGAGGGCGCTGTAGAGAATTCCCGTCCACAGAAACGGAGCCGCGAAGCCTGCTGTGAAGATCGGCTTCCAGGGAAACATAGGAAGCATCGCGCCGTAGAGCAGACCTACCAGCAGCGAGGTCACAATATGAATGGCCAGAGCTGCGAGGAGTCCTTCTGGGTGAAAGGCGGCTAGAAATGCGTTGCTCGCATTGGCCCAACTCACAAAGCCGCCAGCCGCCAGCAGGTTCATCGAGTACCAGATGCTGTGATAGCGAACGAGACCGTAAAGCGTTGCCGGCACAATCATGGCGAGACCACCAGCGATGCCGCCCTTTACCCCGGCCATCATGGTGTACGTCTCATATGGCAGAACCTGGCGATGGTCTTCACTGATAGGGATACGGATGACATTGGTGCGGCGTGAGGTGATGGTTTCGACCCGTGTGGTGACAGGCACGCCTACGTGCTGCTCGTGCGGCAATACCTGGCGGAACCAGCCAACCGTCGACATCAGCATCAACACAACGCCGAGCAGGCTGATGACCCAGTTGGTCACAAGTCCAGACAGCAGCAGCGTAATGCCGAGCGAGAGAACGATGGGCCACGAGGTAGGCGTAGGTAGATTCACCACTCCCTTATGGTCTTGTCCGTGTTCCGATTCAGCGACTGACATCGAGTGCCTTTCCAGCGTTATTGAAGATATGCAAAACCTTTACCGTCCGAGAACATACACAACTGTGAACACAATGACCCATACCGCGTCGACGAAGTGCCAATAGAGCGAAAGCACGTCCATACGGTGCGCATGCTTCTCATCGACATGACCGGTCAGTCCGAAGATCAAAGCGGCAATCAGCATCAGCAGGCCGACGATGACGTGGGTGGCATGCAGCCCAACCAGCGAATAGAACGTCGTGCCGAAGAGATTGGTCTGGATCGTCAGACCATCGACATAGATCAGGTGATACCACTCCATGCCGGTTCCGATAAGGAAGATAGCGCCAAGAACTACCGTGGCCGCAAGCCACGCATTGAATGCGCCAATCTTGCTCTTTCGTAGCCCCACCACCGCCCAGTGCAACGTCAAGCTGCTCGAAAGCAGGCAGATCGTAGTGAAGATAGGAAGCTCAAGCACCTGCTTCGGCGTGGGACCACCGAGGCCCTGCCCCATGTAGAAGATGTACGCGACCACGAAGATGACGAAGATCGCCGACTCCGCAATGATCAGGCAGGCCATGCCGATCGTTCCGCGGTCAGGTAATACCCAAGGCTCGTCGGCTGGGTCGGGAGTGATAGGAATCGTGCTCATCGATAATCTCTCATTCGTAGTTCCAGTCGGGATCTTCCGGATGCTTGATGTCCCACAATGGACGGCGGCTATGGACGATCGGTGTCGTAGCAAAGTTATAGGACGGCGGCGGCGAAGCAGTGGACCACTCGAGCGTCCATGCATCCCAGGGATCGTTGCCGGCCTTCTCTCCCTTGTAATAGGAGTGAACCAGGTTGTAGACGAAGATCAGAGTCGCGATGGCCTGAATGACAGCGCCAATGCTGACGAGCAGGTTCCAGATCTCCCATCCACGGCCCGGCTCGTAGGTGTAAATGCGGCGCGGCATGCCCAGCAGTCCGGGGATGTGCATGAAGTCGAACGTCAGGTGGAATCCGATGACCATCAACCAGAAGTGCCACTTGCCCAGGCGCTCGCTCATCATGCGGCCCGTCGCCTTCGGGAACCAATAGTAGAAGGCGGCGAAGATCATAAACAGAATTGCGCCGACCAGAACGTAATGGAAGTGGGCCACCACAAAATAGGAGCCGGTAAGCTGCCAGTCGAACGGAGCGACCGAGAGCATAATGCCAGTCAATCCCGCGACGAGGAACTGGAAGAGAAAGCCAACGCTGAACAGCATCGGAGAGGCAAAGCGTATCTTGCCGCCCCAGATCGTGGCCAGCCAGTTGAAGATCTTGATGCCGGTCGGCACCGAGATAATCATCGTCGAGAAGACAAAGAAGACGTTGGCACCAGCTCCCATACCGACAGCAAACATGTGGTGCGCCCATACGCTCAAGCTGATAAAGCCGATACCTACGGAAGCAGCCACCATGGCCGGATAGCCGAAGATCGCCTTTCGCGAGAACACCGGAATGATCTCATTGGCAAAAGCAAAGGCGGGAAGCACCAGAATATAGACCTCGGGATGTCCGAAGATCCAGAAGAAGTGCATCCAGAGAATGGCCGAGCCGCCAGCCTGGGCATCGAAGAAATGCGAGCCGACATACCGGTCGAGCATCAGCATGATCTGCGCCGCCGTCAATGGGCTGACCGCGATAAAAACCATGCTCGACGTCACAAGATAGAGCCATGCCAACAAGGGCATCCGGTTTAGCTTCATGCCAGGGCAGCGCATGCAGATGACCGTCGCAACAATGTTGAGCGCCGTACCGATGCTGCCGATGCCGCTCAGCAAAATACTCAACGTCCAGTAGTCCGTGCTGTGTCCGGGGGAGAAGACCCTCGCCGTCAGCGGAGCGTACGCGAACCACCCAACGTCGGGGGCGCTACCGGCTCCATAAAGCCCCGATCCGCCGATGAAGCTGTAGTACAGCAGAAAGCCGCCAAATGCTGAAATCCAGAAGCTAAAGGCGTTCAATCGCGGAAACGCCATGTCGCGCGCGCCAATCATCAGCGGGACAAGGTAGTTTCCAAATCCAAACAAAATGGGCATGCCCACGAAGAAGACCATCGTGGTTCCATGCAGCGTGAACATCCGGTTGAAGACCTGTGGCGAGACGAAGGTGTTATGCGGCACAGCAAGCTGAATTCGCATGACGATCGCTTCGATTCCACCGATCACCAGGAATATCAGCGAGTAGGCAATGTACATCAGGCCGATCTTTTTGTGATCGACCGTAGTCACCCAGTCGTAAAGCACCTCAAGGAATAATTGCCGCGGTTTTTCAACCGGCGTCAGGTCAATTGCTTCCACCGATGAGAGGCCAGACACGGAATCAGCCATCGTTTCCTTTCTTCAGTCCATCAGGCCAGCAAGCTTCCATCCGGCTGCCTGGGTGATCTGCCGATTAATGAAGCGTCGTCAGGTACGCCGTGATCGCATTCAGATCGTGATCATTCAAATGCATAGCAGGCATCAACGAGCCGGGCTTCAGCGAGTCCGGATTATCGATCCACTGCTTCAAATTAGTAGGATTATTCTCAACCGCACCCGAAGCAATCGTGTCACGGCTGGCCAGATGCGTCAGGTCAGGGCCGAAACGTCCATTGGCCGGCGTGCCGGAGATGGTATGGCAGTTGACGCAGGCGTTGCGCAGAAAAGCCGCACGCCCCTCAGCCACAGCCGGATCTTCCACAGCGGGCTTCTGCTGCTGTGCTACCCAGGCCGCAAACTCCTTCGGCGAATCCGCGTAAACCCGCAGCAGCATCTTGGCGTGCTGCACGCCGCAATACTGCGCGCACTGCCCCAGATACAGGCCCGGAGCCTCAGGGTCAATCCACATCGTATTGACGCGGTTTGGAATCAGGTCCATCTTGCCCGCAAGACGCGGCACCCAGAAGCTGTGGTCAAGGTCAGCGGACGACATCTCAAGATAGGTCGGCGTCGGGTGCGCAGGATCGCTTACCGGTACATGCAGCTCATTGGCCGTAACGATGCCCAGCTTGGGGTAGCGGTACTCCCACCAGAACTGATGGCCCACAACCACTACATCGACCGCGTCGGTCGGCTTCTTGGCATCCTGCGTGGCCAGAATTACACGCGAGGCGGTAAGAAAGAGCATGACGACGATCAGTGCCGGAATGACGGTCCAGGCAAGCTCAATCTGATTGCTGCCGTAGATCTGTGTCGGCTCGTTATAAGTCAGCAGATTGCGATGCCGATAGCGGATCAGCGCATAAGTCAGCAAGCCGGCCACGATCACGAAGATCACGGCCGTGATGCTCAACACGAACATCGAGAGCGTAAAGATCCAGTGCGACGGTGTTCCCGCGGGAGAAAAAATGCTGGTCGAGCTTTGCGCAAAATAGGACGGAGAATGTATAAACATTCCAACCCCGGCAACCCGGTGAGAATCGACGCCTGCAGGAGATGACCCGAACGCAGAAGGAACCAGCATAAAAAGACCATTACTTACTAGAAAGCCGATTTGTAGTGCTCTGCGACCCACGCGGTCCTGACCTCTCATCTACGCTGCGGCACGACGCAACTAACTCAACTGCGTGCGTCCTAAGTTGACGGGAAAAAATCGCTTTTAAAGCTTACTCAAACCCAAGATACTCTAGAAGAAACTGATGAAGCAAACATCTGTCGAATATCGGTCGAATACGACTTCCAATACGGCCAGATGACGATCAAGTGTCAAAACACAGCATCTCTAAAGACAGATCCTCCATTTTGATCGATGTTTCTCTACCAAGATTCTCTCCCTACTCTGCACTTCTTCGACGGATAAAATCCACTTTATTATCGCCCACCGGCATACCGCATCAGGGACCCGAGAGCCCGCCCTCGAGGATGAAAAGATAACCCTATACACAACATTATTTTCTAAAAAGATAGGTTAAGTTCTAAAAAGATAGATTAAGCTTGACTGCACGAGGTAATCATGAAGATCTGCTCCTGGGCAAAGTCTCTCCTGCCTATCGCCACTCTCATCCTGACTTCTTCCATCTCATTCAGCCAAATGGCACCCTCCAGCGAGACTTTCGTCAATAACCTGATGCCGCAGCCGGCCAGCCTGCAGGCATCCTCCGGCGGCTTTGTGCTCAACGCGCAGTTCCATGCCGTCACCACCCACTTCAACGATCCTCGCCTCGACGACGCCATCCATCGCGCCATCCTCCAATTGAGGCAGAAGACGGCTCTTCCTCTATCTGTAGAGCCGGTCGCTGCTGGAACCGAAGCTCCTCTGACCATCGATGTCCAGGGCGCGGGTGAAGCAGTCCAATCTGTGGACGAAAACGAAGCCTACACGCTCTCCGTCACTCCTGCAGGCGCGCACATCGAAGCGGCAACAGTAGTCGGAGCCATGCACGGCCTCGAGACCCTGGTTCAACTCGTCCAGCCCTCAGGCAGCGACTATATCCTGCCCATCGTCTCCATCCATGACTCACCGCGCTTTCCCTGGCGCGGCCTGATGATCGATTGCGGACGCCACTTCGAGCCGATGGACGTCCTCAAGCGCACCATCGACGGAATGGCGGCCGTCAAGCTCAATGTCTTCCACTGGCACCTCACCGAAGACCAGGGCTTCCGCATCGAGAGCAAGCTCTATCCCCGCCTCACTGGCGTCGGCTCCGATGGCCTCTTTTACACCCAGCAGGATGCCCGCGACCTCGTCGCCTACGCTCGTGCCCGCGGCATCCGTGTTGTACCCGAGTTTGAGATGCCCGGCCACAGCACCGCCTGGCAGTACGCCTATCCCAAACTCTCCAGCGGCACCCCTCCGCCCGCTGTCCGCCGCGACTTCGGCGTCTCTGACTATGCCCTCGACCCCACGCGCGAAGAGACCTACCAGTTCATCGCGCGCTTCCTCGGCGAGATGGCGACCATCTTCCCCGATCCCTACATGCACATCGGCGGCGACGAGACCCCCGCCCCCGACTGGAAGACCAACCCACGCATCATCGCCTTCATGAAGGCGCACAACCTCAAAGACAACGGAGCACTTCAGGCGTACTTCAATACACGCGTGTTGAAGATCCTCACCGGTCTCCACAAACACATGGTCGGCTGGGACGAGATCCTCAACCCCGCGCTTCCAAAAGATATCGTGATTCAGTCGTGGCGCGGCGAAGCCTCGCTGACCCAGGGAGCGCAGCAAGGTTATCAAGGCATTCTCTCGGCACCCTACTATCTTGATGGAATGAAGTCCGCAGGCACCCACTACCTCGCCGATCCATTGCCATCGAGCTCTTCGCTCACACCGGAGCAACGCAAGCTCGTGCTCGGCGGAGAGATCTGCATGTGGGGCGAGCAAATCGACGCAGGCACCATCGATTCCCGCAACTGGCCGCGAACAGCAGCCATCGCCGAACGTTTCTGGTCTCCCGAAGATGTCACCAATGTCGACGACATGTACCGTCGTTTGAACGTCGTCTCCATCCAGCTCGAAGGCCTCGGCCTCCAGCACATCACCCAGGAAGACGCCTACCTGCGTGATCTCGCCGGAACCCAGGACATCGATCAGCTTCGCATCTTCGCCTCCGCGTTTGAGCCCGTCAGCTTTGGCGAGCGCTATCACCAGCAGAAGACCTCGCAGCTCACCGTCCTCGACCGCTTCGTCGATGCAGTTCGTCCCGATCCGCCATCGCGTTACGAAGTCGCCCATCTCACCGAGAACTTCCTCAAATCACCACAGTCCGACACTGCCGATGCGGCTGCTCTGACTCAATGGTTTGAGGCCGTCTCCAACTCTGTCCCAACCGTAGAGAATCAGATGCAGCACTCGCCCCGGCTGGCCGAAGCTCAGGAGCGCGCACAGCAGCTCCCCGGACTTGCAAAGGCAGCGACGGATGCGATTCACTTCCTTTCCTCCGGAACAAAGGCACCGGCAGGATGGAAGGCAAGCACGACAGCGCAGATCGAGGCAGCGAAAAAGCCATCGGCTGTAGTGCGCTTCGTCTTCATCGACTCTCTTACATCATTGGTCAATGCCGTACAGGAATAGCAGTAAGAAATAGAGGTATCAATGTCCGAGGTCTTTCAATCAACGCGAGGCAAAGCCTCTTTCATGCAACACAGCAAATCGCGTGGCAGACAATCCATCCTCTGCCACGCGATGGCAGTCTTAGCCTGCCTCGCGCCGCTATCAGCCATCGCGCAGAACTTCGTCGATATCAAGCCAAGCCCGGCGCAGGTTCATTGGCAGGATCTCGAGATCGGCGTCATCATTCACTTCGGCACTAATACCTTCCTCAATCGCGAGTGGGGTGACGGCACCGCCTCGCCTTCGGTCTTCAACCCCACGCACGTCGATACCGATCAGTGGATGGAGGCCGCCAAAGCAGGCAGTGCCAAGTACGCTGTCCTGGTATCGAAGCACCACGACGGCTTTGCTCTCTGGCCCACCGAGCAGACCGACTACAGCGTTAAGAACAGCCCCTGGCTCAATGGCAAGGGAGACCTCGTCCGCATGGCCTCCGACTCCGCCCACAAAGCTGGCCTCGGCTTCGGCGTCTATCTCTCTCCGTGGGACCGCCACGACAAGCGCTATCCCGACCCCAAAGCCTACGACAAGTACTACCTCGCGCAGCTCGATGAACTCGCCACGCACTACGGCCCACTCACCGAGTTCTGGCTCGATGGCGCAGGCAGCACCGGACGTACCTACGACTTCCAAAGCATCATTACCGAGCTGCGCACCTATCAGCCCAACACCATGGTCTTCGCCGACGTAGGCCTCTTCAAGAACGCTGACCTCCGCTGGGTCGGCAACGAAGATGGCAAGGTCCTCTTCGAAAATTGGAACGTCATTGACCGCGCCGGCTATCTGCGCTGGCGCCCGGTCGAGTCGGACACGCCACTGCATCGCGGACATTGGTTTTGGCACCCCAATGATGAAGCAACGCTTCGCTCAGTGGACGATCTGCTCGATATCTACACCAACACCGTAGGCCGCGGCGCTCAACTCATGCTCGGCCTCGCACCCGACAACACCGGCCAGCTTCCTGCTGCTGACGTCGCGCGCCTGCACGAGTTCGGCGAAGCCCTCCACCGCATCTACGGCCACAACCTCGTCTCCGAGCAAGGCCACGCCACCGGCACAGAAGCCACTGCCGAGCATGACGCACTCGACAATAATCCAGACACCTTCTGGGTAGCGCCGCCGCTACATGGCACCCTTGAAGTCCGCTTCGACAAGCCGGTCACCTTCGACCGCGCCGTCACCATGGAGAGGCTCAACGACGGCCAGCACGTCGAGGAGTATTCCATCGAAGCCTGGCAGAACGGCTCGTGGAAAACTCTCGCTCGCGCACAGGCCATCGGCCACAAAAAGATCGACATCTTTCCCGCCTGCACCACGCAGCGGGTCCGTCTCAATCTCATCTCTACCTCTGGAACCGCCGCGATCCGCGAGTTCCAACTCTTTGACGGCAGAACAACTTCCCAGCAATAACGTAATAAAATGCCGCACCTTGCTCTTTCAAAGGAATGACAGAGCAAGGTGCCTCCGGGTAGACTCGTAACCGATAACGTACGAGTCTGCCAGAGGTATCGGAGTTCAACTCCATCGTGAGTGCTTCCCTACCTATTCCTTCGTAGATTCGTCCTATCTACGGTTTCGTAAAGTGTTAAATCTCAATCGTTGGAGTTCGCGTGATATCAAGAAGATCTTTTCTAGGCGGAGCTTCTGCCGCCTGTACTGTTAGCGCTATCAGAACCACTGCCTTCGCAAGGGTCATCCCACATCCCAAATCGTCCCATGGCGCCAACGATCCCGCCTCCCTCGTCGACATCACCATCGGAACAGGCGGTCATGGCCATTGCTTCCCCGGCGCAGTCGTTCCCTTCGGCGCTATCCAGCTCAGCCCCGACACCTTCACCGACGGCTGGGACTGGTGCTCCGGTTACCACATCTCCGACACTTCTATCATGGGCTTCAGCCACACCCATCTCAGCGGAACCGGCTGCGGCGACCTGCTCGACTTTCTCGTCATGCCCGGCACCGGCGAATCAAAGATCGTTCCCGGCTCACGCGAAAACCCCGACGAAGGCTACCGCTCACGCTTCGACCATAGCGAGGAGCACGCCGAGCCCGGCTACTACTCTGTTCTTCTCAAGGACTACGGCATCCACGCCGAGCTGACCGCCACCGAGCGCACCGGCCTGCATCGCTACACCTTTCCCCGCGATGCCAAGGCAAAGACCGCACACATCATCGTCGATCTTCAGCACAGCTATGGTCAGTCGAACGTCATCTCCGCGTCGCTGCACAGCCCCGCACCCGACGCGCTCGCCGGAGGCCGTGTCACCAAGTCCTGGGGCGATGGCCGCGAAGCCTACTTCACCATGCAGTTCTCGCAGAAGCCCACGCGCATCGTCTACTACAGCGACGACGCAGAGGTCCCCGCCGGCACCGAGCCTCTGACCGGTAAGAACCTCAAGTGCGTGGCCTTCTTCGACCTGACCCACAATCCAGTCATCTTCGTAAAGACCGGCATCTCCGGCGTCAGCGCAGAATCCGCCGCCAACAACCTGAAGGCCGAGCTGCCCGGCTGGGACTTCGAGCGCGTTCGCCGCAGTGCTCGCGAGAAGTGGAACAATCAGCTCTCGCGCATCAGCATCACCACGGACAACGAGAAGCATCGCCGTATCTTCTACGCCGCGCTCTACCACGCCTCCATCGGCCCTGCGCTCTTCGATGACGCCGACGGCAGCTATCGCGGCATGGACAAGCAGGTGCACAAGCTCAATCCCGGACAACGCAACTACACCACGTTCTCGCTGTGGGACACCTACCGCGCCACCCATCCGCTGTACACGCTCATCAACGCGGAGCATGTGCCCGACTTCGTCAACGCCCTCATCCTGATGGCCGAGCAAAGCCCCGCTGGAATGCCCGTCTGGCCGCTTCAAGGCACGGAGACCGGCACCATGACCGGCTACCACTCCGCCGCTGTCATGGCCGAAGCCTGCAACAAGGGCTTCACTGGCATCGACTACGAGCGCGCCTACAAGTGCATGATGAAGCGCGCCATGGTCGACGACTATCGCGGCCTCGGCTACTACCGTAAGATGCACTACATCCCCTGCGACCTCGAAGAAGAGTCTGTCAGCAAAACCTTTGAATACTGTTACGACGATTGGTCCATCGCGCACGTCGCCAGGAAGCTCGGCCACGAAGACGATGCCAAGATGCTTGCCGACCGCTCGCTCAACTATCGCAACTACTACGACAAGCAGACCAACTTCGCGCGGCCTAAGCTTGCAAACGGCGAATGGGCTCCCAACTTCAATCCGCTTGAGATGGGGACTTCAAAGAAGTGGCGTGACTTCACCGAGTCCAACTCCTGGCAGACCACCTTCGGCATTCAGCACGACGCCGCGGGCCTCATCGAAACGCTCGGCGGACACAAGGCCTTTCTCGCCAAGCTCGACGAGCTGTTCGACCAACCCTCCACACTGCCACCCGATGCACCACCCGACATCGCGGGCCTCGTCGGTCAGTACGCTCAGGGCAACGAGCCGTCGCACCACATCGCCTATCTCTACGTGTACGCTGGCCAGCCGCACAAGACCCAGCAGCGTATTCGCATGTTGATGGAAACGATGTACGCCGCGCTTCCCGACGGTCTGCAAGGCAATGAAGACGTAGGCCAGATGTCCTCCTGGTACATCATGAGCTCTATGGGCTTCTACCCCGTCGATCCTGTCAGTGGAAATTACATCTTCGGCACACCGCTGTTCGATCGCGTCAAGTTGGAACTCGGCAAGGGCAAGCAGCTTGAGATCGTTGCTCACCGCAGCGCACCCTCGGACCAATACATCCAGTCCGTCACCTTCAACGGCAAGCCATACACGCGCTCGTGGTTCAACCATCGCGAGATCGTCGACGGAGCGAAGATCGAGTTCACGCTGGGCAGCCAGCCTAACCTCGAATTCGGCACCAAGACTGAGGACATTCCACCGTCCTTCAAACTCGAAACCGCATAAGCGAAAGAAAGATGAGGCTCCATGAAGTCCGTGATCTTCTGCCTTCTGTTTGCAGCAAGCGCAGTCTTTGCCCAGACCAAGACTCTCTTCTACATGACAGATCAGCCACAGTCGGTCCGCGACTTCATGGAGCATCAATCCAAGATCGACATCATCGTCCCCACTTGGTACAGCGTCGATGAGACCGGCCTCGTCTACGGCGAACCCGATCCCTCCGTCCTGCGCGTCGCCAAACAACGCCACATCGCTCTCTTCCCCATCGTCGCGCTCTTCGACAAGGTGAAGATTCACACTCTAATGACCGATGACAAGGCTCAAACAGCGATGATCGACTCCCTCATCGCCGCCTGCAAGAAAAATGGCTACGACGGCTTCCAGCTCGACTTCGAGAACATCAGTTGGAACGATCGCGACCTGCTCTCCGCCACCGTCAAACGAATCGCCGACGCCTTCCACCAGCAGCATCTTCAGCTACAGATTGCAGTCGTCCCCAACGCCCCCGGCTATCCCGGTCACACACCCTTCAGCAAATGGATCTTCTCCGACTGGCGCGGAGCCTTCGACCTCAAAGCTCTCTCCCAATCCGTCGATCTTCTCTGCCTCATGACCTACGACCAGCACACCCGCTGGACGACTCCCGGCCCCGTCGGCGGCTGGATCTGGACCAACGAAAATCTCGACTACGCTCTGAAGTCCGTACCGAAGGACAAACTCTCCCTCGGCATCGCGCTCTACGGATACCACTGGTTCACCGGCGATCCCGGCATCAACGAAAAAGTTCAGAAGCCTAACATCACCGCTGAATACATCAGCGCTACCAATGCCCAATTCCTTCGCGACACCTACAACGGACAAGAGCAGTGGGACCCCGTGGACCACACCGCATGGTTCTACTTCTACCGCGACCAGATGCGTGAGTGGATCTTCTACACCGAAAAGCGCGGCTTCGCCGATCGCTACAACCTCGCCAAAGAACAGCACCTTCAGGGAATCTGCGCCTGGGTTCTCGGCGAAGAAGATCCTGCAATCTGGAGTGTGCTTCCAGACCGCGCCTCCAACTGATACGCATTCAACTGCTTTTATAAATAGCGCGGCCTAAGCGTTCGTCAGGTTCTCGATCATCGCGCGTACATCGTCGCTCTCAACGACAAACCGCGAATGAGCGGAAGGGTCGCTCTCATCGTGCACATCCCGACTAGAACGACAAGGTCCGGTAACGATCTTGCGGATCGAGCCATGGAAGTGCCTCGCGCCCGTTATTCGCGCCACTGCCGCCGCGTTCTTCAGCCGCAGCCCTCCACCGGCTGCAATCTCTATCCTCCCAGCGGCCTGCTCGATCAATCGCGCGAGTGCTTTACCTCCGCTCACTACGTCGCGTTCGCCGCCCGAGGTCAGCACTCGTTGACAACCTGTCGCAATAACGTCCTCCAAAGCATCTTCAAGCGAAGCAGTATGGTCAAAGGCACGATTGAAGGTCACTTCAAGCGTGTCGGCCATCTCCACCAACTCGCGCGTGCGCTTCACATCCACCGAACAATCTTCGCGCAACACGCCCAGCACCACACCGCTCGCGCCCAGCAGACGCAGATGCTTCAGGTCCTCCCGCATCACATCGAGCTCCGCATCGCTATAGACAAAGTCGCCGCCACGAGGACGCAGCAGCACATGCACTGGCAGGCCGCTGCGATTTACGGCTTCACGAACCAAGCCATGGCTCGGCGTCAGTCCACCTTCGCTCAGAGCGCTACAAAGCTCAATCCGATCTGCTCCACCATCTCGCGCAACGAGGCACGCATCGATATTCTCGGCACATAATTCAAAGACGATCTCACGCATCACAAATACACCAATCCAGACATAGAGATATCCAACGCTTCCTGATGGAACCCGTAAAGTACAAAAAAGAAAGGGAATCAGGCAATCTCATTCATTTCCAATCGTTTGCTGTCTTTTTTTGAAACCTGCTACCAGCATCAATGACATTGAGCATAGAAAGCCGAATGGTGAAATATTAATAAATAATTTCAATACTTTGAAAGTAAAACATTTAAATAATCAATTAAATGATTCATTCCGTCAGACAAGGATTTCCAGTACCCTCATTACGGCTAGCTTTTTTCTTTGAAAGGAAGCATTCAAGTGGCTGCAAAGACACACGATCGTGCAAATCAGATCCTTCATCTGCTTCTACAGAAGGGCACCAGCAGCGTCGAAGACCTCGCCGTTACCGTTAACGCCTCCTCAGCTAGTGTCCGTCGCGATCTCATCAAGCTCGAACAGCGGGGCCTCGTCCATCGCACGCATGGCGGCGTCGAGCTCGCCGGCAAGCTGACCTACGAGCCCTTCCGCTTCGATGCCGCCTTCCCCCTCCGCGAAGAGCGCTTCGCCGACGAGAAGCGTCGCATCGCCATCGCCGCCGCCGCGATGGTCGCCGAGGGCGACACCATTGCTCTCTCACCCGGCACCACCACGACCCAGGTCGCCCGCAGCCTGCGCCATCGCGAAGGCATTCATCTCGTAACCAGTGCGGTGAACATCGGCATGGAACTCTCCAGCCAACCCAACGCCAAGGTCACCCTTACCGGTGGGTCGATCCGCTGGCCCGGCTCCTTCTCCATGGTCGGAGCTACAGCATTCCATTCCATCCAAAAGCTCTACTTCGATAAGGTCTTCATGGGCGCCACCGGCATCCACCCGCAATACGGTCTGACTGTGATTGAGTCCGACGAGGCACTCATCCTCGCCGAGATGGCGCGACACTCACGCCAGGTCGTCGCTGTCGTCGATGCCAGCAAGCTCGGCATGATCAGCACCAACAAGGTCTGCGAACCGTCTCAGATCCACACCATCATCACCGACAACAACATCGACCCAGAACTGGCCGAGCAGTTTCGCAGCCAGCACATTCACATGATCATCGTCTAAAAATCTGTTCCGAGCCTATCGCGGCGACGAAAACAGCACATCATCGCAACCGGAGCCGCGTTGCCTTGCTTGCGCACACTTCAGGCAGACACTAAGCACGAGCCCCGTCAGCCGCCTGTGCCTTTTTGAGATCATCGCCCAGCACAATGGCATCTGCAATCTCACGCATCGAGATGCGCCGCTGGCGGCTCTCCCTCTGCATCGTCCGATAAGCCTCGTCCTCGCTCATCCCCAGATCGCGCTGCAAAATGCCCTTCGCGCGATCGACGGCCTTGCGCGTCTCAAGCCGCCCGGCCAGTTGCAGATTCTCCGTCTCCAGGCGCGTGCGCTCAATCTCGGCGCCCACTAGAAAACCAAGCATCGAGAGCAGCCTGATCTCATTCGCCGTATGTTGATAGCTCATCTGGTGCTGCAGCGTGATGACGCCGACAACCTTGCTCGCGCAAAGAATCGGTGTACACAAGATCGCTTCGAAGTGGTCTTCCGGTAGATTGCGGAACATGATGAACCGCGGATCGTTCGATGCTCCCGAAGCAATCGCGACCGGCTCGCGATGCTCCGCCACCCAGCCCGTGATTCCCTGCCCCAACGACATACCCAGATGATCGACAAGGTCGGCATGAGGATTCTTCGATGCGCGTAGCACCAGCTTCTCGTGCTCCATCACATAGATGAAGCATGAGTCGCACGGAATCACCGTCGTCACAAAATCGACGATGCTGCCCAGCACCACATGAAACGAGTCCGCCGATGCCAGCCTGCTGCTGACCTCGTGCAGAAAATCAATCGAGGTAAGTCCGTCGCGAAACCCCGCCATAGTGGGCGTCGAAACGGCAACGCGACGCACGCCGGACTTCGATTTCTCCGCCGGCTTGTCGTCGCTCTTATGTGGCGTCACAATCGCACTGCCCGCGCTGCGCTTCCGCTCCAGAATCTTGCCGGAGTACTGCGCCGCCTCGTTCACCAGAAATCCCATCTTCGGGTGCGACGGCTCAAAGTCGGGAGTGATTCCATAATGCGTCAGCTCCTCCGATGTCGTTGGCCCAATCGAAACCACCACCATCGATATCAGCCCTGCACGCAGCTCTTCGCGCATGCCCATCTCTTCGGCTACCTGAAAGAGATGAATCACCTGTACAGCCGTCATAAACAACACAACGTCCACGCTGCCGTTCGCAATGCCAAGAACCGACTCTCGCAGCGGCCCTACATCTTCAGGCAGAGTCCACTGATACACCGGAACCTTGGTCACCTCACCGCACTTGACCGTAAGCTCAGAGAGAAACTCAGGATTCGATGCACCATACTCCTGCACCGCGACCCGCATCTCGCCCAGCTTGTCGCCAAACTCCGCTTCCATCCCGTGCATCATCTCGCGCCATGTATTAGGCTCAGGCGCGGTCACCGTCACAGGAATTTTTAACTCACGCAACGCAGCCGCAGGCTTCGGTCCGCGCGCGCCGATCTTTACCGATCGCAGCGCTTCAACCAACTCTTCACGGTTGTACTTCGTCTGCGCAATGTCAAGCAGAGCGCGCAGCCCCAGGCCAGTTAGAAAGACAACAAGATCGAACTTCCCCTGCAGCAACCCATCCGCAAACTCCAGCGCCTGCTTGTTCGATTCCAGCGGCGCTTCACGCATCGCGGGCACAACAAAAGGTTCGCCGCCATAGGTGCGTATCAGCTTCGCGACCTCTTTTGCGCGTCGCGATTCCAGCGACAGAACCCGCAATCCATCAAAGCTCGCGTGAGTCATCCATCTCCCCCAGCCAGTCTCCAATTACAAAATTACTTCGAGCTGGCCACCTGTTATACACAATTCTAGCGGCTCCGCATCAACAATCACAGAGCCGCCAACAAAATCGCCCTGACCGTTCTAGAAAGTTACTCGCCCGGTAAGCACAAGCCCGTGGTCATAGGAATGGTAAGTAGAAGTCGCAATCTGCATACCTCCTCCAAGCACCAAACCCAGCCTGCTTCTGGGATCTTTACCCAACTTGATCTTGCTCACCATCAGTCCAGGAGTTACAAATGTCTGGTTCTTCCCATTATTCGGCCCGAGATGGAAGAAGCTCGAATTCACCTCCACTTCAGGCCAGAAGATCTTCGCCACCTGGTACTGCGCGACCGTGTTCCACACAATCGTCCTTCCAATCGTGTGAATCGAGCCTACCGGCAAAGTCCCTCCCAGGCTCGATTGCACGTCGAACCGTCCAAACCCTTTACCTAGAATCAATGTCGGATTGATCGTCGTTCTCGCAGTCCCGTTTTTATAGCTTCCAGTCGCGCCCGTAGCTGCCACCTGAAATGCAGTCGAGTAGTTTCCTCGCTCCGCTCCTCCCGCAAACGGACGATACTTCACCACCATCGAGAAGTCCCCGGCCCCATCAATTGCCTTTGGAGTGTTGTGCTCAATATATGGCGGCAGGTTCACATCCACCTCTGTCTTGTAATACGGAATGAAGTTAAAACCCTTGCTATTGCCATAGTTCCACGTCGAAGTGTGGGTCGAGGTCCATTGATGCAGCACATCGATACGCGCCAGTTGCACAATGCCCGACGTCGGAGTTACAACAGGCACGGCCCAGCCCGGCTGCTGCGATGACGTCTTCCGCACGCGATCCTGCCACTTCGTGAAGAAGCTATCCTGCGCAACAGCCAGTGCTCCAGACAACGCTTGTACGGAAAATAGAACGGCTAAAAGAACACGTTTCATGGAGCTCCCCCTTGTAAGTGCCACAGTTGGGTACTTCGAATGAAGAGTGGCCCTCGTCGAGGCTCGCGGCCATAGAGACAGAAATGCGTCCGGCTCGATAGTCGTGGCTTGACGCGGGAATTTAGTGTTGTTTGCTCAGGCGTAGAGCAGAAGTGTCCCACCGAATCGGGATAATCGACACATCAAGGTGTCACGGAGCGATTAGAGCTGTGGGAGCTGTTACCAGTTTTGTAACATCGCAGCTCTGGCGGAACAATAAACGAGCGGCCGTATAACAAAAACTTCTACTGCACATCAAACTTTGTTTGCAGCTTGTAATTCACTGTTACTTCTCTTGCACTCACGCAAAGCTCGCAGTAGTATCAATTTCATCGAATGCCATTCAGCCCGACCTGGATGGCCGAAGAAGTTCAGCCCGGCACCATGCTGTGTCCCGGCTCCCCTCTTATTCATCGTTTCATGCTCCTTGACGAGCCTTGAATCCATCGCACTGTGAGTTATCTCACCGCGATGTTTATCTGGCCCGCATCTGGCTGCACCCAATCCAGATTGCGCTTCAGGATCTTCCGGCATGCACCAGTCGCAAGACCGTAAAGGAGATTCAGCATGGAATCGCAAGTCACCACCACTTTGATCGACACGCCGGGCTTCTCCCTCGCGCAGCAGCAGTATCTACAAGGCTTCTTCGCCGGCGTAGCGCAACGCGGTGTCGTCATGCCCTTCGTCGGGCACACCATCGGCGGACAGATCACCAACAATCCCGCCTCCGGCCTCGTCAACCAGGCTGCCGAAGAGGCCGAGCCCACATGGTTCGGCACGCCTCTCTCCGACCTCTGCAAAGAAGAACATTGGAAGCAGGAAGAGAACGCGCTCGATATCTGGGACAAGCTCGTCGCACACGCCAACGAAGACAAGGCCCCTGCGCCGGATGATCTCTTCCGCTTCAAATTCCACGGCCTCTTCTACGTCGCTCCCGCGCAGGACTCCTTCATGCTCCGCATGCGCGTTCCTGGCGGCATCCTCAGCTCGCACCAGCTTCGCGGCCTCGCGCAGATGGCCGCCGACTGGGGCTCAGGACGCGCCGATCTCACCACGCGCAGCAACCTCCAGATACGCGAGTTGCAGCCCAAAAACATCGTCCGCGTCCTCTCGAAGATTCAGGACCTCGGCATGACCTCGCGCGGATCGGGCGCAGACAATATTCGCAACATCACCGCATCCCCCATCACCGGCATCGACCCGCACGAGCTCTATGACGTAGCGCCGCTCGCCGACGCGCTCAACCGCTACATCCTCAACTCGCGCGATATGTACGGCCTGCCACGCAAGTTCAACGTTGCCTTCGACAACGGTGGCGCCATCAGCGTCGTCGCCGACACCAACGACATCGGCTTCGTCGCCGTCGAGATCAAAGAAGGCCACGGTATCCCCGCCGGCATCTACTTCCGCGTGCTGCTCTGCGGCATCACCGGCCACAAGCAATTCGCCACCGACTGCGGCCTGCTCCTTCGCCCCGACCAAACCGTCGCCGTTGCCGCAGCCATGATCCGCGTCTTCGCCGAGCACGGCGACCGCACCGACCGCAAGAAAGCGCGCCTCAAGTACCTCATCGACAAATGGGGCGTCGAAAAATTCATCGGCAAGACCGAGAAGCTTCTCGCCTTCCCTCTTATCCGCGTTCCCGCGTCTGCCTCCGAACCGCGCAAACCCATCGACCGCGCCGGACACATCGGCGTGCACGCGCAATCGCAGCCCGACCTCAACTACATTGGCGTCGCTGTTCCCGTCGGTCGCCTACCCGTCGATCAAATGCTCGCCTTGGCAAACATCGCAGAGACCTATGGCACCGGCGATCTTCGCCTCACCGTCTGGCAGAACCTCATCATCCCCAACATCCCCACGGCAAAGCTCGAAGCCGCAAAGACAGCAATCCTCGCAGCAGGCCTCGCCTTCGAAGCAGGCACCGTCCTCAGCGGAACTGTAGCCTGCACCGGCAACAAAGGATGCCGCTTCGCCGCCAGCGATACCAAGTCGCACGCCGTCGCACTCGCCACGATGCTCGACAGCCGCTTCAACATCATGCAGCCCGTCAATCTGCACGTCACCGGCTGCCCTCACTCCTGCGCCCAACACTACATCGGCGACATCGGTCTCATGGGTGTCAAAGTTGGCGGCGAAGAAGGCTACCAGGTCGTCATCGGCGGCGGCTCCGATCAAGACCAAGGCATCGGCCGCGAGCTCATCTCTGCTATCAAGTTCAGCGACCTGCCGCCAGTCATGGAGCAGCTCTTCCACTCCTACACCACGCAACGCAACCCGGAAGAATCCTTCCTCGACTTCACGCGCCGTCATTCCATCACCGAACTGCAATCGTTCTGCGCAACCCAGGAGCTCGTATGACAACGCAATCCGCCAGCCCCTTGACCCTCGTACCCTATATCCCTGACAACGCGCCTTTCAATGACGATCAGCGCGCATGGCTCAACGGCTTCCTCGCTGGAATCTTCTCTTCAGCGCAGCCCGCCATCGCCACAGAGGCGCCGCTGTCCTTGAAGATCGCAGTCCTCTATGCCTCGCAGTCCGGCACAGCCGAAGGCCTCGCACGCAAAGTCGCGAAAGACCTCAAATCTAAAGGTCACATTGCCTCGCTCATCTCGCTCGAAGGCTACACGCCCGCCGCGCTCGCCGAAGAGCGCTACGCCATCCTCATCGCCAGCACCTATGGCGACGGCGACGCGCCCGATGCAGTCAAGCCTTTCTACGAAAGCCTCTGCATCGAGCACTTCCCTCGCTATCAGGATCTCTCCTACGCTGTGCTCGCCCTCGGCGATTCGCACTACGAGCACTTCTGCAAATTCGGCATCGACCTCGACAACAAACTCGACTCGCTCGGAGCCGTCCGCCTTCACGACCGTGTCGATTGCGATGTCGATCTCGATGATGCCTTCACAAGCTGGAAGCAGGGACTCTACTCCCGCCTCGAATCCATCGTCTCCACACGCCCGGCCAAAAACACGCCATCGCCTTCAGCAAAAATCATCGCACCAACACCAAAGACCATCTCGAGCGAAACCAGCACCTCCGCCTACACGCGCGAGAACCCATTCCTCGCGCCTCTGGTAGACAAACATCCGCTCACTCGCGAAGTCTCAAGCAAACTCACCATGCACATGGCCTTCTCCATCGCCGACTCAAACCTCAAGTACGAGGCCGGAGATGCATGCGGCGTCGTTCCGCAAAATGATGATCAACTCGTCGATGACATTATCACCATGCTGAACTTCAGCCCCCAGGCCCCGGTACAGCTTCCTAAGTCCGGCACCACGACACTGATTGATGCACTCACCAATCACCTCCAGATCACTCGCCTCACGCGCAAGATGATCGAGGCCTACGCCACCATCGGCAACTGCAAGCCGCTCTTCGGCCTGCTCGTTCCCGAGCAGCAGGCACACCTCGAAAAATATACCTATGACCGCGGCCTGATCGATCTTCTTCACGACTACCCCGGCGTCCTGCACAACCCCGCGGACCTCGTCGCTATGCTTCCCAAGCTCGCGCCACGCCTCTACTCCATCTCGTCGAGTCCCTATGCGCATGCTGGTGAAATCCACACCACGGTGGCCGTCGTTCGCTATCGCTCTCACAATCGCGAGCGCGGCGGCGTCTGCTCCACCCTGCTCGCCGACCGCACCAACACAGGCGAACGGCGCGCCATCTACATACAGCCAAACAAAAAATTTCGCCTGCCTCAACAGTCCGACGCGCCCATCATTATGATTGGCCCCGGCACTGGAATCGCACCGTTCCGCGCTTTTCTGCACCAGCGCCGCGCGCTCTCCGCCACCGGAAAAAACTGGCTCTTCTTCGGCGAGCGCAGCGCCGCTACCGACTTTCTCTACCGCGATGAGCTTGAGTCCATGCTCAGCGACAAACACCTCACTCACCTCGATCTCGCCTTCTCCCGCGACCAAGACCACAAGGTCTACGTACAGGACAAGATGCTCGAGCAAGCTCCTCGCTTCTGGTCATGGCTGCAGGATGGAGCCAGCATCTACGTCTGCGGTGACGCAGCCCGCATGGCCAAAGACGTCGATGCCACACTTCACAGCATCGTCGCCAAACAGGGCAACCTCGACGCAGAGGCCGCAGCCGAATATGTGCAGACATTGAAAGACGATCACCGCTACCACCGCGACGTCTACTAAACGTTCGCGGCAGCAATCGCCCCATCACCACCTTATGAAAGGAGGGCATCCGTGTCTCTACCACTACAAGAACTCGCAGAGTCCGCCACCGCCGAATCCATCGTGCGCATGACCTTCGCCGACCTCGGCCAGCCCTCCATACCAGCGGCTTCCTCGGCAACCGTTGTCACATCGCTCATCCCCACACGCGCGCTCGAAGCCGGAGAACAATACCGCTTCCACTTCGACATGACCAAGTGCATCGGCTGCCGCTCCTGCGAGATCGCCTGCAACGAGCAGAACGGCAACCCCGCCGACATTCGCTGGCGCCGCATCGGCGAGATCGAGGGCGGCACCTACCCCGACACGCATCGCCACTATCTCTCGATGGGCTGCAACCACTGCCTCAACGCCGAGTGCATCAAAGGCTGCCCGGTCGAGGCCTATACGAAGGATCCCGTCACCGGCATCGTCCTTCACTCCGCGACGGCCTGCATCGGCTGCCAATACTGCGTGTGGAACTGCCCTTACTCCGTGCCGCAGTTCAATCCGGAGCGTGGCGTCGTAGGCAAATGCGACATGTGCCACGGTCGTCTCACCGACGGACGCGAACCAGCTTGCGTCAACTCCTGCCCCGAAGCCGCCATCGAGATCGAGATCGTCGACACCACAGCATGGCGCATCGATTATGCTGCCGCCGAATCTCCCGGCATGCCCGCTGCCGGACACACCATCTCCACCACGCGCATCACGCTCCCACCTGACACCACAGCAAAGCTCGAGCGCGTCGACATTGGCCGCATCCAGCCTGAACACGCTCATCTCTCGCTCGTCTTTATGACGACGCTCATTCAGTCCGTCACCGGTTCGCTCATCTTTGCTCTGCTCTTCCGGGCAGCGCAACCGATGCTGCTCACCATCCTGCTCGCCATCACCAGCATCGCGCTCAACATCTCCGTCTTCCACCTCGGCCGTCCCGCCTACGCATGGCGAGCGCTAAAGATGTGGCACCGCTCCTGGCTCAGCCGCGAGGTCCTCCTCTTCGGCCTCTTCTTCGGCGCGATTGCAACCTTCACCTTCACCACATGGCTGTTCACGCCATCCATCGCAGCGATCCTGCACAGCTCATTGTTGCAGCACATACAAACGTTCCTGTTTGCCACACAATTACTCACAGCCATCGGCTGGACAGCCGTCCTCTTCGGCGTCGCAGGCACCATCGCCAGTGCCTTCATCTATCTCGTTCCCGCACGTCCCGCGTGGAACATGATTCATACGCCCATCGACTTTATCCTCAGCAGCCTGCTCATTGGTACAACGCTTCCAGTCACACTTAACTGGATCATTAAAACTCTCAACCGCATTTCGCTACTGCATCCACTCCACCTGCAAACCATCAATACCTTTCCCGCGTGGCTCACAGCTATCGCAGCGATTCCGTGGATGACCAACCACGCCATCCGCCTCATCCGCCTCAACCGCTCCAGACTCTTTGAGGAGCGAGCCACCGCCGAACTCCTCGGCACGCAAAATTTTCGCTCTGCGGTCATCGTCACCTTCGCTCTCGCCGCAGCCGCAAGCGTTCTCTCCTTCTGCGGAGCCTTCGTCTTCGCTACCGTCGCTACCTTCGCCGCGGTCCTCATCGCCCGCTACCTCTTCTTCGTCTCCGTCGTTCCGCTCAACATGGCGCTCACCTTCACTCGCGGAGGCTCACACTAATGTTGAAGCGAATCCGCCGAGCCCTCGGCATCGACACCCTCCAATCCAAGTACACCTTCCAGCGCGACCCACGCGTCGGCCACATCTCCTCCAGTCGCGTCGCCGACAAGTGGATCAAAACCACCTGCGGCTACTGCTCTGTCGGCTGCGGCATCGTCGTCGGTGTTCGCGACAATAAAGCCGTCACCGTCCGCGGCAATCCCGATCACCCCGTCAACTGCGGCAAGCTCTGCCCCAAGGGCCTTAGCGAGCACCACATCCTCGACGCCCCCGGCCGCGCCAAACAGCCGCTCCTGCGCAAAGACGGCAAGCTCGTTCCCGTCTCCTGGGAAGAAGCTCTCACCGTCATGATCGAAAAGATCTCCGCCGTCCAGCAGAAATACGGCAACGACTCCCTCGGCGTCATCAGCACCGGCCAGCTCGTCACCGAAGAGTTCTACACTCTCGGCAAGCTCGTGCAGCTAGGCTTCGGCAGCCGCAACTACGATGGCAACACCACACTCTGCATGGCCTCCGCCGTCTCCGGTTACAAGCTCACCTTCGGCAGCGACGGCCCACCCGGTTCCTACGCCGACATGGAGACCGCCGACCTCATCCTGCTCATCGGCGCCAACATCGCCGACAACCACCCCATCCTCTGCCAGCGCCTCGAACGCAATCGCCAACGCAACGCCAACTCCACCGTCATCGTCGTCGACCCACGCGTCACAAAAACCGCCATGATGGCCGACATTCATCTCCCCATCAAGCCACGCGGCGACATCGCTCTCCTCAACGGCATCGCACACATTCTCATCCGCGACGGCCTCATCAACCGCGACTACATCGACCAGCACACCACAGGCTTCGAAGAACTCACCGCCTTCGTCGCCGACTTCACGCCGCAACACGTCGCCGAAGTCACCGGCCTCAGCGAAGAAAGCATCCTCAGCACCGCTCACCTCTACGGCAAAGCAAAAGCCGCCTTCATCGGCTGGACCATGGGCGTCAACCACTCCACGCAAGGCGCAGCCACCGTCACCGCCATCAACAACCTCGCGCTCATCACAGGCAACATCGGTCGCGCCGGAGCCGCACCCTTCTCCATCACCGGCCAATGCAACGCCATGGGCAGCCGCGAGAGCAGCTTCACCTCGGCCCTTCCGGGCTACCGCAAATTCGAGAAGGCACACGACCGCGAAGAGCTCGCCGGCATCTGGAACATCGACGCCACCCGCATCCCCACATCACGCGGCCTTGCCTATCCTGACATCATCGAAGCCGCCGTCGCTGGAAAAGTCAAAGCCCTCTGGTTCATCGCCACCAACCCCGCCGTCTCTTTTCCCAACTATCCTCTCCTCAAGCAAGCCCTCGAGAGCGTCGACTTCCTCGTCGTGCAAGACGGCTTCCACCCCACACCCACCAGCGAGTTCGCACACCTCGTTCTACCTGCCGCCATCTGGGGAGAAAAAGAAGGCACTTACACCAACTCCGAACGCCGCGTCAGCAAAGTCAATCCCGTCGTCACACCTCCCGGCCTCGCCCGCACCGACTTCGACATCTTCATAGCCCTCGCCGAAAAGCTCGGCGTGAAAGAAGAGCTCTTCCCCGGCTGGACATCAACTCACGACGCCTTCAAAGAATGGCAGCGAGTCTCCGAAGGCCGCATGTGCGACTACAGCAAATTCACATGGCAGCAGTTAGAAGACGAAGGCGGCGCACAGTGGGGCGGCGAGCGCCTCTACGCCGACGGCATCTTCCCCACCGCCACCGGCAAAGCCCAACTCTATAGCGTTCCTTGCTTACCCTTCGTCGAGCAGCCCAACGAAGAGTACAACCTCATCTTCAACACCGGCCGCACCGTCGAACACTGGCACACCCGCACCAAGACCGCCGAAGTAGAGATGCTCAACACCATGGTTCCCAACGCATGGCTTGAGATGAACCCCGTCGACGCGGCCAAGCTTGAACTCCGCCCACACGATCGCGTCAACGTCGTCTCGCGCCGCAGCACTGTCCGCAACGTTGAACTGCGCATCACCGGCATCGTCGCACCCGGCCAGGTCTTCATGCCCTTCCACTTCGCGGAGTCCAACTCCAACCTCGTTACCCTCGGCGCCTTCGATCCCATCTCGCGCGAACCCAACTTTAAGCAGTGCGCTGTCCGGGTAGAAAAGTTTTTCAAAACACTGAAGTAAAAATCTCGGCCAAGCCGCCGAATGCAAAACCAACACCACGGTTGAACCCCGACGTTCACCTCGCACCAGATGACCAATTGAATCACTCACACTCATCTCTTCAGGGGAGCTATCCATGGCAAATCTAAAAACATTCATGAAGTCCGGACATCCACCAACTCTCCTCGCGGCCTTCCTCTACTTCGACTTCAGCTTCGCCGTCTGGGTTCTCAACGGAGCCATGGGCCCCTTCATCTCCGAGCAGTTCCATCTCTCCCAGGGCCAGGTCGGCCTCATGGTCTCCGTCCCCACGCTCGCCGGAGCCTTCATGCGCTTTCCGCTCGGCGTCGTCTCGCAATACATCGGCAGAAAAAACGCAGCCATCATCGAGATGTCGGCCATCGTCATCGCCCTTCTCTACGGCTTCTTCTTCGTCAAGACCTTCCACGACGTCCTCGCCATGGGCGTCCTGCTCGGCATCGCCGGAGCCAGCTTCGGCGTTGCGCTATCGCTGGGCTCAGGCTGGTTCCCCAAGCAATACAAAGGTCTCGCTATGGGCATCGCCGGAGCAGGCAACAGCGGCACCGCCGTGGCCGCACTCTTCGCTCCGCGCCTCGCCACCCACTACGGCTGGCAGCACGTCTACGGCTTCGCCGCGGCGATGATGCTGCTCCCCCTCATCGTCATGATCGTCTTCGCCAAAGAGCCACCAGACATCGAGCACCAGAGTCTCAGCGACCATCTCAAGTGCCTCTGGGAAAAAGACGGCTGGGCCTTCAATCTCGTCTACATCATCACCTTCGGCGGCTTCATCGGCCTCGCCACATTCCTGCCATCATTCTTCGTCAAGCAATTTCACGTAACTAAAATTCAGGCCGGAAGCCTCACCGTCCTCGCCACGCTCACAGGCAGTGCAACCCGCGTCCTGGGCGGCTGGTTCGCCGACCGCATCGGCGGAATCACCACACTCTCTGTCGTCTTCCTCATCGTTATCGCCGGACTCTTCGGCCTCATCGCGTCGCCCTCGCTGCTCATCACCACGCTGCTCTTCATGCTCTGCTTCGCCGCTCTCGGCGCGGGCAACGGAGCTACCTTCCAACTCGTTCCTCTTCGCTGGCCACTCACCACGGCAGTTGCCGGAGGCATGATCGGAGAGGTCGGCGCGCTCGGTGGCGGCATCCTGCCCAACCTCCTCGGTCAGTCCAAACAACACACCGGCTCCTACTCCACTGGCTTCATCGCCTATGCCACAATGGCGTTCCTTATCCTCATCCTGTTGCGTGTCGTCTCTCGCCAATGGATGAAGACATGGGTCGGCGCAGGCGGTCGCGCACTCCCAGACAACAAAGCCATCGTGATGGCTGCCGATTAATCACCCTCGCGCGGGCCCGCCTTCGCATCTGCGGAGACAGGCCCGCGCAGCCTGCTCTCTCCATCCATAGGATGAGTTAAAGGTACGACTTTGTCTCGATGTGTTTGCTCGACAGAGTTCCTATACTCGTCCGAACAGTTCCAACAGAAAACAAGCGTGTCCCAAAACATGAGCTGTGGTGTGCCATCGCACCTGTCATCGGCGCCCTCTGTTGTTGCAACTGATTTGAAAGATGATGGAGGCGAAACACCTTGAAACAAGCTAAGCAAAAGCATACCTGCGATCGCAAGGACAGAAAAACCAAACAGAAGACATTAAGAGTCTCTTTAGCATTAGGAATTGCGATTCTCATCACTCCGCTGTTGACAACCCATGCATGGTCACAGGGTTGCATTCTCGCACGCTCGCCGGAACAGTCGGGGTTGCCGACCGGTGAAGGCGGCGTTCTTCAACCCGGCCACTTCGAGATCACCATCGGCGAGCGTCATCAGTTCTCCTACCAGCACTACGTCGGCGATGTGTATCAGGAGTATCGCGCACAGGCAAAGACACAGGTCGAGAACAGGATCAATCTGGTCACAGCCAATCTGACCTACCAGATCAGCCCACGCATCAGCGTCGAGATCGATGCCCCCTGGCTGTTCGCAACGCGCAAGAGCCAAAGCTCGCCCATCAAGTACTCCGCAACCGGACTGGGTGACACCATCCTCGGTGTCAACGGCTGGATATGGAAGCCGACCACGCCGCATCGCGGCAATCTCTCCGGCGGCATCGGAGTCATGATGCCAACCGGCAACGACGACGTGCAAAATACGGTGAACAGTAATACCACCGGCGTCGGTCCAGTCGTCGAAACTACAGCGCCCGTCGATTACTCCATTCAGCCAGGCAGCGGCGGCTGGGGGATGGTGATGCAATGGATGGGATACAGAAAGATCGGCTCTTCGCTCACCTTCTACACCGACGGCGACTACATCGCAACGCAGGGTGGAACCAACGGCGTACAGCGTTCGAGCAGCACAACAACCCCATTGAACAACTACGTTGCGATATCGGATCAATATCTGATGGAAGCGGGACTCCTGTTTCCCGTGAGCCGCGTAAAGGGACTTGGCATTATGCTTGGGCCGCGCGATGAAGGCGTCCCGGCAAAAAATCTCTTTCCCAATAGCAACGCAGGCTTTCGCCGCCCGGGATACGCCGTGACGTTTGGCCCCGGCGCGCAGTATGTGCGTGGTTCAAACATCCTCACCGCAAGTATCTATAAGGCCGTACGGCGCGATCGCACCGTCAGCTATCCCGATTCTGTATATGGATCGCACGGCGATGCGGCCTTTGCGCAGTATGTCTGGCTCGCCAGCGTAACCCATCGCTTCTAAACGCTCT
This sequence comes from Edaphobacter dinghuensis, assembly GCF_014640335.1. Classification (NCBI taxonomy): domain Bacteria; kingdom Pseudomonadati; phylum Acidobacteriota; class Terriglobia; order Terriglobales; family Acidobacteriaceae; genus Edaphobacter; species Edaphobacter dinghuensis. The sequence continues at coordinate 29,688 of NZ_BMGT01000003.1, read as the reverse complement.
CAATCACAATCAATCCCTGCCGCAACGCGGCAGGGACAACCACGAAGAGAAGCCACATGATGCATAAACATAAACTCATAACCATCGCCTCAATAATGCTCTGCTGCCTGGTGGCTACGGCATACGCTAAACGCGCTCCCAACCTCGAAGCTAAAAATCTTTCAGGCACAACCGAAAAAATTGCCTCTCTACGCGGCTCGATAGCCGTCATCAACTTCTGGGCTACATGGTGCGGCCCTTGCAGAGAAGAGATGCCGCGGCTCGCGAAGCTGAAAGACGAATACTCTGCCAACAGCGTTCGCTTTATAGCAATCTCAGTCGACGAGCCCAAGAACAGAGCCAAGATCGAACCCTTCCTCAAAGCCCAGAATATTGATCTGGATGTCTGGGTCGGCGGAGACCTCGACATGCTCGAGCGCGCCGGACTAGGCAACGTGCTCCCTGCCACACTCATCATCGATCAGCAAGGCGAGATCATCGGCCGCATCATGGGCGAAGCCAAAGATGAAGACATCAAGAGCCGTCTCGACTGGCTTCTGCACGGACGCCAAGGGCCCGCACCCGATCCACTGCTGAAGCGTTACTAAATAAAACAGGCCCAGCCAAAAGCTGGGCTTGCTCTTTTCACCAACAATATTTTGAAGATACCCACCAGCGGCCATTTGCAGTATCCTGCAAACGTCCATGCCATCGACCACATCCAATCTCCGCGTCAGCCAGATCTCCCCTCTCATCTTCCAGTCCGAAATCCGCTCCATGTCCGTCGAGTGCGACCGCGTCGGTGGCATCAACCTCGCGCAAGGCATCTGCGATACCGACCTTCCCGACTCCGTAGCCGATCAGGCCATCGAAGCCATTCGTACCGGCCAGAACATCTACACGCGCCTCGACGGCATCGCCCCTCTGCGCCAGGCCATCGCCGCAAAACTCCTGCGCCATAACAAAATCGCAGCCGACCCCGACTCCGAGATCCTCGTCACCTCCGGCGCAACCGGAGCCCTCTACGCCGCCAGCCTCGCTCTCCTCAATCCCGGCGACGAGGTCATCCTCTTCGAGCCCTTCTACGGCTATCACGTCAGCGGCCTGCTCTCCATGCGCGTGAAACCCGTCATCGTCCCGCTCGCACCGCCAGACTGGCAGCTCAATCTCGACACCCTCCGCCAAAGCATCACGCCGCGCACTCGCGCCATCATCCTCAACACGCCATCCAACCCGTCCGGCAAAGTCTTCAGCGCAGCCGAACTACAAGCCGTTGCCGATCTCGCCATCGAACACGATCTCTTCGTCATCACCGACGAGATCTACGAGTACTTCCTCTTCGACGGCGCTCGTCACATCAGCATCGCAACCCTGCCGGGCATGGCCGAGCGCACCATCACCATCTCCGGTCTCTCCAAAACCTTCAGCATCACCGGCTGGCGCGTCGGCTACCTCACCGCCAGCGCAAAGTGGATACCCTCCATCGGTTACTTTCACGACCTCACCTACGTCTGCAGCCCCGCGCCCCTGCAATACGGTAGCGTCGCCGGACTCACCCAGCTCTCCGAATCCTTCTACGAAAGCCTCTCCACCGAGTACCAACAAAAACGCGACCAGCTCTGCCAGGCACTCACCGACGCCGGACTCCCGCCATCCATCCCCGCCGGAGCCTACTACATCCTCGCCGACGTCAGCCGCCTTCCCGGCGACACCGCGCAGAAGAAAGCACGCAACCTGCTCGCCGCCACCGGTGTAGCCGCCGTAGCCGGAACCGCTTTCTTCGCCGAAGGCCGAGGCGAAAACACTCTCCGCTTCTGCTTCGGCAAAAAACCCGAAGCCCTCGACCGCGCCTGCGAAGCACTAAGAAGCCTGTAACGAAATAGCAGCAACCAACTACTTCCCTACCACCTCAACAATCTCCGCATCCGGTTTCGTCCACGCCTTCGCACCCGTCGAACTCAGCTTGCTGCTAGCATCCGACCAATGCAGATGAGCAATCTCATCCTTGCCCTTCTCATAGTCATAGGTCGTTCCATCGTCGCTGTATAGGTTGAAGTCGCCATCCGCACCCGGATACACACGAACCTTCGCGATCTTCTGCACTTCGTTCGTGCTCTCCACGGCTTCACCCAGCGGCACAATCGAGCCCGCCCGCACAAACAGCGGCAGCGTATCGATCGGCGCAGCCACCGTCACGCGCTGTCCGCCATGCAGCCGCTCATTGGTCCAGAAGTTATACCAGTCCGTTCCCGCAGGCAGATAGACCGAGCGCGTCGTCGCTCCCTGCTCCGTCACTGGAGCCACCAGAAACGCCGGTCCAAACATGTACTCATCGCCAATGTTCGCGACCTTCTCGTCGTTCGAAAAGTCCATGAACAACCCGCGCATAAACGGCGCGCCCGTCTCATGCGTCATATAACCCAGCGAGTAGATATAAGGCATCAGCTCATAGCGGAGCCGCAGATACTTCTCCAGTATCGGCTCCGCCTGCTTGCCATATGACCAGACCTCGTTGTGGTTACGGCTGCCATGGCTACGGAAGTTCGGCTGAAACGCTCCATACTCAAACCACCGCGTATAAAGCTCAGGATAGTCGTCATAGTGGCCCACATTGTCCCGCGCATCCGAAGGATCGAGCAGCGGAGGATGCTCCGGCGTATGCGAACCCGGCAGGTACTGCCAACCACCAATGTCCGTGCTCCAGTAAGGCATACCCGAAGCCACAAAATTAATTCCCGTAGGTACCTGCCGCTTCAACGTGTCCCAGTTCGGCGAGATATCCGAAGACCAGAAGATCGCACCATTATGCTGCGCTCCCAGATAAGCATCACGCGAAAGAATCAACGCCCGCGATTTCAGGTCTTGACGAAACCCGTTATAAAACGCAGCCGTATGAAACAGCGGATAGACGTTGAAGTACTCCGTTCCCGGCCCAACATGGAAGTAGCTTCCATTCGGCGGCAGGTCCGGCTCCGTCTCATCCGCCCAGAACGCATCGAAGCCCTTGCTCACAAAGTTGTCGCGAACCGTGTCCCAATACCACTTCGCCGCATCCGGATTCGTCGTATCAATGTCCGACCCCGCACGATCATAGGGCAATCCATTCGTAGGCGTTCCATCCGCCAGATGCTCGAACCATCCGTTCTTCAAAATCATGTCGTAGAATCGCGACCCTGGAACGAAACGCGGCCATATGCTGATCATGCTGTGAAATCCCATCTGGTGTAGCTCACGATTCATCGCCGTCGGATCAGGCCACTTCGCCGGGTCCATATCCATCTGGCCCATCTTTGTGTAATAGAACCAGTCGATCACCATCACATCCGCAGGCAGATGCCGCTCGCGATATCCCTTCGCCACATCCAGCACCTCTTGCTGCGACGTGTACCGCTGCTTGCACTGGATATAGCCATAGGCCGACTTAGGCAGCATCGGCGTCGAACCCGTCAGCAGCCTGTACCCCTCATAGATCTCGTCATACGTCTTGCCCGCGATCACAAAAAACGAAACCCGCTGCCCCACATCCGAGGTCCAGCGCGTCTGGTCGTTGAAGCCGAACGCCACCGTCGTCCGCGAAGGATTGTCCCACATCAACCCATAGCCATAATTTGTAACCACAAAAGGAACACAAACGCTCTGCCCCGCAGGCGCGTTGTAATCGTGCGCACAGCGAACAACGTGCCCGCGCCGGTCCATATATCCTTCCTGGTTCTGACCCAGCCCGTAGTAATGCTCGTCCTTGGGCGAATGGAACGAAGCCCCTACCTGAAAAAATTCATGGTCCGTCGGTCGCCGATCGTAAAGAATATCCGCATTACCATCCTTATGGTTCGGCACCGACATCTGCCATCCCTGCATGCTCAAAATCGGCTTACCATCCGGCGTCTTGAACGAAATCCCCACCCCAGGCGTCGAGCCATTAAAAAACTTCGCAATATCGGCAGCCGTCCCGGTAGGAGTCCAATGACCGCTCTTACCAACCGTCACCACCATGCGATCAGACTTAAAGACATCGCCGCTCGTGCCGCTCTCCTGCGACCAACCCGCAGCAGAAGGGCTGGCCGTAATGCCATAGCCCGGAGCGCTGACAGCGTCAGCTTTATTCAAGCTCAAAGTGACGCGCACAATATTTGGCGCATAAGGCTCCAGCATCACCGTCGCGTCGCCACGACTCAGCACCACCTTCTCCTGCGCTTCGGTTCTGGCTCCAACCAGCGTCAGCAGACAAAGAACAGTGCACCAAATGGGAAGAGTCTTTCTTGTGCGCAAAGCGCTCGGCAGCAATTGCATGGTTTTAATTTAGCCTTCCATTGCGATTCGGGGAATAAATCGTTTTAGTGGAATGGAGCAATCAATGTCAAACTCAAGCTTCGAACCCCAACAAAAACCCATCCATATCAACCCAATCAAACAATAAGCGGGTGTCCCATGTCCCGTTTCTGGGACATGGGTTTCAATTGCCGCACCCTTCATGCGATCAGACTCCAAAATCTGATCGTCACTAATGCACCACGCTTAAAGGAAGCTGCGACTTAAACCGCAACCTTAGCAAGAAACTGCCGCATAGCTACAGAGATCTCCTCAACATGACTCTCCAAAGCAAAGTGGCCCGTGTCCAGAAACTGTACCGTCGCATTCGGAATATCACGCTTGAAAGCCTCTGCCCCCGGCGGAATAAAGAAAGGATCGTTCTTACCCCAGACCGCCAGCAGCGGCGGCTGCGACTTGCGGAAGTACTCCTGAAAAGCCGGATAGAGCTTCACATTATTTGCATAGTCGAGAAAGAGGTCCAGTTGAATGTCCGCGTTGCCAGGACGACTTATCAAAGCCGTATCGAGCGTATAACCCTCAGGCGCAATCGCCGCAGGATCGGGCGTGCCGTGCGTGTACTGAAAGCGAATGCCTTCAAGGCTAAGAACCTCGCGCAATGCCTCACGATTTTCCGGGGTAGGACTGCTCCAGTATCTCCGGATAGGAGCCCACGCATCGCCCAGGCCATCTTCGTAGGCGTTGCCGTTCTGCGAGATGATCGCTGTGACTCGTTCAGGGTGCGCCATGGCAAGGCGAAGGCCGGTAGGTGCCCCATAATCAAAGATATAGAGCGCATAGCGTTTCAGGCCGAGCGCTTCGGTAAATGCTTCAACTGTCTTGGCGAGCGAGTCGAAGTTATACTTATAGTTGCGGTTAGCGGGAATTTCGGTGAAGCCGAAGCCGGGGAGGTCGGGGGCGATGACTCGGTACTTGTCGGCGAGGCGCGGGATCAGCTCGCGATATTGGAAGGAAGATGTGGGGAAGCCGTGTAATAACAATACGATAGGGGCGTCGGCGGGGCCTGCTTCGCGATAGAAGACGTTGACGCCATCGGCTTGGACACGGTGAATTGTTGTGAGGGGAATATTGGAGCTCATGTCTTTTCCTTTCATGGTTTTACGAGGGTAAGATTGCGCAAAAGATGCGGGGGCTGCAGTGGCAAAAGCAGCGGCTTGCGCGAGGAAGGTGCGGCGGTTCATTAAGGCGCTCCTTGAGGTGGATAATCGGCCCATGTAACCACTAAAACGACATTTTACCGGTTACATTCAATATGATGTAACCGGTAAAACAAAGTTACACTGGTTACATAAAAATTTGAGGAGTTTTGACGAGCATGCCAAAGAATATTGAACCCAAGGGGAAAGAATTTCTCATGCTGGCCGATCACCCGGCGCTGGATTTTCTCAATACGGAGGCTCGTATCAATGGCGAGCTCGTTGATTTTCTTGAGAGCGACGATGCTGTTCTGCGCTGGCTCGCCCGCGCAGGCTGGCCTGCGAGAAAGATTACCGTGAAGTATGAGCGGAATGAGCTATTAGAGCTTGCACGTGCTCTGCGCTTGTCCATTCGCAACTCAGTAGCGAGTCGCAAAGAAGGAAACTCTAACTGCGACGTCATGAATATCTTTCTCTCCAGTGCTCACAGTCATCTGAAGCTGCTCTCCGAGAGCGATGGGAGTCTTCGTCTCGAACGGCAATGGAATCCAGCGAGCCTTATGGAGGTATTAGGACCGCTGTCGGAGTCTGCCGCCGAGCTGCTGGTAAACGGAGATATGGAGAAGGTTAAACACTGCGAGGGTACCGACTGCGTTCTCTGGTTCTACGACGGCACTCGCGCTCACAGTCGCCGATGGTGCAGCATGGCTACGTGCGGCACGCGCAATAAGGTAGCTGCGTTTCGTCAGCGCGAATAGGCCCTGTAGATTTCGGCGCGGAGTTGCGAGCTATTCTTCGGTTCCTTGCGACGGAGCAATCATCTAAAGAACATGAGCGAAGCCAGTATTCATGCAGGAACGCGGATTGGGCATGTCCATCTGAAAGTGGCCGATCTGGAACGGTCGCTGAAGTTTTATTGCGGTGTGCTTGGGTTTGAGCTGACGCAGCGATTCGGCAACTCTGCCGCGTTTATCTCTGCAGGCGGATATCACCATCACATCGGACTGAATACATGGGAGAGCGCAGGCGGGGCTGCTCCGGCACCGGGTACAACGGGGCTTTATCATCTGGCAATTGTGTATCCGACGCAGGCTGCGCTGGCGGATGCTTTGCAGCGGCTGATGAAGGCTGGCGTCCCTCTCGATGGCGCAGCGGACCATGGTGTGAGCGAGGCGCTGTATCTGCGCGATCCGGATGGGAATGGGGTGGAGTTGTATTGGGATCGTCCGCGTGAAGAGTGGCCGAGAAGTGCAGATGGCGAACTGGCGATGTTTACACGACCGCTGGATTTGAAGGCGTTGTTGGCGTCTGCTGATGAAATGGGACACTGACTTGTCACTCTGAGCGAAGTATCGGGATAAGACAACGTAGGATCGCGCGCTCGCGGACAAATAATTACAGTCTCACCCTTCCCAAATGCGCGAAGGGTTGGGCACCCAATTGAGGGTGACCCACCAGCCACGAAACGAGAATGCCATCCTCCTGCCACCTAAGGGATCAGCTGTCTGCTAACATCCTTTTGTTCCTTCAAATTAGAGTTTTTCGAAAGGCTACTAATGGCTGAGAAAGTTCGATTTCCTCAAATACCTGGCACTGTTTGGTGGGGGGTTCGTGCCATTCTTAATAAGACGCCGAATGCAACCGTAAATGAGCGATTTTTGAGTGTTCAGCTTGGAGTCCAGGAGGTTGCTGCGAAGCAATATATATCTGAACTCCAATCCGCCGGTATTCTAAACGAGGACAATAAAGCCACTCCCCTTGCAAATAAATGGAGACTCGACAGCTCTTATAACGCGGCTATAGGTGAATTGATGGATGCTGTGTACCCTGAGGGGCTTCGTCATGTGGCACCTTATGGCGAAGGTGATCGTCAGAAAGCCGTAAATTGGTTTCAACAGGAAGGGCTCGGAGAAGGTTCAGCAAGAAACAGAGCGGCTACATATTTTCTGTTAGGAACAAGTAATCCGAATGAAGCGCCGCCCTCTCGCGGATCAGCAACGCGTAATTCAAGCGAGGAATCTTCCGCAACCGACTCTAGGAAACGCATCACCAAACTCGTCCCAAAAACGAAGGCCAATCAGTTGCCATCCACAACCGAATTGTCGAGAACATCGAGTCGCGGAAAGGGCATGCCAGACACGATTCCGTTAAACGTGAATGTGCAAATACACATTAGCGCTGATGCAAGTACAGAACAGATTGAGTCGATTTTTTCTGCGATGAGGCGTTACCTGTATGACAAGCCGAATAGTTGATTCGTTAAAGAGATTTCAGGAGTACATCATTGAGGTGGGACTGGCCAGATCAGTTCTGGCGTTACCTGCGCCGAGAATGTTGGTACTTCCGTCTTCAACAAGTGACGATTCTGGATCGAATAATGTGTTTGCAATTACGGTCACCGAGCCTGAAATAGAAGCTGTATCTCGCGACCTATTTGCTTCAGGTCACTATTCTTTATCAGTACAGGAAGCGTACAAAGCTGTAGATAAGTTTATTGGTGAAAAGTGCAAACAATCCTTGACTGGCACATCACTAATGGATCGTGCGTTCAGTCCAAATTCTCCACTTCTTGCATGGACAGACCGGGTGAGCAAGTCGGAGCAGGATGAGCAAATGGGTTATCAACGACTGTATTCTGGCGCGATGCTCGGCATTCGTAATCCAGTCACTCATGAATTCAATTGGATCGACGACCAAGAAGTAGCATTAGAACTTTTAGTCTTCGCTCAACATTTGCTTAGAAAGGCGAAAGCTTCTCGTATTGAGGCGGATTATCTGGCAGCTTCTAAGCCTTAGCAAAACAAAAGGGCGGACTCTTTCGAGTCCGCCCTTGGTGTTTTGCGCGTGAGCGCGTTGCTGTGTGTGATGCTTACTCGGCGGCCATCTCTTCTTGTTCGCCTTCCATGCGCATCTGTTCGAGTTCGCGCTCTTCGGCGTCGTGGGCTTCCTGCACCTCGGCCTGAACCTGGGCTGCCGCTTCTTCGAGCTCGGGTGAGAGCTGGACGTTGCGGTAGTACTCCATGCCGGTTCCGGCGGGGATGAGGCGACCGACGATGACGTTTTCCTTGAGGCCGCGCAGCGTGTCTACCGAGCCGTTGATCGAAGCCTCGGTGAGTACGCGGGTGGTCTCCTGGAAGCTGGCCGCCGAGATGAAGCTGTCGGTCGAGAGCGACGCCTTGGTGATGCCGAGCAGAAGCGAGCGGCCGATGGCGGGACGGCCACCTTCCATGAGGACGCGCTGGTTTTCGGCGTTGAAGCGGAAGCGGTCCGTCTGCTGATCGACGAGGAAGCTGGTGTCACCCACATCTTCGATCTTGACCCAGCGAAGCATCTGACGAACGATGGTTTCGATGTGCTTGTCGGAGATGGCCACACCCTGCAGGCGATAGACTTCCTGGATTTCGTTGACGAGGTACTGCTGCAGTGCACGCTCGCCGAGGACTTCCAGAATGTCGTGCGGGTTGCGGGGACCGTCGATGAGCGCGTCACCGGCACGGAGGCGTTCGCCTTCCTGCACGTTGACGTAGACACCGCGAGGAACGCTGTACTCCTCTTCCTGACCGTTGTCGGCAGTGACGTAGACCTTGCGCTGTCCCTTGGAGACTTCGCCGAAGCGAACGACACCATCGATCTTGCTGATGATTGCCGGGTCGCGGGGCTTGCGGGCCTCGAAGAGCTCGACGACGCGGGGCAGACCGCCGGTAATGTCCTTGGTACGCGTGGTTTCGCGCGGGATCTTGGCAAGGATGTCGCCGGGGAAGAGCTCGTCGCCGTCGGCCACCATAAGGTGAGCGCGCGAGGGCATGAGGTAACGCTTGTTGCCAGCGGGGCTCTTGATGATGATGGTCGGCTGGCGCTTCTCGTCGGGAGAGTCGGCGACGACGAGACGGCTGAGGCCGGTGACTTCGTCGATCTCTTCGTTGAGGGTGACGCCTTCCTGGAGGTCCTTGAACTGCACGGTTCCGGCGATCTCGGTGAGGAGCGAGAAGGTGTACGGATCCCACTCGCCGAGCTTGTCGCCGAGCTTGACCTGCGCACCGTCTTCGACCTTGAGCTTGGCGCCGTAGACGATGGCGTAACGCTCTTTCTCGCGGCCCTTGTCGTCGATGATGGCGATGGAGCCGTTACGGTTCATCGCGACCAGGTCGCCCGACTTGGCGCGGACCGTGACCAGGTTGATGAAGCGCACGGTACCGGCGTTCTTGGCCTCGATGTGCGAGGCGTCGGAGACGCGCGATGCGGTTCCGCCGATGTGGAAGGTACGCATGGTGAGCTGCGTGCCGGGCTCGCCGATGGACTGCGCCGCGATGACGCCGACGGCTTCGCCCATCTCCACCATCTTGCCGGAGCCGAGGTTACGGCCGTAGCAGAGGATGCAGACGCCGCGCTTGGACTCGCAGGTGAGCACGGAGCGGATCTTGACGCGCTCGATGCCGGCTGCCTGGATTGCGCTGGCCAGCTCTTCGTCGATCTCCTGGTTGATTTCAACGATGGTCTTGCCTTCGTAGTCCTTGAGCTTCTCGAGCGAGACGCGACCGATGATGCGGTCGCGCAGAGGCTCGATGGTCTCACCGGCTTCGATGATCGGTGTGACGTAGATGCCTTCGACCGTGCCGCAGTCGTGCTGCGAGATGATGACATCCTGCGCAACGTCGACGAGACGGCGGGTGAGGTAACCCGAGTCCGCGGTCTTGAGCGCGGTATCGGCAAGGCCCTTACGTGCTCCGTGGGTCGAGATGAAGTACTGGAGAACGGTGAGGCCTTCGCGGAAGTTCGCCGTGATGGGGGTTTCGATGATTTCGCCCGAGGGCTTGGCCATCAAACCACGCATACCGGAGAGTTGACGAATCTGCTGTTTGGAACCACGAGCACCGGAGTCGGCCATGATGTAGATCGGGTTCATGGCGCCGTCCTTGTCGGCCTGCTTCATGTTGTTGAACATGTCGTCGGCGACGCGCTCGGTGACAGTCGACCACATCTGGATGACCTTGTTGTTACGCTCACCGTTGGTGATGGCACCGTCGAGGTACTGCTGCTGAACGTTGATGACCTGCTTTTCGGCATCGCCGACGACCGTGTACTTGGACGCGGGGATGACCATGTCGTCGAGGCCAACGGAGAGGCCGGACCGGGTGGCGTAACGGAAGCCGAGGTCCTTGATCTTGTCGAGCGTCTTGACGGTGGTCTCGAGGCCGAGGTTGAGGTAGCAGTAGTTGACGAGCTGGCCGATGCCCTTCTTCTTGAGCAGGCCGTTGACGTAGGGCATGCCCTCGGGGAGCGCATCGTTGAGGATGGCGCGGCCGACGGTCGTGTTGATGTACTGCTTGTTGAACTCGACCGGCTCGGTGTGGGTGATGTCCTGATCGTCGTACGCCGTGGTCATGTCGAGGACAGGGCCGGTGTAGCGAAGACGGATGGGGGTAAGCGTCTCGACCTGCTTCGCTTCGAGGGCCATGAAGACCTCTTCGATGTTGGCGAAGACGCGGCCTTCACCCTTGGCGTTCAACTTTGCCTTGGTGAGGTAGTAGATACCGAGCACGAGGTCCTGCGTCGGCACGGTGATCGGCTGGCCGCTGGCGGGCGAGAGGATGTTGTGCGAAGCGAGCATGAGAACGCTGGCTTCGATCTGTGCCTCGGGCGAGAGCGGGATGTGGACAGCCATCTGGTCGCCGTCGAAGTCCGCGTTGAAGGCGGTGCAGACGAGCGGATGGATCTTGATCGCCTTGCCTTCGACGAGCACCGGCTCAAACGCCTGGATACCGAGGCGGTGGAGGGTCGGAGCGCGGTTCAGCAGGACGGGGTGGTCCTTGATGACCTCTTCGAGGATGTCCCAGACGATGGGGTCCTGCAGCTCAACCATCTCTTTAGCCTGCTTGATGGTGGTGCAGTGGCCGGTCTGCTCGAGGCGGTGATAGATGAAGGGCTTGAAGAGCTCGAGCGCCATCTTCTTGGGAAGACCGCACTGGTGCAGCTTCAGCTCGGGGCCGACGACGATGACCGAACGGCCGGAGTAGTCGACGCGCTTACCGAGAAGGTTCTGACGGAAGCGGCCCTGCTTGCCCTTGAGGGTGTCGGAGAGCGACTTCAGCGGACGGTTGTTCGCGCCACGCAGGACGCGGCCACGGCGACCGTTGTCGAACAGAGCGTCGACGGCCTCCTGCAACATGCGCTTTTCGTTGCGGACGATGACCTCGGGTGCATGGAGATCCATCAGCTTCTTGAGGCGGTTGTTGCGGTTGATGACGCGGCGATAGAGATCGTTGAGGTCGGACGTGGCGAAGCGTCCGCCGTCGAGCGGCACGAGCGGGCGAAGCTCGGGCGGGATAACGGGGATCACGTCGAGAATCATCCACTGCGGCAGGTTGTCGGACTTGCGGAAGGCCTCGACGATCTTGAGGCGCTTGGAGTACTTGAGCTTCTTCTGGAGCGAGGTCTCCTGCTTCATGCGCTCGCGCAGCTCGATGGCAAGCTCGGTGACTTCGACGCGCTTGAGAAGTTCCTTGATGGCTTCGGCACCCATCATGGCCTTGAAGCCGGAGGGGCGATACTGCTGATCGAGCTCGCGGAACTTGTTCTCGTCCTTGATGACCTCGCGCTCCTTGACGGGCGCGTCGCCTGGATCGACGACGACGTAGGACTCGAAGTAGAGGACGGCTTCGAGCTCACGCAGCGAGATGTCGAGCAGGTGGCCGATACGCGACGGCAGGCCCTTGAAGAACCAGACGTGCGAGCAGGGGCTGGCGAGCTCGATGTGGCCGAGGCGTTCGCGACGGACCTTCGAGAGCGTAACTTCGACGCCGCACTTGTCGCAGATGACGCCGCGGTGCTTCATGCGCTTGTACTTGCCGCAGAGGCACTCCCAGTCGGTGATGGGCCCGAAGATGCGGGCGCAGAAGAGGCCGTCGCGCTCGGGCTTGAAGGTACGGTAGTTGATGGTCTCGGGCTTCGTGACTTCGCCATGCGACCAGCTGCGGATCTTCTCGGGGCTGGCGAGCTGGATCTTGATGGCGTCGAAGTCGGCGATGGGGCCGGTCAGTTCAAAGGGGCTGGAGCGGAACATATTGGGCGTCTCCCTTATTTCCTGCGCTTGCAGGTTGCAGCATGTGCTGCGGTTACGAAATCTGTTTGCGATGACTCAGGGCGCATCGCGTTGCCGTGGTTCTAAAGCTGTTGCTCTTCTTTCAATTGTGGTGCCACCTTGAGGTGGCGGCCCGGAGAGTTTACGCATGAACCTCCCCGGGTCTTTGTTGCGTTAGTCGGCTGCTGCGATCTCAGGCACCGGAAGCTTCTTCTGGTCGGACTGCTTGATGAGTTCCACATCGAGGCAGAGCGACTGAAGCTCGCGGATGAGCACGTTGAACGACTCGGGTACACCCGGCTCGATGGCTGCTTCGCCCTTGACGATGGCTTCGTAGATCTTGGTACGACCGAAGACGTCGTCGGACTTCGCGGTGAGCAGTTCCTGCAGGATGTACGCTGCGCCGTAGGCTTCGAGCGCCCAGACTTCCATCTCTCCGAAGCGCTGTCCACCGAACTGTGCCTTACCACCGAGCGGCTGCTGGGTGATGAGCGAGTACGGTCCGATCGAGCGAGCGTGGATCTTGTCGTCGACAAGGTGAGACAGCTTCAGCATGTAGATGTAGCCAACGGTGGCGGGCTGTTCGAACTCGTCGCCCGTCATACCGTCGTGCAAGAGCGACTTGCCGGAGCTGGGCAGACCAGCGGCCTTGAGGAGCGCCTTGATCTCGCCTTCGCGTGCGCCGTCGAAGACTGCCGTGCCGAACCAGATGCCGCGCTTCATGCCGGCGGCGACACGCAGGGTCTGCTCGTCGTCGAGGTCAAGAAGCTGGTTGAGAGCGGCGGTGTTGGCAAAGCGTGCCTTGAAGAGCTCGCGGACTTCGCTGGCTTCGGTGTGCGTCGCGGCGATCTCGGCGACCTGCTTGCCGAGCTCGTGCGCTGCCCATCCGAGGTGCGTCTCGAGGATCTGACCGACGTTCATACGAGAAGGCACGCCGAGAGGATTGAGGACGATCTCGACCGGGGTTCCGTCGGGGAGGTACGGCATGTCCTCTTCCGGCAGAATGCGGGCGATAACACCCTTGTTACCGTGGCGTCCGGCCATCTTGTCGCCGACCGACAGCTTGCGCTTCATGGCGATGTAGACCTTGACCATCTTGATGACGCCGGGCGAAAGCTCGTCGCCCTTGGACATCTTGCCGATCTTCTCGTTGGTGATCTTACGGAGAACGTCGATCTGACGCGAGGTCATCTCTTCGATCTCGTCGATCTGCTCGTTGACGCGGGGGTCCTTGTCGGCGTAGCGGATGCGCTTGAGGTTACGAGTGCTGATCAGCTCGATGGTGTCGCGGTCGAGAATGTCGCCCTTGTTGAGCAGCTTTTTGTTGGTGCGCTCGTCGTGCAGGTCGGCGAGAACTTCCTTCGCGCCGAGAATTGCCTCGAGACGCTTGAGGCGCTCGTCGGTGAGAATACGAATCTCATCGGCGAGGTTGCGCTCGAGCTTCTCGATCTGCTCCTGCTCGATCTGCTTGGCACGCTCGTCCTTCTCCTGGCCCTTGCGGCTGAAGATGCGAACGTCAACGACAGTGCCCTCGATGCCCGGAGGGCATGTGAGCGAGGCGTCGCGAACGTCTCCGGCCTTTTCGCCGAAGATGGCGCGCAGCAGCTTCTCTTCCGGCGTCAACTGGGTCTCGCCCTTGGGCGTTACCTTGCCGACGAGGATGTCGTTGTGGCTGATCTTCGCACCGATGCGGATGATGCCCGACTCGTCGAGGTCACGCAGAGCGTGCTCGCTGACGTTGGGAATATCGCGGGTGATCTCTTCCGGCCCGAGCTTGGTGTCGCGAGCTTCGATCTCGAACTCCTCGATGTGGATCGAGGTGTAGTAGTCCTCGCGGACCAGCTTCTCCGAGATGAGGATCGCGTCCTCGAAGTTGTAACCGCGCCACGGCATGAAGGCTACCAGCACGTTGCGTCCGAGGCCGAGCTCGCCCTGCTCGGTGCAAGGACCGTCGGCGATAACCTGGCCCTTGACCACGCGGTCGCCCTTGCGAACGATCGGCTTCTGGTTGATGCAGGTGTTCTGGTTGGAGCGCTTGAACTTCGTGAGCTGATAGATGTCGGAGCCGACCTCACGCGAGAGCTGCGTGGGGTGGTGCTCGCCTTCGACACGAACGATGATGCGCTCGGAGTCGACCGAATCGATGATGCCGTTACGCTTGGCCAGAATGACGGCGCCGGAGTCGCGAGCGGTGACGCCCTCCATACCGGTTCCCACGAACGGAGCCTCAGCGACCAACAACGGCACCGACTGGCGTTGCATGTTGGCGCCCATCAAGGCGCGGTTCGCGTCGTCGTGCTCGAGGAACGGAACAAGACTCGCCGCAACGGATACAAGCTGTTTCGGGGAGACGTCAACGTAGTCGACTTCGGCCTTGTTGACGAGCACGAAGTTACCCTGACGGCGGGCATCGACAATGTCCTGAACGATGTTCAGGTGCTCATCGAGCTCGATGTTGGCCTGCGCGATGGTGTGACGGTCCTCTTCCCACGCCGAGAGATAGAAGCTGAAGGGAGCAAGATCCATGGTGCGCTTCTTGTCCTTCTTCAACTGCTCGTTCAGCTTGCGGGCTTCGCCGATCTCGAGGTAGTCGCCCTGCCGCAGACCGGACTCGCCAGCATTGACGACGGAGACGAAGTCGAGCGCCTTGCCGTCCTTGACGCGGCGGTAGGGAGACTCGATGAAGCCGTACTCGTTGATGCGGGCAAAGCAGGAGAGCGACGAGATCAGACCGATGTTCGGGCCTTCCGGCGTCTCGATCGGGCAGATGCGGCCGTAGTGAGTGGGGTGCACGTCGCGGACTTCAAAGCCAGCGCGCTCACGCGACAGACCACCGGGTCCAAGGGCCGACAGGCGGCGCTTGTGGGTGATCTCGGAGAGCGGGTTGGTCTGGTCCATGAACTGCGAGAGCTGCGAGGAGCCGAAGAACTCACGAATCGCGGCCATGACTGGCTTCGCGTTGATGAGGTCGTGCGGCATCGCCGTCGACATCTCCTGATAGACCGACATCTTTTCCTTGATGGCGCGTTCCATGCGGACGAGGCCGATGCGGAACTGGTTCTCCATCAGCTCGCCGACAGCGCGGACGCGGCGGTTGCCAAGGTGATCGATGTCATCCACCACGCCGATGTTCTTGCGCAGCTTGAGGAGATAGCGAATGGTGCCGTAGAAGTCCTCGGGGGTCAGGGTGCGATTGTCGAGGCCGGTGGCGTCCTGGTTCTCGTAGAGCTTGATGTTGAACTTGAGACGGCCTACGCGCGAGAAATCGTACTTGCGCGGATCGAAGAACATGCCTTCGAAGAGCGCGGTCGCGGTGTCGAGCGTCGGTGGGTCGCCGGGACGCAGCTTGCGGTAGATCTCGATGAGAGCTTCCTCAGGCTTGCGCACGGAGTCGCGGCGCAGGGTGTTGGTGATGATGTTGCCCACGTCGTCGCGCTCGGGGAAGAAGACCTCGAAGCTGGTGACGCCGGACTGGAGGATCTTGTGCAGCTTGTCGGCGGTCAACTCCTGATTGGCCTCGTAGAGCAGCTCGCCGGTGGAGAGATCGACGACATCGGAGGCGGTCATCGCGCCGTCGAACTCGCTGGTCTCAACCTCGACCTGCTCGATCTTGTGGCTGCGCAGACCCTTGAGCGAGTGCGCCGAGATCTTGCGGGTTGCCGGTGCAATCTCTTCGCCCTTGACCGTGATGGCGGCGGCAGGACGCGTGCCCTGCAGGTTGGTCGGTGTGCCCTCGGGGGCGACCTTCCAGCTCAGCTTGCCTTCCTTCACGTTGATGGTGTCAACGGTGTAGAAGGTCTTGAGAATTTCTTCGTCGGTACGCAGGCCGAGGGCGCGCAGGAAGATGGTGCCGAGGAACTTGCGCTTGCGGTCGATGCGGACATAGAGAGTGTTCTTCTGGTCGTACTCGAACTCGACCCAGCTGCCGCGGTAGGGGATGATCTTGCCGAGGAAGTAGGTACGGTTGTTCGCCGTCTCGAAGAAGACGCCGGGCGAACGGTGGAGCTGCGAGACGATGACGCGCTCGGTGCCGTTGACGATGAAGGTGCCGTTCTGGCTCATCAGCGGTATGTCGCCGAAGAAGACTTCCTGCTCCTTCATGTCGCGCAGGCTCTTGACGCCGGTCTCGGGGTCCTTGTCGTAGATCTTGAGACGGATGGTGACCTTGAGCGGTGCAGAGTAGGTCATGCCGCGCTCTTCGCACTCTGCCTGGTCGTACTTCAGCTGCAGGCCGACGGGGTCGCCGCACTTGGTGCAGAAGTCAGGGGTGTTCTTGTTGTAGGTTCCGCAGAAGTTGCAGAGTACATCGCCGGGATGGAAGGGATCGGTGATGACCATGTGACCGCAGTGCGAGCAGGCGGTACGCAGGTGGTTGAGACCCTTGAGGTAGCCGCACTTGCACTCCCAGTTGCCGATGGAGAAGTCGACGAACTCGAGCTCGGAGACGTTGCGGAAGTCCGTGATCGGGAAGACCGAGGTAAAGACCGACTGCAGGCCATTGTCCTCGCGCTCCTGGGGAAGCTTGTCCATCTGCAGGAAGCGCTCGTAGCTGCGGCGCTGAACCTCGATGAGGTTGGGAATCTGGATTGCGGTTGGGATTTTGGAAAAATCGAGACGGCTGCGGATCGCGCGCATTTCGCTGTTGTTGGACTGACCAGACATGCTCTCTCCTGAATACTTACCTTCGAGGTCCTCGTTTGTTTTGACTGCCCACCGAAAGGCCCGTCAACACGAACAAGGGGAGGGTTGGGTATGGCCCTCCGGGTTTGGTTCTGCTTGCGCAGTTACAGATGTTTTCGGGTCCTGCTGCCCTCGATGCCGCAGGCCCCGTGCGCAAAATGTCTTGCCGTATACAACCCCCGGCAATCAATCAAACTCGTAACTCATGAAACTTTTACTGTTCGCCGATACTGAGAACTGCTATAAAGAACGCGTACGAATGTTCCGAGCGCCCGCTTAACGCGGAAATGCCGATAAACACGGCAAAGCGCTCGAAGGGACAGCTTGTCCCATGAGCGCAAAGATCGACTTGTGCACTGTTTCTTTCGTTGTGGTGTAGATGCCTGCCGCCGTTTGAGGCTCGCCGTGCCCCAAAGTTGCTGCGCTCGCTTGTCCCATGACACTATGCATTTCTGCCGCTCGAAATACATAATGGCCGACTCCCTAGCCTGTTTTTCTACAGGATGAGCCGGATTTGCTGCCTAAAGTCTGCCGGTTTTTGCTGTCCGCCAAACAGCACGCTGAGGCGGAACGAATCTTTTCTAAAGAAAAGAATATCTCATTCTGCCTCAGCGTGCAAGTTTATGGCCAATTACTTGATTTCGACGGTTGCAACGCCTTCAAACTTCTTCGCGATGGCGGCTGCATCTTCCTTCGAAACGTTCTCCTTCAAGGGCTTGGGAGCGCCGTCGACCAGATCCTTGGCTTCCTTGAGGCCAAGAGCGGTGACTTCGCGTACAGCCTTGATGGTGTTGATCTTGTTCGCGCCGGCATCCTTCAGGATAACGGTGAACTCGGTCTTCTCTTCGGCCGGTGCCGCTGCTGCTGCGCCGCCGCCTGCTGCCGGGGCTGCAACTGCTGCTGCTGCCGAGACGCCAAGGCGCTCTTCGAGCTTCTTGACCAGGGCCGAAGCCTCGAGAAGGCTGAGGCTAACGATTGAATCTTCCAACTGCTGGATGTCTGCCATTTTATTTCTCCAATATAAGTCTGAACTTTTGTGATGCCTGTTGCCGATTACTTCTCCGAAACCCTACTGCGCCTCGGTTGCCTATGCCCTCTTGGGTTTCCGTTGCGCCCAGACCAGCGCACCCAAAAGAACCAGGCGAAAATTGTTGTCCCGCTTATCCTTCGACGGGGTCCGTGCTCGCCGCTTCCCCACCCTGCGATGCGGTGGAGTTCTCGGGCTGCTCTGCGCCGGAGGGCTGCTCGCCCGCCGCCGACTCAACTACGTGCGCCTCGGCGACCTTCTCGGCCTCGGGCTCTGTTGCGGGAGCTTCAGCCTTCGGCGCTTCTGCCGCGGGAGCTGCCGATCCGGCAAACTTGCCCTTCTCGACGCCCTGGTTGATGACGACAGCCAGATCGCGGCCGGTGGCGTTGATGACCGTGGCCAAACGCTGCGCGGGGGACTGAATGAGGAAGAGTAGCTTCGAGAAGAGCTCCTCCTTGCCCGGCATGGTCGCCAGTTCGCCAATCTCGCGAACGTCGATCACCTTGCCGTCGATGATGCCCAGCTTGAAGGTGAACTCGGCGTTGTCTTTGACCCATGTGGAGAGGGCCTTCGCCAGCGCCACAGGATCGCCCGAGGTGTAAGCCACCGAGGAGACGCCCTTAAGGCCCTTCAACGCGGCCTCAATCTTGGTTCCTTCAGCTGCGCGTGCGGCCAGCTTGTTCTTGACGACGTGATAGCTTCCGCCTGCGCCTCGAACTGCCTTGCGCAGCTCGAAGTCCTTCGACGCGGTGAGGCCTGTAAATGTGCCGATAATTGCGGAGGTAGAGCTTTCGAGCTCGCTCGCCAGCTTCTTAACCTTGTCCGTCTTTACTGCTCTGGTCAATGCCATGACTGAATCCTCTTCGTTTCACTGCCCGGCTCCTCGCTTACGCGGCCAGAGAGGGCCTCATGCTGTCTAAAAAATGTGAACTAGGCCTTGCCGGCTGCCTCAGCAGCGGCGAAGTCGAGCTGAATGCCAGGGCCCATCGTCGAGCTGAGCGTGACACCCTTGATGTACTTGCCCTTGGCAGCCGAAGGCTTGGCCTTGACCACGCTCGAGATGACCGTCATTGCGTTGTCGACCAGCTTCTGCGAATCGAACGAAAGCTTGCCCACGGGAACGTGAACCAGAGCAGTCTTGTCGGTGCGGAACTCGACCTTACCGGCCTTGATCTCTTTGACCGCAGCCGCAACGTCGGTGGTGACCGTTCCGGTCTTCGGGTTCGGCATCAGGCCCTTGGGACCGAGCACCTTACCGAGACGGCCAACGGACTTCATCATGTCCGGCGTGGCGATCAGGGCATCGAAGGCCGTCCAGCCTTCTTTCTGAATCTTCTCGACCAGCTCTTCGCCGCCGAAGAACTCGGCACCGGCAGCCTCCGCATCGCGAACCTTATCGCCCGAGGCGATAACGGCGACAACCTTGGTCGTTCCGAGGCCGTGCGGCAGAACCACTGTGCCGCGAACCATCTGGTCGGCGTGCCGGGGATCGACGCCGAGACGCATCGTCAGATCGACGGTCTCGTCGAACTTCGCATACTTTGCCTTTTGCAGGAGCGGAACTGCGTCCGCCAGAACGTAAGGACGGGGCTCAACGAGCGCGCGCGCCTTCGCCAAATTCTTAGAGATCTTCCTTGCCATTTTCCCTCGTCTCCCACCCCTCTGGAGATGTTCTTCCGGGCGTGGTTATCGACTGGTCTCAACTAGGTGTTGAGACACTCTTATAAGTATGCAGGATGGGTGGAAAAAGGTCAATCTATTTGACGATCGGGGAGTAGTTATACTTGGCGAACCCGGTGCCATGTTTGTGTGCCGGAACCCACGCTCAATACCAAGGCCAAGGAAATAGCGAATGTCGAATGAGGGCGGCGTCAGGACTATTCACAGAAGGACGCCGGAGTCAGCGGCTATGCTGGCGAATGTCAAGCGAGCGATGTCCATCACTGCCGCGCTGAACCGCCTGACCTTCAACGATGCGGACGAGGTTCGGGCGTTGTTCAGCGAACTTATTGGCAAAAAAGTGGATGAGAGCTTTTTGCTGATTCCGCCGTTTTACACCGCCGGAGGGGACGAGATCCGCGTTGGGCGGAATGTCTTTGTCAATCAGAACTGCACCTTCTATGACCTTGGCGGGCTCGACATCGGGGACGATGTGATGATCGGGCCGAACGTGAGCCTCATCACGGCGAGCCATCCGCTGGAACCTTCGGAGCGGCGCGCTGTCACCATTGGAAGGCCGATTGTGATTGAGAGAAACGTCTGGATCGCAGCCGGTGCAACGATTATCGGCGGAGTGACGGTAGGAGAAAACTCGGTTGTGGCGGCAGGTTCGGTCGTCACCAGGGACGTTCCTCCGAATACCCTGGTCGGAGGAAATCCGGCACGGGTCATTCGTTCGATTGGTGACTGATACGAACTGGAACTCGGGGATGCCCAGCCGCTTCGACTGTGCGGCAAAGCCAGATGGGCATCCCTTGGCCTTTGGCCTGCTTACTGCGCTGTGACCCGCTGCGCGAATATGCCTGCAAATGCCCGGCGAACGCTGCTGAAGACGATCAGCCAGAGGAGAGTCGTCATCAGAGCGAGGGGAAGGCCCGCCGGGGCCAGAAACGAGTGGAAGAGCAGGATGTTTACCAGCACCGGTCCCAGCAGAGTGAGCGCCAGCGGCACGAAGCGGTTAGACAGCAGGAGCGCGCCACCGATGATCTGGATAAGGAAGACCACGGTGAGATAGTGCGAGATGAACAGGGCTCCCATGTACTGCCCGGCCAGGCCGGTTGGTGGAGGCAAGGGGATGAAGTGGAGAAATCCGTTGAGGCCGAAGACCAGGAACAACAGTCCTAATAAATTGCGAGAGATTAAGGCAGCAATCTTCATGATTTTCTGTTTTCTCCTTTCGGCTTATGCCGCTACCGTTCTTACTTGTTCGAGGACTGGTTGCAGGAAGGTTGCACGATCCACGGTTCCGCGCATGAGCTGGGATGCACCGCTGGCGGTCACGAACTTCACATCGGTAATTCCGAGAAAGCCCAGAACGGCCTTCAGATAAGGCTCGACGAAGTTCATGGCTCCGGCTGGCGTTCCTACCTCGTAGAACCCTCCGCTTGCAACGATGATGGTTGCCTTCTTGCCCTTAAGCAGTCCCTGTGGGCCGGTTTCGCCGTAAGAAAAGGTGCGTCCGAGACGGGCTACCTGGTCGATCCAGAGCTTCAACACGGAGGGAACGCTGAAGTTATGCATGGCCACGCCAATGACGTACTCGTCGGCAACTTCGAGTTCGGCGATCAACTGCTCGGAGGTCGCGAGGGCTGCAGCCTGCTCCGGGGTTCGGGCAGCTTCGGGGGTAAAGGCGCTGCCAACCCACGCGGCATTGATCGGCGCTGCCGGGTTTGCTGCCAGATCGCGCTCGATCACAGCACCATCGGGGTGGGCGGCCTTCCAGGTCTTGACGAACTCGCGCGTCAATTCGCGGCTGATAGAGCTTTCCAGCGGACTTGAATCCAGATGCAGAAGAGTGGGCATATCGAAGTTCTCCTTGGCGACACTAGCCGCATAAACAACATATGTCGTTATAGACGACACGTGTCGTTGCTAAGATTCTTTTTCTGTTTGATACGCTCTAATCAACAGATCCTTATGCCGATTTCAGACTGTGAAGTTCGCGATCCCCGCATCCGCCGCACCCGGCAGCTCCTTCAGGGAGCGCTGCGCGAGCTGATGCTGACACACAGCTTCGACGAAATTTCGGTCCAGGACATTACCGATACGGCGACGGTAAACCGCGCCACCTTCTACGACCACTACACCGACAAGTTCGCTCTGCTCGACGCGATGGTGGGGGGTGGGTTCCACAAGCTGCTGCATGAGCGCAACATCAGCTTCGACGGCACATGCCCCAGCGCCGCGGCTTCAATCATTCTGGCCACGTGCGACTATCTGACCCAATCGCACGGCGACCGGGCGTGTACGAAACAAAATGCCTTTGAGCCGCTGATGGAGTCGGCTATGACTGCGGCCATTCGCCGGGTTGTCATCAACGGGATGAATAAGAATGGCAGGTCCGGCGCCTCAGCAGAGATGATTGCGACGACTGCGAGCTGGGCGATCTATGGCGCGGTCAAGCAATGGTTTTATACCCCCGACCATGTGGCTGCCGAAGAG
Organism: Edaphobacter dinghuensis; assembly: GCF_014640335.1. Classification (NCBI taxonomy): domain Bacteria; kingdom Pseudomonadati; phylum Acidobacteriota; class Terriglobia; order Terriglobales; family Acidobacteriaceae; genus Edaphobacter; species Edaphobacter dinghuensis. The sequence continues at coordinate 7,298 of NZ_BMGT01000003.1, read as the reverse complement.
ATCGTCGGCCGTATTTTGCAGCTTGTGATGCCGATTCTGGAGGCTGACCGTATGGTGGAGCCACCTGATGCAGCGATTACGGCCCATGCCTGATTTCACAGGCAAAAGCTAAATACAGGGGTCTCTCCACTACGCTGCGCTTGCACCCCAACGAGCAAGCTCGTCGGGAGCCCCGCACTTCTGGTCGAGATGACGTGCGTTTGAGATTCTTCGATTTAGCGCGATTCTTTTCCAGGTGTAGTTTTGGCGATTCGAACAAAACGCAGATTCCCTTCGGGAATGACAAACAAAGGAAACTACACGTAAGAGGAAATCTCTAGTCCTTTGCTTTGGCCATCCGCTCCAATAGCGCAACTGCCATCTGGTTGCAGGGAGTGGCGATTCCGTGTTTTTTGCCTAAGCGCACGATCACGCCGTTGCGGGCGTCGATCTCCATCGGCCTGTGTGCGAGGCGGTCGGCGTGCAGGGAGTTGATGCCGTCGGCGGGAGCAGCGCGATAGGCTTGCAGCACTGCTTCGGCGACATCATTGTCCAATGTTGCTCCTTCGGCGCGGCCTACGGCGATGCACTCACGGACGATCTGTAGTGCGGTTTCGCCGATGGCCTCGTCGTGCAGGACTCCCGATGGCTGCAACAGCAGCGCGGGCAGCACACCGGCGGCGTTGTGGCACAGCTTGCGCCATGCGACCGTGATGAAGTCCGATACCTCGACGGCGTCTGCCGCGGTTCCGGCAAACAGATGGATGAAGGCTCGACCTAACTCGCCCTCGGGAGCCTTGAGGTGCATTATGCCGCGCTGACGAACGCGCTCCGGAGACTGACGCTCGGCTGGGCAATCCACAATGACGGGCAGAATTGAGTCCATCGGCACGTAGGGGGCGAACCGCTCGCGATGCTCCACGCCGTTCTGCAGAACTGCTACCGGAGCGCCGTCTGCACGAAGCTGCTTCAGCCACTTTGCTGCGCTAGCTGCGTCGTAGGCTTTGGTGGCAACGATGACCCAGTCGACAGCGGCTATTTTTGCGGGATCGGTGACTATCGTTGCGCGCACAGCTACCGGGCCGTCAGGTGTCTCTACCGTCAACTCTGCCAGCGGACGGCGCACGCACAGCACCAGCTCGTGTCCTGCCTGCTGCAGCAACGAGGCAATGATCGCACCGATTGCCCCTACTCCGATGATCGCTATTCGAGCCACTCTACATCCTCCGTTGTGATCTTAGAACCTCTTTGGAGGGACGGCGAAATACAGGGGTCTCTCCACTGCGGCGTGCGATGAAGCTGCACGCCTTCGGTCGAGATGACGTGAGTGGTTTCATTGAGAGGAACAGACAACGCCTCTCACGATATTTTTAGAAGCGGTAGCCGGGTTTGAGTTCGCAGCGGTAGACCGTGGTCTGGTCGCTTCCCTGGCTGGTGCGCGCCGTGCAGGTGGCCCAGCTCAGATAGAGGTCAGGCCCGAGGGGGAAGACCATGGGAGCGCCGTCGATCTCGCCCTCGAGGCTTACGCCCTCTTGCGTAGGCGGCAGTGTAAAGTTGAGCGCGCGACCGAAGATGACGGGGTAGGACTCGCGCACGTTGGAGCTGATGGCGGTGTGAAAGACCTCGGCCTCAAGAAGAAACGTCGCCGTGTTCGACCAGTCGATTGCGGAGACGGTGATGTAGCGACCGCCGTTCTTGAAGCCGCTGTCGTCAATTTTGGTAAAGGGGCATGGCCCGGCGATGCACGAGGCACGAACGTTGCCGAAGGTATTGTCCTGTCCGGCATCGAGGGTTGCTGAGCCGCGTGACGCCTTCCACTTCTTGTCGGGCGAGCAGAGCTGGTGCTTCACGCAAGGGACGTTTCCCTGGTTGACGACCTGGAAGGTTTTGACCGCGCTGCCGACGTTGGACTGCGTGCGCGAGTTGATGGTGTATCGCACGCGGATATTCGAGACTACGGACTCCTTGGCACCGGGGGCACCTTTGGGCGACTCGGGCAGTGGAACCATGGCGACGACATGCAGGCTCTCGTCGATCACCAGCCTGCCTGCCTGCAGGTTCAGATCGTATGGCTCGTAGTCCGGGTGGCGGAAGTGGACGACGATGGGCTGTCCGGACCACACCTGCCGCTGCAGGTCGAGCTTGAAGTAGCCTGCCGCATCGGACTGCGTCGTTGCGCTGACCACGCCATCGGATGCGGTGACGGTGACGTTCTCGATCGGCAGCTCTTTTCTGGTGTCGGCGTCACGGCGTATCACCGCGCCTTCGATCGGAATCGATCTGCGGATCGAGGGCGGGCGATGCACATGCAGGCGCACCAAAAACATAGCCGCAAGGGCCACCACCACTGCGATCATCGTCCAGGCAAGAGTTTTACCCTTCATTTGCTCTGTTATTGGACGTTTGATCGGCGCGATACGCTGCCCCATGCTCATGATTGCCTCCGCAGCGCATCTAATCTGCTGATGGTATTGTTCAGAGTCGAACCTCCGGCAGCATCAAACCTCTGAGCGAATACGGAAGAGATGAATGCGTGTGGATGATAACGAAGAAAGAGACCGGCAGATTCGCCGGATGATCGGGCAATACGGGAATAAGAGCTCGCGGCGCAGCCTGCTCCGCCAGATGGCGGGGGTTTCGCTTGGATTGCCGCTCGCGCACGCACTCCCTCTGCTGGGACAGCAGGCGGCCCAGCAGCAAGCCCAACAGGCCGCCCCACAAAAGGTCTCCGGACCGCATAAGACTCCGGCGCCTCCACCCGCGCCGAGCGCGCTTTCTCCTGAGGACGACCAGCTTCTCGACGAGATCGAGCGCGCCAGCTTTCTCTACTTCTGGGAGCAGGCCAACCCGCAGACCGGCCTGATCAAAGACCGCGCCAACACGCGCACCAAAGACACAAGCATCGTGGCCAGCATGGCAGCCACCGGCTTTGGCCTTACCGCCATCTGCATCGCGGACCAGCGCGGCTTCATTCCGCATAACGAGGCCCGCCTGCGCGTGGTCAATACGCTGCTCTTCATCTGGAAGAAGCTGCCGACGCATCGGGGCTTCTTCTATCACTTCGCCAACATCAATACGGGCGAGAGGATCTGGGACTCGGAGGTCTCGTCGGTCGATACGGCCATCCTGCTCTGCGGCATTCTCACTTGTCGTCAACACTTCAACGACCGTGGGGTGAACGGCCTGTCGGACGCCATATTCAATCGTGTCGACTGGACGTGGCTCTCGGAAGACACGACGCTGCTGCCGATGGGTTGGACGCCAGAGATCGGCTTTCTGCCCTACAAGTGGGACTACTACAGCGAGCTGATGATGATCTATCTGCTGGGGATGGGGTCGTCGGCGCATCCGCTGAATCCGCAGGCGTGGACGGCGTGGAAGCGCACCACCTTTGAGTACGACGGTCTGCGCTACATCGGCTCGTTCGCTCCGCTGTTTGTGCATCAGTATTCGCAGGCCTGGTTCGATTTTCGCCGCAAGAAGGACAACTACGCCGACTACTTCCAGAACTCGGCCATCGCCACCGATGTGCACCGCCGTTTCTGCATCGAACTGAACAAGATATTTCCCGATTACAGCAACGATCTGTGGGGCATCACTGCCTCGGACTCCGAAAAAGGCTATGTCATCTGGGGCGGACCACCGGCGATGGGACCGATCGACGGCACTGTCGTGCCCGCCGCGGCGGGTGGCTCGCTGCCGTTTCTGCCCGACGCGACCATGCGCGTCATCCGAAACATCAGAAAGAACTATCCGCAGGCGTGGTGCCGCTACGGCTTCGTCGATGCCTTCAATCCCCTGAAGAAGTGGTACGACACCGACGTTGTCGGCATCGACACCGGAATCACGCTACTGATGGCCGAGAACGCCCGCAGCGCGTTTATATGGGAGACCTTCATGAAGAACCCGGAGGCACAGCACGGAATGACCAAGGCCGGATTCAAGGAGTATCAACCTACGGTCGGCTGAGCTTTGATTTTGGCCGAAACTGCATTGAAATCAGCGTGGAAATCGTCTCTTGACACGGTCGTCGGACGGAGCTAATGTCGTCACAATAAGGCGAACATATGGCGAAAATAATCGGGTCGAACAATGAAGCGCTCTTCCCCATCCTGCCGCAGCTGACCGGCATTGCGCGACTCGCCTGTCACGCCGAACATGCTGACGATGGCCATCTGGTCGAGTTCAAGTCTCTCGAAGTCCGCAGCATTCTCAACAAATCCACCTCGAAGCGTCTGCGCTGGCTTGCCTGGAGCATCAACCCTTATCGCGGCTGCGAGTTTGGCTGCAAATATTGTTACGCCCGCTACACGCACGAGTTCATGGAGCTGCGCGATCCGCTCGACTTTGAGCGCATTATCTTCCTCAAGCAAAATGCAGCATGGCTGCTGGAGCAGGAGCTGCGCAGGATCGACCCTGCCGACGAGATCGCCCTCGGCACAGCGACCGATCCCTACCAGCCTATCGAGCGACGTGCGCGGATCACACGTAGCCTGCTCGAGGTTTTTGCTCGTCGCCAGGGCCATCGTCTCGGTATCGTCACCAAGTCGCGTCTGATTGAACGCGACATCGATCTGCTCACGGAGATCGCAAAGCACAACAAGCTTGTGCTCCACATCACCATCACTACACCGGACACGGAGCTGGCGCGGTTGCTGGAGCCACGTGCGCCGCGCCCTGATCTGCGCTTCCGGGCGGTCAAACGGCTGCGCGAGGCGGGGCTACGCACCGGCATCCTCTGCTGTCCGCTGTTGCCAGGAATTACCGATACACAGGAAGCCCTCAATGAGATGGCTCGTCGAGCGGCGGAGGTTGGCGCCAACTTTCTGGCTGCCAATCCCCTCTTCCTCAAGCCGTGCTCACGTCCTACTTACCTGAGCTTCGTTCGTGAGCACTTCCCTTCGCTACAGGCTGACTACGCCAAGCGCTTCGACCACGCCGACTTCGCCGCGCCGGACTATCGTCGAAAGCTGGCTCTGATGGTCGAGCAGGCGCGTCAGCTGCATGGCCTTGGGCAACGTCCGCTGGATGTGATGCCGCAACCAGTGGATGCTACCCGCAAACCTCCGGAGAGCGTGGGTGTTGCCGTTCAGCAGAGACTTTTTGCCTGAGGCGGTATCGGTTGTACGAATTAAAAGAAAACACCGGAGAGCCGCTGGCAACTGCCATCAACGGTCTTCCGGTGTCTCTCTTGATTGGAACGATAGCTTGCTGCGATTAGCCGATGACTTCAATGCCCATCGAGCGAGCGGTTCCGCGGATGGTCTTGGCGGCTGCCTCAACCGTGGCGGCGTTCATGTCCGGCATCTTCTGGGTGGCGATTGCGATGATCTGCTTCTCGGTGACCTTGCCCTTCTTCTCCTTGTTCGGAGTGCCCGAGCCCTTCTCGATTCCAGCAGCCTTCAACAGCAGCACCGGCGCCGGAGGCGTCTTGGTGATGAAGCTGAAAGTGCGATCGGCGTAGACGCTGATGACCACGGGGATCGTGAGGCCAGCCAGATCGGGAGCCTTGGTGCGGTCGTTGAACTGCTTGCAGAACTCCATGATGTTGACCTGCGCCTGACCGAGCGCGGGACCGACCGGGGGTGCCGGGGTGGCCTTGCCGGCCATGATCTGAAGCTTGACGTATCCAGTAATCTTCTTCGGTGCCATTGCGGTAAATCCTCTTTATGCTTCCCAGCCGGGGCCATAGCCTGGGCTGAAATAAGATAGGTAATTCCAAACTCTTCTTCCGCTGTTCGGCGGAAGCACTGCTTATTCCGTAACCTTGTCCACCTTCGAGAACTCGATCTCGACCGGGGTGGAACGGCCAAAGATGCTGACCATGACCTTGAGCGTCTGCTTGTCTTCGTTGACCTCGTCGACGGCTCCGGTGAAGTTGGCGAATGGTCCTTCGTTGATGCGGACCTGCTCGCCCTTGTCGAACTTGATCTTCAGCGCAGGCTTGTCCTTAGACACGTCGGAGCGGAAGAGGATGGAGCTGACCTCCTGCTCGGAGAGCGCCACCGGGTTATCGCCGGTGCCAAGGAAGCCCGTGACCCGAGGCGTGTTCTTGATGACGTGCCAGAGGTCGTTGTCGAGATCCATCTCGACCAGCACATAGCCGGGAAGAAAGACACGCTCGATGGTGTACTTCTTGCCGTTGCGAAGTTCGGTGACCGGCTCGGTCGGAATCATGATGCGGCCGATCTTGTTCTGCAGACCGAAGGCCGCGATGCGGCTCTCCAGCGATTCGCGCACCTTACGCTCAAAGCCGGAGTAGGCGTGGATGATGTACCACTTGAAGTTTTCATTCACCGGCGGAGCGAGCTGTTCCTCCGAATTCTCAGTGGATGCCTGCTCGCCGGCGTTCGCCGCGAGGGTCTGCTCTTCCGGATTCTGTTCTTCTGCCGCCATCGTTGTGCCTTCTTCGCGCATCGTTTACTTCTCTCTACTTATGCTACCGGACTTCCAAAATCTGCCTAGCTTGCGGTCAGCGCATGCAGGAGCGCCTCAATCGCGCGGCCGATGATGTTATCGACCAGCCAGAAGTAGCCCGCGAAGATAAAGACGGTAATGATGACCACGACCGTCGTGGACTGAACTTCGGGCCATCCCGGCCACCAGACCTTGCGCATCTCGCTGCGCACTTCCTTGAGGAACTCTCGCAGGCGTTCCGGCTGGTTCTTAAGCTGTTGCACTCCGGGCGTTGTCTGTTCTGCTACTGCTACCGTCTTGGCCATAGTGCTGCCTCAATCTTCGTGCTGCTAAATTCTTGTGCTGCATCCGGACTCTGCGGCCGGAGATACTGGCGGGGGAGCTCGGATTCGAACCGAGAAGTTCGGTTTTGGAGACCGACAGTTTAACCGTTGAGCTTACTCCCCCGGTCAAACCTTCAGCCGGGCTGCGAGCCCCTGGCTAAAAAGCCATGAGCCGCCGGCCAAACTGCTTACTTCGTCTCTTTGTGGTCCGTGTGCTTGCGGCAGGTATTGCAGAACTTCGAGAACTCCAGACGGCCAGTGGTCGTCTTCTTGTTCTTCGTCGTCGAGTAATTCCTGTTCTTGCACTCGGGGCATTGCAATGTGATAATTTCGCGCATCTTTCTATCCTAACCGATTTTGCTGAAAAACATGCTTCCGCTGCAAAATCCCTTTATTTTTGAATAGCAAGGCATGGCCGGAGACAGACTTGCTGCCTCCGGCCATGTTGCCAATTACTTGATGATTTCGGAGATGGTGCCTGCGCCGACGGTGCGTCCGCCTTCGCGGATGGCGAAGCGGAGGCCCTTCTCCATGGCCACCGGGGTGTGCAGCGTGATCTCGAGCGAGATGTTGTCGCCC